>JAFSIR010000010.1 GCA_017439715.1 Clostridia bacterium | reverse complement strand
GAGCACCAGGCGGTTTTCGGGGCCGAGGGGATCAGCGCCGGCGGGAATATCCCGCATGCAGTAATACGTGCCGAGACCGGTGCCGCCCAGATACATGCGGAAAAGCTTTTCGCCCGGTTCTTCAACATGCATTTCGCCGGTGGTCAGGTTAACCATCAATACTTTGTTGTTGTAACCCAAAGACATACCAATTGCCTCCTTTAAAATTTTGCAAAATTGAACAACTCAACGAAAAAACCTGCACTCACATAAAGCAGTGCAGGCTCCTTTGCAAAAGGCAGGCGCACCGGTTGCCCGCTGCACCCTAACGATTGCGACAGCCAACGGGGGTTGAACGCAATTCGGAGCTGGTTATATCGTTGCTAATAGTAAGATACTCCAAAAAACCCTGTTCGGTCAAGTGTTTTTCGCACTAAAACGCAATTGTGTGCACACTGATGCGCCGACCACTATATGCTGTGGCTCAGGGCTGCACCACATCGGCGAAAACAGCGCCGGCAAGCGTTGCCAGCACGGCGGGGTCGATCAAAATCTGCGCGCCAATGCGCCCGGCAGAAACATATATGCCGGGAAATGAACGGGCAGACTCATTGATCACGGTGGAAAACCGCTTTTTCATATACAGCGGCGAGCAGCCGCCCCGCACATAGCCGCTGACAGACAGCAGTTCGGACACCGGGAGCATGGAGAGCGATTTTTTGCCGTGTGCCCGCGCCGCTTTTTTCAGGTCAAGCTCGTGCTCTACCGGCAGCACGCATACGCAAATGGACAGGTCGTTGGCGCGGGTGAGCAGCGTTTTATACACAATGGCCGGATCGGCGCCGATCTTATGTGCCACGCTCACGCCGTCGATCTGCCCGTCGTTGGCATCGTAAAACGCCGTGCCGTAAGAAACCTTGGCCTTGTCCAGCGCGCGCATGACCTGTGTTTTATCTTCTTTCATCCTGAACACCTCTTATATTATTATACAGCAGCGGGACAGAAAAGAACAAATATGCTATACTCGAACGGAACGGAGGCGTTTTTATGCAGCAATGGTTACCCATGTCCCGCTCGGAAATGCGGCAGATGGGCTGGGATGCACCGGATTTGGTGATCGTAACGGGGGATGCGTATGTGGATCACCCGTCTTTTGGCACGGCCATCATCGGGCGCGTTTTGGAAAGTGCGGGATATCGGGTAGGCATCATTGCGCAGCCGGACTGGCATGACCCGGCCTCGGTCAGCGTTTTGGGGCGGCCCAAGCTGGGCTTTTTGGTAAACGCCGGTAACCTTGATTCCATGGTGGCCCATTATACGGCGGCCAAACGCCGGCGCAGCACCGATGCCTATACCCCCGGCGGGGCAGCCGGCAAGCGGCCCGATCGGGCGTTGATCGTGTATTGCAATCTGATCCGCCGCGCGTTTAAAGGCGTGCCCATCATTATCGGCGGGCTGGAAGCAAGCCTGCGGCGCTTTTCGCATTATGATTATTGGGATAACAAAGTAAGGCACAGCGTGCTGGTGGATACCGGCGCGGATCTTTTGATTTACGGCATGGGGGAAAAACCGGTGCTGGGCGTGGCGCACGCGCTCAAAGCCGGCCGTCCGGTAAAAGAGATAGATGATGTGCGCGGCACATGCTTTATCCGCACCTCGGCCGAAGGGCTGGCCTGCATCCAGATGCCGGCGCACGGCAAAGTGTGCGAAGACAAAAAGGCGTATAACCGCGCGTTCATGCTGCAGCAGCGGGAAAACGATGGGGTGCGCGGCCGGCGCATCGCGCAGGCGTTTGAAAAAGGGTATGTGATTGCAAACCCGCCCTCCGCGCCGCTGACGCGGCAGGAGATGGATGCGGTGTATGACCTGCCCTATACGCGCGCGCCGCACCCAAGCTATCAAAAACCGATTCCCGGGCTGGAAGAAGTGAAATTTTCGCTGGTGTCTTCCCGCGGCTGTTACGGGGGCTGTTCGTTCTGCTCGCTCACCTATCACCAGGGCCGCATCGTGCAGACGCGCAGCCATGAATCGATTGTGGGAGAAGCGCAGCGCATGACGCAGGACCCCGATTTTAAAGGGATCATTCATGACGTGGGCGGCCCCACAGCCAATTTCCGCCAGCCGGCCTGCCCGGACCAGTTAAAACGCGGGGCCTGCGCAAACAAGCAGTGCCTGTGGCCGCGATGCCCCAACCTGCAGGTGAGCCATTATGATTACCGCGTGCTGCTCAAAAAGCTCAGGGCCGTTAAAGGCGTGCGCCGCGTATTTGTGCGCTCCGGTTTGCGGTACGATTATATAATGTATGATAATGACCCGGCGTTTTTGGAAGAGCTGGTGGAATCGCACATCAGCGGGCAGCTCAAGGTTGCGCCCGAGCATGCGAGCAGAAGAGTGTTGGAGCTGATGGGCAAGCCGGAAATAGACCTGTATGATCGATTCTGCAAGCGCTATTATGATTTAAACCGTAAAAAAGGCAAAAAGCAGTTTCTTGTGCCGTATTTTATCTCCAGCCATCCGGGCAGCGATCTGGATGCGGCGATCGAGCTTGCCTGTTACATGAAAAAAACGGGCCAGCGGCCCGAACAGGTGCAGGATTTTTATCCTACGCCGGGCACGCTGTCAACCGCCATGTTCTACACGGGCATGGACCCGCGCACGGAAAAACCGGTGTATGTGCCGCGCAGCGAGCAGGAAAAAGCCATGCAGCGCGCCCTGCTGCAGTTTTACCTGCCCAAAAATGCAGAGGCGGTGCGAAAAGCCCTGCAAAAAGCGGGCCGCACTGACCTGATCGGCCATGAAACCGATTCGCTCGTGCCGACGGCGCGCCCGCCCCGGCCGACACGGCCCGCCCGCCCGCGGGGCAAAAAAGCATGAACAGGTTAAAGCAGCTGCTCCGAACGTATCGCGAGCCGACGCTGTATTTGTTTTTTGGCGGGCTTACCACGCTGGTCAACTTCATCGGTTATTATGCGCTCTCCCGCCTGCTTGCACCGGTGATGGGACCGGTAACAGCGCTGAACACGGCCAATTTTTGCGCGATCACGCTGTCCATCCTCTTTGCATATGTAACCAACCGGCGTTTTGTGTTTCAAAGCAAAGCCGCCGGCCGCACTGCGGTGCTCAGGGAAATGGCCGCCTTTTTCGGCTGCCGGCTGATCACGATGGGGCTGGATATGGCACTGATGAACCTGCTGGTGGTGGCCCTGCATATGCCGGACATGATCGGCAAGATCCTTGTAAACATTTTGGTGATCATCGCCAATTATATTTTAAGTAAACGCATCGTATTCAGAAAGGACGGGAAGTGACATGAAAGTATTGATGATCAACGGAAGCCCCCATCCGCACGGGTGCACCTACACGGCGCTGCACGAGGTGGAAAAAGAGCTCAATGCCGCCGGCATTGAAACGGAGATCGTGAATCTCGGTGTGGGCCCGCTTTACAGCTGCGCAGCCTGCAACATGTGCCGCAACGGCGGGAAAGGCCGCTGCGTGCGCGATGATATGGTGAATGTGATTTTGGAAAAAGCGGAAACGGCCGATGGCTTTATTTTTGCTTCGCCCGTGCATATCGCCAGCGCTTCGGGCGCGATCTCGGCAGTGATGGACCGCGCGTTTTATGCGAACAGCGCGGTGTTCCGCCAAAAACCGGGCGCTGCAGTTGTGTCTGCCCGCCGCGCTGGCACCACGGCAACGTTTGACCAGCTGAACAAGTATTTCACCATCAATCAGATGCCCATCGTGTCCAGTCAGTATTGGAACATGGTGCACGGCTATACCCCGGAAGATGTGATGCAGGATAAGGAAGGCATGCAAACCATGCGCACGCTGGGGCGGAACATGGCATGGCTGCTCAAATGCATTGAGCTTGGCAAACAAAACGGCATTGAGGCACCCGCACAGGAGCTGCCCAAACTGGCCACCGATTTCATCAGATGAATCAGAGGGGAAGGCATACCTTCCCCTTTTTTTGTTGTAATATATTTCAAAACATTTTATAATTGAACTAATTGAATTTTTAAACAATCATAAAAAACAGTATCCGGCAGGCATGAGACTGCGCCGATGGATATTTTTTAGCACTGTATTTTTAGGGAGAACAGGACATGTCAATTTTTGATGTTATTTCGTTTGCCGGCGGCCTGGCGCTGTTCCTGTACGGGATGCGCATTATGGGCAACGGCCTGCAGCAGGGATCTTCCGGCGCGCTTAAAAATGCGATGAAGAAGGTTACCGCCAACCCGTTCATGGGCTTTATGCTGGGCCTTGTGATCACCGCCGTGGTGCAAAGCTCAACGGCAACGATCGTGATCACCTCCGGGCTTGTGGGCGCGGGCATCATCACGCTGCCGCAGTCGCTGGGCGTTATCCTGGGTGCCAATGTAGGCACCACGATAACCGGGCAGATCATCCGCCTGCTGGACCTGAACGCGGGCGCAGCCTCATGGCTGAACCTGTTCAAGCCCGTAACGCTGGCGCCACTGGCGGCGGTGATCGGTATTTTGCTGATCATGGTGTTTAGATTCAAAAACGCCGATACATGGGGCGGCATCGCCATGGGTTTCGGCATTCTGTTTACCGGCCTGCTGAACATGACGGCAACGGTAGCCCCGCTGGCGGAATCGCAGGCGTTTGCCAACCTGCTCATTGGCCTTTCCGAAACGCCCATCCTCGGCTTTATTGCGGGCCTGGCCGCATGCTTCTGCATCCAGAGCTCATCGGCTACGGTGGGCATCCTGCAGGCGTTGGCGATCACGGGGAAACTAACGTTTGGTTCGATCTATGCAATGCTGCTGGGCATTTTCATGGGCGATTGCATCACAACGGCGATCGTGTGTTCCATCGGCGCCAAGGCCGATGCAAAGCGCACCGGCATGATCCATATCATATTCAATGTGTTCCAGGTGCTGCTGCTGATCGTGGTTGTCACCGTGCTGCACAAGGTGGGCGTGTTCGGCAGTTTCTGGGATGCGCCGATCAATTCCGGCGGCATTGCCAATGCGAACACGGTTTTCAAACTGTTCGGCGCCATCACGCTGCTGCCGTTCGTTAAGCTGTTTGAAAAGCTCAGCCGCATGATCATTAAGGACGATGTGAAAAAAGGGCAGAAGGAAGATGCCGAGCTCGCTGCGCTGGACGAAAAATTCTTTACAATGCCGGCCCTGGCCCTGTCAAGCAGCCACCGGTCTATCAACATGATGGCAGATCTTGCCGTGCAGGGGGCACTGCAGGGGATGAGCATCCTGGACGAATACAGCGCAGATACCGTGGCGGAGATCAACGAAAAAGAGGATAAGATCGATAAGCTGGCGGATATGACCAACAGCTATCTGGCGCGCCTGTCCGCGCACGCGAAAACGGATGACGATATCACCCTGCTCAACTATTATCTGCAGTGCTTGCCCGAATTTGAGCGCATCGGTGATCATGCCGTGAACCTGACGGAATGCGCCACGGAGCTGGTGGAAAAAGGCAGCGGCTTCTCGCCCATTGCCAAGCAGGAAATGGCGCTGTTATCCGGAGCGATCGGGCAGATCATGGAATATGCCGGCACCGCGTTTAAAAACCGCGACGAGCAGACCGCTCTTTCCATCGAGCCGCTGGAAGAAGTGGTGGACGCCATGGTTGAAAAACTGCGGAACAGGCACACACGCCGGCTGATCGAGGGCAAATGCTCGGTGTACGGCGGGCTCGTGTTTTTGAATGTGCTGACCAATGTGGAGCGCATTGCAGACCAGTGTTCCAACATTGGTATTTCCACCATTGGGCTGTCCAACCCAGAGATTGCCAAAACACACCATGAATATCTCTATTGGCTGCATTCCGGGCAAGACAAAGTGTTCAACGAGAAATACCAGATGTTTAAAGAACAGTATTTAGCGGAACTGGACAAGCTGCAGGGATAACCCGATAAAATGCACAGCCGCCCCTTTGGGGGCGGCTTTTTTCATAGTTCTGCACGCACATGCATATATCTTCGATAAGCGGTCATTATGGAAACGGGGAGTGTTCTGCGTGCGGGAAAATATTGACGAACGGGCGGTGCAGCTGGGTTTATACATTGCGGAAACGGGGGCAACGGTGCGCGCCGCAGCAGCCAAATTCGGCATCAGCAAATCAACGGTGCATAAAGATGTGAGTGAGCGATTGAGGCGAAACAACCGCGCCTTGTATCAGCGCGTGCGTGCCGTGCTGGATGAAAACAAAGCCGAACGGCACCTGCGCGGCGGATGGGCCACGCACAGAAAATATAAAGGCGATATTTAAAACTTGAAAGAATGAGAGCAATGGGGTATGATACAGGTTAGATAATTATGCCGTTCTGTGCTTTGCGTGCGGACAGGCTTTAAAGCGAGGAGAAACCAATGGCATTCAAATCCGGTTTCGGAAGAGGTATGTTTGAATACAGCGATGTTGGCATCGATCTTGGAACTGCCAGCGTTCTGGTATATGTAAAGGGAAAGGGCATCGTGCTGCGCGAGCCGAGCGTGGTTGCGATTGACCGGATGAGCGGCCGCATGGTCGCCATCGGGGATGAGGCGCGCCGCATGATCGGCCGCACGCCGGGCAACATCGTGGCCATCCGCCCGCTCAAAGACGGCGTTATCTCCAACTTTGATGTTACCGAGCGCATGCTGCGGTACTTTTTGCGCAAGGTTATCGGCCGCCGGCTGTTTTTCAAGCCCCGTGTGGTCGTGTGCGTGCCCAGCGGCGTGACAGAGGTGGAAAAACGCAGCGTGATCGAAGCGTCGGATGAGGCCGGCGCGCGCAAAACATACCTGATTGAAGAGCCCATCGCCGCGGCCATCGGCGCCGGTATTGATATCGGTACGCCGTACGGTTCCATGGTGCTGGATATCGGCGGCGGCACGGCGGACATTGCCGTTATCAGCTTGGGTGGCGCGGTGGTCAGCGAATCGATCAAATGCGCGGGCGACCGGTTTGACGAAGCGATCGTGCGCTATATCCGCAAAAAACATAACCTGCTGATCGGCGACAGAACGGCTGAAGAACTGAAAATCAATATCGGCACGGCTTATCCCCGCACCGAAGAAGTGTATATGGATGTAACGGGGCGCAACCTGATTTCCGGCCTGCCGCGCAAAGTGCGCGTGGCGGGCAACGAGATCCTCGAAGCGCTGGAAGAGCCCATGCAGCTGGTGTTTGAAGCGGTGCATAATGTACTGGAGCGCACCCCGCCGGAACTTTCGGCCGATATTTCCGCCAACGGCATCTGCATGACGGGCGGCGGCTCCCTGCTCTATGGGCTGGATCGTATGCTGGCCGAGAAAACCAAGGTGCCCTGCTATGTGGCGGAAGACGCGGTCAGCTGCGTGGCCATCGGCACGGGCAAAGCCCTGGAAGACCTTGACAGTTACACGGCCAGCGCCGTGCGCGATTATAAACGCGGCGAGTATTTCAACCTGTAATGGACAAGCAATAAAAAAGCGGCTCAAAGCCGCTTTTTTTATTTTTCCGGTTTGATGCGCCGCAGGTGCCCGGTGGCAACAGGGTCGTTCACCCGATATTTATCCCACAGATGATAGCCGTTGGTGTTGCGCAGCGCGGCAAACATCATTTCATCCGCGTTGGGGAACCGGCGGGACAGTTCTTTGATCGTTTGCTTCATCGTTTCGCGCATGGTATGCCCGTCATACGGGCAAACGGCCGGGCAAACAGGCAATTCCAACCGCTTTGCCACGCCCTTGATATGCAGCTCGGGCAGGTACAGCATGGGGCGGATCACCGTGAGCCCCGTGCGCTCCAGATAAGAGCGGGGGGCCAGCGTGTTCAGCCGGCCTTCATAGAACATGCTCATTAAAAACGTTTCAAGCGCATCGTCTCTATGGTGGCCAAGGGCGACTACATTACACCCGTTTTCCGCTGCCACGCGGTTGAGCGCGCCCCGCCGCATTTTGGCGCACAGGAAACAAGGCGTTTTGCCGTCATCTTTGCGCAGGGACAGCGCGGTTTCCACCACGGCACCGGGCGCAAACACATACGGGATGTTCAGCGACTGGCAATAGGCCCTGAGCGGCTCCGGATCAAACCCTAGCCCGGGATCAACCGTGATGGCGCACAGCGAATAGTTTTTATGGGAAAACATGCCGTATAAATGAAGCGCATGCAGCAGGGTGAGCGAATCTTTTCCGCCCGACAGACCTACGGCGATGCGGTCACCGTCATGGATCAGGTCAAACTCAAAATCCGCCCGCCGCACGGCGCCAAGGGTTTGTTTGATGGGGATCCCCTCCGTTTCGGCCTAAAGTATACCACAATCGGACCGCGCGGTGAATACGCGCGTTGCAATGCAGCCTGCCCGCCGTTATACTGAAAACAGGAAAGGAGGGGACGGCATGGAAAACGAACAGGTGTTTATAACGGGCACGGTGGAACACATCACCTTCCGCAACGAGGAAAACGGCTATACCGTGATGACTGTTTCGGATGAAACGGGGCGGGAACTGACCGCCGTTGGCACCGCGCCGCCCCTCGGGGAAGGAGAAACGGTGGAGCTGGCCGGCCGGTGGACGGTGCATCGGGAATACGGCAAACAGCTTGCCATCAGCGCCTGTCATCCCATGATGCCGCAGGGCACGGAGGCGATGGAGCGGTTTTTGGGCAGCGGGCTGATTCGCGGCTGCGGGCCGAGCACAGCCAAAGCCATTGTGCGCTTTTTTGGCAAGGATACGGCGGATGTGCTTTCCTTCGCGCCGCACCGGCTGCAGGAAGTGCCCGGGATCGGGCCGATCACAGCGGAAAAAATCGCCGATTCTTATCGGGAAAACGCGGAAATGCGCGAGGTGATCACCGGCCTGTCGGAATACGGGGTAACGGTGAGCCAGGCCATTCGTATTGCCCGGGAATACGGGCGCGACGGCGTGATGCTCGTGCGCGAAAACCCATATCGGCTGGCTGACGAGGTTTTTGGCATCGGCTTCAAAACGGCGGATGCGATTGCCCGAAACATGGGCGTTGAGGCGGACGCACCGTTTCGCATCAACGCCGGGCTGCGGTATTCCCTGCAGCTGGCTGCCGGGCAGGGGCACACCTGCCTGCCCAGCCAAATGCTTTGCGATTTCACGGCCACCCAGCTGGGCGCCGATCTTGATCTGGTGTGCCGCATGGCGGCGCGCATGGTGCAAACGGGGGAACTGATGCTTGGCCCGGGCGAGGATGAGCCCGTGTATACGCGCATGATGTATGCCTGCGAGCAGGAGTGCGCCGTGCGGATCAATAAACTGGCGGCGGCAGACCTGATGCCGCTGCGCACCGAGGCAGACCGCGCCATTGCCGCGCAGGAAAAACGCAGCGGTATCAAACTGAGCGATAAGCAGCGCGCAGCGGTGCTGGCAGGGTTGGAAAACACGTTGAGCGTGATCACCGGCGGGCCGGGCACGGGAAAAACAACCATCGTGCAATTTTTGCTTTCGGTGTTTGACAGCGCAGGGCTGGAAGTGGCCCTGTGCGCGCCGACGGGGCGGGCTGCAAAACGCATGACGGAGGCGACCGGCCGGGAAGCCAAAACCATACATCGGCTGCTGGAATACAGCGGCGGCGTGGAAGAAGATGGGTTCACCTGGCGCCGGGATGAAGAAAACCCGCTCACCTGCGGGGCACTGATTGTAGACGAAATGAGCATGGTGGACATCTTTTTATTGATGCGCCTCACCCGCGCTTTGCGCGATGGAACGCGCGTGATCTTCATCGGCGATGCGGATCAGCTGCCCTCGGTGGGCCCCGGGTATGTGCTGCACGATATTATCGACAGCGGCGTGGCCCCGGTAATCGCGCTGGACACGGTGTATCGGCAGGGGGAAGGCAGCGCCATCTCCCTCAACGCGCACCGGATCAACCGCGGCGAAATGCCCGCATGTGCGCCCGGAGAATTTGAGTTGATCGATTGCCGTGACACGCGCAGCATCCGCCAGGCGGTAAGCGCCGTGGCGGGCGGTGGGAATGTGCAGGTGATCACGCCCATGCGGCGGGGCGACACGGGGGTGGACGGGCTTAACGGCCTGCTGCAGGATTTGCTCAACAGCCCCACCCGCGGCCAAACACAGATGCCAAAGCCGTGGAAAGCGCTGCGCACGGGGGATAAAGTGATGCAGACGCGCAACGATTATCGGTTGGAATGGACGCGGGATGAAGGATTGTTCCAGGAAGACGGGAGCGGCGTGTTTAACGGGGAAATGGGCGTTGTGGAACTGGTAGACACCGCCTCGCAAACGCTGACCGTGCTGTTTGAAGATGGGCGGCGGGCCGAGTATGCCTATGCCCAAACGGAAGATTTGCAGCTTTCTTACGCCATCAGCATCCACAAATCACAGGGCAGCGAATTTGAAAATGTGGCGATCGTGCTTTCGGGCGGGCCGCCGCAGCTGTACAGCCGCAACCTTTTGTATACCGCTGTTACGCGGGCGCGCAAAAAGGTGTGGATCATCGGGCCGCCGGCCGCCCTGAACAGGATGGTGAACAACAACCATATCAAAGCGCGGTACAGCGGCCTGAGGCGCGCGCTGAAAAAGTTTAACGAGCTATGACAGAGATCTTAAAAGAGCTGCTGATGCCGCAAAACGTTAGCTGCATGGTGTGCAAAAGCGAAAAAGGCATGGGCGGGGCGGACGGGTTGTGCGCTGCCTGCCGGCAGGCCTGCAGGGCGTATACCGGGCCCGAATATGTGGAAGGGGTGCATCTGCTGGCCCCGTATGCCTATCAGGGCGTGCCCGCCAAACTCATCCGCGGGCTTAAATATGATGGCCGCCGCTATATGGCCCGGCCGCTTGCCCTGGCCATGGAGCGCGTGCTCAGCCGGGCAAAGCTTTCACCGGATGCGATCGTGCCCATCCCCGTGCATCCGAACCGGCTGCGCGAGCGCGGGTTCAACCATGCGGAGGTGATCGCGGCTGCACTGGCGGTTTACACGGGCCTGCCGGTACAAACGGATCTTGTGCGCCGTGTAATAGACACGCCCCATCAGGTGGGCATGAGCAAGGAGCTGCGGCAGAAAAACATGAAACACGCCTTTGAAGCGGACCAGCGCGCTTCGGGGCTGCATTTGCTGCTGCTCGATGACGTGTGCACCACCGGGGCCACGCTGTCCGCCTGCGCGCGGGTGCTGCGCGAAAAGGGTGCGCGGATAAACTGCATCTGCGCTGCGGCAGCGGAGGAATAACGGGCGTTTTCAGGCGCGCCTGAAAAGTTTTGGTTGCACTTTTTATGCGGCGCAGATACAATCAAGGCAAGGGACGGTGCCTTGGGTCTGTGATTGAAAATCGAAGCCAGTTGCAGGCAAAACGATCCACGTAATCCACTAAAATCGGTGGGGAGCATGGTGCAGCTTAGAGGTAAGTCCGGCCAGCGCGGCTTGCTGCGCTGAGAGGAGCAGTAGTGGGGAGGCCAATGCCTTAGGAGCGAACCTTCCAGCCGGCGGATGTGGGGGCAAAAATCAGGTCAGCCGAGTCGCCGCCCAAATAAAATGTGAAGGAAAAGAATCAATGTACCAGGACAAAACACTTGTATGCCGCGATTGTGGGGCCGAGTTTATGTTCACCGCCGGTGAGCAGGAATTCTTTGCAGAAAAAGGGTATCATGACCCCGTTCGCTGCCGCGAGTGCCGGAACAGCAAAAAGAACGCCCGCCGTGAAAAAGTCAGTTATCACGCCGTTTGTGCCGAATGCGGCAAAGAAACGGAAGTTCCCTTTATTCCCAAGAATGACAAACCCATTTATTGCAGCGAGTGCTATGCGCGTATGCGTAACAGATAAGCGGTTTTAAAGCGGAGCGGTTTTGCTCCGCTTTTTTCTGTCTTCCGCAACTGTTGCGCGACAAATACAGCCTTTGTATGGTATACTGATTATACAAGAACGGAAAGGAGTGGTATCATGATTATCTCGATCAACGGAAAAGGAATGGAAGTTTCCGAGTATCTGGAAGACGTGGTACGCAAACGGGTGTCCAAACTTGACAAGTATTTGAGGGAAGACGCCGAAGTTCATGTGATGCTTTCCATGTTCCGCGGCCGGCAGGCTGCCGAGATCACCGTGCCGGTGGGCACAACGATCGTGCGCGCGGAAGAAGCAACGGGTGACATGTATGCTTCGATTGACAACGCAACGAAGAAAATCGAGCGCCAGATCATCCGGTATCGCACGAGGATGGATAAACGCATTAAAGAGCAGTCCATCCGCTACGACATGCCCATCCTGCCCGCTTCGGAAGAAGAGGCGGAAGCGGAGGAAGAGGAACTGCCGCGTGTTGTGCGTGTCAAGCGGTTCTCCGTGCGCCCTATGAGCGTGGAGGAAGCGGCTGAGCAAATGGAATTGCTGGGCCATGCGTTCTTCGTGTTCTGCGCGGCGGACACCGGGGAAGTGAATGTGCTTTACCGCCGGAATGACGGGCAGCTTGGCCTGATCGAGCCCGAGCTTGACTGACGGTGTATGCAACCGATAACGGGAACGGCCGGCGGCCTTAACGAGGCGGCCGGCCTCTTTTATGCCGTGTTTGCCCATTGGCGGGCTTCATGATACAATAGAAAAACACAGTAAAACCAAGTATTGCCGAACGAACAGGAGGGCACCGGATTGGCGCTGTTTTCAAAACTGCTGGCGGGCAACCCGCTCAAGCCCATAGAAAAGATCGTAGATCGGGTGGAAGCGCTCGAAGACAAGATGAAAAGCTTTACGGATGAGCAGCTCAACGGGCAAACCGCGGCGTTCCGCGCGCGCCTGGCGGCGGGCGAAACGCTGGACGATCTGCTGCCCGAAGCGTTTGCCTCCGTGCGTGAAGCGAGCGTGCGTACCACGGGCATGCGCCATTACCGCGAACAGCTGATGGTGGGTGTGGTGCTGCACCAGGGGCGCATTGCCGAAATGCTCACCGGCGAAGGCAAAACGCTGGCTGCCACGCTGGCCGCGTATCTCAACGCGCTTTCCGGCCACGGGGTGCACATCGTAACGGTGAATGACTATCTGGCCCGGCGCGACAGCGAATGGATGGGCAAGATCTACCGCATGCTGGGCATGACAGTGGGCCTGATCGTGCACGATATGGAGCCGGCCCAGCGGCGGGAAAGCTATTTGTGCGATATTACATATGGCACAAACAACGAGTTTGGATTTGATTATCTGCGCGACAATATGGTGATCTATCGCGAGCAGATGGTGCAGCGCGAGCTGCACTATGCCATTGTGGACGAGGTTGACTCCATTTTGATTGACGAGGCGCGCACGCCTTTGATCATTTCCGGCCGTGCGGAGAAAAGCACAGAACTGTATACGCAGGCCGATCGGTTTGCCGCGCGCCTGACGGCGGAAGAAGATTACACGGTAGATGAAAAAATGCGGGCCGTTACGCTCACCGACGCCGGCGTTGAAAAAGCGGAGCGGTATTTCAGGCTGGAAAACCTGGCCGATGCAGACAACACGGAGATCAACCATCATATCAATATCGCCCTCAAAGCCCACGTGCTGTTTAAGCGCGATGTGGATTATGTGGTGCGCGACGGCGAGGTTGTGATCGTGGATGAGTTCACCGGCCGCCTCATGGTGGGCCGCCGGTACAGCGAAGGGCAGCATCAGGCCATTGAAGCCAAAGAAGGCGTGAGGGTGGAAAATGAAAGCCGAACGCTGGCGACCATCACATTCCAAAACTATTTCCGCATGTTCCGGAAACTGGCCGGCATGACCGGCACGGCCAAAACGGAGGAAGCGGAATTCCAGGGCATTTATGGGCTGGATGTTGTGCAGATCCCCACGCATAAAACCATGATCCGCAAGGATGAAAACGATGTGGTGCTCGGCACGGTGAAAGGCAAGTTTGCCGCCGTGATCGACGAGATTGAGCAGATGCACAAAACGGGGCGGCCCGTGCTGGTGGGCACCGTATCGGTGGAAAAGAGTGAGGCGCTCTCTGCCATGCTGCGCCGCCGCGGCGTGCCGCATCAGGTGCTCAACGCCAAAAACCATGAAAAAGAAGCAATGATCATCGCACAGGCCGGCAAGGTGGGCGCGGTTACCATTGCCACCAATATGGCCGGCCGCGGCACGGATATTCTGCTGGGCGGCAACCCGGACTATCTGGCCCGTGAAGCGCTGCGCGCCAAAGGCTATTCGGATGAACAGATTGAAGAGGCGGTCAGCCATGCAGACACCGAGGATCAGGATATTCTGGCCCGCCGCGCTGCGTATCGCGCGCTGTATGAACAATATAATGTAAACTGCAAGGCCGAGCATGAGGCCGTGGTGCGCCTGGGCGGGCTGCACATCATCGGCACCGAGCGGCACGAATCCCGCCGGGTGGATAACCAGCTGCGCGGCCGCGCCGGCCGCCAGGGCGACCCGGGGTCCAGCCGCTTCTATGTGGCGCTGGAAGACGATCTGATGCGCCTGTTCGGGGGCGAGCGGGTGCAGGGCATCATGGCAAAGCTCAGCCCGGACGATGATATTCCCATGGAGATCGGCCTGCTGACCAAGCAGATCGAAAACGCGCAAAAGCGCATCGAATCGCGCAACTTTGAGATCCGCCGCCGCGTGCTTGAATATGACGATGTGATGAACCAGCAGCGTTCCATTATTTATTCTCAGCGCAAAAGCGTGCTGATGGGTGAAGATGTGCGCGGCTCGGTGATGGAAATGATGCAAACGCTGGTGGAGTATGCCGTAGATACCTATTGCCCCGCCGGCACACAGGCGCAGGAATGGGACATTGCGTCCCTGTCGGCGTATATCGCGCGGGTGCTGGCGCCGATGGCGGTGCCTGAAACCGGCAGCCGGGAAACGCTGAAAAGCAGCATTCTGGAAGGATGCCGGCAAGCCTATCGGGCGCGCGAAGCGCAGGTGGAAGAAGCGGGCGTGGATATGCGCGAGATTGAACGCGTGGTGCTGCTGCGCAGCGTGGATAACCACTGGATGGAGCATATCGACGCGATGGACCAGCTGCGTCAGGGCGTGAGCCTGCGGGCGCTGGGCCAGCGGGATCCTGTAACGGAATATAAGTTTGAAGGCTATGATATGTTTGAGCAGATGGTGCACAGCATTCAGGAGGACACGCTTTTGATGCTGTTCCATTTCAATCTGCAGTCGGCGCCCCAGCGGCGCACGATCGCGCGGGAAGCGCAGCGGCCGGTGGAACAGGCCGATGCATCCCAAAGGCGCAAGGGTGCGCCAACACGGGCGGGCGAACGCGTGGGGCGAAATGCGCCGTGCCCGTGCGGGAGCGGGAAAAAATATAAAAACTGCTGCGGCAAAAACGCATAGGAGGAACGAACATGGAGATGGAACTGGCATCCAGCCAACTGCAAGGCATGCTGGAAACGCTCAAAAGGGCAGGTGAGTCCCTTTAACCTGGCCGAATGCGAGGCAAGAATAAAGGAACTGCACGAACAGATGGAAGCGCCCGCCTTTTGGGATGATGTAGACGCGGCGCAAAAAGTGAACAAAGAAGTGAAAATGCTCACCGATCGGGTTACCAGCTATAATAAGCTGTATACCGGCGTGCAGGAGACGCTGGAGCTGTGCGAGCTGGCGGACGCCGAGGGGGATGAAGAGCTGATCGCCGAAGTGTGCAAAGACACGGCACAGCTGGCAAAACAGGTGGAGGAAGTGCGCCTGTCCACCATGCTGCGCGGCGAGTATGACCATAACAATGCCATCCTTTCGCTGCACGCGGGCGCGGGCGGCACCGAGGCACAGGACTGGGTGCAGCAGCTGTACCGCATGTACACGCGGTATTGCGAAAAGCGCGGATACACGATCAAGGTGTTCGACCTGCTTGAAGGCGATGAAGCGGGCATCAAGAGCGTGTCTTTCGGCGTGGAAGGCACGGACGCTTACGGATATTTAAAAGCGGAAAAAGGCGTGCACCGCCTGGTGCGCATCTCGCCCTTTGACGCTTCGGGCCGGCGACACACCTCGTTTGCTTCGCTGGATGTTATGCCCGAGATTGAAGATGCGGGCGAAGTGGATATCAACCTTGAAGATCTGCGGATTGACACCTACCGCAGCAGCGGTGCGGGCGGCCAGCACGTGAACAAAACGGAAAGCGCCATCCGCATCACGCATATCCCCACGGGCATCGTGGTGCAGTGCCAGAACGAGCGCAGCCAGATCCAGAACCGTGAAACGGCCATGAAAATGCTGCGCAGCCGCCTGATCGAGCTCAAGGAACGCGAAATGGCGGAAAAGAACGCCGATATCAAGGGCGAGCTGAAAAAGATTGAGTGGGGCAGCCAGATCCGCTCGTATGTGTTCCATCCGTATTCCATGGTAAAGGATCACCGCACGGGCGCCGAAACGGGCAACGTGCAGGCCGTGATGGATGGCGACCTTGAAATGTTTATCACGGAATATCTCATCCACGCATAAAACAAAAATACGGGGCGCATAGCCCCGTATTTTTTTGCATACGCTCAAACAGAATGCAAAGGAGCGTGATGGCATGGAAACGCGGCGGGACGGACGAGGACATACACTGATGATAGAAGGCCGCAGCCGCGCGGTGATCAGCGGCGTGGAAGAACTGGGCAGTTTTTCGGAAGAGACCGTGGCAGTCTTTACGGCAGACGGCCTGCTGACTTTGGAGGGCGACGGGCTGCATATCGACCGCCTGAACTTAGAGGAAGGGCAGATGATCGTTTCGGGCGCGGTGTTCGGCGCGCTGTATGAAGAGGCTGAGCCGCCGCGCATGGGCCTGTTTGCCCGGCTGCGCAAGCGCTGACGCATGGCGCAAACCGTCGGCCAGGGTGCCGTGTTTCTCATTTTTTGCGCCGGCGGGGGTGCGGCGGCGCTTTGCTATGCCGTGCTGCACGCCCTGTGTGCAGCGGGCAAACACGCGTTTATGATGCATGTAACGGACGTTTTGTTTATCCTGCTTGCCGGCGCGTGTTATCTTGCCTGCAGCGTGCGGGCGCTGGGCGGGGCCTTCAGGCTGTATGCTCTGTGCGCCTATGGAGCAGGCTTTTTGGTGTTTCACATCGGGATAGGGCGGCCGATCACACGGGCGCTGATCGCCGTTTTTTGTTTTTTGGGTGCGTTGGTGCGCCGTGCCGGGGCCAAACTCAATTCTATACTTGAAAAGAAGAACCAAAAAATATAAAATAAATATTACAAAAAATTGAAGGCAGGTGAAACGGATGCAGAACAATCGGGTAAAACGGCGGGTGACCGGGCGGTTCTTTGCGTTTTTGCTCAGCCTGGTTGTGCTGTATGCCGGGGCCCTGCTGTTCAAGCAGTTTCGCCTGATCCGGGACCTGAAGGAAGAGCAGGAAAAGCTGATCGGCCAAATGCAGGAAACGGAAATGGAGCGGGACAAGCTCAAGTATCTGATCCAGACTGCGCAAACGGATGCTTATATCGAGTCTGTTGCGCGGGACAAGCTGGGCTGGGTAAAGCCGGGCGAAACACGGTATGTGATCAGGGGCGGTGAATAGCACAATGGCGCAAGAGTTGCAGATTTTCAGCGGCACGGTGGAGGGCATCACCGCGTTCGGCGCGTTTGTTGCGCTGCAGGATGGGCGCAAAGGCCTGGTGCACATCAGTGAGATCGCAAACAGCTATGTCAGCAGCGTCAGTGACATACTGGCTGTGGGCGATGAGGTGACGGTGGCTCTGCTGGGGGAAGACGATAACGGCCGCATCCGGCTGAGCATCAAGCAGGCGCTGCCGCCCGAGCCGCCGGCGATGACCAAGCAGGAGTTTGAAAACGTGGTCAGCCAGTTTATGAAACAATCGGAAGAGCGCCAGCTGGACCTGAAGCGGAACATTCGCAAAAAAAGCGGTGGGCGCAGCCGAAAATAAAAAACCTGAAAACCGCGGCCATCGCGGTTTTTATACAGGGGAGGAGAGAGCGTTTTGGCGGTTTTTGCAGCGATCGACATCGGCACGCATTCGGTTCGCCTGCTGCTGCGGGAAAACGGGCAGAGCAAAAAATTTGTGACGGTCACGCGGCTGGGCGAAGGCTCGGCGCAAACAAAACGGCTGACGGAGGCGGCCATGGCGCGCACGGAACAGGCTGTGGCCGATTTTCTGGCGCAGGCCCGTGCAGCCGGGGCGGCTGCGCCCGTTTGGTGTTATGCCACCAGCGCCGCACGCGAATGTGAAAACGGGGCCGAATTGATCGAAAGGCTCAACAGGCTCAGCGGCCTTAGCGCACAGATCATTCCCGGGGAAATGGAAGCGGTGATCGCCTGCCGCGGCGCGGCGGCGCCCGGCTGCCCGGTGCTGGATATCGGCGGCGGATCAACAGAGCTGATTTGCCAATCAAACGGCGGGCTGCGCGCCCTGTCCGTGCCGATGGGAACGGTGACCCTTCAGGAGAAATACGCCTACCCACCGGAACAGGTCAAGGGCCAGGCACTGGCCGAACTGAACGTAACGATACACGGGTTTGCGCACAGGCTGGTTTCGGCGGTGCTGCCCGGCCCGGTGCCCGCGCTGTACGGCGTGGGCGGCACGGCCACACAGCTGGCCATGCTGTTTTTAAAGCTCAGGGAGTACGATGCTGCGCGCGTACAGGATTATGTTATGCCGATCGAGGCCGTGGAAGCGCTGCTTGAAAAGCTGACAAGCATGAACACGGAACAGCGAAAGGCGCTGCCCGGCATGCACCCGGCGCGGGCCGATGTGATCGTAACAGGGGCGCGCATCACCTGCGCCATGCTGCGCTGTGCGGGCGCCGATCGGCTGATCGCGTCTGACCGGGATGGGCTGGACGGATATTTATCTATGCAAATTGAAAAAACAGGCTTGACAGATTGATCGCCAGTAAATATAATTGAATAGCTAACGCGGGGTAGAGCAGTCTGGTAGCTCGTCGGGCTCATAACCCGGAGGTCGTGTGGTTCAAATCCCGCCCCCGCTACCAAACAAACAAGCTGCGCATTTGTGCAGCTTCTATATGGCGGCGTAGCTCAGTTGGCCAGAGCATTCGGTTCATACCCGGAGTGTCATGTGTTCGAGTCACATCGCCGCTACCATATATCATTGACAATATAAGATATTGTCCCAAAAAACCGCTTAATAAAGCGGTTTTTTGCATTATACGGAAGTCTCGTCAGAAATCAGCTTACCGTAGATATTTTTAACGAGTATATAATTAGCGCAGATAATACCGAGCATACCGTAACCGCTATCGATAAGGCAGGAAATGTCACCGAGTATAAGATAACCGTTTATAAGAATTATGCCGACCTACAAGGCAGATGGCGAGACCATCAGCATACAGACCGTGGGACATGGCAAGGATGCCACATCGCCTACAGTTCCTGCCAAGAATGGTTATACCGGAAAATGGGATCACGATGGTAAAAACATAACTTCCGATATAATAATCAATGCTATCTATACAGAAAATTCCTTGCCTGCGCCGAACGATTTTCAGTCTCCGCAGGCCGGAGATAACAGCAATATGGCGTTGTGGATTGCCCTGCTTTTAATCAGCAGCGGTGCATTGATTGCTCTCACTGTTGTTAAGAGAAAGAAACGAACAGTTAACCGTTGAATAGAGAGATATATGCAAAGCCAAATGAAAGAGGACTATGAGATAGACCAAATGACACTAAAAGAGTATAGTGACCCGTTTACGGGCCGCAAGAATAGTAGGGCATAAGAAAAGGCCGCTTTAGCGGCGGCCTGAAAAGGTAATGCGGTGCTAAACTTTCGGTGACCCTTTAGGGGCCCGAGCCTATAATAAGCCCTTATAGGGCTAGGGTAAACCACCACTTGAAGTGGTGGTTTTGATTTAGCGGGTCACCCAAACGAACCAATGCGAGGCATTTTCATTGGAGCAGCCGCAAAAGCGCGACAGCTTTTGCATACTGTAGAATCTCGAGCACGAACAATGTGCCGCAAGCGCCCGGGGCGCTCGGCAGATCGGAGAGTGCAGAGTATAGGATCGCCGCTGAATCAATCTCAAAGTGCCATTTAAAGAGTTAGTTTTGTACTTTGAATATTTATATTGTCAATAGTGTGCACATCGGAGCAAAGTTCGCTTTGCTCCGATTTTTTTGCCAAAAACGGAAAGAGCCGGTTTTCGTTGCTGCGCCGGGCGCTGCACGGCAAGAAAATGATGAATTTGCATAGGGTATATGATATTATTATCTTAGATATCAGGGCGGGAAACGGCCCTGAAAAGAGGGATATAATGAAAAATTTTATAAAAAAACAGCCGCCGGCGCGCATTATTGCGCTGGGCTTTGTGCTGGTGATCCTGCTCGGGTCGCTGCTGCTCAGCCTGCCGTGCTGTGTTAAGGAAGGCCGGTCGGTCACATATATGGATGCACTGTATACGTCCACCAGCGCCGTATGTGTTACGGGGCTTGTTGTGGTTGACACGGCGGACACGTTTTCCCCGCTTGGCCAATTCATCATTGCGGTGCTGATCCAGATCGGCGGGCTGGGGGTAACGGCTGTGGGCGCGGGCATCATTTTGGCGCTGGGGCGGCACATGAACCTCAAAGGCGGCATGCTGATCCGCGAAGCGATGAACCTCAGCCCCGGCAAAAGCGTGGTGCGGTTTTTAAAAAACGTGTTTTTAACCACCGTTTCGTTTCAGCTGGTCGGCGCAGTACTGAGCTTTTTTGTGTTCGTGCAGGATTTTCCCATCAAAAAAGCCATCAGCGTGAGCTTGTTCCATGCCATTGCCGCGTTTAACAACGCCGGGTTTGATGTTCTGGGCAACATGCAGAGCCTGGTGCCGTATCAAAGCAACGTGCTGCTGAATCTGGTCACCTGCGCGCTGATCATTTTTGGCGGCATCGGGTTTCTGGTTATCCGCGAAGTATGGGAAAAACGGTTTAAATGGAAAAAGCTTTCCCTGCACGCCAGGGTGGTGCTGTCCACCAGCGCGGCGCTGATCGCGGGCGGCACGGTGCTGTTCAGGCTGAGCGAAAACATGCCGTGGATGGGCGCATTTTTCAATTCCGTTTCCGCCAGAACGGCCGGATACTCCACCTATGCGCTGAGCGGGTTCACAAAGCCGGGCCTGATCGTGATGATGGCGCTGATGCTGATCGGTGCGTCGCCGGGTTCAACGGGCGGCGGCATCAAAACGAGCACGGTTTTTGTGCTGCTGCAGGGCATCAAATCAGCGGCCACCAATCAGGAAGAAAAAGCGTTTAAATACACGATCCCGGAAGAATCGTTTAAAAAAGCGGCGGTGATCATGCTGCTCGCGCTGGGCGTTGTCATAACGGGCACATATCTGCTGCTGTTGATGGAGCCGCAGGTCGCGCTGGCAGACGGGCTGTTTGAGATCGTCAGTGCCTTTGGTACGGTAGGCCTTTCAACGGGCATCACACCGCTGCTGGGCACGGGCGCAAGGCTGCTGTGCATTGTGATCATGTTTATTGGCCGCCTGGGGCCGATGACCATTGCCACGCTGTGGTATTTCAATAAAGGCGAACGTGTCAGATATCCTCAGGGCGATATTGCCATCGGATAAGGAGAGATGAAATATGTTTAAAAGCAAAAAACAGGAGCATACATATGGGATCATCGGCCTTGGCCGGTTTGGGCACGCGCTGGCGCTGGAACTGGCGCAATCGGGCGCAGATATCATGGTGATGGACCGGGACGAAGAGAAAGTGCGCGAGATGCGCGATTACACGGAAAACGCGTATGTCGTAAAATCCCTGGACAAAAAATCGCTGATGGAAGTGGGCATCCAGCAGTGCGATGTTGCGGTGGTCTGCATCGGCTCGCACTTGGAAACCTCCATTCTCACCACGCTGAACCTTGTCAGCCTGGGGGTGAGCACGGTGATCGCCAAAGCCACCAGCGCCGAGCACGGCGAGATTTTGGAAAAGCTGGGCGCACAGGTGGTGTATCCGGAGCGGGACATGGGCATCCGTTTGGCGCGGCGGCTGGAATCCGCCCGGGCGCTTGACTATATTCAGCTGAGCGAGAAACTGAACATCTCAAAGCTTATGGTGCCCGAAAGCATGGTGAACACCACGGTGATCGATCTTCAGCCGCGCAAGGAATACGGCATCAACATCATTGCGGTGGAAAACGCCGGCACCGTTATGGAATCCATCGGGCCGAACTATGTGTTTCAAAAGGGCGATATTCTCTATGTTTCCGGCACCAAAGCCAATCTGGACCGGTTTGCCGATGCATTGGCGGAATAAAAGGCGGTTTCGGCCGTGCACGGCCGCCCCTTTTTGATGAAAAACAGATTGCGCGCACCGGGCCGCTGTGCTATATTGGGTTTCGTTGAAAACAGAATAGATCGATGGATGACGGATCGGGGAGAATCCTGCATAAAGGATACCGAAGGGGCCACACTCTCAGGTAAACAGACTCGGTTCCTGACACACTCTGGAGAGTTTATGCACCCATAACACCGAAGAAGCCAATCTTTCAGGTAAAAGGACAGAGCATCACCCTTTATTTGGGGATCGCTCTGTTTTTTTGTTGGAGGAAAAAGATGGACGGTTTGTTTTTGGTAATGGAATTGGTGGGCACGGTCGCCTTTGCGGTTTCGGGGGCCATCAAGGGCGTGCAGCGGGAGCTTGACCTGTTCGGGGTGATCATTCTGGGCGTTGTTACTGCCGTGGGCGGCGGCGTTGTGCGCGATCTTGTGATCGGGCGCACCCCGCCCCTTGCGTTTTGTGATCCGCAGTATGTGCTGATTGCGATCACCGTTTCGCTGCTGCTGTTCCTGGTGCTGTATATTGGCGCTTTTCGGGCCTCTCAAACGTTCAGGCGCCTGCTGGCCTGGCTGCTGACCGCGGCAGACACCGTGGGCCTTGCCGCGTTTACCGTGCTGGGGATTGAATCCACCCTGCGTTTTGCGCCGGAAAGCGGCGTGACTGTGCTGCTGTTCGTTGGCGTGATCAGCGGCATCGGCGGCGGCATTTTGAGCGATTCTTTGAGCGGTTCCGTGCCGCATGTGTTTAAAAAACACATTTATGCCGTGGCATCGCTGGCCGGCGCAGTCACCCTGCTGCTGCTCATGCGGGTTCTGCCACGCGCAGCGGCAACTTTGATTGCGTTCTTCGTGGTGATCGCGCTGCGCCTGTGCGCCATTCGTTTCCGCTGGAACCTGCCGCGTATCAAACTGGAACAATAAAAAAGCCAATCAAAAAAACGGGGCGGATAACCGCCCCGTTTTTTTGATTGGCACAACGATGAAGCAGCCGGAGCAAAATGCGCTGGCGCGCCACGGTCAGGCGTTGGGGGTTTCGCGAAACTCCTGATAATAGGTGCGTTTCATGTTGGCATCGTTTTTCTGTCGGTAGGCGGCGGAAAACTCCTGCGCAGAAACGCCGTAGCGCAGCAGGGTATCGGTGAAATACATCAAAACATCGCTCATTTCCTCTAAAAATGCGGCACGAACGGCGGGGTCGGCCATGATCTCGGCATCGCCCTTTTTCTTGATGATGGCGATGCACTCGCCCATTTCTTCGAACATCCACAAAAGAAAATTGCGCCCGTAGGCCGGTTCCATGGGTGACCATTTTGCCTTGTTCTGTTCAAACAGGATTTTCTGGCGGTCCATCATTTCGCTTAGATGCAGAGTTTGCATGGTGTTTCTCCTTCAGATTAATGGGTTGATCCGCCGCCCTGAAAGGGAAGCGTGCAGGGCAAATGCATATACTGGGGCACTTCATGCCATTTCACGGGGAAACCGGCGCCGTGCGAACAGAAAACGGAATCGGGCGTGTTTTCAATATCATGCTCGGGGTTATACGCGGCGGCAAGGCACACCTCTTCTTCATTGCGGCAGGGCTGATAGCCCTCCACATAGCAGGAAAAGCGGCCGCGGCCGCGGGTGTAAGCGGCCACTTCCTTCATATAATTGCGCATGGCACTAACGGGGGCCGTGCCGCGCAGAAGCATCCCATCACCCAGGGGCTGGGGTGGATCGCTCTGCCCGCCAAACCGCTGAATATCGCCCAGCGCACGGCCCAGGCAATCCCCCGGCACTTCCAGCGAAAAACGGTAAACCGGCTCAAGCAACCGGCTTTGGGCCTGCATAAGGCCCTGCCGAACGGCGCGGTAGGTGGCCTGGCGAAAATCGCCGCCCTCGGTGTGTTTTAAATGCGCGCGGCCGGAAAGAAGCGTGATGGCCAAATCGGTGATCGGCGCACCGATGAGCACGCCCAGATGCTCTTTTTCTTTCAAATGCGTGAGGATCAGGCGCTGCCAGTTCAGCGCAAGATCATCCGTGTGGCAGGCGGAGCGGAACACAAGCCCACTGCCCGCAGGCAGCGGCTCGAGCAGCAGATGCACCTCGGCGTAATGGCGCAGCGGCTCAAAATGTCCCACGCCTTCCACGGGCGCAAGGATGGTTTCTTTATATAAAACGGTGCCTTCATCCACCTCGGCGGCCAGGCCGAAGCGGGACAGGAGAAGGCTTTTTAAAATCTCGGTTTGGATCTGGCCCATCAGCTGCACGCGGATCTCACGCGCCCGCTCATCCCATGCTACATGGAGCAGCGGGTCTTCCTCCTCCAAAAGGCGCAGCTTGGGCAGCGCGGTGCGCGGATCGCACCCTTCGGGCAGCAGCAGGCGATACGACAGCGCGGGGGTGAGAATCGGGGCGGCCCCATCCGCCTGTGCACCGAGGGCTTGCCCCGGCCGCGTTTGTGTCAGCCCCAGCACGGCATACACACTGCCGGGCAGGGCCTGTTCCACCGTTTCAAATTTTTCGCCGGTGTAACGGCGGATCTGCGCCACCTTTTCTTCCACAATTTCGCCGTTCGGCAGCGTGATGGAAACGGGGGCGCGCACTTTGAGCGCCCCGCCGGTGATTTTCATAAACGTGAGGCGGTTGTTTTGCCCATCACGCGACACTTTATATACTTTGGCGGCAAACTCATTGCCTGCCGGTGGCTCGATGGTGTAATCAGACAGGGCGCGCAGCAGCGCATCCACCCCTGTCATCTGCAGGCCGGAGCCGAAAAAGCAGGGGAACAGCCGCCGCTCACGGATCAGGGCGGTGATCATTTCATTGGGCAGTTCGCCTGTTTCAAGAAAAACGGACAGCGCCCGTTCATCGCACAGAGCAATCTGTTCCGGATCGGGCACGGTAAAATCAAGGCAGGCGGAGTGCAGCCGCTGCTGCAGGCCGGCCAGCACGGCCGCCCGATCTGTATTGGGCATATCCATTTTGGTGATGAACAGAAACACGGGGATGCGGTATTGCGCCAACAGCCGCCAGAGCGTTTCCGTGTGCGCCTGCACGCCGTCAGTGCCGCTGATCACAAGAACGGCATAATCCAAAACGGACAGTGCCCGCTCCATTTCAGCGGAAAAATCCACGTGGCCGGGCGTGTCCACCAAGGTGATCTGTGTTTGGCCGATCTCAATAACCGCCTGAGAGGAAAAGATGGTAATTCCCCGGCGTTTTTCCAGTTCATGCGTGTCAAGATGAGCGCTGCCCTGATCCACGCGGCCGGGGCGCTGGATGCGCCCGGTTGCGAACAGGATGCTTTCAGACAGTGTTGTTTTGCCGGCGTCAACATGAGCGACGATACCGGCCACCAGTTTTTTCATCCGCAAAACGCCTCCCCGAACGGGTTGGAAACTCAGTTTCGTTCGTTTCGATGATAACGGCGGCGGCCCATGGTTGTCAACTTGCGGGCAGGAGCCTTATACTTAGCCTATGAACACGAAAAACACAGACACGTTGCCCCTGATCGGCCACGGGATCCCGCCGGTATACAACGGGCAGTCACACACGCTTATTTTAGGGTCGTTCCCGTCTGTTAAATCGCGGGAAACGGCGTTTTATTACGGCCACCCGCAGAACCGATTTTGGCGGGTGATGGCCGCGGTGCTGAACGCGCCGTGCCCCGCAACAACGCAGGAAAAAACCGATATGCTGCTGAATAACGGCATTGCGCTGTGGGATGTGATCGGGGCGTGCAGAATCCTCGGCTCGCGCGATGAAACGATCACCGATGCCGTGCCCAACGATCTTGGCCGCTTGTTTGCGCAAGCCCCCATCACCCGCGTGTTTACCAACGGCGCCCGCGCCCATGCG
This sequence comes from Clostridia bacterium, assembly GCA_017439715.1. Lineage (GTDB taxonomy): Bacteria > Bacillota > Clostridia > Christensenellales > QAND01 > RGIG3178. Next base: position 22,225 of record JAFSIR010000010.1, on the reverse strand, counting down.
CTGTACGCCAAATGGTTTCCTCTTGCCCCGGCGGATACCAAGCTGCCCAGCACCAGTCCGGCCAACGCCGCCTGGCCGCTTGACAGGCTGGTGCAGGCGTGGGCGCAGCTTCGCCCCGAATAATAGGCGCGAATTGCACCGGGGCTGTTTTGTTTTTTGGGAAAATATGATACAGTAAAACACAAGGGAGTGAGAAACGATGCGATTCTCCGAAGTTGAAAGCAATAAGGAAAAGTATATGGCGCTGTTGGTAGATGCGGATCCGTCGGAAGCGATGGTGCGCACGTATCTGGAAGAGGGCACGATGATCCGCCTTGAAGACGAAGGCGAAACGGCGTGCCTGGCGATCGTGAAAAAAGTGGGGCCGGACACGCTGGAATTGATGAATCTTGTGACCGTGCCCGAAAAACGCCGGCGCGGATATGCGGCAGCAATGATGCGCTATTTGAACACCCGCTTTGCGCCGCACTTTACATATCTTACGGTGGGCACGGCGGCGACCCGCGTGGCCTTTTATAAAAAGCAGGGCTTTATGGTGACCCATACCGTGCCGGATTTTTTCCCGGCGCATTATCCCGAACCGGTGATGGACCGGGGCGTGCTGTGCGTGGAGAAGATCTATCTGCGCAAGGTGCTACACAATTCGGGGCTGGTGCGCATGGTGCCGCGCGTGCTGCAAAAAGGCGGTGCCAAGTGAGCAGGGCGTTTGTGTCGGAAAACGACGGATGGAAGCACTGCATTGAGAAAAACCGGGCCTGTATGTTTGCGCAGGGAGACGGCACCTGCCTGCTTTCCAAATGCAAAATGGAAAAACAGGCACCAAAAAAACAACAGTAAGGCTGACAGGGAAAACCATGGCAGAGCCCGCTCTGCCGTGGTTTTTCGGCCATTTTGGAGAGGAACAGAGGATGAACAAAAGAACAGCGGCGCTGGTGCTGTGCTGCCTGATACTGTGCATGGCGGCCTGCACAGCTGCTTATACAACGGAAGACGTGCAAATCCGCCTTGCGGAGCTGGGCTATTATAAAGAAGCATTGACCGGGCAAACGGATGAGTTCACGCAGCAGGCGATCGCCAAGTTTCAAAAAACGGCGGGCCTGGCGCAAACCGGGGAAGCGGATACAGACACTGTGGAAGCGCTGTTTGCTGCATCGGCGCCCGAATGTCCGCTGCCGCTGGAGGGCCTTGTGATCGGGATTGACCCGGGGCATCAGCTGCGCGCCAACACAGGCGTGGAGCCCGTTGCGCCCGGCTCCAAGGTGATGAAGCGCAAGGTGAGCTGGGGCACGCAGGGGCGGTATTCCGGCGTGCCGGAACGGGAAGTGAACCTCAGCGTGGGGCTCAAGCTGCGCGACATGCTCGAAGAGCTGGGCGCAGAAGTGGTGATGACACACGATATCCTGGATGTGGACATCACAAACAAAGAGCGGGCCGAGCTGTTTAACGAGCATAAAACGGATTATGCCATCCGCCTGCACTGCAACGGCTCTGATGCGGATAAAAACAAAAACGGCGCGTTTGTGATCGTGCCGGAAGTGAACCCGCAGCTGGAAAACTGCTGGCGCGCAGCGCAGATACTGATCGACACATACTGCGCAAAAACGGGGGCCCAAAACTTGGGCATCGTTGTGCGCGGCGACCAAACGGGGTTCAACTGGTGCGAACGGCTGATCATCAACATCGAGATGGGATACATGACGAACCGGGAAGAAGATCTGAAACTGACGGATCCGGCACACCAAACCAAGATGGCGGAAGGGATATGCGATGGCATACTGGCCTATTTTGTTCAAGAACAGGGGCGATGAGCGGGAATTGACGGATCAAAGGACAGGTGATACACTTTCGGCATGGAAAATCAAAGTGTTCTGCCTGCGAACGGGCAAAGAAAAAGATTCTCAAAAAAACAATGTCTGATCCTGCTGGCCGTGGCACTGGGCGTGGCAGCGGCCGCAGTGCGGTGCATCATGTTGTTTTCCGGGCCCGGGCGGTATGAACCGCTTACACAGGAAGAGATAAACGTTGTGCTGGCGCGCAACGAAAACCTCACGGAAAACCAGCAGGCCGTGTTGGAGGCAGGCCTGTCTTTGTTGGGACGCGTGCATTATTTTTGGGGTGGTAAGAGCAACGCCGTGGGCGATGATCCCTTGTGGGGCGAGATGATGGAAGTGACCTCGCCCGGCAGTGAAACCTCGGGCACGCTGCGGCCGTTTGGGCTGGATTGCTCAGGTTATGTGAGCTGGATATACAGGCAGTTGGGATATACGCCGCAGGAAGTAGATGCACTGATCGGCAGCGGCACATGGAACCAGTGGGAAAAATCGGAAAAGATCCGCTGGCGCGACCTGCAGGTGGGGGATTTTGTGTTTCAAAACAAGTATCCCGGTGCCAAGGGCAACCATATCGGCATCTGCATCGGGCGAGATGAAGCGGGCGACCCTGTGTTTATGCACTGCGCGTCCGGGTTTGACAATGTGGTGGTCACGCATGCGGGGGACGTGTTCAAGCATGCGCGCCGCCCGGTGATCCGATAAACACGAACAACTTATATAATATAAGGAGAAAAAGAAAATGGCAGAAATATTGGAAGCGATCATGCTGATCTGTTTTGGTGCGTCCTGGCCGGCATCTGTGATCAAATCGTACAGGTCCCGCTCTACGGGCGGCAAAAGCCTGCTGTTCCTGATCCTGATCGGAACGGGTTATCTGGTGGGCCTGGTCGGCAAGATCCTGTATAATCCCGGCATTATCATTCTTGTGTATTGCTGCAACACCCTGCTGGTGTTAACGGATATGATGCTCTATTTCCGTAACCGCCGAATAGAGAAACAGGAAGCGGCCAAAAAAGCCGCGGCATAAAAAAACATGGGCAGCGGCTCCGATCGGAAACGGCGGAGCCGCTTTTTTGGACAGATCGGCAAGTTTGGGAAAAGCCCCGGCTCCGACATGATTGACAGGCAGTAAAAATAGATTTTATACTGACTATTAATGTATATATACCGAGCCGCAGAACAACGCGGGTTGTGCTCTGACGCATACGGAATGGAGGAGAACAGTTGCTGGAAAGATTCAGCGTTAAAAAACCGCTAACGATATTGGTTGCCGTAGTGCTGGTGATCCTTTTGGGCGTTGTTGCGTTTACGCGCATGACGCCGGATCTGCTGCCCGATGTGAACCTGCCGTATGTTGTAGTGGTTACAACGTATGCCGGCGCCAACCCCGAACAGGTGGAAACGGTGGTTACAAAGCCTGTTGAACAGAGCATGGCCACGCTGAACAGCATAAAAAGCATATCCTCGCAATCGAGCGACAATGTGTCTATGGTGATCATGGAGTTTTCCGACAAGGTAAGCATGGATGCGATCACTGTGGACATCCGCGAAAAGCTGAACCTGATCTCCGGATATTGGGATGAATATGTGGGCGTGCCCTATATTTTAAAGCTGAACCCGAACATGCTGCCCATTAATATCTCTGCCGTAACAAAGCAGGGGCAGGACACGATGGCGCTGACAGCGTTTTTAAACGATAAGCTCATGTATCGGCTGGAGGGCGTGGAAGGCGTTGCCAGTGTTTCCGTTAGCGGCGGCGTGGAAGAAGAGATCACCGTTCTGCTCAGCCAGGAAAAGATCAATGCGCTCAATGCGCGCATACAGGGCGAAATAAGCGACCAGTTTGCCAAGGCCAAGCGCCAGGTAAAATCAGGGCTGCGTCAGGCCCAGGAAGGTAAAACGCAGCTGGCTTTGGCGCGCACGCAGCTGGAGGATTCGCTCCACCAGCTTAAAGAGCAGATCGATTCCCTGCGCGGCCAGATCGGTGATGGTGACGTGCCGTATCTGGAACTTAAAGCGGAGATCACCGAACGCATGCTAACGCTGACCGGGCAAAAAGAAGTGCTCGTTCAGCAGCGCGATGGGCTGCAAACGATCGCCACTTCGCTTTCCGGCCTGCTGGCCCAAAAAGAGCAGATGGAACAGGAAGGCAGCACGGACACCCCCGCGTATGCGCAGGTGGTTGGTGCGATCGCTGCGATTGACCAGCAGCTGCAGAGCATGAACATGACCCGCGAAGATCTGAGCACAACGATCGCGCAGCTTAATAGCGGCATTGCGCAGATCGATCAGGGCCTGGCGGAGCTGGAGAGCACGCTGGATATGCTCAATTCTCAGGGTACCACAGTGGAAGAAGCGCGTAAAGCGCTGGTAGAGATGGACACGTCCGGCTCGTTGGCGATCTATGAAAACCTGGCCAAGCTGGAAGTGAACGGGCAGGTGCTGGATGAAACCATCAAAACGCTCAGTAACACGCTCGAAGAGATTGAAGACAGCATGACCGCGGCCCTTGACAAGGCCAACCTTGAAGGCATCCTCACCATGGATATGGTGTCTGCCATTTTGCAGGCGCAGAACTTTGCCATGCCCGCCGGATACGTAACGGATAACGGGCAGGATGTGCTGGTGCGCATCGGCGATAAATTTGAAACCGTTGACCAAATCGAGAACCTGATGCTGATGGATATGGGGCTGGACGATGTGGGCCCCATCTATCTTGGCGATGTGGCGGACGTGGTGCGTATCAACAATAGCGATTCGCTCTTTGCGCACGTGAACGGAAGCGACAGCGTGGTGTTGTCCTTCTCCAAGCAATCGAACTATGCAACGGCTGAAGTGTCGGAAAACATTGCCCGCTGCATGGCGGATCTGGGCGCCGAATATCCCGGGCTTTCGTTCACCACGCTGATGGATCAGGGCGATTATATCCACATCGTGGTGGATTCCGTGCTGACCAACCTGCTGGTGGGCGCTGTGCTGTCCGTGCTGATCCTGCTGGCGTTCCTGCGCGACATCCGCCCTACGCTGATCATTGCCTGTTCTATCCCGATCAGCGTGATGTTTGCCGTTGTGCTGATGTATTTTTCGGGCGTAACGCTGAACATCATTTCTCTGGCAGGCCTTGCTATCGGCGTTGGTATGCTGGTGGATAACTCCATCGTTGTGATCGAAAACATTTATCGCCTTCGTTCGCTGGGCGTTTCCCCGGTGCGCGCGGCGGTGTCGGGCGCCGGGCAGGTGGCGGCCTCGCTGCTTGCAAGCACGCTGACAACGGTGTGCGTATTCGTGCCCATCGTGTTTGTAGAAGGGCTTACAAGGCAGCTGTTTACCGATATGGCGCTCACCATCACCTATTCGTTGATGGCCAGCCTTGTCGTTGCGCTCACGCTGGTGCCTGCAGCGGCCACTGGGATGCTGCGCAAAACAAGAGAACAAAAGAAAATCACTTTGTTTGACCGCATGCTTTCCGCGTATCGGCGCATTCTCGGCGGGGCGCTTGCCCATAAAGCCATTGTGCTCATCGGCGCAGCGCTGCTGCTGGTGATCAGCTTTGTTTGGGCGTTCTCCAACGGCTTCCAGTTTATGCCGAATATGGACAGTCCGCAGATTTCTTTGACGGTGGAACCCAACGAGGGCACCACATGGGAAGAGCTGAAAGTGCTGGGCACAGAAGTGGAAAAACGGGTGATGACGGTCAGCGATGTGGAAACCGTGGGCCTGATGACGTCTTCCGGCAACATGATGGGCTTGACAGGCGGCGGGCAAACGGAAGAAGAGGTAACACCGCTTTCGGGCTATATCGTGCTGAAAGCAAACAAATCAGAGAGCAGCCAGGCCACGGCGGAGCGCATTGAAGCGCTTTGCGCCGATCTGCCGTGCAAAGTTACGGTGAGCGGATCGAGCATGAACGATGCCATGGCCATGCTTGGCGGATCGGGCATATCCATCAACGTGTATGGCGAGGATGCGGATGCCATGCGCACCGCGGCCACGGAGATCGCAAAAACACTGACCACCGTGCCGGGCACGGCTGATGTGAGCGACGGGCTGGAAGAAAGCAGCAGCGAGCTGCGCATTCATATCGATAAAAACAAAGCCATGGCCAAAGGCCTTACCACCGCACAGGTGTATGCTGAAATCGCGGCCCTGCTGACGGAAGAAAAATCGGCCACCACCGTTACACTCAGCGATAAATCGCTGGATGTGGTGATCGTGTCCGGCAAGGCACAGGGGCTCACCCCGTTGGATATCCGCAACCATTCCTTCACCGTGAAAAATCAGGATGGAGAAGAAGAAACGGTGTATCTCGGCTCTATCGCAACGTTTGAAAACACCAAGGCATTTTCAAGCATCCAACGCAGCGAGCAGCGTCGCTATGTGACCGTAACGGCCGCCATCGCTCCGGACCATAATATAACCTTTGTAACGGAAGATGCGAAAAAAGCACTGGAAAGCTATGCGCCGCCCGCAGGCATCACGCTGGAATACCAGGGCGAAAACGAAGCCATCATGGATGCGATGAAAGACCTGCTGCTGATGATGGTGCTGAGCATTGTGATCATTTATGGGATCATGGTGGCCCAGTTCCAGTCGCTGCTCAGCCCTGCGATCGTTATGTTCACCATTCCGCTGGCGTTCACGGGCGGGCTGCTGGCCGTGGCAATTTTTGGAATGGAAATGTCCATCGTTGCCATGCTGGGCATGATCATGCTGGTGGGCATCATCGTAAACAACGGCATTGTGCTGATCGACTATGTAAATCAGCTGCGCGTGGCCGGGCGCGATCGGCGGGCAGCCCTATTGGAAGCGGGGGTCACACGCCTGCGCCCCGTTTTGATGACAACGCTGACTACTATTTTGGGCTTGCTGCCCATGGCGCTGGGCATCGGCACGGGGGCAGAAATGATGCAGCCGATGGCGATCGTGTGCATTGGCGGCCTGCTGTATGCCACGCTGATGACGCTGGTCGTTGTGCCTGTGATGTATGATTTGCTGCACCGCCGCCCGGTGCGCGTTGTTAAAGAAGAAGATCTGACGCCTGTGGAACTGTAAACCCAATATAAGAGAGCGCACCTAAGGGGTGCGCTTTTTTGTGTTTGCAGGGCGAAAAGGAGCGGGTTTTGCCGTCCCCGCACAGGCCGACAAAGTTCTGCCCTGGTTTTCGCTATGCTCTTGTTCCAAAAAGGAGGCGAAGGGGATGGAAATACGCCTGTCTTCCGTGCAGTGGGACAAGCTTCCCTGGGAAACAATCGTATCAGGCGGGCTGTGCCTGCTGCTTTCGCGCGTGCGTATCATGAACGCCGCAGCGCCGCTGGGCGCGGCGCTGTGCTATGCGCTGATGCGGGAGGAAACCGTGCGCTCTGCCGCGGCACTGGGCTGTGCGCTGGGCGGTTTTCTCGGCGCACCGCTGAACATAACGGCTGCTGTTTTGTTTTTAGCGGGCGATCTTTATGCCAAAAAGATGGGACGGCGCGTATCCGCCCGGTATATTGACGTGCTGTGGATGTTGGCGGCCGTTTTTGGGCTGCTGCTGTGCGAAAGAACGGTGTATGGTTTTTTGGTTGCAGCGGCGGATGCGGCGATGGCAACGGTGTGCGCCCGCATTTTTATGTTTGCCGGGCTGGGCGCGCATTTGCTGATGGAGCGGCGGGCCCCCTCCTCCATGCAGCTGATGGCACTGGGCATGGCCGCCTGTTTTTTACTGCCGGCTACCGCCGGTTGGCCGGTGATGGGGATGGATGCGCTGCTGATTCTCTCCTGCGCCGCGCTGATGACTTTAGCCGCCTGCGCTCCGCCGCCCCTTTGCGCGGCGGGTGGGCTTATGATCGGTTTTTGCGCGGTGATCACCGGCGGGGCAGATCCCGCCCTTGTGGGCGTTTTGGGCGTATGCGCGCTCATCGCTGCGACTTGCGCCCCGTTGGGTCGGCTGGGTACGGTGCTGGGCTTTTTATTGGCCAATGCGGCGCTGACGCTGTATATAAACGGTGAGGCCACCCCATTGCCATTGGCGGAAGGGCTGGTGGGCGGGGCGCTGTGCGCGCTTGTACCCCTGCCGGTGCTGGACACGCTTTCTGCGTTTCTGCGCCCGGAGGCAGATGTGGGGGCGGGCATGCATGCTGCACTGCAGAGCCGCAGCGCCGGGCAGCAGCTACGGGCGCTGGCGCGGGCGTTTAAACAAACGGCGATCACCATGGGGCAGGGCCTGCCGGCAGAACATCCCGCCGGCGTTGCGGCAGAGGAATTGCTGTTCGCCGCCAGAACATTAAAGCAGCGCTCGCATACCGTGCAGACGGGCCGTGTATTTGATAGGGTGGCTGAAAATGAGATCCGCCATGCGGTGACGGCGCTGGGTATGAAAACAGCCGGGGTTGCTGTTTCAAAAGAAAATGGGCAGCAGGCTGTTCGCATCCACTTGTGTGAATGCCCGGGGCAGGCGTTTTGCCGGCAAACACTGGCACGCATTGCCTCCCGCGCCTGCGGCACGGCCGTGTATTGGGCGGAGGATGGGTGCCAAAAGCGGGAAAGAACGGGCTGCACCGTGGCGTTCTTTTCGCGCCCGCCGCTGTGTGTGCAGGGGGCGGTTTCACAGGCGCGGCGGCGGGGCGAGCGTGTATCGGGCGATGTGTTTGCTTCCGCCGTGCTGCCCAACGGACAGGAAGCATACTGCCTGTGCGACGGGATGGGCAGCGGCGAACAGGCGGCCTGCGTGGCAAAGCGCGCGGCGGATACGGTACTTGCCCTGTTATGTGCCGGGGTCGATGCAGAGCAGGCCCTGCGCACGGCAGACCGGGCTTTGGCCGTGCGCGGAAGCGAGGTGTTCGCCACGGCAGACTTGGTGATCATTGACAGGCGCAAGGGGCTGGTTCGGTTTTATAAAGCGGGCGCCGCACCCTCGGTCCTGCTGCGCCATGGAAGAGTAGAAACGATCGAAAAAGGGGCGCTGCCGCTGGGTGTGCTGCCGGGCGGCATGCCGGGCACAGCGGTGCTCGCGCTGGAGGAAAACGATGTGATTCTGCTGATGAGCGATGGGATCAGCGATGCGATCGGCCGGGAGGATGCGGGGGTGTGGCTGTCTGAAGCGCTGCAGCAGGGCACAGACGGGGCAGCCGCCGCGGCACTGGTGAGCCGGGCACGGGCGCATATGGGCGAAAAGCAAGACGATATGACGGCGGTACTGATCAGGATCGAAAAACAGGAACACTAAACAAAGAAAAGGCAAACATCCGCGGGCTGGGCGCAGCGCTGCGGATGTTTGCTTTTCTTAAAAGAACGTGATTTTCTTTAAAAACCTGTTTTTTCGGTTGCGTCGGGGCAAGCGGTTGAGTACAATAACGCTGTATGGAAGGAGGCGGCACACGCATGGAAGACCGGGTAAAAGCGGCTGTGGCGGCCGTTTTTTTTCCTGAGGGAGACAGGCCGGTGGCCGTTGCGCTCTCGGGTGGGCGTGATTCCGTGGCCCTGCTGCATGCGCTGATAAACAGAACACCGAAAATAAACAGCCTGTCAGCCCTGCATATTGATCATGGCCTGCGCCCGGAAGCGGAGGAGGAAGCCGCGTTTGTGCGTGCGCTGTGCCGAACCTGGAATGTGCCGCTTTCGGTGGTGAGTGTTAACGTGCCCGCAAACAGGCGGGCGGGCGAAAGCATGGAGGCGGCTGCACGGCGGCTGAGATACCAGGCGTTTGAAGAAAATGCGCCGCAGGATGCGCTGATCGCAACGGCGCACCATGCGGGCGACCAGGCGGAAACGGTGGTGCAGCATTTGCTGCGCGGCAGCGGGCTGCGCGGCCTTGGCGGAATGGCGCCGCAGCGGGGCCGGTATATAAGACCGCTGCTGGGCGTAACGCGGGAAGATATTGATGCGTACTGTACCCGATACGCACTTGCATACGTGGAAGACAGCTCCAATGCGGATGTGGCGATACAGCGCAACAGGATCCGCCACGAGCTGATGCCCATGCTTAAAGAGTATAACCCGCAGATCGTGCCTGCCCTTGCGGCAATGGCGGATACGCTGCGGGAAGACGAAGCCTATTTTGAACAGCAGGCGCAGCAGGCGCTTACAGAAAACGGATTTTCCGTGTTTGGCGGCGAAGCGGCGGTTGTCGATCGCGCGGCATTTAACAGGCCGGCGCCTATCCAAAAACGGATGATCCGGCAAATGCTGCGGGCGATCGGCGCGTATGATCTAACGCAAACGGCGTTTTTGCATGCTTTGCAGGCGGTGAACACAGGGCGGTCGGCCACGCTGCCCGGGCATATTCATGTGCGCGGCGGGGCGGCAGTGCAGGTATATCGGCCGGCAATGCCCGTGCCGGAGCAGGAGTTCAGCGAACCGGGGCAGTATCGGTTCGGCGTGTTCAATATTTCGGTTGGGTTGGGAGCGCCTATGCCGGCGCGCGGGCCGTGGTGCGCGCATGTAAGCCCGGCGGTGCTCACGCACGGGCTGAGCGTTCGGTTGCGCCGGCCGAAGGACACGGTGGCCATGCCGTATGGCTCGGCGCTGCTGTCGGACCTGATGATGGATCGAAAAGTGCCGTTCTGTTTACGGGACAGGGTGCCCGTTTTCACGGCAGACGGCGCGGTTGTTTGGGCGCCGGGGGTTCCGCCCTCGGCCGGGATAAATGCTGTTAACGGAGACGGCGTATGCCACATAACCGTTGAGGGGATAGATTTAGGAGGGTATGAGCTGTGAGAAATTTGGCCGATGATGTGGAAAAGATCCTGCTTACACGGGATGAGATCGCAGAAAAAGTGCGTGAATTGGGCGCGCAGATCAGCGCGGATTTTGAAGGAGAAGAAGTGATCGTGGCCTGCGTGCTGCGGGGCGCGTTTGTGTTCTGTGCTGACCTTGTGCGGGCGCTGACCGTGCCGGCAACGATCGAGTTTTTGTCTGCTTCCAGTTATGGCAAAGCGAGCGTGAGCAGCGGCAATGTGCAGATCAAGAGCGATTTTGAAGTGGATATTCATGATAAAAATGTGCTTTTGGTAGAAGATATCATGGATAGCGGGCTTACGCTCAACCGCTTGAAAGAGATGCTGCAGGTGCGCCAGCCCCGGTCGCTGAAGATTGTGGCGCTGCTGGATAAACCTGAGCGGCGCAGAGTAGATCTGCAGGCGGACTATATCGGGTTTACGATCCCTGACGAGTTTGTGGTCGGGTACGGGTTGGATTATGCCAGCCAGTATCGCCAGCTGCCGGATATCGGCGTGCTCAAACCGGAGATCTACACGGCATAACGCCTTGCAAGGCCCGGGAACGGCATGATATAATTTTCAAATATCATGCTGGGATATACCAGCGGGAGGAAATGCAAATTTGAAGAAATTTATGCGCAGTATCGGTTTTTATATTCTTATGCTGTTGTCGATCTCGTTGCTGCTCAACGCGTTCAACGGCAAAAAGGCCGATGAAAAACTGGTGCCGTATTCCAGCTTTCTTAAGATGATCGAAAAAGGGGAAGTGGTGCAGATCCACGTTGTGGAGAACGATGCCGTTGCCCTGAAAAGCAGAACGAGCATTGCAAAGAAAGATTTTCCCAACAAAAAATATGATGTGCTGACGTATCTGCCCAGCGTGGATACGTTTATGGACGATCTTGAAACGTTGGTGGGCACCAATCCGATGGATAAAGGGCTGAGCGTTACCTTTGAAGCGCCGCCCGAGCCAAGCTTTTTGGAAACGATGTTGCCGTATCTGGTGCTGTTTGGGCTGATGGCAGCGTTCGTGTATTTCATGATGGCGCAGCAGGGCGGTTCGAACAACCGGGTGATGAACTTCGGCCGTTCGCGTGCGCGGCTGAACACCGGCAATCAGAACAAGAAAACCTTTGCCGATGTGGCGGGAGCCGAAGAAGAAAAGGAAGAGATGGCCGAAATCGTCGATTTTTTGCGCAACCCCCGCAAATATATCGAGCTGGGCGCCCGCATTCCCAAAGGCGTGCTGCTGGTAGGCCCGCCCGGAACGGGCAAAACGCTGCTGGCCAGAGCCGTGGCAGGGGAAGCAAACGTGGCATTCTATTCCATCTCCGGCTCGGACTTTGTGGAAATGTTTGTAGGCGTGGGCGCTTCACGCGTGCGCGACCTGTTTGAAAATGCAAAAAAGAATGCCCCCTGCATCGTGTTTATCGATGAGATAGACGCAGTGGGCCGCCAGCGCGGCTCCGGCATGGGCGGCGGGCACGATGAAAGAGAACAAACGCTCAACCAGCTGTTGGTGGAGATGGACGGGTTTTCCAAAAACGAAGGCATTATCGTTCTGGCGGCCACCAACCGACCCGATATTCTGGACCCGGCGCTGCTGCGCCCCGGCCGGTTTGACAGGCAGATCACGGTGAACGCCCCCGATGCCAAAGGCCGCGAAGATATCCTGCGCGTGCACACCAAGGGCATGCCGCTGGACAAGGATGTTGACCTTGCGTTGGTGGCCAAGCGCACCCCGTGGCGCACGGGCGCCGATCTTGAAAACGTGGCCAACGAAGCGGCGATCCTGGCGGCGCGGCGCAATAAAGACGCCATCGGGATGGACGAATTGATGGAAGCGATTACGAAAACGACCATCGGCCCTGAAAAGCGCAGCGCAAAGGTGACCGAGCATGACCGCCGCCTGGTGGCGTATCACGAAACCGGGCATGCCATCGTGGCGCATTATCTGCCCGGGTGCGATCCTGTGCAGGAAGTGTCCATCGTGCCGCGCGGCGAGGCCGGCGGGTACACCATGACGCTGTCTGACGAAGAAACGCGGTATATGACCAAGAGCGCCATGTATGACAACATCGCTATGATGCTGGGCGGCCGTGCCTGTGAAGAGCTGACGTTTGGCGATGTAACCACAGGCGCATCGAGCGACCTTAAAAACGCAACGGGGCTGGCGCGGCGCATGGTGGTTGAATTCGGCATGAGCGAGCGCGTGGGCACGATTTATTACGGCGGCCAGCACGAAGTGTTCATCGGGCGCGATTTTGGCCAGGTTCGCCCCTATTCCGAATCGGTGGCGGCGGTGATCGATGAAGAAGTGAAAACCATTCTTGACACGCAGCTGCAGCAGGCCCGCACGATTCTAACCGAGCGCAAAGCGCAGGTGGACGCCGTGGCAGCCAGGCTTCTGGAAGTGGAAAAACTGGATCATGATGCGTTCCTTGCCCTGCTGGAAGAGCAGGTGCCGGCGCTTGAAGAAGGCGCGCAGGAAGCGGCCCCGGCCGATCCGGAGCTTGTGCAAACGGAAGAAGAACCGGTGCAGACAGACATCGAATAATCCCAAAAACATTCTGCCTTGTGTATTTGGCAGAATGTTTTTTTGTTGCAAAAAATCCATCTTTGCCTTGAACGAGCACGCCCCGAGTGATACAATAACAGTATCATTGACGCTGCAGAAACGGAGCAGCGCAGCAAATTTTTGAGAGGAGTGTTACCTATGCCTTCGAACGGCGAGATCAAGATATTTGCCGGTACTACGGGACGCCCGTTTGCGCGGCGCATGTGCGCGTATTTGGGTTGTGAGCTCGGTAAGAGCGAAGTAATCACCTTTTCTGACGGGAACATTTTTGTTCGCATTGAGGAGTCTGTGCGCGATAAAGACGTGTACGTTGTGCAGCCCATCGGTATGGATCCGAACAATGAATTTGTGGAGATCCTGTTCTGGATGGATGCGCTCAAGCGTGCCAGCGTGGCCAGCGTGACCGCAATCATCCCCTATTTTGGCTATGCCAAAGGCGATAAGAAAGACGAGCCCCGTGTGTCCATCCGCGGCCGTGTATGCGCCGATGCGATCGAATACGCCGGTGCTGACCGCGTGGTCTTCATGGATCTGCATGCGCCGCAGGTGCAGGGCTTCTTCAAAGGCCCGAGCGATCACCTGCTTGCGATGCCCATTCTGAGCGAATATGTTAAATCCCTCGGCCTGCTGGACAACCTTGTGGTTGTGTCTCCGGATGCCGGGTTTGCCAAAGACGCCCGCGTGTTTGCCGATTATCTGGGCACCAGCGTGGCCATTGGCGATAAAACACGCGTTGCACACGATGAAAATGCGCAGGTGTTGGAAGTTATCGGTAACGTAGAGGGCAAGAATGTGCTGATCGTGGACGACTTCTCTATCTCCGGCGGCACCATCGTGGAGATTGCAAACGCGGTTAAACGCATGGGCGCCAACCACGTGTATGCGGCGCTGAGCCATCTGCTGCTGCGCGAAAAAGGCGTGCGCGCGATCGAGAACAGCCCGGTCGAGCTGATGATCTCTACCGACTCCGTGGAAAACCCCTTCATCGTTGGCCACGAGAAGTTCCGCATCGTGTCCGTGGCTCCGCTGTTTGCTGAGGCCGTGCACCGCATCAACAGCCGCGAGAGCGTGTCTCCGTTGTTCAAAAAAGCGACGATGCAGATCATCGAGCATCTGTCTGACGAACTGTAAACAGGATACTGCCTGTTACCGGGGATTTTATGGGGCGCCGATCCCGCACGGCGCGCCTGTATCTTCCCATCAAAAAGCCCCCTGTGCTAGGGGGCTTTTTGATTGCAAAAAGCAAAAACAGGGGCCTTTTCGGCCCCTGTTTGCATCGGGTTTATAAAGCGCGCGGCCCATCCTCGCCCAGGATCTGCCAAACATATTCATTGATATTGCCCGAGCCGACCATCAGCACCATGTCGCCCGGCTGCCAGCGCTCGCGCAAAAACGCGCCGATCTGGTCAAACGTGGGAATATAATAGGATTCTTTGCCCAACCCCTTGAGTGCATCCACCATCTGGCTGCCGTGCACAAGGCCGGTGTCTTTTTCACGGCCGGGGAAGATCTCTGCCACGATGATGCAGTCCGCCGGCAGGAACGCTTCCACAAACCGGTCAAAGAACTGATGCATGCGGGAGAAGGAATTGCACTGGAACACCGTCCACAGTTTTTTATGGGGCACGTTCAGCGCTGCTTCCATGCATTTGGCAACAGCGGTGGGATGATGGGCAAAATCGTGATACACGTTCACGTCATCCACCGTGCCGTGGAACTGGAACCGGCGTTCTGCCGCATGATAGGAGGCACAGGCTTCGCGCTGCGCCTGTTCCGAAACACCGAACATGGTTGCCACACACAGCGCACACAGGGCATTTGCCACGTTATACGCGCCCGGCAGGTTCAGATACACGCGCTCAAGCTTCGTGCCGTTATGCACGGGAACAAACGAGGCATTGCCCTGGCCGTCATACTCGATTGCTTCCGCCGTCCAATCCGCTTCCGGGCTCAGCCCGAAGGACACGGTTTTTTTGCCGCAGCGTTCCATCAGCGCGCGCACGCGCGGATCATCATAACAGCCAACCATCACGCCGTTTTCCGGCAGGCGGGCCACAAAGTTTTCATAAGACTGCTCTGCCTGTTCGATCGAGGAGAAATAATCGGGGTGATCGTCATCAATATTGTTCACAACGGCCACCGTGGGGAAGAACTGCAAAAAGCTGTCCCGATACTCGCAGGATTCAACAACCATCACATCGCCGCCGCCCAGCCGGGTGCCGCCCTCACCAAGATAATCGAGCACGCCGCCCACATGAACGGTGGGGTCCTGCTCGCCGAGCAAAAACATCAGTCCCAAAAGGGAGGTGATGGTGGTTTTACCATGGCAGCCGGAGATGCCGATGGCCTGTTTATGCTGCTGCATGATCTGGCCCACCAGCGTGGCGCGCTCCATTACGGGGATGCCGTGTTCAACCGCATAAGCGTATTCAATGTTTGTGGGCGGAACCGCCGCGCTGAACACCACAAGGTCAGCCCCTTTAACGTTTTCTTCGCTGTGCCCAATGGTGAACGGGATGCCCGTTTTCCGCACATAAGGGGTGAAAATGGTGGTTTTCATATCAGACCCGGTCACTTGATAACCCTGCTGATGCAAAAGCTCTGCCAAGCCGCACAGGCTGGCGCCCATGATGCCGATGATATGAACGTGTTTGCCTTGATAATCCGTGATCTGGGCAGACATATCCGGTCAACTCCTTTTTTGCCGCCAAGGCGGCTGTTCCCGTTCATTATACGCCTTGTATCCAACGGGCGCAACCGTTTACGGTTGACACTCTTTTCCCTTGCGCATACAATAGAAATCGCAAACAAGAACGGAGGAAAGCGACATGAAACAACCTTGTCTTTCCATTATTTTGGCGGCCGGGCAGGGCACACGCATGAAGAGCGAACGCCCCAAAGTGCTGCATGAAGTGGCGGGTGTGAGCATGATTCGCCGGGTGCTGAACGTTTGCCCGGATGGGCCGGCGCCTGTGGTGATTATCGGCCATGGGGCAGATGCGGTGCGCGAGCATGTGGGCGACCGGGCGCGGTTTGCCCTGCAGGCAGAGCGGCTGGGCACGGGGCACGCCGTGATGATGGCAAGGGACGCGATTCAGGCACATGACGGCCCGGTGCTGATCATGGCTGGCGATATGCCGCTGTTAACACAGGAAGCGGTTTCAGCGCTTGTCAGCGCCGCAGAACGCACGGGCGCCGCGCTGCTGACCAGCGTGCTTGCCGATCCGACGGGATACGGCCGCATCCTGCGCGATGAGAGCGGCTGCGTAACGGGCATTGTGGAGCAAAAAGATGCCACGCCCGAGCAGCAGGCCATCCGCGAGGTGAACGCCTCGGTTTACTGTGTGCCGGCACAGCCACTGCTGCAGTGCCTGAACGAACTGAAAAACGATAATGCCCAGGGCGAATACTATTTAACAGACTGTGTGGCGCTGCTGCGCGAAAAAGGCGTTGCGATGGAAGCGGTAACAGCCGATGAGTTTACGTGCATGGGCGTGAACGACCGCGTGCAGCTGGCGCAGGCGGAGCGCGTGGTGCGCGCCCGCGTAACGGAAAAGCTGATGCGCAGCGGGGTAACGATCATCGATCCGGAACGGGTTGTGATTGAAGAAACGGTGTGCATCGGGCAGGACACGGTGATCGAGCCGGGTGCGGTGCTGCGCGGGGCAACGGTGATCGGCCCGGGCTGCCGCATTCTGGGCACCACACGCATGGAAAGCGCCGTTGTAGGCGGCCATACAACAGTGGAGAGCAGCGTGCTGCTCAGCGCCCGTGTGGGCGAGCATACCACCGTGGGCCCCTTTGCTTACCTGCGGCCGGGCACGGTGGTGGGGGATCATTGCCGCGTGGGTGATTATGTTGAGCTGAAGAACGCCACCATCGGCAACGGCACAAAGATCTCGCATTTAACGTATATTGGAGATGCTGATGTAGGCGAAAACTGCAATTTTGGCTGCGGCACGGCGTTTGCCAACTATGATGGGCTGAAAAAACACCGCAGCACAGTGGGTAACCACGTGTTTGTCGGCTGCCACAGCGTGCTGATTTCCCCCGTTCAGGTGGGCAACGGCGCGTATATCGCAGCGGGCGCGGTTGTCAATTGCGATGTGGAGCCGGAATCGCTCTGCATTGGCCGCACGCCCATTGCAGTGAAGCAGGATTGGGCCAAAAAACGGCGGGAACAGGGCAATCTGAAATGAAACTGATTTTTGGGCTGGGCAATCCCGGCCGGGAATATGCAAACACGCGCCATAACGCCGGGTTTTTGGCGCTGGATAAGCTGGCGGATCGGCTGGGCATTACCATCAACACCAAAAGCCGTGATGGTGAAATGGGCCAGGGCTTTGTAAACGGCGAAAAGGTTATGCTCATCAAGCCGCAAACGTTTATGAACCGCAGCGGCGGCTGTGTGTTTGAATATGCGGCGTTTTATAAAGCGGAAAGCACCGATCTGTGGGTGATCTATGATGATATAGACCTGCCGGCCGGCATTGTGCGGCTGCGTGCCAAGGGCGGTGCGGGCACGCACAATGGGATGCGGGATATCATTGCCCGTTTGGGCACAGAGCAGTTTCCGCGCTTTCGCGTGGGCGTGGGCGGCCCGCCGCCGGGGTGGGACCTGGCCGATTATGTGTTGGCCAAACCCCGGGGTGAGGAAGCGGAGCTGTTTGAGCAGGCGATCGCCCGGGCGGCGGAAGCGGCGGAATACGCGCTGAAAAACGGGGTGGAGGCAGCGATGCGGTATAACGGATCGCAGCCGAACCCTGAGAAATAAACAATAGAAAGGCAGCGGAATGCACAAACGCACACCGGCGGAAACTGCAGCGCTTGGGCCGATCGTTCATAACGAGTCATACCGGGCCTTGGTGCAGGCGATACGGGGGGGAGAAAGCTCTCTCCCGCTTTTTGGCATGCCGGAAAACGGGAAAGCCCCGCTTTTGATGGCGCTGTTTGATGAATTGAAAACCTCCATCCTCGTGGTTTGTGCCGGGGATTTTGCCGCGCAGCGGTTGTACGGCGCGCTGTTTCCCGCACTGGGCGACAGCGTGCGCCTGATGCCGGCCCGCACGGTGCATCTTGCCAAGGTGCGTGCCCTTGACAGGCGCACCATGGGGCTGCGCGCAGCGGCGCTGCACGCGTTGATCAGCGGCACGCCGCATATCGTGATCGCCTCTGTAGATGCGGTGCGCGGGCGCCTGAGCGCGCCGGAAACGTTTTTGAATTGCGCGTTTTCGCTTGAAACCGGGCAGCGCATTGCGGTGGAGGAAGTATGCACCCGTTTAGTGCAGGGCGGCTATATCCGCACGGAAAACGTGGAAGACGGCGGCGAGTTTGCCGTGCGCGGCGGGATTTTGGACATCTTTCTGCCCGACGGAACGGCCCGCAGGATAGACTTTTTTGGTGATGAGATCGATTCTCTGCGCGTGCTTGATCCGCTCAGCCAGCGGTCCGGCGCGGCGGTAAACGCGGTGGATATCCCGCCGTGCGTGGAAACGCCCATGGCGGATAAAGACCGGCGGGCGCTGATGGCCGCCATTGAGCGCCACAGCATGCGGGCGGGCGAAGAAGTGCGCGCCCGGCTGCAGGCTCAATATGCTGCGCTTTCCGAGGGCGATGTGCGCACGGCATATGAAGTTTTTGCCCTTTCCATGCCGCCGGTAAGCGCGGCGGATTATCTTAAAGAGGGCCTGTTGGTGCTGGATGAGCCCATGCGTTTGTCCGATGCGGCCACCAGCACGGACACGGAGATCGCCCTGTCTGCCAGAGACCTGGCCGACAGGGGGCAGGCACCCATAGGCTGGCATCAGCATTTGCTGCCGTATACGGTGGTGCGCCCGCGCGCGGGCACAACAGTGCTGCGCTGCTCGGCCATGATGGGGCGCACCGGCGGCGGGCAATACTGGGATATCCGCCCGGCGCCGCGCTTTCAGGGGCGCATGGACCTTTTGTGTGAGGATCTTGCGTATCGGGCGGCCAACCAGTGGCGCACGCTGATTCTGCTGCGCGATGAAAAACGCTGCAAAAATGTGTATCAATCGCTCTCTGAGCGCGACAGGCCGGCCACATTGAGCCCGGACTGCGGCCGTTTGCCCGAGCCGGGCGAAACGGTGATCGCGCTGGGCAACTGGGGAGCCGGGTATATGATGGATTCCCAGCACATGCTGGTGCTGACGGAGGCGGAGCTGTTCCGCACCACGCGGTCCACCCTGCATCAGGCCGCCGCGCCTGTGCGGCAGGCAGCGCTGGACCTGAAATCAGGGGACGCCTGTGTGCATGATGTGCACGGCATCGGTGTATACAGAGGGCTGCAAACCATCACGGTGGAAGGCCGGCCGCGCGATGTGATCATGATCGAATACCGCGACGGGGATAAACTGTATGTGCCGGCTGATCAGCTGGATCGTGTACAGCGCTATGTGGGCAGCGAAGGGGCGCCGCCGCGGCTGTCCAAAATGGGCGGGCAGGAATGGACACGGGCGAAGAAAAAAGTGTCCCAAAGCGTGAAAAAGCTGGCGCAGGATCTGGTGGCCATCTATGCGGCGCGCCAGGCGCTCAAGGGCCACGCCTTTGCCCCCGACGCGCCCTGGCAGCAGGAATTTGAAGATGCGTTTATCTTTGAAGCCACCGAGGGCCAGACCCGCGCGGTGGACGAGATCAAAGCGGATATGGAAGCGCCGCGCATTATGGATCGGCTGCTGTGCGGCGATGTGGGATACGGCAAAACGGAAGTGGCGATGCGCGCCATTTTCAAATGCGTGATGGATGCCAAACAGGCCATGGTGCTCGTGCCGACAACGGTGCTTGCCCAGCAGCATTACAATTCAATGACCGCGCGGTTTGCCGGTTACCCTATCCGCACGGAGATGATCAGCCGCTTTCGCACCAAAACCGAACAGGCACAGATCCTTTCACAGTTTAACGAAGGGAAGATAGATGTGCTGGTGGGCACGCACCGATTGTTGGGCGCGGATGTCAAACCCTACGATCTGGGGCTGCTGGTGATCGATGAAGAGCAGCGGTTCGGCGTTGGGCACAAGGAAAGCATTCAGGATATCAAACGCACGGTGGACGTGCTGACCATGACGGCCACGCCCATCCCGCGCACGATGGAAATGTCGCTGGCGGGCATCCGCGATATGTCGATCATACACACCCCGCCCGAGCAGCGGCGCCCGGTGAACACCTTTGTTTCCGAAGAATCGGACGACCTGATCCGCGAAGCGCTGCAGCGCGAGCTGGCGCGCAATGGGCAGGTGTATGTGATCTATAATCAGGTGCAGCGCATGACAACGCTGACAGAGCGGCTAAGGCAGCTGGTGCCTGATGCCAGGATCGGCATGGCGCACGGGCAGATGCCCGAAGTGCAGCTGGAAAAAGCGATGCTCGCGTTTTTTGAAGGGGAAACGGACGTGCTGGTGTGCTCCACCATTGTGGAAAACGGGATGGATGTTACACAGGCAAACACCATGATCGTGCTGGATGCCGACAGGCTGGGCCTGTCGCAAATGTATCAGCTGCGCGGTCGGGTGGGCCGCAGCGCTCGGGAAGCCTATTGCTATTTTATGACGCCGGAAAACAAGCAGATCAGCGAAACGGCGCAAAAGCGGCTGGATGCCGTGCAAACGTTTACGGAGCTGGGCAGCGGTTTTCGCATTGCCATGCGCGACCTGGAGATTCGCGGGGCGGGCAACCTGCTCGGCCCGGAACAGCACGG
The DNA here is from genome assembly GCA_017439715.1 of Clostridia bacterium. Classification (GTDB taxonomy): domain Bacteria; phylum Bacillota; class Clostridia; order Christensenellales; family QAND01; genus RGIG3178. Next base: position 1,405 of record JAFSIR010000010.1, on the reverse strand, counting down.
GCATATGCATAACGTGGGGTATGACACCTATTGCCGGCTGCTGGCACAGGCGGTGGCGCAGGCGCGCGGGCAGGAAGTGCGCGAGGAGATCGAAACCAAGGTGGATGCGCCGCTGGCGGCCCATATACCGGACGAATACATCAAAAACCAAGGCCAAAAGGTGCAGACATACCGCGCTATTGCAGATATTGCGGGTGAGGAGGATGCTTCACGCGTGCTCAGCGATCTGCGCGACAGGTTTGGCGAGGTGCCCGGCGCGGTACGCGATCTTGTGTCCGTGTCGCTGCTGCGGGCGCGGGCGCATGCGCTGGGGATAGAACAGGTCACCGTGCGGCCCGATCAGGTACGCATGAAGTTTGCCGCCGCCGCACAGCCCGACCCGGACGCGCTGATGGCGTCTATCCGGGCGTATGGCCCGGGTGCCCAGCTGATGCCGGGCTCCGTGCCCACGCTGATGCTGCGTGCCAAGGGGCGCAGCGTGCACGATATGCTGGCTTCCGCCCTTGCGTTTTTTGCGCATTGATTGCTAATAAGGGCTTGATGAGCTATAATAAACGCATTCAAAAGGTAGAAAAAGGAGAGGCCTTTGATGACAAAACGGAAATATATTTGCCTGGCACTGCTGATGGCAGTGATGCTGCTGGTAACCGGGTGTGATCTTGTAACGGTAAACAGAGAGAGGGATAAAGCGCAGGTCGTGATCCAGATCGGCGACACGGCGATCACCAAAGAACAGGTGTATGCCGTTGCCTCAACGGAGCTTGCGCAGAGCGGCATGTCCATGGACCTGTGGGATGAAAACCTTGAAACGTATATGCGTGAATATCTGGATGAATACCTGATGGAATACGTGGACGGATATGCCGAATATAAAGTGGCCGTTATGCTGTGCGACACGCTGTGCCCGTTAACGGAGGAAGAGATCAGGCAGGCGGAAGAGAACACGGAAGGGCTGCTGGAATACGTGCGCATGATGCTCGGATACGATGAAGAGAACCCTGAAGCATACAAGGGCGATATCGAGGCGGATATGGATGCGTATCTGAAGCAAACATTTGGCCAAACGGTGGCGGAATACAAGGCGTCCACGCTGGAATCGAACAAATACGCCCATGTGTATGCCAAGCTGACCGAGGGCGTTGCCGCGCAGGAAGGCGCCGCACAGGCGCAGTATGAAAAAGACCTGCAGGCGCAAAAAGAAGCCTTTGCCGAATCGGCGGACGAATACAGGTCGGCCATCACGAGAAATTCCATGGGCGACTATATCCTGTATAAACCCGCGGGGTATGCCGAGGTAAAACAGATACTGCTCGGCTATGAAGATGAAGACGGCAACGCGTATGACGATCTTTCTTTGGCCAAAAACGAAGCCGAGGAAGAGCTGATCGAGGCGGAACAAAAAGTG
>JAFSIR010000002.1 GCA_017439715.1 Clostridia bacterium | reverse complement strand
GAAGAACAATCCGTATCCGGCGCATATGCCGCAGGTTAAGAAAAACCTGGCCGTGCATTACGCGATCAACGAGCATGGCGCTGACCATTGCACCGCGGGTCACGACCCGATGATGGATGTGGGCGGCTTCCAGGGCGCCGGCGCTACGAACAACTACAAACAGGGCTTGTATGAACCGCTTCCCTATCGTCAGCTGACCGAAGAGAAGATGAAATTCAACTATTATCCGCATATCCAGCGCGCCACCAACACCGGCCTGGGCGTTTGCAACTTTGCGTATGGCCCCGGTTCCCTGTATGACATCGAAGATATCGTTGGCATGGTTAACGATATCACCGGCTGGAGCACCAACTGGTGGGAGATCATGAAGAGTGCTGAGCGTACGCTGGTGCTGATGCGTTTGTTCAACGAACGCGAAGGCTTCGGTGCTAAGGACGACGTGCTGCCCAAACGCATGTTCGAGCAGAAGTTCTCCTACGGCCCGGCCGAAGGCGAGCATGTTGACGAAGAAGCGTTCTATCACTGCCGTTCGCTGTATTACGATATGGCCGGCCTGGACCAGGAAGGCCACGCCCGTCACTCCAAGGTGGTCGAGCTTGACCTGCAGTGGGCCGAAGAACTCGTTCGCGGCAACAAATAACCAAACCTGATCAAAAAAAGCCATCCCAAAATGGGATGGCTTTTTTGCAGTTTTTTATCAGGCAAGTGCGCTGTGCATAACAGCAAAAGATTCGATCAGCCCTTCTGCGGTAAACAGCCATGCCTGCCGCTCGGGATCCGGATCTTTGAGCACTTCGGCATACATGGGATGCGGATGATCCGCCACTTTTTGTGCAAACGCACCAAAGGGAATGTTGCCCAGGCCCGGCAGGTAATGATCGTCAGACGTGCCGCCGTTGTCATGCAGGTGATACAGGCACACATACGGCAGCATCTTTTCAAGATCCTCCATCACACGGCGCCCGTACAGGTTGGCGTGGCCGATATCAAAGCACAGGCCGAACACCTTGGGATCCAGTGTTTCCATCAACGCCACGATCATATCCACATCGTCATTGGCGCGAGCGTGCGGATCTTCCACCCCGTTAACGGTATAGGTAAACTCCGGCTTTTTATGATAAAATGTGTTTTCCAGCGCCACCATCACACCCGCTTTTTCTGCAGCCGGCGCGATTGCCGCCAAAAAGCGGCTGAGCTGCTCGCGGTACGCCTCGGGCATAGAGGGAAACAAGCATCCGCTCATGTGCAAAGGCGTGGCGCGCATCCCGGTAAGCGTGAACCGGTTAAGATAATACAGCCACATGTTCAGTGATGCTTCAAACACCGCCGGGACAACGGAACAGGTGCTGTGCTTCGCATCCGGATACCGGCCGTGCGGAAGATGGCAGGTGTCGATCGTGATCCCACGGGCGTTCAAAGCACGGTTGCGCTCAATAATAACGGCATCTTCAAGATCATAAAATTCAAACGGCACGCTGATGTCCTTGATCCCGGCCTGCGCGATCTTGTCAAGCGCAGCATCGTCCATCAGCACGGGCAGCGGCAGTTCCATAGAAATTCTCATTATGATCCCCCTTTCACTGGTGTTATTATAACATACGCTTGCTTTTCCCGAAAACAATCGCGTATACTTAAATTGTCTTGGTTTTCTAATTCTCTTGAAAGGAGCCCCGATGGAAAAACTAACGCTTTTTAACGGGGTGTTGCGTGGGCAGCGCATCCGTTTTCTTTTGGCTATGGCCAGCGTTGCCATTGTGTCTTTGGTAACGCTGTTTCCACAGCAGATCCTGCGCTACACGCTAGACACTGTGATTGCCGGCAAGCCGAGTGAGCTGCCCGGCTGGGGCAACGCCATTGCCACGGCGCTGGGCGGGCCCGGCTATCTGCGCAGCAACCTGTGGATCTGTGCGCTTGCCATGATTAGCGTGGCGTTGCTGAACGGGTTGTTCACCTTTCTTCGCACACGGCTGTTTGTGCAGAGCAGTGAAAAATCCATCCAAAATCTGCGCGACAGGCTGTATGACCATATCCAGCGCCTGCCCTATGATTCGCTGATGAAGCGCGACACGGGCGATCTTCTCCAGCGCTGTTCATCGGATATGAACACCATCCGCCGCTTTTTATCCGCGGAGGTGAGCGAGATCAGCCGCGCTATCTGGCTTTTGGTGTTTGCGCTGGTCGTTATGCTGCCCATGAGCCGCACAATGACGCTGGTTTCCCTGGGCTGCACGCCGCTGCTGGTCATAATGTCTTACCTGTATTTTAAGCGCGTGCGGCTGATGTTCCGCGATGTGGATGAGCGCGAAGCCGCCATGTCCACCGTGCTGCAGGAAAACCTGACGGGGATGCGCGTTGTGCGAGCGTTCGGCCAGCAAAAGCGGGAGAGCGACAAGTTTAATGCCCGCAGCACCGCTTATCGGGATGAAGCGCTGCGCCTGCACAAGCTGATCTCTTTGTACTGGGCTGTGTCTGACTTTATTGTGTATATGCAGATTGCGATCTGCTCCGTGGTGGGCATTTTCCAGGTACAGGCGGGCCTGTTAACCGTTGGCACGCTGATCACCTTTATTTCCTACACTTCCACGCTCCTTTGGCCCATCCGCCAGATGGGCCGCATTTTGGCGAACCTGGGGCGCACGCATGTAGCCGTGAGCCGCATTGATGAAGTGCTGCACCTGCCGCTGGAAGAAGACGCGCCCAACGCGGAAACAAGCCCCATCAAGGGCGATGTTGTGTTTGAAAACGTGCACTTCTCTTACGACCAGGAAGCCGAGGTGCTGCGCGGTGTTTCGTTCCACGCATCGCCGGGGCAAACGGTTGCTGTTTTGGGGGCAACAGGCAGCGGCAAAAGCACGATGATGCTGCTTTTGCAGCGCTTGTACGATGCAACACAGGGGCGCATATTGATCGACGGGGTGGATGTGACCGCTTATGAACGGGCGCACCTGCGCCGCCATGTTGGTCTTGTGCTGCAGGAGCCGTTCTTATATTCGCGCACCATCAGCGAAAACATTGCCATCACGCTGCCCAGTGTTGATCACGAGCGGGTACAAAAAGCGGCGCAGATTGCGGCGCTGAGCGAGATGGAAGCGGAATTTTTGCAGGGTTTTGACACCATGGTGGGTGAGCGCGGCGTAACGCTTTCGGGCGGGCAGCGCCAGCGCATTGCCATTGCGCGCATGCTGATCGCCGAAACGCCGATCATGGTGTTTGACGATTCCTTGTCTGCACTGGATAACCAAACGGATGCCGCCATCCGCGCTGCGCTGCGCGCGCGCCGGGCAAAAGCAACCACTTTTATCATCTCTCATCGCATCAACACGCTGCGGGAGGCTGACCTGATCCTTGTGTTGGAAGATGGGCAGATCGTGCAGCAAGGCTCGCACGAAGAGCTGATCGCCTGCGACGGGCTGTATCGCCGCGTGTATCTCATGCAAGGCGGAGAGGAGGAAGCGCAATGAGCCAGGAGTTTGGCATTCGGGAAGAGGAATACGCCAGCAAGCTTGATTTCAGCTTGTGGCGGCGCCTGTGGGTATATATCCGGCCATACAAAGCGTGGGTGATCCAGCTGTGCATTACAAACTCCTTGCTGGCCATTGGCGAAACGGCTATCCCGCTGTTAACAAAATATGCCATTGATACCTTGCTGTATGGGGGCACAAAAGGCCAGGTATGGTTGTACTTTGCCGCGGTTGTGGGGCTGGCGCTATCCCTGTGCGGCTGCCTGTTTATCTTCATGCGGCGGGCCGGGCGAATTGAAAACTATGTAAGCTATGATATCCGCAAAGCCTGCTTTGATCATCTGCAGGATCTTTCCTTCTCTTATTACGATAAAACGCCTGTGGGCTTTATCATGGCCCGCATGACAAGCGACACCCTGCGCCTGGCGGAAACAATCGCCTGGTCGCTGGTGGATATCCTGTGGGCGAGCCTGCGCATCATCAGCGCTCTTGTGGCCATGCTGTGGCTGAACTTTTCCATCACCATGTGGGTGATCCTGGTCATCCCGCCGCTGGCGCTGGTAACCAGGTATTTCCACAGCCGCATTTTCCGCATCCAGCGGCGCGTGCGCCGCACCAATTCGCGCATCACCCATGCGTATAACGAATCCATCATGGGCGCGGTTACAACCAAGAGCCTCGTTCGCGAAGATCAGAACCTGAACGAGTTTTCCCAGATCACGGATGCGATGTTTAAAGATTCGTTCCTGGCGGCCAAATACAACGCGGTGTTCCGCCCCATTATCGTTACACTGGGCGCCATCGGCACGGCGCTGGCGCTGTGGCGCGGCGGGCTTATGGTGCTTGACGGGGTGATCTGGTTCGGCACCATCTCGGCTTTTGCCACTTATTCCATGCAGTTCTTTGAGCCGATGCATGACCTGAGCCATATTTTCACCGAAATGCACATGGCGCAGGCCTCGGCCGAGCGGCTGTTTACCCTGCTTGACACCGAGCCTTCCGTGCGCGATACGGAGGAAAGCATCGTCCGGGATGGGGACACCTTCTCTCACAAAAAAGAAAACTGGGTGCCCATCCGCGGGGAAGTGCAGTTTGAGCATGTCAATTTCTCGTATTTAGCGGATCAGCCGGTGCTGAAAGACTTTAACCTGTCTGTTAAAGCGGGGCAAACCATTGCCCTTGTGGGGCAAACGGGCAGCGGCAAAAGCACCATTGTGAACCTGCTCTGCCGCTTTTATGAGCCCACCTCGGGCCGCATCCTCATTGATGGCGAGGATTACCGCAATCATAGCCAGCTGTGGCTGCAGAGCAACCTTGGCTACGTGCTCCAATCACCGCATCTGTTCAGCGGCACCATTGCCGATAATATCCGGTATGCCGATCCTTCGGCCACAGATGAGCAGGTGGAGGCCGCGGCGCGGCTGGTAAGCGCGCATGATTTTATCTCCAAGCTGGAAAACGGCTATCAAACGCAGGTGGGCGAAGGCGGCAACCGCCTGTCCACCGGGCAAAAACAGCTGATCTCCTTTGCCCGTGCCGTGCTGCACGACCCGCCTCTGTTCATTCTTGACGAGGCGACCAGCTCCATCGACACGGAAACGGAGCAGCTGATCCAGCAGGCCATCAATGCCACGCTGAAAAACCGCACCAATTTTATCGTGGCGCACCGATTGAGCACCATCCGCTCAGCAGACCTGATCCTTGTGCTGCAGCACGGTGAGGTTGTTGAGCAGGGCACACATGAAGAGCTGCTTGCGCTCAAAGGCTATTATTACACCCTGCACAACCACCAGCTTTTGCAGGAACAGCAGGAAGCGCTGATCAACGGCCGTTAAACAAAAAACACCCTCTCCTTTGGCGTTGCCCAAATGGGGAGGGTTTTTTGTTTTTAATGCTGCGGGTGTTTCTATTCATAAAGGGCAGCCGTTTGGCTGCCCTTAGCCCGTTACCCGTTTCAGCGCAGGCCCGCCGCCTGTGCGGCGGTTTTCAAGCGTTCCAGCCCGGCTCGCACCTCCGCTTCGGGAGAAGCCAGGTTAAACCGCACAAATCCGCTGCCTTGGCGCCCGAACGTGCTGCCCCGGTTTACGGCAAACAGCGCTTTTTCCACCAAAAAGGCGGTCAGCTCATCTTCGGTCAGATTCCAGCCGTTCAGGTCGATCCACGCAAGATATGTGCCCTCCGGCTCATATACCACGGCCGATGGAAAATTTTCATGGAAGAAATCGCGCAGGATCTCAAAGTTTTTCCATGTTTGCGCCAGCATGGCATTCATCCAGCTGCTGTCGGAGTTGAACGCGGCGATGGACGCGCCATAGGCAAAATAGTTCATCTCGCCCACGCAATCCACCTCTTTTTGGTGTATGAACACTTTGCGCATCTCCTCGCCCGGGATCAGAATGTTCGAGCAGTTGAGCCCCGCGATATTGAACGTTTTACTCAGCGCCGTGCACACGATGCAGCTTTCCCTGCATTCCGGCGCCGCTTCAAAAAACAGCGTGTGCGCGTGCCCGTTATAGGTAACATCCGCATGGATCTCGTCCGACACAACGGCAACGCCGTTTTCCCGGCAGATGCGGCCCACCCGGGCCAGCTCTTCCCTTGTCCAAACCCGGCCCACAGGGTTGTGCGGGCTGCAGAGAATCATCAGTTTCGTGTTGGGCTGTTTGGCCAGCGCTTCCAGCCCCTCATAATCCATTTCGTACCGGCCGTTGTTGTTCACCAGTGGGTTGAGCAGCAGCTCACGCCCGTTTTTAACCACCGCACCGGTAAACGGCGGATATACCGGCGGCTGTATAATCACGCCATCGCCCGGCTGCGTCAGCGCACGCACGGCGATAAACAGCGCCGAAACCACGCCCGGCGTGATCACCGTCCACTCGGTTTCGATCTTCGCGCCGTGGATTTTCTCCATATAGCCTTTGAACGCATCAAGATAGGCTTCGTCTGCCATTGTGTAGCCGAAAACACCGTGTTTGGCCGCGGTACAGGCGGCATGGATGATTTCCGGCGCGGTGCGAAACTCCATATCTGCCACCGTAAAGGGCATCACGCCTGCCTCCTTCACTGCTTTCGGCGCAAACGCCCATTTAACCGACCCCGTTCCGCTTCTGTCAACAAACGAAAAATCATGCTGCATTCCGGTTTCCTCCCGCTTTTTTGCTTGTTTATAAGTATATATCCGCAGAATCGGCACTGCAAGAACGCAATAAAAAAACGGCCGGAAGGCCGTTTTTTTTAATGGTTTTTGTGTTCATAAACGCCAACGGTTGCATGCCGCGGCAGGTTGCCGGGCTCATATTCCCGCGTGTACGCATGCAGGCGGCGGATAGAATATTCCCTGTCCTGCATCAGGGCCACAAAGGGCTCCACCGTTTCGATCGGATACGCGTTATCCTGCGCATGATAATGCATGGGGATCACGATCCGGGCGCCGATATCATCGCACACCGTAGCGGCCATGGCCGCATCCACCGTGTAAGTGCCGCCTACGGGCACCATCAGCACATCCACCTTGCCGATTTGCTTGAGCTGCTCCTCGCAAAGGTGATGCCCCAGGTCACCCAAGTGGCACACGCGCAACCCATCCGTTTCCACCACAAACACAAGGTTGTCGCCGCGTTTGGCGCCGTTCACCTCATCGTGTTTGGTGGGGATGCCTTCGATCTTAAACCCTTCTGCTTCCGTTATCCCGGCCGTATTGACCAGCGTGTATGGCGTTGAGATCATATCCAGGTTGTTATGGTCGCCATGTCCGTGGCTGACAAGCACAACATCAGCCGCCGTGGGATGCACGGTGTACCCTGTAGCCGCATTGTACGGGTCGAACAGAAGCACCTTGCCCTGCTCGTTTTCCAGCGTAAAACATGCGTGCGCCAGGTAAGTCACTTTCGTCATTTTTGTTCCCTCCCGTCTGTATTCTATGAAAGATCGATGTATTATACCACATTTTCGGGAGGTCTCAAGGGTTAATACACGAAAACCCCGTCTTCCGCATCAACGATCAATAACACGTTCTGTTCCAGCCCTGTTTTCGCGTCCAAATACAGGCTGAAGGTGTCTTCCCCATTCGTGCCCGTGAACTCATAACACAGCCGTTCCTGCCCATCTTCACACGGGATGAGCGCAAGGCGCGTGTTTTCAATACGCAGCCGCTCCGACACACGTTTTGAAAGCGAAACAAGGTCTGTCGCCGGCGAAGGCAGCTGCCGTTCCTTATGGTTTACGATATAATTATGCGCTTCCAGGCCGAGGATCTGCTGCGTGCTGCTGTCAACCCACACCTTTACAAGATCCGGGTACAGGATCACCCCGTTTTGCACGGGTGCAAAATTCAGCACCGCCGCGCCGGCGTAAAACTGTGCGTATACGCCCGACATGTTTGAAAACCCGGCTTCTTCCAAAAACGCAAGCGCCGCTTTTTCCAAGGCCGGCACCTGCGCCGGTTCGGGGATTACATCTGTCGCCGTTGCCTGGCTGGGCAGGATCGCGTACAGCAGGCCGCCGTGCTTTGTAACGCGCAGGTCCAGCGTTTGCCCGCTTTCCAGCTCAGCCTCCATGGCGTACTGGGGCACTTGCCCGTCAACATCATCTTTTCGGGTGTACACGCCGGGAAACAGTTGCTCCATTGCCGCCTGTGCGGCACGGTAGCTGACCGGCTCCAGCGCGCTGCTCACAGGCGTGCGTTTTTCCTCGCTTTCGGAAAAAGGCCCGTCATAGATCAGTGTGGGATAGGCTTCGATGCTTTGGGAAAGCTTGTTAAACCCATCAAAAGCTTCGCTCTGTGCTTTCTCGATCGCCTCGGCCGAAAAAGCCGCCCAATCAACATTTTCTTCCCGCATGCCGTCAAGCTCATCGGCCACAGCGCCGGACTGTTCTTCCAATGTGAGCAGGGTTTTATATTGCTCTTCCCCGATCCCCTGCCCCGCCTGCACGCGTTTGCAAAGCATATAGCAATAATCCCCTGTTTGGTTGATAAACCGCAAAAGGGCGTTTGAGGTGCGCGTGTTCAGCGGCAGCAGGCCGGCCGCCTCCTGCACCTGGGCGGCCTCCCGCCACACAGCAGAAAGCAGCACCGTTTGCTGCGCCGATGACGTGGCAACGCGAAGCTTGGATAAATCGGTGGAAATCGTTCTTAACCCGTTGTCCAGCCCATCGAATGCCGATTGGTATAAATGCTCCAGGTTTGCCTGCGTAGCAGCCCGCCCATTGGCTGCGCTCCTGCCCCATGCAAGGGCGCCTATGAGCGCGATGGCCAGCACTGCGGCAGTGATGGGCCAGGCTGCTTTTTTTATCTTGATCCATGCTGTTTTTTCCATGGTTGATTTTCCTCCTAACGGCAGAAAACATGCTCCCCGATCCGCAGGTGGATGGGGCGGCTGAGCATCCATTTGTTGGTGGTTTTTGCCGGGTTGTAATAATACAGGCACCCGCTTGTCGGGTCATAGCCATTGAGCGCGTCTCTGGCTGCGCGGATCGCCTCGCTGTTGGGCGTTAGGTTGATTTGCCCATCCAGCACCACGCTGAACGCGTACGGCTGATATACAACCCCTGAAATGGAATTGGGGAACTGGGCGTTGTCCACCCGATTGAGCACCACGGCTGCCACGGCAACCTGCCCCATATATGGCTCGCCCCGCGCTTCGCCGTGCACCACGCGGGCCAAAAGGTTCACATCACCCTGATTTTTGTTGCCGCTGGTGCCGGAGAGCGTAAGCCCCAGTTTTTCCGCGGTTGCCGGGCCCACCACCCCGTCCGGCGTCAGCCCGTTGCGGCGCTGAAAATATTGCACGGCGCTTTCCGTTTTGCTGCCAAAGATCCCATCAACAGAGCCGTTATAATAGCCCCAGTTTTTCAGCTTTTCCTGCAGGGTGCGCACCGTTTCTCCCCGATCGCCCAAGCGCAGCGCGGCCCCGGCCGCACGCGCCGGTGTTTTGTTGGCGCTAAACAAAAGCCCGCCCAGCACAAGCATGCACAGCATCACCGCAGCGGGCGCAAGGAGCCTGATCTTTTTCATGGTTTGCCTCCTAATAATTGCGCTAAAAAGCTTTTATAAACAACGCCATCTTCCGGCGTCCATCCTTCGGGCACCTCGCCTGTTTGGATCAGGCACAGCGGCGGAAACAGCACGCACCACCAGTTTGCCCCGTTCCCTTCCCCAAGGGTAACGCGCAGCGTTCGATACGGCCCGGCAGGCACGGTGGCCGCCCCATACTGTGTTTCGGGGAACTGCTCTATCCCCAGCGACACACTGCTCTGATAGCCCGTTTGCGCGTCAAGCAGCACCGCATCCGCCGTTTGTTTGAGCGCCTCCTGTTCGCGCGCAAAAAAGGCCAACGCCTGCGCCAGTGTTTCCGTTCCCGTCAATTCGCGGGCGCAAAAATCGACCACCGCATCCCGAACGCGCAGCTTTATGGCCTGGTCTGCCTCGCTGTCGCTGTTCGCTTTTACATGCAGGCGCACCATGCAGGGCAGCTGATTAAAGGCCACCAGGGCCGATAACAGCACAGCGGCAATTTGTTTGATCATGTGATCCCTCACTTTCTTGCCCTCAAGTATGCCCAATTCGCATATATCCATGCACAAATACGTTTTCCGTGCTACAATAGGTAGTCGAAACATTTTTATCCGGAGGTGTGCCCTGTGCTGCTTTGTGCACGCGCTAAGCTTAATCTCAGCCTTGCTGTAACCGGCCAGCGGCGTGATGGTTATCACACCATCGATTCCATCTTTCACACGGTGGATTTTTGCGATCTTGTGGAAGTGATGCCGGCCTCTGCGCCCTCTTTCCAGTGTGAGCCGCAGATGGGGCCGCCGGAGCGGAACCTTGCGCTGCGGGCAGCACGGGCATTTTTTGCTGAGGCAGACAAGCGCTTCCCGGTGTCCATCCGCATTGATAAGCGCATCCCGCCCCAAGCCGGGCTGGGCGGCGGCAGCGCCGATGCTGCGGCTGTGCTCAACGCGCTGGACACGCTGTTTCCCCGCTTTGTTTCGCGGCAGACTCTGTCAGCCATTGCGCTGTCGCTGGGGGCCGATGTTCCCTTTCTCCTTGCGGGCGGCACAGCGCGGGCCCGCGGGATCGGCGAAGATATCCTGCCCCTTTATCCGCCGGAGCCGTTCTTTTTCGTGATCCTGCAACCGGAAGGTGGCTTGTCCACCCCGGAAGTGTATCGGGCGTATGACGCCATGCCAAAACCGCCGATGGTGGATTTTGAAAGCGCCGCACAGGCGATTTGCGCCGGAGATATAAGCGCGTTTGCCGCTGCGGCCGGCAATATGCTCGCGCCCTGCGCAGCGGCACTCATGCCGCAGATCGACCAGGCGGTTGACGACCTGTATGCCTGCGGCGCGATTTATGCACAGATGACGGGATCCGGTTCTGCGGTGTTCGGCATGTTTGAAAACGCGATGGCGGCCGAAACTGCGCGGCTCTCCTTACACAAAAAGTATCCGTTCTGCGTGTGCGCAGTCAGCGCATAACGCATGCATTCATAGAAAAGGTAGGCTTTATACATGTTTATTTCCTCTATCCAAGCGGTTCTTATGATGTTTCTGTTGATGGTGCTGGGCTTTGTGCTCACCCATGTGAACTGGATCAACAAAGAAACCAAGCCCTTGTTGACCAACCTGACCGTTACGCTTGCCGTGCCCTGCGCGATCTTTAACAACATGCTTTCTGCTGTAAATAAAGACCTGCTGGCCATTGCCGGCAAAATGCTGATCGCGCCGGCCTGCACGGTTATATCCATTTATCTGCTCGGTACGCTGTTGGCCAAAGTGCTGCGCATGAAAGACAACCGCCGCGGCACGTTTGCCGCTATGTGCGGCTGCCCGAACACCATTTTTGTCGGCCTGCCGGTCGTAACGGCGCTGTTCGGCGATGTGGGCGTGCCGGCCGCCATGTTCTTTTTCATCTGCCAAACCACCGTGTTCTGGTCTGTTGGCCAAAGCGGCATTCAGGCCGACGGCAGCGGCCATGTGCAGCAAAAAATGTCGCTCGTCGGCATTTTGAAAAAGATTTTTTCTTTGAACGTGATCATCATTCTCTCAACGGTCGCCCTCGTGATGCTCAATATCCGCGTGCCCTCGGTAATCACACAAACCACTAAATCCATTGCCAATCTTTCCACCCCCATGTCGCTGCTTTTTTCCGGCAACGCCATGTATGAGATTTATAAACAGTTTGGCCTGCGCGGCCTGATGATCCGGCGGGATGAAGCCCTTGTGATCCTCACCCGCTTCCTGATCGCCCCGGCTGCGGCGTTCGGCTTCTGTTTGCTGTTCGGCATCGGCGGGATTGAGCGCAGTGTGTTCATCCTCATGGCCAGCATGCCAACCATGACGCAAACTGTGATTCTCTCGGGCAAATACGGCGCCGACCGCGACTTTGCCGCCATCACCTTTTTCTGGACAACGTGCTTTACCATGATTGTGATCCCTGTTTTGATGAGCATTTTGGGCTGAACAATAAAGAAAAACGCCGGAAGAGTTTTCTTCCGGCGCTTTTTTTATTCTGCGCGGCGGCGCAGCAGAATCAGTTTTTGCCCTTTGGTTAGCGGATCCTGTGCCTCCGGGTTGACAGCCTGCACCTGGCAAAGCCGCACTCCATATTGTTTTGCAATATCCCACATGGTTTCCTGCCCGCTTGCAAAATATACCACAATGCCTGAAGGCAGTGTTTGTTCCCTGTCTGTCACGACAATCTGTTCCACCACGCTTTGCTCGGTGCAGGACAGCGCCTGCGCGCTCCAGTTGGCCAAAACGCGCACATCCAGCCCTTCGCCCGTGGGCATCACCTGCACCTGTTCGGCCCATATCCTCGCCTGTACTATGAGGTTCGGCGTAACGCCCTCCATCTCTTCTTCCAGCCGTGCCGGCCATTGGAATTCACAGCTTTGCACCTGCCCGTCGCGGTCAAGATAGATCATCTGGCCGGTGAATACTGTTTCCATCACCAGGCAGCCCTCGCCCGCGCTGGCTTTTACGCAGCTGGGCGAAGCGAACACCGCTTGCACGCGGGCCACCTCGCCGCCCCGGTCGATGGGCACGGTTTCCTGCAGGGCGCGCGTGCCGCCGCCCATAGCAGCGCAGCGGGTCAGCCGGACGTGTTTTGTTGTCACAGCCGTTTCTTTTCCAATGGCATAGGCATCTGTGACCGCGCTGATCAAAAGCGGATGGTCGGCTACAAGCTCCAGCCCGCACACCGCTTCCACCGCGATATGCCGCCCATCTTCCTCCACGCGGGCATACAGATCGCGCACCTTGCACAGCGCCTGCACGCGCTGTCCCCGTTCTGCCCCGGGGGCGGGCAGCATTTCGGAAAACGGCAGGCGTGCAAAGCACTGGGATACCGGGTCTTCTGTACTGTCCCCGGTATAGGTGATGGTCAGCACCAGCTCGCCCTCTATGCAAAGCAGCTCATTTTCGCTGAACGCCTGCTGCACATGCGCCTGCCCCCGGCAATCCAGCACCTGCACAGCCGCCGGCAAATGCGGCGCGATCTCCACGCTGTCGCTGACCTCGGCAGCGCTGACGGCGCGGGCCGCCCGCCGTTCTACGCACAGGGTTTGCGTTTTCACGCACAGCGCCCCTTCTTCCGGTGCGGTCAGTGTGTGCAGATCCACCTCGTCGGTGATATCAAAATAAATATCGATCACGGCCTGCACGTTCAGCCGCCGCCCGTCAAGCATGCTCACCTCTATGGCCGACACATCGGCCTGCGCGGTGCCCCGCATCCCTGCCTGCGCGCCCGGCACATCGGCCGTGTGCTTGAATGTGGACGCCGATTCAAATGAAATGATCCTGTCATTCTGGTCAAGATAGCACACGCTCAAGGTCAGCGTTCCGTCTGTCATCGCCCGCTGATCCAGGCTTTCCACGCTGCCCGTTTCTGCGCGGCCGCGCACCATCAGCACCCGCACCATCTCCGGCCGCCCAACGGGCAACGACACCTCTCCTTCGATCACTGTTTGCGATACAACACCGCCCGTATGGCATAAGATCCTATGGTTGGCATGATTTAATTCCATGGTTTCGCCTCCTGTTTCCCCTCTTTCATCCTCTGTAATAAATAGTCTTTTAGGCTGGAAAATATGCAAAAAAGAGCCGTTGCGGCTCTTTTTTGCTCAGTCTTCCACCCAACTCAGCTCAAGGCGGCGGGTATACACATCCTGATACGTGTAGCTCACCCGTTCCCGGCGCCCGCCCTGCTCGATCAGCACGGTGAAAACGCTTTCAAAGCAGCGCTCCAGCACTCCGTCATGCTCCAGGGCGCGGCGGCGGCTACGGTAAGCGCGCAGGCGCACCCGGCTGCCCTGCCGGCGGCACAGCTGTCCTTTGATCTGATCCACGGTTTGCATAAAGGTTCCTCGCTTTCCTTTATGGTTTCCCCGCTTCAAAGAAAAATTATGCGCTCTGCTCCAATATCAGTTTATCGGCCACCAGCGCGATAAACTCGCCATTGGTCGGTTTTTCGTTTTTTGTGTAGATTTGATAACCGAACAGGCGGTTGATGTTTTCGATCTTGCCGCGCGTCCACGCCACTTCGATGGCGTGGCGGATGGCGCGCTCCACCTTGCTGGCCGAGGTTCCAAACTGCTCAGCCACGCGGGGATACAGCTCGCGCGTGATGCGGTTGATAAGCGCTTCATCTTTCATCACCAGCTTGATCGCCGCGCGCAGATACTGATACCCCTTGATGTGCGCAGGGATCCCCACGGTTAAAAACACGCTGGTGATCCGTTCGTCAATGGAGCGGCTGGCCGGCGCCGGGGCAATGGAATGGTTCATGCGCGGGCGTTCCCTGTCACCCAACACATCCAGCACCCGTTTATACAGATTGTCCGCCGAAAATGGCTTGGCAAGAAAGAACCGCGCGCCCAGGGAAAGCGTGTAGCGGATCAGCTCATCGCTGGCAAAGGTGCTGATAATGATCACCTCCGGGCGTGAAACGGCCGGCATGGTGATGATGCGCTCCAGCACGCTGATCCCGTCTTCCTCCGGCACAATCAGGTCCAGCACCACCGCATCTGCTTGTCCGATCAACTCATTTGCATCCCGCCCGGTGTGTGCTGTTGGCAGCAGCGTAACAAGGTTCTGCCCCTGAAACCTTGCTTCTATCATCCGGCAAATCTCCGGATCATCATCCATCAGCAGCACTTTCTTTTTCTCGTCCATCGTAAACCCTCCTGTAGCTCCTTTTTTAGTCATCAGGCTTCAAAAAGCCCCGCGAACATCTGCATAGTAGCATATTTCTTGGGAAATCCTAGCAGTATCCGCGCATGCCTGCGCTTCTTCGCCGGCATTCGTCTGTGTTCGACAATAAAAGTTTTTTCAAGGAGGTTTTTGCTATAAACGCGCTGAAAAACAGGGCCCGCCGCTTGTTTCACTGGTTTGCTTTCGGGCTTGGCGTGCTGATCCTTTCCCTGTTCTCGCTTACGCTGGTAAACGGGCCCGCCTATCTAAAACAGGCGGATCAGTCCCGCCGCCGCACCCTGGCCCTCCCGGCGGCGCGCGGCCGCATCACCGACCGATACGGCCGCACCGTTGCCGGCACGGAAAACGGCTATGAAGTGCTGCTCACGCTGGCCGACTGCCCGGCGGATCAGCTGAACAGCGTGCTGGCAAACGCCCTGTCTTTATTGCCGCGTTCCTCCGCCCCGCGCACGCACACCCTGCCGATCTCGCAAACAGAGCAGGGATATACCTATACGGAAGAAGATGTGTCCTCATTTTTAACGGCTGCCGGCCTTGCGCCGGAAACCACGGCCGATGGCGCCGTTTCTTCTCTTACAGCGCGGTTTGAAGCCGATGGCGTGCCGCCCGGCCTGCTGCTTGATGTGCTGGCCCTGCGCTTAGCCGCTCAGGCACTGGGCTACCGCGCCTTTCGCCCTGTTGTGGTATGTACATTTTCAGATTATCGGCTATGCCCGCCGCTGTATGAAAACGCGGCTGCCCTGCTCGGCATCCGCGTGCAGGCCGTGCCCCAAAGGGTGTATCCCTTTGGCGACACGCTGTGCCATGTGTTGGGATATCTGGGCCGTATTTCCGCTGAGAAAGCAGAGCAGTATGACGCGCAAGGCTATGATATCAACCGCGACAAAATCGGCATCACCGGCATTGAAGCGCAGTTTGAATCCGTGCTGCGCGGACAGCCCGGCACGAAAACGGTAACCGTTGATCCGTTGGGGCGACAGCGCGCGGTGCTCAAAACACAGGAGCCTGTCGTTGGCGGCACTGTTGTGCTCAGCATCGATATCGCGCTGCAGCAGGCTACGGAAACGGCGCTGCAAACCACCATGGCGGCGATCCGCCGCGGCGAAAAAGGAATCGCCTATCCAAACGCGCGCACCGGCGCGGCCGTGATCCTCAGCGCCAAAAGCGGGGATGTTCTGGCGATGGCGTCTGTGCCCGCTTTTGACCCGAACGATTTTGTTGGCCCCGTTTCTCAAAGCATTTGGAACAGCTATGCCCCCGTGTATGCCTCGGCTGATCCAACGCTGCCCCGCCCGCTTGTGAACAACGCCATTGTCAATGTGTTTGCTCCCGGCAGCGTGTTTAAGCCCGTTACGGCGCTGGCCGCGCTGGAAGCGGGGGTGGTCACAGCGCAGGAAACCATTGTGGATCTTGGGCGGTACACCCGCTTTTCCGCTTCGGATGCGCCCGCTTGCTGGACCTGGAACAACGCTCAAACAACCCATGGCGCGGTAAACCTGCGCGCTGCGCTGGCGCAAAGCTGCAACTATTATTTTTATGAGCTGGGCTATCGCCTTGGCAGCGCCCGCCTGAGCGCCATGGCGGAACGGCTGGGCCTGGGCGCCAAAACAGGCGTTTCCCTGCCGGGAGAAGCTGCCGGTGCGGTAGACAGCCGCGCTCACGCCGATCAGGCGGCCCTGTCAGCCGCGCAAAAAACGATCATGGCTTCTCATCCGTCTTTATCGCAAAACGCGGTATATAAGGTGCTGGAGGCGCTGCTTGAGCATCCCGGGCGATCTGCTGCGCTGTCGCTTTTATCGCCGCTGGGGCTAAGCGAAGATGAATGCCTGTCCGCTTACGCAGTGCTTGACGGGGCGCGGTATCGCCCCTCGCGCGTTCTGATCAGCGCCATTGGCCAGGGCGGTACGAATGCAACGGTGCTGCAAATGGCCAACATGCTGGCAGCCATTACCCAAAATGGGCGGCGATACAGCCCCCGCCTTGTGCTTTCCCTGCCCGACAGCGTAGGAGAACAGCCGCTTACGCAGCTGTCTGCCCCGTTTTTGTCCGAGGCACATGTGCGTGCCGTGCTTTCAGGGCTCAGTGCTGCGGTGCAGGAGGGCACTGCCAAGCAGGCGTTTGTTGATTGCACCGTGCCCGTAGCCGCCAAAACCGGCACTGCCGAAAACACCGGACGGTCCGCCACGGCCTGGTTTATCGCCTGCGCCCCGGCCAATGACCCCGAAATTGTGCTGGCCATCATGATCGCGCAGGGCGGACAGGGGTCCTATGCCGCTTCCGCCGCGCGGGAGATGATCGATGCTTATTTCAGCCCCGGCACGGGTACAGCGGCCATGGCCGCGGGCGCACTTTTGCCCTGATCACAGCGGTACAGCTTGCCCGGTTTGCGCATCCTGTGCAAGCAGCCAATATCCGTTTTGCCAATGGGTAAATCCCTGCAGCACGGCCGGCGGCACCGGCGCCCACGCCCCCGGCACTGCCACAGCCACCGCTTCCACCCGCGTTTGGCTGCGCCGCTCGCCCAGATAATACACCATCCCTTTATCCACACTTTCCACCGGGCGCCACACCCATCCTTCGATCCCGGGGCCATGGAGGTTGCTGTCCTCCTGCACCGTTTGAGTTTGCCCCGTTTGTTCCGCAGCCGGTGCCGGCGCTTCCTGTTCTTCGGGCAGGATGACCTGCTCCTGTTTTGGTGTTTCGCGCCGAACACTTTCTTTCTTGCGAACCGGCTGGCACACCTGTTTTTCAAGCGCTGCCCTGTCTCCCTTACCGTCAAACGCGATCAGCCGGCCGGCCTGATCCAGCACCGCTGCCGTTACCGGCCCTGTCAGCCGCGCTTGGCCGCTGCAGGTCCCATTTTCAAACGGGAAGCGCAGCACCGTTCGCCCGTATACAAGCGCTAATGTGCCGGGCCGGCCGCGGCGCAGCTGCACTTGGAATGAAGCACCCTTGGCGCCGTATGTCAGCCGGATAAAGCCGGCGGCGGTACGCCCGTCTTCAGTATAAAGATTGATGTATTCCTGTTTTATGTTCATCCGCCCTCGCCCCCTCTGCTGCCATACTATGCGCAATCGGGGCGGAAATAGACCGCCTGTCCTGCCCAAACAAAAAAAGGCCTTTCGGCCTTTTATGCTTTGGATGCGTTTGTGAGCGAAACAAACTGCGCGATGCTCAGCTGTTCAGCCCGGCTGTTTTCGGCAATGCCCGTTTTCGCCAGCACATCACGCGCCTTGTCGCGCCCGAGCAGCGCGGATAAATTGTTCAAAAGTGTTTTGCGCCGCTGCTTAAAGCAGGCGTGCACCACCGTTTCAAACCACGCTTCATCGCCGGCCGGCGTTTGCGGCGGGCGGCGGCGGATACGCACCACGGCAGAATCCACCTTGGGCACGGGATAAAAGCATTGCGGCGGCACGGTCAGCACCGTTTCCACTTCCGCGCCGTACTGCACCATCACGCTCAGCGCTCCATATTCCTTGCCGCCGGGCGAGGCGCACAAGCGGCCCACCACTTCTTTTTGCATCATCAGCACCAGCGGATCCGCCTTTGTTTCCTGCAGCAGGCGGAACAGCAGCGGTGTGGTGATGTAATACGGCAGGTTGGCCACCGCTGCCACCGGCCTGTTCCCGATCACCGCGCTCCAATCAATCTTAAGCGCATCTTCATGGATCAGCTGTGCCTGCGGCACATGCTGCGAAAGCAGGCGGAACAGGCCCGCATCCAGCTCTACCGCCGTGACCTGCGCCGCTTTTTCCAGCAGCCGCACCGTCAGCGCCCCGGCGCCGGGCCCGATCTCGATCACCTGCTTATCGCTCAGGTCACCCGCTGCGGCAACGATCGCATCAGCCATATTGGGGTCAACCAAAAAGTTTTGCCCCAGTTTTTGGTTGGGCCGCAGCCCTTGCGCTTCCATGGCGGGCAGCAGCACGCTGCGCTGGGCGCCATCATACGTTCGTTTTATCATTTGAGTATATAAACCTTCACATTCCGTTTGCGGCCCCATTGCAAGCACTCGTTCCGCGTATCCATATAAACATCAATGCTGTATACCAGATCGCCCTTGCCCGAGCCGGTGTCTTCGGCCACAGCATATCCGTAGCCGGGGATATAAAGCACCGTGCCGTAAGGAATCATGCTGCGGTTTACCGCGCACATGCCGCGGGTGGGCCATTTGCCGGTGGCCGTTCGTTTGCCCGTCCACGTGTACGCAGTGATCTGATCCGCCGTGATAGTTTTGGCGATCATGCTCTCCGTTGGCCCGTTCTTGGGCAAATTGGCCACTTTGGGGTTGGACGAGGGCTTGGTGCCCACCAAAATAATCTTATCCACCGGCTTTTTGGTTATCGTGTCGGAAATGACCTTGCGGGACACCTCCACCCCATCATGATAGGTCACTTCTTCTTTTACCGTGCGCACCCCGTTCACGCCGTTTTGAGACACCTTTGTTTGGTTTATCGTTAGGCTGGAAGAATTCTTTTTCACCGTGGAATACGCAACGGAATATTTTTTTGTCACCGTTTTTTTCTCTGCAGAAACAAAAGTGATCTTCATCCCATCTTCAATCGCCGTGTCTGCAGACGGGGATATCTTGTCATACGTATCCCAGCTCACGCCGGCCTTTGTCAGCGCATCACCCACCGTGCCGGACGCGATCTGCACCGTTTTTTCGCCCTTCTTTGTGGAAACCGTCAGCGTTTTGGCACGCAGCACACGAATGCTTTCTGCCGCTGCAAAGGGCGTGTTTATTGCCGGCTGCACCTCGTCATCCTTGCCAAGCTCGATGCCTGCCTTTGTCAGCGCGTCGCCCACTGTGCCAGGCCCAAGGCGCACGGAAACAGCGCTTCCGTTATCCTCGATCTGCCGTTCATGCGCGCGGCGGATGCCGATCTGCATGCCGGAAAACGGCGCAGCAGAGCCGGGAACCGTGAGAATATCTTCCTGTTCAAGCGTGTAGCCCGCTTTATTGAGCATCTCCGAAACCGTTTTTTCCTTGGTGCGCACATCGCTTATCTGCCCATTGTCGTTTACGGTCACCGTGCAGTATCTGCCAATAAACAAATAATACCCCAGCCCGATCACGGCAAGCGCGCCCACCGCCACACCAACCTGCACATAGCGCTTATGCGCCTGCGTGCCCGGCTTTTTCCGCGGCCTCGCTGTTTTTTCAGCCGTTTTGGCTTGGCTTTCCCGCCGCTCGGCCCGTGAAGCGGGGGCGTCCTGCACAGGCGCCGCTTCTTCACGGATAAACGC
Source organism: Clostridia bacterium (assembly GCA_017439715.1). Lineage (GTDB taxonomy): Bacteria > Bacillota > Clostridia > Christensenellales > QAND01 > RGIG3178. The sequence continues at coordinate 66,878 of JAFSIR010000002.1, read as the reverse complement.
CGATGTGTTCCCTTCCGCCGTGCTGCGCACACCGGGACGCACATAGGGCAGGCCTTTGTATCTCGTTTCTTTAGGGCTGATTATCAATAAACGGATGCGGCGGAACAGGCTGGCCGCCCACTCGATCGGCAGGCGCCACCAGGGGCCGCGCTCTTTTTCCGTTCTGTACACCGGGGTGCCGGCAGGCGGCTGTTCGCCCACCTCCAGCGATTTTTTGGTTGTCAGCTGGCTTTCCATAGACAAACGGGGGTACAGCCGTTCCTCGTTGTGCCGACTGCGCGAAAATGCCATAGGCTGTCCTCCTTTTTCCTGATGATTGGGAAAACATTATACCAATCCGCTTCTTTTCCGTCAAATCCGGCGCTGTTTGAGCCCGTTTTGTTTGTGCTTTGCCAAGCGGGCAAAAAACTGGTACACTATAACCACTTGGTCCGGGAGGGGTTCCATGGTTATTCTGCGCGCCCAAAACTTAACCAAAATGTTTGGCGATATAACGCTTTTTCAAGGCGTTTCTTTTGTTGTTCAGGAAAGAAGCCGCCTGGGGCTGGTTGGCGTTAACGGGTGCGGCAAATCCACATTGATGCGCATGCTGTGCGGGCAGGCCTCCATTGACGGGGGCAGCACCGCGCTGAGCCACGGCATGAAGCTGGGGTATCTTGCCCAGCACGCTTCCTTTGAGCCCACCCGCTCTTTGCTGGACGAAACGATGACGGTGTTCGCCCATTATATGGATGCGGAAAACGCTTTGGCCGCGCTGGAGGATGAATTGGCCCGTGCCACAGAGGAAGAGCAGATCCGCGCCCTTGTGGCCCGCCAGGCCGTTCTGCACGAGCGCCTGCACCAAACCGATGCGCTCACTTTCCGTGCCCGCACGCGTTCTACCCTGCTGGGAATGGGTTTTTCCCAAGCGGATCTTGACCTGCCCATGTCCGCGCTGTCGGGCGGGCAGCTGAGCAAAGTGCAGATGGCAAAACTGCTGCTTTCCGGGTCAGACATTCTGCTGCTCGATGAGCCGACCAACCATTTGGATATACAGAGCGTGGAATGGCTGGAAAGTTATTTGAACAGTTATCCGGGCGCGATGATCATCATCTCGCATGACCGATATTTTCTTGATAAAGTAACAAACGGAACGCTGGAGCTGGAAAACGGGCATTTGAAAGCCTATAACGGCGGGTATTCCGAATTCCTTAAGCGCAAAGCGCTTGACCGTGAGATCGAGGAAAAGCACTATGCTTTGGCGCAAAAAGAGATCCGCCGCATGGAAGCGATGATCACCGAGTTCCGCCGCTGGAACCGCGAGCGCAGCATTCGCACAGCGGAAAGCAAGGAAAAACAGCTGAACAAGTTTAAGCAATCGGCGCCCGGGCGGCCGGAAAACGCGCCTCAGGCGCTGCGCTTTTCTTTGCATGCCGATACCGAGGGCGGCAACGATGTGCTGATCTGCCGGGGGCTGACAAAAACGTTTGACCGCCCCCTGTTTCACGATATAGACCTGCACATCCGCCGGGGTGAGCGCGTGTTTATCATCGGCCCCAACGGATGCGGCAAATCCACGCTGATGCGCCTGATCATGAATCAGGTGCCGCCCGATAAGGGCGAGGTGGTGTTCGGCGCGCGCATCCAGCCCACATATTATGATCAGCACCAGCGCAGCCTTCATATGGATTGGACGCCCTGCAAAGAAATTGAAAATGCGTATCCCGCGATGAACGAAACGCAGGTGCGCACGGTGCTCGGCTCTTTTCTTTTCCGGGGCGATGATGTGTTTAAGCCCGTGTCTGCCCTGTCCGGCGGCGAGCGGGCGCGGATCGAACTGCTGAAAATGATGCTCAGCGGCGCAAATTTCCTGCTCTTGGACGAGCCGACCAACCATCTCGATGCGCCCAGCCGCGAAGCATTGGAAGAAGCGCTGGTTGATTATGAAGGCACGGTGCTTGCCATTTCGCATGACCGTTATCTGATCAATCGGCTGGCCACGCGCGTACTTGTGATGCAAAACGGCACGCTGCGGGAAAGCATTGGCAATTATGATGATTATCTGCGCCACGCCGAAGAATGGAAAACGGCGGAGGTTGTGCCCGAAGCGCCGAAAAAGGTGCCCGGGGCCGGCCGCGCGCTGCGCGAATCGGGGGCGGCGCTCAGGCGCATGCGCGCCCAGCTGCGCAAAACGGAAGATGAGATTGAAACGCTGGAAGGCGAGATTGAAACGCTGGAAGCCCGGCTGGCCGACCCTGCCGTTGCTGCCGATTATCAGGCCATATTGTCATTAACGGAAGAAATAGAACAGCGCCGCACGTTGCTTTCGCAAACCATGCAGCGCTGGGAAGAACTTAGTTTATCTTTGGATGGGGCGGACGAAGGTTAAAACAGCCCTTTAATCTGCCCGTTTTCGTCAAACCCGATCTCTACCGCCGCAGGCCGTTTGCTCAGGCCCGGCATGGTCACGATCGTGCCCGTCAAAGCCACAACAAAGCCCGCGCCGGCCGAGGCGCGCACCTGACGCACCCGCAGGGTAAAGCCCGTGGGGCGTCCTCTTTTTTTCGCGTCGTCAGACAGCGACATCTGCGTTTTGGCCATACACACCGGCCAGCTGCCCATGCCCAGCTCTGTCAGCCGCGCAAGGCCCTGCTCCGCTTCTTCGGAGAAGGCAACATCGTCAGCACCGTACACCTTTTTGGCCACGGTGCGGATCTTGTCAGCCAGCGGCATTTCGTCCGGATAGAGGAAGTTCGGCTCCCCGGAGCTGCTCTCGGCCGCTTCCACAACTGCCTGTGCCAGTTCCAGCGCGCCTGCGCCGCCCTTGGCCCAAACTTCGGCCGGCACAGCGCGAACGCCCAGCTTCTCACAGTGCGCGCGCACCATTTCCAGCTCTTCTTCGCTGTCAGTCACAAAGCGGTTGAGCGCCACGATCAGCGGCAGGCCAAACGCGCCGTGCAGCGTTTCGATATGCGCGGTAAGATTGCACAGGCCCGCTTCCAGCGCCGCAAGGTCGGGCGTGGCAAGCGCTTCTTTGGGCGCGCCGCCATGGCTCTTGAGCGCGCGCACAGTGGCAACCAGCACACAGGCGTTCGGCCACAGACCCGCCTGACGGCATTTGATATCCAGGAATTTCTCTGCCCCAAGGTCAGCGCCAAAGCCGGCTTCGGTCACGGTGTAGTCCGCCAGTTTGCGCGCCAGGCGCGTGGCCTGCACGGTGGAACAGCCGTGGGCAATGTTGGCAAACGGGCCGCCGTGGATCAGCACCGGCGTGCCTTCCAGCGTCTGCACAAGGTTGGGGTTGATCGCTTCACGCAGCAGCACGCTCATCGCGCCCGTTGCGTTCAGCTGCGCAGCACGCACAGGATCACCCGCGCTGTTGTAGCCAACAATCAATCGGCCCAGGCGCTCTTCCAGATCCTGCGGGTCATCGCACAGGCAGAGCGTGGCCATCACTTCGCTGGCCGCGGTGATATCAAACCCGTCATCGCGCGGAACGCCGTTGGTTTTGCCGCCGCGCCCGCTTTCCACGTTGCGCAGCTGCCTGTCGTTCATATCCAGGCACCGGCGCCACACCACGCGCTGAATATCAAGCTCGTTGCCATGATAAATATGATTGTCCACCATGGCAGCAAGCAGGTTGTTCGCCGCAGAGATGGCGTGCAGGTCACCGGTGAAATGAAGGTTGATCTCTTCCATGGGAATCACCTGGGCGTAACCGCCGCCCGTGGCCCCGCCTTTAACGCCGAACACCGGGCCCATGCTGGGTTCGCGCAGGGCGGCAACGGTGCGTTTGCCAATGCGGCGCAGCCCGTCAGCCAGGCCAATGGACACCGTGGTTTTGCCTTCGCCGGCCGCGGTGGGCGTGATGGCTGAAACAAGGATCAGCTTGCCGTCCTCCCGGTCACGCACGCGGTCAAACACGCGGCGGTCGATCTTGGCTTTGTTATACCCGTAATATAATAATTCGCCGGGCTCAAGGCCGACCCGTTCTGCAACAGTTTCCAATGGCTGCGGTTGTACACTGCGTGCAATTTCAATATCCGTCATTGTTCACTCAATCCCCATTCTTCCTGTTTATTTGTTTTAACACCCGCTCCACCGCTTCGCACAGCGGCAGACCCAGGCCATAACAAGCAATCGCTTCGCCCGCGGCGATATACACCGCGCCCAATAAATAAGAGCTTTCCACCCCGCCGATGATCAGCACCACCGGGATAAGCAGGCCGTTTGTGACCACGGGGCCAAGCAGCGACAAGGTCCGGTGCGCCCGCATTTTGCGCACAAACAGCACGCCCAGCGCTGTGGCCAGCGTGCCCAGCACGATATCGATCAATCCAAACGGCGTCCATAACAGGTTGCAAATCAGGCAGCCTACCGTAAGCCCCGGCACGGCCGCCGCTTCAAACAGCGCCAGAATATACATCGCTTCCGAAATGCGCAGCTGCACCAAACCAAACGAGATCGGGGCAAAAATGCCCGTTATGATCACATATATAGCGGCGATCAAAGCGCCCGTAACCAGAAAACGAACGTTGTAAACTCGGCTTTTCACTGTTTCCCTCTCTCTTTTTCTTTATTATACCATGCAAAAAGATACGAAAAAGGGCTTGATTTATTGGCCCGATAGGGCTATAATAGGCAAGCACAAACGTCTTGGGGCATTGGCACAGTTGGTAGTGCGCCTCGTTCGCATCGAGGAGGTCAGCGGTTCGACTCCGCTATGCTCCACCAAGAAAAACCATCCGTTCGGATGGTTTTTGTTTTTATCCATGCAGGTCTGCTTTTTCAGGCTTGCACATTTGCTTTTTAGAACGCTATACTCTTTATGAACAGCGGACAAAAGGGGTTTGCTGCCGCTGCGCAAAAAGGGGTATTGGCTGAAACGCAAGTTTCGGCTCCATGCTAAATAAAAAATAAAGAGGTAAATGCTGTTTGAAGAACAATAATGCACCGGATACTGCAGCGTAAGCGGGGGCTTATGCAAATTTGCTTTATCCGCAAAGTCTCCGCCCTTTTTGATTGATTTTCAAAGGAGTAAAAAAATGGAAAATTATATCATCCGTTTGGAAACCGAGGCTGACCACAAAGAGGTGGAACTCCTCGTGCGTGATTCTTTTTGGAATGTGTATCGCCCCGGCTGCATGGAGCATTATCTGATCCATCATCTGCGGCAGGATCCTGCCTTTGTGCCTGAGCTTGCTTTTGTTATGGAGCTTGACGGCAGGATCATCGGCCAGAACGCTTTTACAAAAGCGCAGATCATCGCTGATGACGGAGCGGCGGTGCCCGTGCTGACGATGGGGCCGATCTGCATTGCAAACGATCTTAAGCGCCGGGGATACGGCAAGGCGCTGCTTGACTATTCACTTGAAAAAGCCGCCGCGCTTGGTTATGGGGCCGTGTGCTTTGAAGGAAACATTGGATTTTACGGCAAAAGCGGTTTTATCGTTGCCAGTGAAAAAAACATTCACTATGATGGGGAACCGAGAGAGGCCGTTGTTCCGTATTTCCTGCTCAAGGAATTAAAGCCGGGGTACCTCGATGGCATCGAAGGCGTGTTTTATCAGCCGATGGCGCAATACGCAAACGAACAGGCCGCCGCGGAGTTTGACAAGCAGTTCCCGCCAAAGGAAAAACTGAAGCTTCCGGGACAGCTGGCGCAGTAAACCATTTGCATTATCCGCAAAACAAAAGACCCGATCCATTGGATCGGGTCTTTACCTTATCCTTTTGTGTGCTGCGCCAGGTGCTGTTTCATCGCGTTAAACGCTGCATCGCTGATCACATGCTCGATCCTGCAGGCATCGTCTGCCGCTGTTTTGCGGTCCACCCCAATGCGCATGAGAATCTCTGTGAGCACCGTGTGCCGCTCATAGATTTTAGCGGCGATCTGAGCGCCGCTTTCCGTTAAGGTTAAAAGCCCATCTTCATCCATCAGAATATATCCGTCTTCCCTTAAGCGCTTTACCGCGCGGCTGACGCTGGGCTTGGAATACCCCATATGCTCGGCAACATCCAAAGAACGAATCCTGTTTTCGGTTTTTGCCAAAACATAGATCGTTTCCAAATACATCTCTCCGGATTGATACAGCGCCATTCCTTCACTCCCTTAACCGAACTAAAGTAACTGTGCCATATTTAGGGCAAAAATGCAAGTGACCGCCCCGACGGGCGCAGGGTGCTCATCTCCGTTTTTGCGCTGCAAAGCTTGCCGCTTCCCGGATCCATCCCAGCAGCTCATCGTCAATATCCTCCACGCTTGATATCATGATATGGTGTGTCCAGCGGTTGGGATACGGTTCCGTTGCCACAGCGATCCGCGAAGAAGTTTTGCGGTATCCCAGCCCAAAGGTAACCGTCAGCCATATCGGCGGGCGTTCTGCCGCCTTTTTGCAAGGATCGAATGATACAAACACATATCCATAGGTAAGCGAAAAACTGATTTGTGTTTTGGAAACTTTGATTTTTGTTTCGGGGATCAGCGAAACTATCTGTTTTTCAAGCTGTTCATAGATCGGCAAAGCATCTATATGTTTATCAAAAAAGAACAGGATGTCTGACCGAAAGCGTTCGCTCATTGCATGTTTCTCCCAAGGTTTGGTTTGTTATGGCTATCGTATCAAACACAACAACGCTATACAAGAACAGACACAGCTGTTATCCGGCTGTGTCTGTTAACGGTTTTATAAACTCGCCATTTAAGGCTTGGTTTGTTGGCTTTTACGCCTCGTTGCCTTCCTTTTTGCGAACGAGCGCGGTTTTCACCTGGAAATTGCGGATCTCCGTTACGCGGATATGCACTTTGTCCAGTTCCAGCTCGTCCCCCTCTTCGGGCGAGATGCCCAGATGGTGGAACACAAGGCCGTTGAGCGTGTCATACTCTTCCGATTCGAGCGTAACGCCCACGATGGGCGAAAGATCTTCCAGCAGAGCGCCGCCGCCCACTGTCCACAGCCCGGATTCCAGCTCCGTGATCTCTTCCTCGGGATCTTCTTCGATCACATCGTCTTCCAGATCGCCCACCAGTTCCTCAATAAGGTCTTTAATGGTCACAATGCCGCTCATGCCGCCATATTCATCCAGCACCACGGCGATCTGTTCCCTGTCTTTTTTCATGTTTCGGAACAGCACATCTGCCTTGAGCGATTCGGGCACAACATACGGCTCTGTCACCGCCTGCTCCATCACCGATGCGCGGGACCGATCCTCCAAGCGGAAATAGATCTTGGTGTTGAGCATGCCCACAATGTGATCCGGCGTGTCGCTGCAGATGGGATAATAGGTATACCGCGTTTCCGTGATCGTTTTTTCCCACACATCCATGCTGTCTTCCAAGAACAGCAATGTTACATCCGTGCGGTGCGTGATAATCTCTTCCACGGAAAGGTTGTCAAACTCGAACACGTTCTGGATAAACTCGCGTTCCTCGTTATCAATGGTGCCGTTTTCCGTGCCCACATCAACCATCATGCGGATTTCTTCTTCGCTTACCTCTTCTTCCTGCTCGTTCGGGTCAATGCCCAGCAGGCGCAGCACGCCGTTGGTGGAAACGGTGAGCAGGCTGACAAGGGGCGCAAAGAGCTTGGAAATAAAACTGATCAGGCCGGACATGCCCAGCGCCAGCTTTTCCGCTTTGCGCATGGCGATCTGTTTGGGCACCAGCTCGCCGAACACCAGCGTAAGATACGACAGCACCACCGTGATCACCACCACGGCGATGGTATCCAGCACTTCGGCGGAAATGGGCACGCCGATGCTCAACAAGGCGTTTACCAGCGGGCCGGAAAAGTTTTCCGCCGCAAAGGCGGACCCTAAAAAGCCCGACAGCGTGATTGCTACCTGGATTGTTGCCAAAAAGCGGGCCGGTTGGCTGGTGAGCCGTGCAAGGCGGATGGCGCGTTTATCGCCCTCTTCTGCCATTTTGGCCATTTTATTGTCGTTCATGGAGATCACGGCGATCTCCGCACAGGCAAAGATCGCGTTAAGCGCAATGAGCGCCAATTGTAAAACGATTATAAAGAAAAATGAGTTGTCCATTGTATTCTCCCGTTCAATCCCTCTACCGTTTAGAAATGCAAAAAGGCAAACCCGCTGCTCCTACACCCGCAGGTGAGGATCGCGCTTCGCCCATACAAGATATCGGTATAAAGGAGGCTTCCCGGGGTTACTGTCTCCGTCGTCCATTTTTTGCTTCAGTCTCATTTCAAAAATTATTTTTTACAGTATAGCACAACGCTGTTCGTTTTGTCTACACCGCATAAAAAGCCCGCGGTTTTACCGCGGAATTTACGGCTTTTTTATGCCTGAACCTGCTCATTCTCGCCCTTATAGGAAAACTTGTCGGCAATGTCCGGCGCGCTTGCCAAATACGGATACATCGCCGCAAACACAGAGCGGAACACCACGGCCTCAATTTCCCGCCTATCCCGCGGAATATCGTTATAGATCAGCGCAATGCCGGGCAGCATGGTTTCCATTGTGTGCAGCACGATGTTTATCAGGTCGGTTCCCGGCTTGAAATGCGGCCGCATTTTATCCAGCAGCGGCGCAAACGCGGCCAGGTCTTCCTCTGTGGAATATTTTTTGGGGAATATATAGTTATAATAATACCTTAAATAGAACATGAACAGCTCAGCTTCGCGATCCATGCCTTCCCACAGCACTTTAAAAAACTGATAATCCAGCCGGGCGCAATCGCCCTCAAACGCATTTTCCGGGATTGGCACGTCATACGCGCTCATGCTTTTTATCCCCAGCTTCAAAAACGTGTCCCGTGCAAGGTCTGCCGCCTGCTTCATCACATCGTCTACGCTGTCAAACACGCGGTATAAATAATATTGGTTTATGCCGGCCGTTTTTTCAAGATTGCGCGAGGTGATCGCATTCACGCCGCTCTCTGACCCAAGCTTGATTGCTGCTTCAATAAATCCTTTTCGGATGCCTTCTCTATCCATCTTTTTCGCCTCTTTATGCTGTGTTCCGATGGTTTTTTGTTCAGGAAAATAAACCGCTGCACCAAAAAGAAGGGCGAGGAGTTTTTCGCCTGTTTTTCTTTTTCTGTGGCGCTTGCCGCAAAAACACTTCCTGCTGTTCCACCCTGCCAACTCGGCGGATAACATCGGATGCTCATCTATTCTTGTTTCGGTAAACAGATACAATTATAATGCTATTTTGAATAAATAACACTCTTTTTTTCACAAAGTTTATAAAGAATTTTGCGACCGGGCCGGTCCGGGTTGTTTCAGAAAACAAAAGCGCTTCTCTGTTAAGAAGCGCCCGGGGGGTTATGTTTCTGTTGGCGATGCTTGGTTTCGCGGGCCCGCTTTCCTTTTTTTGATCAGGCTTACGGCCTCTTCTGTTATGATCATCAGCGCGCCGAGGATCAGCGTGAAAAAATATGTGAACCCGCGCCAGAGCAGCAGCGCCAGATACATCAGGCTGCCCGGGATCACCCCGGCAAAATACAGGCCAAAGCCCGGTTCGCTTGCGCCGATGGCGCCCGGCGTGGGCACAAAGGCCACAGACATATACAAAAACTGCTCCAGCGAGAACAGATACCAATAACCGTATCCGCTAAGCCCCAGCGTTTTATAAATGCAGAAGGAAACGGAAAACCGGAAGATCAGCGAAACAAGGCACCAGAAAAAGGCCATGAACGCCAGCCCTTTATTCTCCCGAATGTTGCTGCAGGCGGCCATGAAATCCACCATTCCGGACACATACTTTTCGCACAGATGTTCACGGCGCTTGCGCAGGCGGCGCGGCAGCGTGATCAGGTTAATCACAAAAAAGCCGATGCGGCGCACCAGCGTATCGTTTATAAACAGCAGCGCCATAAACAGCATAGAGCCGCCGTTGATCAGAAGGCCGAGATAGGCCAGCACGCGATACACGGCGTTTACCGCATAAAGCGGCTGCGGCGCAATGAACAGCATGGCGATAAAGATCACCACCAGCGCCAGATTGAACACGATCAGCCGCAGCAGCATGATCGCGCTGGATTTGGCAAAGTTCACCCCATAGCGCTTATAATACATCATCTGCATGGGCTGGCCGCCCGTGGCAGACGGGGTAACCGCGCAGTAATACTGGCCGATCACCGTGATCTTCAGCGATTGACGAAAGCGGATGCGCACCTTTAAAAGCGCTTCAAACGCGCGCAGCACCAGCGTTTGCAGCAGCCAGAACATGAGCATACATCCGGCGCATGCCGATAACCAATACAGGTTGAACTCCTTCAGGTTTTGGCCTATGCTTTTAAACCCTTCGTTATTCAGGGCCAAAAAATACAGCGCGGCCATGGTGACAACGATGTATACGATCTGCCAAATAAAGCTTTTTTTGCTTTTCATCCTTCGGTGTTCCCTCCTTTCGTGTTTGGGCTATGCGCTCTTTATTGGCCCAGGCGGTACAGCTCCGCTGCCTGTGCAAATCCTTTGAGGTTATACAGCACCAGCGTTTGCGTAAGCCCCTGCTGCTTTGCGTATTCAGCCGGGTCTGTTTTAAAATATCTCAGATCGATCACATGGATCTGCTCATAATGCCCGGTCAAAAACTGCACAAAGCAATTGGCATAAGAATCCTTGATCAGCATCAGCTTTTTGCCGTTTTTAATCCCGGTATCTATCACGCTCAGGCTCTGGTTCGCGTTCAGAAACACGGAGTATTTATCCTTTGTTTCAAGATAGCTGCGTTCATACAGGCTGCTGCGCGTTTCCGTTTGGTTATACGTTGCCTGCACCTGCTCCGGCCCGAGATAGGCGGTGATGGTGTCCATCTCAGTATACAATCCCACTTTTGAATGCGTGGTGCCCAAAAACGAGCGGCTGAGTATTTGTTCCTCAAACGCGGCCAGCGGCTTTGCTTCCCCGCCCAGCAGCACCTGATAGGCATAGTATGCGCCCAGGCTCGTCCAGTGATGGTCCGTGCGGTAATAGATATATTCGTTCTTATGCGCGCTGAGCGCCGGCATCACGTCTACCACGGCCAATCCCGCGGCTTTGGCGCGTTCGATCAGCGCCGCCTGGTCGATCTCCGGCACATACTGCCAAAGCTTATCCCGCAGGATCTGCGAGGCGGTGGGCACCGGCATAAACGAAACAGGGTGGCCCATCGCTTCCATCTTTTTGGCAAAAGCGGCTATATAGCCCAAATTCTTTTCAAAATTCCCCAGCTCGTTTTCGCGGAAAACTTCAATCAGATACCCGTCTTTGCCAATGTATATACCGCCTGAATCCCGCTGCCCGGAGAAAAGGGCCAGTTTGGTTTTCAGTTTCACCCATCCATCGCGCAAGGGGAACTGATCGGTCAAATACTGCTCCATGTTTTCCATGAACGTGCCGTCTATAAGCGCGTCAAAAGACAGGGCGGGCAGGGCGGTTAAATATCTGTTTTCGTTTTCGGAAAACAGGCGGTCCGGCGTTGCAAGGCCCAGGATGGCCAAGGAAAAGAGCAGCCCTGCAAACACAATGCATAACCATTTGCTTCGCATCTTTAAGCCCCTCCTTAAAACCGGAAGTACAGGAAGGGGTTATACGACCCGCTTACCAAATACGCCGTGCAGACAACCAATATCAGCGCCGTCAACACAGTTTCCAGCACACCGGCGGCCGTGCTTCCGCCTTTTTCTTCCACCTTTTGCCAAATCTTTGCGCCAAGCGGCGTGCTGGCAAGCGCGCCGAAAAGCAGCAGCGGGCCGTTGCTGACCAGCATATACACGGCGCTGCCCGATGCCGGAACGGCGCCGATGCCCGCCAGCGTGCCCAGAAAGCCGAGCCCCTGCGCAGAAGAATCGAACGCGAACAGCACCCAGCCGATCAGCACACACAAAACCGTGTAAGCCCAGCAAAGCGCTTTGGGCCAACGCTCCATCCATTTAAGCAAAAACAGTTTTTCCATCAGCAGCAGGGCGCAGTAATACGCGCCCCAGGCCACAAAGTTCCAGCTTGCGCCGTGCCACAGGCCGGTAAGCAGCCAAACGATGGCAATGTTTCTCAGCTGTTTTGCTTTGCCATGCCGGTTGCCGCCCAGCGGGATATACACATACGTTCTAAACCAGCTGCCCAGCGAGATATGCCATCGCCGCCAGAACTCCGTGATGCTCCGGGAAATATAGGGGTAGTTAAAGTTCTCCACAAATGTAAACCCAAACATGTGCCCAAGGCCGATCGCCATATCGGAGTATCCGGAAAAATCCAGATAGATCTGCAGCGCGTAGGCAACAATTGCGATCCATGCGCCCAGCACGCTTTCCTGCACGCCCTGCGCGGTCAGCATGCTCCAAACAAGGCCGATGTTGTTGGCCAGCAGCACTTTTTTGCCCAGCCCCACGGTGAACCGCCGGATGCCCAAAGCAAACTTGTCTGCCGAGTGGGTGCGGTGGTTCAATTGATCGGCAACGGTGCTGTACGTTATGATCGGGCCGGCGATCAGCTGCGGAAACAGCGAAATATACGCGCCAAAATCAAGGATGTTTTTTTGCGCCGGCACCTGGCCGCGATACACATCTATGGTGTAAGACATGCTTTGGAACGTGTAAAACGAGATGCCGATGGGCAGCGGCAGGTTGGCCGCCGCCAGCTGCCAGCCCGTAACCGCGTTCACAGAATTGATCACAAAATCCGCATATTTAAACACGCTGAGCAGGGCGAGGTTGACTGCAACCGACACCCACAGCGCGATGTTCGCTTTTTTAGTGCCCCGATATTTTTGGGCGCAATAACCCGTTGTATAGTCCAGCACCGTGGAAAACAGCATCAGGGTTACATAGATCGGTTCTCCCCAGGCATAAAACACCAGGCTGAAGAAAAACAGCACGGCGTTTTTCGCGCGGCCGGGCGCCAAAAAATAAACGGCCAGCACCGCCGGGAGAAACGAATATAAGAATAGCAAGCTGCTAAAAACCATGATCTCCTCAAAAAAGGAGACGGGATAGCACCGTCCCCTTTACAGCATTCAAATGTGACTTATTTGAACAGAGCGTTAAACGCTTCTACCGCTTTTTGCACTTCGTTCAGTGCAAACTGGGCCATTTCTTCTTCCGTTGCGCTCACATCGTCAGCCGCGCCGACCAGCAGGAACGCCACATAATCCCCATTGCGCACCACTTGAGATGCGTTGATCTTAGGCAGGTTGGCCGGATAGAATATGCCGTTGTTAATCATGTTCTCACGCGCAGTTTTAAACGCACTTTCCACCGCGGCGCCCTCGCCGGATTTGGCTTTAACGATGATCACACGGTCAGGGTGGAAGCCGATCATAGGCATTTCCGCCGCCATGTCTTCCACCAACGCCATATCAAGGCCAAATTCGAATTCCAGCATTTCCCGTTCGATGGGCGTGTTGGGCAGGTAACTTTCGCCATATGCGGCTTTTACCGCGTCAAGAATCTGTTGGGCGGTATACTCCGGCGCTTTTTTGCCGCAGCCGGCCAGCATCGCAAGGGCTGCCAGCACAGCCAGCGCCAGGCACAGGGCCCGTTTTGCCTGTTTCATTGTATTTCCTCCTGAGAAATCATTTTTATTCGGATGTAAAGCGATTTTCGCTCATCCTTGGTTAATTCTACATGGAAACAGGAATTTTCACAACAGTGAAAAATATGTGTTGACTTTAGCGTGATAGTGTGTTAGTGTAACACCATGCAACAACAATTGTGCGGAGGAAGTTTGTTATGAAAAAAGCATTGGTTATTATGTTGGCCGCCGTGATGGCGCTGTCCATGCTGATCGGGTGCGGTTCCAAATCTGCAGAGAGAACGTCTTTGACCGTCGGTTTTGACGCCACGTTCCCGCCTTACGGCTATGTGGGCGATGACGGCGAATACACAGGGTTTGACCTTGAAATGGCAGCGGAAGTTTGCAAACGCCTTGGCTGGGAACTTAAGCTGCAGGCCATCGACTGGGATGCCAAAGACGCTGAGCTGGATTCCGGCACCATCGACTGCATCTGGAACGGGTTCACCATCAACGGCCGCGAAGACCTGTATACCTGGAGCGATGCGTATATGGACAACTCGCAGGTGTTCATGGTTAAAAAATCTTCCGGGATCACCACGTTTGATGATCTGGCCGGCAAGATCGTCGAAGTGCAGGTAGACACTGCGGCACTGTCCGCGCTGCAGGGCGAGGATTATAAAGACCTGACCGGTTCGTTCAAAGAGCTGCGCACCTGCGCCAACTTTGAAATCGCGTTTATGGACCTGGATGCCGGCGCGGTGGACGCGGTTGCCATTGATATCGGCGTTGCCAAGTTCCAGATGGCCGGACGTGAAGCCGAGTTCGAAATTTTAGCAGAAGCCCTTATGCCCGAACAGTACGGCATCGGCTTCAAGCTGGGCAACACCGAGCTGCGTGACACGGTACAGGCCACGCTGATGGAAATGGTGAACGACGGCACGTTTGCCAAGATCTCTGAAAAATGGTTCGGATACGATGTGTGTATCCTTGGCAAATAAAACAAACATTTAGACGAACGGGAAACGCCGTGTTTTTCTGACACGGCGTTTCTTTGCCGAAACGGAGCGGTTGTATCATGTCATTTTCGGTTATGCTCGCCCAGCTGGTGCAGGGCATGCTCACCTCGTTTGAGATCTTTGCGCTTACGCTGATATTCTCTCTCCCGCTGGGGCTGTTGGTTGCTTTCGGGCGGATGAGCCGCTTTTGGCTGCTGCGCAATATCATGCGGATTTATATTTCCATCATGCGCGGCACGCCGCTGATGCTGCAGCTTTTGGTGGTGTATTTCGGCCCGTATTATATTTTCGGAATCTCGATCAGCGCCGGTTACCGGTTTGTGGCCGTGATCATCGCTTTCTCCATCAACTATGCCGCCTATTTTGCCGAGATCTACCGGGCCGGGATCGAGTCCATCCCCGTTGGGCAATATGAAGCGGCTGCGGTGCTGGGGTATTCCCGCTCGCAAACCTTTTTTAAGATCATTTTCCCGCAGATGGTAAAACACATCCTGCCGCCTGTTACCAACGAAGTAATCACGCTGGTAAAAGACACGTCGCTTGCTTTCTCCATTGCTGTTATGGAAATGTTCACCATCGCCAAAACGATCGCCTCTTCGCAAAAAAGTATGCTGGCGTATGTGGCGGCCGGTCTATTCTATTATGTGTTCAACTTTATCGTGGCAACGGTGATGGAAGCGATCGAGAAAAAAATGAGCTATTATCGGTGAGCTGGGAGGGGAAAACCATGGAAGTGCTGCGCATTGAACATTTGAAAAAAAGCTTTGGGCCGCTGGCCGTTCTGCAGGATATTTCCCTGTCCGTTTCGCAGGGCGAAGTGGTGGCCATCATCGGGCCGTCCGGGTCCGGCAAATCCACGCTGCTGCGCTGCGCCACAATGCTTGAAACGATGGACGACGGGAACCTGTTTTATTTGGATAAGCAGGCGGTCGCCTCTGAAAACGGCCAGGCGGTGTATGCTTCGCCTGCAGTGCTAAAGGAATGCCGGGCGCAGTTTGGCCTTGTGTTCCAAAACTTTAACCTGTTTCCGCACTATTCGGTTTTAAAAAACATCATTGATGCGCCGATCAGCGTGCAAAAACGCAAAAAGGAAGAAGCAACGGCGCAGGCCATGGATCTGCTGGCCCGCATGGGCCTGCAGGACAAGGCAAACGCGTATCCTTATCAGCTTTCCGGCGGGCAGCAGCAGCGCGTGTCCATCGCGCGGGCGCTGTGCCTGAACCCTGCCATCCTCTTTTTTGATGAGCCCACCTCTGCGCTTGACCCGGAGCTGACGGGCGAAATCCTCAAAGTTATCCGCGATCTGGCGGCGGAGGAAATGACAATGGTGATCGTAACCCATGAGATTGATTTTGCCCGGCACGTGGCAGACCGCGTGGTGTTCATTGCAGACGGGCAAATCGTGGAACAGGGCGATGCGAAAGCGCTGATCGATAACCCGCAGAACGAGCGCACCAAAGCGTTTCTGCGCCGGCTGCAGCGTGAAGAAGAATAACAACAAAATCAAAAGGCACAGCAGAGGCTGTGCCTTTTTTATGTGTTTTCTTCTGTTCGTTCCGGCAGACTGAGCATCAGCACCGAGGCCAGCACCAGCCCGATGCCGATCAGGCTGAACGCGTCCGGTATTTCGTGAAACAGGATGGCTCCCAGGATCGCGGCCGTCACCGGCTCTACCGATGCCAGCAGCGCTGCCTTGCTCGCTTCCAGGCGCGCCAGCCCCAGCGTGTACAGCACATACGGGGCAGCTGCGGTTACAAGCCCCATCAGCAGTGCGGTGCCCCACCGGCCGGAAAGCGCCGCTGTGAGCACCGGCAGGTCCGTTATAAACGCGGTGCCGATTGCCGCGGTGATAAAGGTATATGTGGTTACGGTGAGCGAGTGATAGCCTTTATTGATGGCAAGGCGGGCAAAAATGCTGTAAAGGGCATACCCAACGGCGGAAAGAACGCCCAGCGCCACGCCGATCAGCGGCGCCTGCTGCCCGCCGCCGAGCAGGCCTGACACCAACAAACAGCCCGTGAACGCGGTGATGCAGGCCGCTACCTTGCGTTTTGTGATCTTTTCGTGGAACACAAAGGCCGCCATCACCACCACCATGGCCGGCGCGGTATACAGCAGCACAGCGGCCACCGCCATAGAAACATGCTGCAGCGCCGAAAAATAGCAAAAGGTGAATGTGCTCAGGCTCAGCAGCCCTGTGCCCAGAAAACACCACAGGTGTTTGAACTTTATTTTTAAAAGGCCGGGTTTTATCACGGCCAGCCCGGCGGTGAGCATCGCAGCAGCGGTGAGCAGCCGCACAGCCACGATCTGCATGGAATCGAGCCCGGCGCTGCCAAACCCGCGCACAAACAAACCCATGCTGCCCCACAGGGCGCCCGCCAGCAGCACCATAAGCACGGCGGCATTGGCATGCTTTTTCATTTTCTTTCTTCCCTTCGGCCGCAAAAAAACCGAAAAGGGAGAGCCCTTTTCGGCTTATGCGTGCGTTTTTCTCGGCGCCGTTATGCCTGAGCGTTTTCAAAATGGGCGTTGAGCGCTTTGATCAGCACTTCCACGTCCGTTCCGTGCACTTCGCAGGCTTCTTCCAGCGTTTCCATTGCCGCAGACGGGCAGCCTACGCAGAACATGCCCATCGCAAAAAAGAACTGGGCTGCGCTGTTGTCATACTCAATAACATCGCCGATTTTTGTGTCTCTATTAACAACCATCTGATTTGCCTCCTACGCGTTTTCCCCGAAATCATATCATATTTGTCGGGATTTGCAAGTGTAAATTTTACAGCATGGTGCCGCCGGAGCAGTCAACAATCGCGCCAACAACCTGGCACGCCACGGGCGAACACAAAAAGGCGGCTACGGTGCCCATATCACGCGGCTGTGCCCAGCCCACGCGCAGGAACTGTTCTTTATACACCGTGTTGGGTGCGCCCGGGGGATACACCCGCGTTTGCACATAGCCGGGCACGATACCGTTTACATAGATCCCGTCGTCGATCACTTCATTGGCAAGGCCGCGGGTCATGGTTGTCAATGCGCCTTTGGCGGCGATATAGGTTGTGTTGTTGCGGCTGTTGGTCATGATCGCAGCTTTGGCCAGCACATTCACAATGTGGCCGCCGCGCTTGTTCTGCCGGCACTCGCGCACAAAGCGGTTGGACATGGCAAACGCATGATGCAGCGTGCCTTCAAAGCCGCGGCGCCATTCTTCCAGGCTCACGGTGTCAAACGATTTGCCGCGCGGCTGGCCGCCGTTTGCGTTGTTGATCAAGATATCCACCGGGCCAAGCTTTTCGATCACGGTGTCAAACACATAATCGGGCATGCCTTCCTGCGTGATATCGGCGCACACGCCGATCGATTCCGTTCCCAAATCACGCAGGGACTGCACAAACGCTTCGCTGCCCTCAACATCAGAGCGATACACCACCGCTACATGGCAGCCTTCTTCGGCGAGCACCTGTGCGCAGCCGGAGCCGATCCCCTTGCTGCCGCCCGTTACAATTGCTACCTTGCCTTTTAAACCCAGATCCATGTGATACCCTCCTTTATTCTTTGGTTTCTGTTGCCTTTACTATAAGCCGAAAAAGAGGAAAACAGCAAGGGCATGCTTGCAAAAAATATATTGCATGGTTATAATTGCTTTAGGAAGTGGCTGTCTTCCCCGAGTTTGTTGATTTGCCGGACAAGGCAAGCCATATATTCTAATTAAGGAGTGAATGTAATGGAACTTCCCAAAATCCGTCACATGGGCGTCATCGTTGAGCCCCACAAAGCCGAAATGCACTCTGAACCCGTTGGGGAAATGGATGCCGATAGCGTGTTCATTCAGATGGAAACCAACAACATCTGCACCACGGACTACCAGCACTGGGATGGCCTGCGCAACCATCAGGGCTTCCCGATGGCGGGTGGCCACGAATGGTCCGGCACCGTTTTGGCCGTTGGCGAAAACGTTGTGGGTATCGAAGTGGGCGACCGCGTTGCTCCCGCTGCCAAAGGCTGCGGCCGCTGCGTGAACTGCCGTATGGGCCGCACCTCCTGCTGCATCGGTAAATCCGGCAGAACGCTCGTCAATGGCTATCTTGGCCAGCGCGGCTTCTCCAACTACCTGATCATGGATTGGCGTTCCCTGCTGAAAATGAACAAAGATTTGCCCGCGGCTGAGTGCGGCTTCCTTGAGCCCGTCTCCACCGCCGTGTCCGGCATGAAGAAACTGCGTGTCAAACCCGGTGAAAACGTTGTCGTTATCGGCGCCGGCACCATGGGTCTTGTCAACGCGCAGGTCGCGCACGCCTTCGGCGCCCGCGTCATCGTGTGTGAGCTGACCGATAAGAAACTTGCGCGCGCCCGTTCCATGGGCTTTGCCGATGTTATCAACTCCCGTGAAGAAGATCCGATCGCCCGCGTGTTCGAGCTGACGGACGGCATGGGTGCCGATGCGGTTATCGCTGCGGTCGGTAACAGCAAAGCTTACGAGCAGGGCTACAAAATGCTCAAACATTATGAAGGTCGTTTCCTGCTGTTCGCGGCCGGCTATCCGAAGCCCGAAATGCACATCGATCCCAATGAAGTCCACTATCGCCGCCTCGAGATCATCGGCACGATGAACTCCGACGTTGCTGACTTCAAAGATGCTGCGTTCATGATCTCCAACGGCATCGTGAACTGCTCCTACTCCCTCGAGGGTGCGTACTATCCGCTGCGTGACATCCAGGAAGCTTATAAGAAAGCTGCCACGCCTGACACCTACCGTGTCACCGTTAACCTCCAGGAGATCTAAGGATCCAGTAATTCCAGCCAAAAAGGCAAGGTGTGAAAACACCTTGCCTTTATCTTTTGCAGCAAAAAAGGCGGTGGAGGATCCACCGCCCTGTTTTTTTGATCAGGTTTGGTCTTCTATGCCGCGCGCAATCAGCTTGGATTCGATCAGCGCAATGCCCAGCGCGTAAATGATGGCGATCGCAGGTACGCCGAGGATCATGCCCCACATGCCGAACACGCCGCCGCCTACCACGGCACCCACCAGCACCCAGAAAGCGGGCAGGCCGATCTTGTTGCCGGTGATCTTGGGGGTGATATAGTTGCCTTCGAGCTGCTGCAGCGCAATGCTGAACGCCATAAACCAGAGCATGCTTATGGGGCTTTCGGTTAACAGCAGCAGCATGCCGATGCCGGTGCCCACCAGCGGGCCGAACACCGGGATAAAGTTTGTAACGCCGGCCACAACGCCGATGAGCATGCTCATCGGATAGCCCATCAGCTCCATGAACACATAGGTCAGCAGGCCCACAATCACGCTTGACATGATACGCACATAAATGTATATACTGAACACCTGATCGCTGCGCCGGCACACGGCCATAATACCGTCTGCCGTTTGCAGCTTGAACAGCACGTAAATGATTTTTCGGCCCAGCGAAGCGAATTGTTCACGGGCAAACAGCACGTATACCGATGTCATCAAGCCCAGCATGGTGTTCAGCGCGCCGTTAACAAAATTCTGCATAAACGAATACAGATATTTTGTTGCACTGCCGAACGATTGGATGAGGCTGCCAAAGAAGGAATTGAACGAAGCAAAAATCTCTTCAATATGCATTTCAGGGATCTGCAGCGAAACCATCAGTTGGTTGGCCGTGTCTCTAAGGCCGTTCATCGCGTCACCCGCCCGAGACACCAGGGCGATCAATGTGCGCATCACTTCAGGCAGCACAATGGCGATCAGCAGCATGCAGGCCGCGCCCACAATCAGATACGAGATCAAAATGGAAAGCCCGCGCCGCACCCCAAACGACCAGTTTTTGATCAGGGTGCATTTTTCAAAACAACGCTCAAAAAAGCGCACCGGGCCTCGCATGAGATAGGCCATTGCAAAACCGATGATGAACGGGCTCAGGATCTTGATGCCTTTGCCCAGCGCAGAACAAACGGCGCCAAAATTCATCACCGATGCCACCATTAGGATTAATAAAAACCCAACACCCAGCACATATTTGGCAATCAGGTTATATCGCTTATCCTTAAACATCGAAGCTGCCACTCCTTTTGCCTTTTCGACGATAAAGCTTTATGAATTATCATATCATGGGATTTTCTCCGTTTCAACCGCATATTCCCCGACTTGCGCGCTTATGATAATAACGCATAGAGGAGGGGATCTGTTTGTTTGTTCGCGTTATTCGGGTGCGGCCGCTGCGCGCCGCGGCATGTTTTCTTATGGGCGCAGCATTGGTTTGGCAGCTCACTGTGTTGGGAAACACCATTGCGGCCGGAGCAAAAGCGGTGACCGATTGGGGCCTGTCTTTTGGGCAGCCGGGTGACCCGCCGCGCGGCAACCTGAGCGCAGAAGAGCTTTTTCCTCACAACGCCGTTTTCATGGGACAAACGGGTGATAAAACGCTGTATCTAACCTTTGACGCCGGCTATGAAAACGGGTACACGGCGTCCATCCTCGACACGCTGAAAAAACACGAGGTGAAAGCTGCGTTTTTCCTGGTTGGGCATTATATCAAGCAAAACCCCGAGCTTGTAAAGCGCATGGTGGAGCAGGGGCATATTGTTGGCAATCACACGGCGACCCACCCGGACATGACCGGGCTGAACAGCGCGGCGTTTTGCGCTGAGCTGGATGAGCTGGCCGCTCTGTATCAGTCTGTTACCGGCCAGCCCATGGCGCAGTTTTACCGCCCGCCCCAGGGCCGGTTCACGCTGAGCAACCTGCAGGCGGCCAAATCGCACGGGTACACAACGGTGCTCTGGAGCCTTGCCTATGCCGATTGGGATAACGATAACCAGCCTTCCCAGCAGGCCGCGTTTGATAAACTGCTGCCCCGCACACATAACGGCGCGGTGGTGCTGCTGCACAGCACATCGAAAACCAATGCCGAGATCCTTGACCAGCTGATCACCGAATGGAAACGGCAGGGGTATTCCTTTGGCTCGCTGGATGATCTGTGCCAAGCGGTGTTCTGAGCATCAAACTTGTTAAGCGCGTGAAAACGCGCTTTCTTTTTGCGGAAAAAAGGGCCGTTATGCGTCGTTAGCTTGACAAAAACGGCGCAGAACAGTACGATGCAAAGTGACTTTTGGTGTTGGTAAAGGAGAACTTTTATGGAAACAAGAGAACAACGGGAACAAATGGAATGCACGCATGATTGCAGCACCTGTCAGATGGACTGCGATTCCCGTGTGTCGGCAGAGTCGGAAGAATGCACGCATGACTGCAGCACCTGCAGCGCAAATTGTTCTTCCCGGCAGGGCGGCGTTCAAAAAGTGCCCACCCATCCCGGCAATCATATTCGCAAAGTGATCGGCGTTGTGTCCGGCAAGGGCGGCGTCGGCAAATCGATGGTAACGGCGTTAACGGCCAGCGCGCTGCGCCGCGCCGGGTGGAAAGTCGGCGTGCTTGATGCTGATATCACCGGCCCGTCCATCCCCCGCATGTTCGGCATCAGCGGGCTTGCCGGCGGCTCGGATGAAGGCATTTATCCGTGCGAAAGCAAAAACGGCGTGCGCGTGATGAGCGTGAACCTGCTGCTGGAAGACACTTCCGCTCCCGTTGTGTGGCGCGGCCCGGTGATCGCGGGCGTGGTCACGCAGTTCTGGACGGATGTGCTCTGGGGCGATCTTGATGTGCTGCTGGTGGACATGCCGCCGGGCACGGGCGATGTGCCGCTCACGGTGTTCCAGTCTCTGCCGGTTGACGGCATCATCGTCGTCACCTCTCCGCAGGACCTTGTCAGCATGATCGTGGAAAAAGCCATCAACATGGCGGGTATGCTGGATGTTCCGATCCTCGGGCTTGTGGAAAACATGAGCTATATGCTTTGCCCCGATTGCGGCAAGCGTCTGTATCCGTTCGGGCAGAGCAAGCTGCCGCAGCTGGCGTTCCGGCATAACGTGCGCATGCTGAGCATGCTGCCGATCGACCCTGCCATCGCCGCAGCGGCCGACGCGGGGCAAATCGAATCCGTTGTTTGCCCGCAGATCGACGATGTGCTGATCGCCGTAAACCTGGTGAATAACGAGCTTGAAGATGAGGAAGGGAAAGAAGAATGACCATTCGCCATATTAAAGAACATGAATATGACGAGGCCAATTATATCAAATATATCGCGTTTGGCCGCAAGGCCGACACGCTGAAAAACGATGCCGATGATCCGGCCGCCATCTGGCCGGATGTTGTGGTGGCCTGTGATGATGAAAACAAGATCACCGCGCGGGCGCGCAACATCCATTACACCATGATGTTTGACGGCCGGGAAACGCCGATAACCGGTGTTTCCGGCGTGGGCTCGCTGCCCGAAGCGCGCGGCAAAGGCCGTGTACGCGATATTATCCGCTTTGTGAACCGCGAAGATCGGGCCGACGGCAACCTGTTTTCCACGCTGTACCCGTTCTCTCACCAGTTCTATGCTCGGTTTGGGTATGCACTCGTGTCTGAGCTGGACACAGCCCGTTTCCCCATCAGCGCTGTTGCTCCGTTTCTTAAGCAGGCAAGCTATTCCGTGCGCCGCCATTTGTTGGAAGATGGGTTTGAAGATATGCGCGCGATCCAGCGGGCGGGCCTGAAAAACATGAACCTCGCCCAGATCCTGACCGATCGTCAGTTCAAAAAATCGCTGGGCGGCGATCCGCTGATCCATGGCGATTATCGTTATATCCTGTATAATGATGACAAGGCGCCCATTGCCTGGCTGTATTATACCGACCATGAAACCAGCGAACACTGTACCATGAAAGTGCATGCTGCCGAATGGGTGGACCGCAAAGCGTTTATCTCCCTTTTGAGCTTCATCGCCTCGTTTTCTGCGCGGTATGATCAGGTTGAGATGCCGCTGCCCACGCACTGGCCGTTCCTTTCCATCGTGCCTGAACCCAAGCTGGTCACCTTGACCCGCACGCCCAACGGCATGGCCCGCGCGCTTGATCCTGCCGCGGTGCTGCGCGCAATGCGCCATCCGGCGGGTGCCGGCGCTTACCGCATTGCGGTGGAAGACGATTTCCTGCCCGAAAACAGCGGCGTGTACGCGGTTAGCTTTAATAACGGCGCCGTTTCCGTTGAAAAAACGGAAGGGGCTGCGGACATCTGCTGCCAGATCGGCGCGTTCACGCAGCTTGTGCTGGGTTACCTCACCCCTGCCGATATGATCGGCCGGGATGATGTGGCCATCCATGGCAACGAAGAAACGCTCAACCGAGTGTTTGTGCATAAAGCCACCGGCTTGCCGCACCACTTTTAATCCAAATCCATAGGAGGGATTGTTATGGCCGTCAACACTGCCGAAGATATCCTGCGCCTTGTGCGGGAAAAAAATGTTAAGTTTATCCGGCTGCAGTTCACGGATATTCTGGGCATGCTTAAAAATGTGGCGATCACGGATAAGCAGCTGTCCAAAGCACTGAGCAACGAATGCGCGTTTGACGGGTCGAGCATTGAGGGCTTTGTGCGCATTGAAGAATCGGATATGCGCTTATATCCCGACCTTGATTCGTTTGAGATCTTCCCGTGGATCGAGGGCGAAAACCGGGTGGCCCGCCTGATCTGCAATGTGCATCGGCCTGACGGCACGCCCTTTGAGGGTGACCCGCGTAACGTGCTGATCCGCGCGCTGGAAGAAGCCAAAAGCATGGGCTTTTCCTTCAATGTTGGCCCTGAGTGCGAGTTTTTCCTGTTCCAAACGGATAAAGATGGCAAACCGACTACCATCACGCAGGACAATGCCGGGTATTTTGACCTGGCGCCGGTAGACCGCGGTGAGGCCGCGCGGCGGCACATCTGCCTGCAGCTGGAAAAAATGGGCTTTGAGATCGAAGCTTCCCATCATGAGAACGCGCCCGGCCAGCACGAGATTGACTTTAAATATGCCGATGCTTTGCGCGCTGCCGATAATATCATGACCTTTAAACTGGTGGTTAAAACCATCGCTATGGAGCACGACCTGCACGCCACGTTCATGCCCAAGCCCGTTTTCGGCGTGGCTGGCAACGGCATGCATGTAAACGTGTCTCTGTTTAAAGACGGCGTGAATATTTTTGATGATCCCACCGATGAGCTGGGCCTGTCCGCCATGGCGCGCTCCTTTATCGCAGGCGTGCTGGCGCATGTGCCCGGCATGACGGCGCTGACCAATCCGCTGGTCAACTCCTATAAGCGCCTGGTGCCCGGGTTTGAAGCGCCGGTATATGTGGCCTGGTCGGCCAAAAACCGCAGCCCCTTGGTGCGCATCCCTGTGGCGCGCGGCAAGAGCACGCGCGTGGAGCTGCGCAACCCCGACCCGTCCTGCAACCCGTATTTGGTGCTGGCCGCTGTGCTGCACGCCGGGCTTGACGGGATTAAGCGCGGCCTTACGCCGCCGCCCGCCGTATCCGCCAATATTTATCATATGACGCCCGAAGAGCGCCAGGCCAACGGCATCAGCGAGCTGCCCGGCACGCTGGAAGAAGCGCTGGAATGCCTGAAAGCCGACCCGGTGATTCGGGAAGCGCTGGGTGAGCATGTGTTTGAAGAATACGTGGCCGCAAAACAGCTGGAGTGGAACCGGTACCGCACACAGGTGCATGCCTGGGAACTGGAAAACTATTTGGCGCTGTATTGAGATAAGGAGACAATATGAGAGACTGGCAGGCTGAACTGGATAATCGCGTCGCGTTTTTGCGCGACCTGCTGGCGTCCTCGGGCGCCAAGGGCTTTATTTTCGGCAACAGCGGCGGGAAAGACAGTGCCCTTGTGGGCATCCTTTGCCGCAAAGCAACGGAGAACGTGCTCGGCGTGATCATGCCGTGCGCCAGCGCGCGCAATTATGGGGACGACCGCAACCATGCGCTGTTGGTTTCTCAGGCTTTCGATATCCCCGTTACGCAGGTGGATCTGACCACCGTAAAAGAAAACTATCTTAAAGCGCTGGACGGCGTGGTGGAGCTTTCCCACAGCGCGCAGATCAACATCAACCCCCGCCTTCGCATGACAACGGTGTACGCCATGGGCCAGTCGCTCGGGTATCTTGTGGCCGGCACGGGCAACCGCTCCGAAGTGATGATGGGCTATTTTACCAAATGGGGCGATGGCGCGTATGATGTGAACCCGATCGGCGATCTTCTTGCAACGGAAGTGTTTGAATTCCTGCGCTTTTTGGGCGCGCCTGCCGAAATCATTGATAAAGCACCCTCAGCCGGGCTGTATGAAGGCCAAACGGATGAAAAAGATATGGGTGTGAGCTATGCTGCAATTGACAAATATCTTTCAACCGGCGAAGCAAACGAGGCCGATAAGGCGATTATCGATGCGGCCATCGGCCGCAGCGCGCATAAGCGCCGCCCCGCCCTTGTTTATTCGAATAATACCAACCAATAAACGGAGGAACCTGCTATGAAAAAATTTGAATGCGTTTGCGGTTATGTGTACGATCCCGAACTGGGCGATCCCGAAAACGGCGTGGCCCCCGGCACCGCGTTTGAAGATCTTCCCGCTGATTGGGTTTGCCCCATCTGCAGCCTTGGCACTGAACATTTCAGCGAAATGTAATCCAAAAAAAGAGCTTCTTTAAGAAGCTCTTTTTTAATTGATTGACCGGGCGTGCCCGGCTTTGTTATAATAACGCAAATTCCATTCTGATCGGAGGCACTATATGCCCATCTGCATCCCCAACACACTGCCCTCACGCTCTGTGCTGCAGCAGGAAAACATCTTTGTCATGGATGAACACCGCGCCAGCAGGCAGGATATCCGCCCCCTGCATATCGCGATCTTCAATATCATGCCCACCAAAATCGCAACGGAAACCCAGCTTCTCCGCATGCTGAGCAACACGCCGCTGCAAGTGGAGATCACACTGCTGCACCCGGCCTCTCATACCAGTCGGAACACGGCGGCGGATCACCTCGCCTCGTTCTACAAAACGTTTGACGATGTGAAAAACAAAAAGTTTGACGGCATGATCCTCACCGGTGCGCCGGTAGAGATGCTGATGTTTGACGAGGTTACCTATTGGGATGAGCTTTGCCGCCTGATGGAATGGACCAAAACGCATGTGTATTCCACGCTGCATCTGTGCTGGGGCGCACAGGCCGCGCTGTATTATCATTATCAGGTGCCCAAATACCCGCTGCCTGAAAAGAAATTCGGCGTGTTTAAGCACGAGATCACGGGGCGCAACATTCCCCTGTTCCGCGGGTTTGACGACACGTTTTATATGCCCCATTCCCGGCACACCGAGATCCGCCGCGCCGATATTGACGGCATTTCGGCGCTGGATGTTGTCAGCGAATCGCAGGAAGCGGGCGTTGCCGTTGTGATGACGCGCAACGGCCGCCAGATCTTCGTTACCGGCCATGGCGAGTATGACCCTGACACGCTCAAGCAGGAATACCTGCGCGATATGGAAAAGGGGATGGATAACGTGCCCTTCCCCGCGCATTATTTCCCTGATGATGATCCGTCCCGCCCGCCGATCGTGCGGTGGCGCGCGCACAGCAGCCTTCTTTTCAGCAACTGGCTCAACTATTATGTGTATCAGGAAACGCCGTTTGATCTGAACCTGATCGAATGCTGGTAAATAAAAAAACCGGGCGTATTGCCCGGTTTTTTTGGCTTATTTTGCATTGTTTGCATCGATGTACGGCTGCAGCGCCGCCAACAGCTCGTTGAGCGAATCGAGCGCTTTGGCTTTATACTGCACCATGTTTTCATGCGTGGTGTAGCCAAAAAGCATGTCGCCGCCTTCGGGGCAGCCGGGGTAGATCACTTTGAGCGAGCCCGAGCCGCGGATGGCAAGGCCAAAATCCACATACTCGTTCTCGATCGCCATCACCTGATCAAGCGGGATCACCGTTTCGGGCGGCAGCTGCAGCCCGATGCGCGCGTTGCGCGTGATTTTCAAAACGCCGGCGTCCGTGTCAAGGATCAGTTTGGTCTCTGTGCAGGAAACAGTATAAACAGCCATGTTGAAACCTCTTTCCACTTGTATTTTAAAACTTTTTTCATTATTATAGGACAGCAGTGCCAAAAAATCAACTTGCAAAAGGAGGGGCTCCGTCATGCAGCAGCGTTTTGATTATAACGCTATCGGTGTGTATCTGTTTGCCGCCGCTTCTTTTCTGCCCTGGCAAGCAGTGGTGCCCGCTTTTTTCTATCTTGTTGTGCACACCGCCTGTTCCGCCGCGGTGCGGCGGCGGATCGTGTCCACCCGCGGGTTTTGGCCGATCACCGCGTTTTGCGCGCTGGCCGTAGCCAACGGGTTTATCTTTGGCTCAACGCTCAATGTGCTGGTCGCATTGGCCATTGCGGGCCTGTTCCTTGTGATGTTTTATCTGCGCGCGGTGATAACGGAGCGGGTGTTTGAAAACGCCCTTGTGATCCTGCTGCTGGGCGGCCTGGTTTCTCTGTTCGGCGCGATCGCCCAATACATCAAATATGATTTTAAGCCGGGTTTCCGCCCCAAATCATTCTATCTTAACCCGAACTATTATGCCATGGGCAGCGCTTTTACCATGCTTGCCGCCCTGTATCGGCTGTTGAAAACGCCAAATCAGCGCCTGCTTTCCCTGTTCGGCCTTTTGTTGGCGGTGGTAAACATTGTGCTGGCCGGATCACGCGGGGCCTTGGCCGGCGCGGCGATGGCGGCGCTTGTGGTTGCCTTCTTCTGCGGGCACAAACGCGCCGTAGGCCTTGTGTTTGGCGCGCTTGCGGCAGGCGGGCTTGTGATTGCGCTCAACCCCAGCCTGTTCCGGATGAATTCGCTGCTCGATTCGTTCTCCATCCGTGTGGATGATTGGACAGCCGCCATTTCCGGCATCAAAGAAACGCCCATTTTGGGGCAGGGAGCCGTTGCTTTTCCGCGGCTTGCGGGCGTTGCCGTGCTGCGCGGCGACCTGCACAGCCACAGCCTGTATCTTGAAGTGCTGCTGATCGGCGGCGTTGTGGGCCTTGTTCTCGTTTCGCTGTTTGCCTTTCGCTTTTTCGGCGGCACGGCGCAATATGCCCGCCCGTTGATGCTGGGGCTTGCGGTGTATATCGTGATCCACGGGCTTGTGGATGTTACTATTGCTACCCCGCAAACCATTGTGCAGCTTGCCGTGCTGCTTGCGCCCGCTGCTGCCTTTGCAGGCCCGCCCGAAACAAAAACCGATGCATGAAAAAAGCCTCCTTGCGGAGGCCTTTTTTATTCCGTTTTTTCGTTCAGCAGTTCCTTAACGGCCGCTTTGAGCCGCTCCATGGCTGCCTGTGCTTCGGCCTGTGTTTGGCCGTAAACAGCATAATACAACTTCAGTTTCGGTTCCGTGCCCGACAGGCGAATGGTTACCGCCGTGTGGCCGCCAAG
Organism: Clostridia bacterium; assembly: GCA_017439715.1. Lineage (GTDB taxonomy): Bacteria > Bacillota > Clostridia > Christensenellales > QAND01 > RGIG3178. The sequence goes on along the minus strand of JAFSIR010000002.1, from coordinate 38,106 downwards.
CTCGATGCGCAGCCCGTTGGAAGCAGGCAAGTTGAGATACTCCATGCGGCCATCGGCATGCATGGCTACCCCATCCCGATAATCGATAAAACACTCAACGGCTTGATCCCCCAGCGTTTGCAGGCGGGCGGCACGCAGCCGTTCCATACAGGCCTTCATTTGCGCTGCTCCGCTTGCGCCGGGAAACGCAAATCCGTCTGTATCATTTTGATAATACCCGTATGCACGGTAAAGCTCATCCATCGCGCAGCCGAGGGTCATCCCTCTTTCGCGGTAATATTCTGCCATTTGGGCCGCGGTAAGCGCGCCGTTCACCCCATCTTTATCGCGCACATGCGCGCCGGTGAGCACGCCGTTGCTCTCCTCAAAGCCAAACAGGAACCGCTCGGTTTCCTCCTTTTCTTCCAGGGCCGTCACGATCTCTCCGATATACTTGAAGCCAACCGGCACACGGCGCACCAACACGCCGTACCGTTTTGCGATCTGTTCCACCATCAGGGTGGAAACAATGCTGGTGACCACCACCGGCCGGTCCGGCATGGTGCCTTCCTCCGTATGGCGGCGGCAAATATATTCCAGCATCAGTGCGCCGATCTCATGCCCGGAAAGCAGGCGCATATCCGCCCCGGCTTTTACGGCCAGGCCAATGCGGTCGCAATCGGGATCGGTGGCGATCAAAAGATCGGCCCCCATTTCGCGGCCCAAGGCCATCCCCGCAGCCATGGTGGCCGGCAGCTCCGGATTGGGCGTTGGGCAGGAAGGAAAATCTCCGTTTGGATCGCGCTGTTCGGGCACAACCGTTACATTGGAAAACCCGTTTTGCGCCAAAATGCGCGTTACACAGGAAAGCCCCGTGCCGTTAAGCGGCGTATATACAATTGCCGAACGGGGCGGCCTGTCTGTTTTGCGGCCAAGGGCGCTGACTGCGTCCAGATACGCCTGTTCCACTTCCGGGCCAATGTATCGGATCAGCCCGCTTGCAAGCCCTGCTTCAAGCGCAACACGCCGAATATCGGCAAAAATATCCGTTTTCCGAATAAACTGCTCTATGCTTTTGGCTGTTTTATCGGTGGGCTGCCCGCCCGATGCGCCATAAACCTTATATCCGTTGTAGCGGCGCGGGTTATGGCTGGCTGTGATCATCACACCCGCCTTGCATTTTAGTGCCCTTACGGCAAACGAAAGGGCCGGTGTGGGCATCAGCGTTGGATACAGCCAGGCGCGCACCCCGTTGCCGGCCAGCACACAGGCTGTTTCCTCGGCAAAGCGGCGGCTGTTATGCCGGCTATCATACGCAATGGCGACCGACGGCGCTTCCCAACGCGCGTTCAGCGCGCTGGCCAACCCCTGCGTTGCTTTTCGAACAGTGAAAATATTCATCCGGCTGCTACCCGCACCCATCAGCGCGCGCATGCCACTGGTGCCAAACGACAAATCAGCCGAAAAGCGGCCGGAAAGTGCGGTTTCGTTATTGGCCAGCGATTTCAGCTCTTCCATGACCGCCTCGTCTTCCCCCGCATGGCGCAGCCATCGGCGGTACGCAGCCATTTCATGCTCGTTCATGTTGCTGCTCCTTTCGTTTCGGGCTGTCCGGCCCGCCCCTGTCAGCAATTCTATTATATAATTTCATGGCCCGATTTTTCAACTCGTGCGTTGTTGCTCCGTATAAAAAGAAAGCGGAAGGGAGAAAACAGCATCAAAGGAGGCGTCTGTTTTGATGAATCTGTTTTTGCATCGCGCGCTTGTGCTGGCCCTTTCCGGGGCTGAGCTGAGCCATTATACGCTGCGCTCCGCATCCGGCCTAGTGCGGACGATACTGTTCCCTTGGGCGCTTGCAGGGCTGCTGTATGTCCTGCAGCCTGTTTGGGCGGGCGCACTCGCGTTGGCCGACCTCGCCGTTTCGCTGTTTGCTTTTCTGTTTTCTGCCGGTGCACTGATCGACGGCGCTCGCGCTGTGATCGATTATGAAGCGTGGGCGCGCACAGTATGCCTGCCGCTGCAGGCCTTGCCCGCTGCGCGCACGGCGGTGTTATACTTAAAAATGCAGCTGTGCATGCTGCCGCTCAACCTGTTTCCCCTGTTCGGCTGGGCCGCGTTTCCCACCTTTTGGGCAATCGTGATGCTTTCGCCGATAATGATTTCTCATTTTGTGTTTTCTTTCGGCCTTACATTGGCCGCTTCGGGGCTGAGTTTGCTTTTTCCCGAGGCGCTTCGCTTGCTGCCCGGCTTGGGGCTGCTGCTGTTTTTAGGCGCGCCGGTGCTTGCCCCCGCCGCCGCTTTCCCCTGCCTTACGCCGTTGACCCCGCTGATCCGGGCCTATCGGTTGATCTTTTGCTTCGGGCAAACGCCTTCATTCGCCGTTCTTTTCAAAGCAGCGTGGCCGGGGCTGGCCGTGTTTATGCTGGGTTGGCTGATCTTTGCTGCCGGGCGGCGTCGGTTTTTCCGCGCATGATAGAGCGGATCGCCGTTGATCGGCTCAGTAAAGCCTATGCCGCAGAATCCGTTTTCAAAAGCGTTTCTTTCAGCTTGCAGTGCGGGCACGCGCTGGCCCTTACAGGCCCGCCGGGCAGCGGCAAAACCACACTGCTGCGCTTGTTGGCCGGTGTGCTGCAGCCCGACAGCGGCGCGATTGACAGGCGCGGGCGGCTGGGCGGCATATATTCGCCGGAAGGCACGCTGCTGCCGGCGTATACCGGGCGGCAAAACATCCGCCTTGTTTGTGCGGCTATGGGGCTGGCAAAGCGGCAAACCAAAGCGCTGACTGACGATGTTCTGCGCTTGGCCGGCCTTGGCGCTGCCATTGACCGCCCGGTAAAAACCTTTTCCCTGCAGGAACGGGCGCAGCTGACACAGGCGCTTGCGCTGTGCGTGCCGGCAGATATTGTGCTGCTGGATCATATGCCCCACCTTTGGACGGCGCAATGGCAGGCGCGCAAACAGCAGGGCGCCGCCCTTATCTTCGTGCCACCGAGCCGAAAATCGCTGGCGTTGGCCGATTATATGCTGTGTGTTAAAACAGAAAAGCTGTTTCGGCGGGCAGACTCTCACTAACAGGCCCTTTTGGCCTTTTTAATATGCGCCGGTGCGGGCAAATAGTATTATAATAAGTGGGTAAGCTTTTTAAGGAGGCGGCAGATGCAATCGCTTGACACTTTAAAAACTTTGACTCGTAACGGTAAGCGGATGGTATTTTTCGGCGGTGCGGGCGTGTCCACCGAAAGCGGCATCCCGGATTTTCGCAGTGCCGCCGGGCTGTACGCCCAGAAGGCGGCTGTTTCGCCCGAAACCATCCTCAGCCACGGATATTTTGTTTCGCAGCCGGACGCTTTTTTTAATTTTTACCGCAGGCACATGCTGTTTTTACACGCGCGGCCGAACGCGGCGCATCAAAAGCTGGCGCAATGGGAGCGGGAAGGCAGGCTGCAGGCGGTGATCACGCAGAATATTGACGGGTTGCACCAGGCAGCCGGCAGCCGCCGAGTGATCGAGCTGCACGGAAGCGTGCTGCGCAACCATTGCATGGCCTGCCATAAAGCGTTTCCGGTTCAGGCCGTTGCGCAGGCAAGCGGCAGCCCGCGCTGCGAATGCGGCGGGCTGATAAAGCCGGATGTTGTATTATACGAAGAAGCGTTGAACGAGCAGGATATACAGGCGGCCATCGCGGCGCTCCGCACGGCCGATGTATTGATCGTGGGCGGCACATCGCTGTCGGTGTATCCGGCGGCCGGCCTGATCCGCTATTTTCAGGGCGACCATATGGTGCTGATTAACCGAACCCCCACGCCGTATGATCACCTGGCCGATGTGTGCATATATGGATCGATCGGCGATATTTTGAAACAAGCGTAAACAAAAAGCCGCTGTGCTGCGGCTTACAGTTGTGCGCTCCGGCGCTTTATGGCTTCAAATGTTTCTTCGCTGATCACATGCTCAATGCGGCAGGCATCTGCATCCGCTGTTTCACGGCTGATGCCCAGCGATTTTTGCAAAAACGCTGCGATGCACTGATGCCGCTCATAGATCGATTCCGCCATGGCGCGGCCCAATTCCGTTAACAGAAGCGCGCCGTCTGACCCAATGGTAACATATCCATTTCGGCGCAAAATGCCCATGGCGCGGCTGATGCTCGGCTTGGAATAGCCCAGCTCGTTGGCCACATCAACAGACCGAACGGAAGCCTGTCTGTTTTGCAGGATCAGGATCGTTTCCAGATAATTCTCACCGGATTCATACATCAGCCAGCCCTCCTTTCGTTTACTAAAATTGTATCATACCTGCTGTCCATATGGCAAATGGGTAAGGGTTGAAGTATCGTTTAATTCATTGTACAATATAGGGTACAAATTGCATATATTCTCTTAAGTCCATATACGGGAGTAATGAATTGATGGATAACGAAAAGAAAAATATTATGCAGGCAGAAGAGCCCGAAACGGAAACCACGGAAACGGCCGCGCCGGTGGAAGAAGCGCAGCCTGTTTCCGATGCAAATATAGAAGAAGCTGCCCAAACGCCTGCCGAAGAAGTAGTTGTTGAAACACCCGCCGAAGAAGCAGCGGTTTCTTTTGATGAATCGGAATATCTTTTGTCTGATGCAGCGGGCCAAAAACGCAAAAAAATGCCGAAAAAGAAAAAACGGATCATCCTCGGCTGTATCCTTGGCGTCCTGCTGATCATCGGCACGGCCCTTGGCTCCACCGTTAATAAGATTATAAACGATCCCGGCTCTCTGTTTGATCCGGGCAACGTTCCTTCGGCCACCCCTGTGGATGAGTATGACCAGCTGATCTCGCAGGCCGACCTGAGCCTGATGGAAGGCATCGTGAACGTAATGCTGATCGGGTGCGACTATGCCGAAGAGCGCGAAACCTGGAACGGAAAACACGCCTATCATGCCGATGTTATGATCGTTTTGGCTGTGGACTTCAACAAGGGCACGGCAAGCATGATTTCCCTGCCCCGTGACACATATGCCAAGATCCCCGGTGTGCGCGGCATTTATAAACTCAACGCTTCGCTTGACTGCGGCGGCGGATATCCCGAAGGCCTGCCCAAAGTGTGTGAAGCGGCCAGCTGGATGCTCGGCGGCATTCCTGTGAACTATTATGTTGCGGTGACCATGCCGGTTCTCAAAGAGGTTGTCGACTCGATCGGCGGTGTGGATTACGACGTTGACGTGGCGTTTACAATGAACGGCCGTTCGTATAAAACGGGGATGCAGCACATGGATGGCCAGGCCGTTTTGGATTACTGCCGTGTGCGCAAGCACGTGGCCCAGTCCGGCGACCAGAACCGCATCAACCGCCAGAAAAAGATTCTTGTGGCCATTTTTAACAAGATGAAAGCGGAAGGCATGATTTCGCATATACCCGATCTGGTCAAGTCTTTTTCCGGAAAAATGCAGACCAACCTTTCTATGAGCCAGATTGCGGCCCTTGCCGCGTTTGCCTATAAGCTTGATGTGGACCAGATCGGCATGCATTCCATGGGCGGCACCACCACAAGCATTTTTAACTGGAACTTTGTTTTAACAAACCAGGCAAAGCGCGTGGAGCTGATTGAGCAGGTCTACGGCGTGAAAGTGCCGCAGTATAAAGACTATACGCCCGGCGCTGCGCAATATAAATGGGGCAACATGATGCGCGAGGTTTATGAGCCGAACGCAAAAGCGCTGATCTCGCATGTGGAAAACATGATCGCCAGCGGCGCGGTTCCTGTTCCGGGCACCACGCCAACGCCCACCCCCACGCCGGAAATAACACCGACGCCGGAAACAACGCCCACACCGGAAACAACGCCCACACCGGAAACAACGCCCACACCGGAAACAACGCCCACGCCGGAAACAACGCCCACGCCGGAGATAACGCCGCCGGAAGAAACACCGGAACCGATCGGCACGCCCACGCCGGACAATACGGCCGAACCCGAACCTGAGGCCAGCTTTGCCTCGCATAGCGGCATTCAGGCACTGTCTATCCGTGTGATGAACACAACGGAGCCCGGTATTGAGCCAGATTACTCGATCTATAACAAGTATTTGGCGGTAAAACGGCTGCTGTCTACTGTGCCCGCTGCCAAAAGCACCAGCGGAGCAGATTATTGTAATGTGCTGGATGCGCTCAAAGTCGAGTGTCTCGAGCTTGCCAAGCTTGTCAACCACAGCACACTGCAGAATGAAAAAGCATGGGCTGTCACTTATGAAAACGAAATAAAAGTTGACTTCCGATAACACGCAATCCCAAAGAGGGCACAGAAACCTGTGCCCTCTTTTCTTGACTGGCCGGAATTTCTTGGGCTATAATAAAATTAATAAAACCTAAGGATGGTGATAAATTTGTTCAAAAGTTTATCCGATTGTTATGTGCTGTCCAACGGTGTTAAGATCCCCTGCATTGGTTTTGGCACCTGGCAAGCGCCGGATGGCGATGTAGCCGCTGCTGCTGTTAAAGCAGCTATTCAGGCTGGGTATCGGCACATCGACACCGCTGCCGCTTATCAGAACGAAGAAAGTGTTGGCCGCGCAATCAAAGAATGCGGCGTGCCGCGTGAAGAGCTGTTTATCACCACCAAGCTGAACAACCCTGTTCGCGGCTATGACAACACGATCCAGGCGTTCAACGAATCGATGGAAAAACTCGGCCTTGATGTGCTGGATCTGTATCTGGTGCATTGGCCGGCGCCTAAATGGACGCGGGAAACCTGGCTGGATGCCCTGTGCGAAAGCTGGCGTGCCATGGAAGACCTGTATAAGGCCGGCCGCATCCGCTCCATCGGTGTTTCCAACTTCTGGCCGCATCATCTTGATCCCATGCTCAGCCGCGTAGAGATTGCACCCATGGTGAACCAGATCCATCTGTGCCCGGGCGATCATCTGGAGCCCGTGATCCGTTACACCCAGTATAAGAACATCCTGATCCAGGCTTACAGCCCGTTGGGCCATGGTGAGATTTTCAAAAACGAGCAGATGCAGGCGCTGGCCGCCAAATACGGCCGCAGCATTGCGCAGCTTTGTATCCGCTGGAGCCTGCAGCTTGGCTATCTGCCGCTGCCCAAGAGCGTAACTGCGGCGCGCATTGAGGAAAACGGCCGCGTGTTTGATTTTGAGATCTCCGCAGAAGATATGGCTGTGATCTCCTCGCTGACCGGCTGCTGCGATACAGCGCACGATCCGGACAACACTGCGTTCTAACAATCACACTTAAAAGGGCGGCAAAAGCCGCCCTTTTTTCATCCCGGTTTTGGCCAGGCACTTGTTAGACCCAGCAAGAAATGATATACTTTCCATTATACTTTTCGGTAAGGAGGCGGGCGTTATGCAGCGAGGTGCTGATCGGCGAAAAACGATAAAAAAGCCAAACCGGTTTCTTTACCGCTTCACGATCTGGCTGGGCACGCTGCTGATGGGCCTTTGGTTCGGCACCCGGGTTGACCGAAAAGCCATTCGCGGCATCAAGCCGCCGTTCATCGTGGTGGCCAACCACGGTTTTGGTTATGATTTTTTGGTGTCTTGTATAGCGATGCGCAAATATCGGCTGCATGTTGTCACCGCTCAGATCCACTTTGAGCGCCCGTTTAAGGGCTGGCTGCTCAAGCAGCTGGGCTGTATATCCAAAGTGCAGCTCATCCCGGATATCGAATCGATCCGCAACATGCTTTCCGTGGTAAGAAAAGAAAAAGGCAGCCTGCTGCTGTTCCCGGCCGGGCAGCTGACTTATAACGGCAAAGAAGGCAGCCTGCCGCCCGGTATTGGCAAGCTGCTCAAACACCTCAACGTGCCGGTGATCCGCGTGCTTTCCACGGGTGGCCATTTAACAAAACCCAAGTGGACCGATCGGGCCCGCCGCGGGCGCGTGTTTGTAAAAGTGGAGCCCCTGCTGACGCAGGAGCAGCTGCGGTCCATGAGCTCCGATGCACTGGATGCCTTTATTGAAGAAAGCCTGCGGTTCAACGATTATGAAACACTGGCGCGCCAACGCAAAGTGAAATTCCGCATCTCGAAGCGCAACCGCGGCCGCGGCATTACCAATGTGCTGTATCAATGCCCGCGCTGCCGGGCCCACGGGATGTATGTGCATCATAACGAGCTGATCTGCCGCGAATGCGGCAACACGGCGGTGATCGATATTTATGGGATGCTCAATCCCAAAACCGATCAAGATGTTGTGTTCGATACGCCCGTTGCGTGGACGGATTTTGAGCGCCGCTGTGTGCTGGAAGATCTGTCTGATCCGCAGGCATGCATCACGCAAACGGTGCGGGCCGAGCTGCAGGCGGACGGCCAAAATATGTACAGCCATTATGGGCACGGCACATTAACGCTTGACCAGAACGGTATCCGCTTTGAAGGCACGCGGGGCAACACGCCCGTTTGCTTGTACGCGCCCATGAAAAACATTCCCGGCCTGCTGTTTACCCCGGGGCAAAAGGTTGAGCTGCCTTTTGCGGGCGAGCTTTACCGTTTTTATTTTGAAAGCAATCGGCAAGATGCTATGCGCTGGGTGCTGGCAGTCGAAGGCCTGATCGATAATCTCAACCGGAGGAGTTCGGAATGAACATTGAAACCAAATGTCTGCATGCCGGGTATACGCCCGGTAACGGAGAGCCCCGCGTTCTGCCCATTTATCAAAGCACGACCTATGCCTACGATTCAACGGAGCACGTGCAGGGCTTGTTTGACCTTACGGTGGACGGGCACATGTATTCCCGCATCTCTAACCCAACGGTGGCCGCGGTTGAGGATAAGATCGCCGCGCTGTGCGGCGGTGTGGGCGCGCTGTGCACCACGTCCGGCCAGGCAGCCAACCTGATCGCGATTCTAACGATCTTAAAAGCGGGCGACCATATCGTGTCCAGCGGCGCGGTATACGGCGGCACCACCAACCTTTTGGCCGTTACCCTTGCGCGCCTTGGCATTGAAACAACGTTTATCAACTCTGCCGATGAAGAAGCCGTGATCCGCCGCGCGTTTAGGCCGAACACCCGCCTTGTGATCGGCGAAACGATTGCCAACCCGGCAATCACCGTGTTTGACATTGAAAAAATGGCGGCCATCGCCCACAGCTTCGGCGTGCCGCTGTTGGTTGACAACACGTTTGCCACGCCCATTCTGTGCCGCCCGTTTGAATATGGCGCAGATATTGTGACGCATTCCACCACAAAATATATGGATGGGCATGCTGCCACGGTTGGCGGCGTGATCGTGGACAGCGGCCGATTTGACTGGACCGGAGGCCTTTTCCCCGAAATGACGGAGCCTGACAAAAGCTATCACGGTGTTCGTTATGTAACTGATTTTGGCGAAAAAGCGTTTATCACCAAAGCACGCGTGCAGATGATGCGCGATATCGGCGCGTATCCGCAGGCAACAACGGCCTTCCTTTTAAACCTTGGGCTGGAAACACTGCCCTTGCGCATGGAGCGCCATTGCGCCAACGCCCAGGCCGCGGCGGAATATTTGAGCCGCCATCCCAAAGTTGAGCAGGTGAATTACCCCACCCTGCCGGGTGATCCATCACACGAGCTGGCGCAGAAATACCTGCCCGGCGGCTGCAGCGGCGTGGTTTCGTTCGCCATTCGCGGCGGGCGCGATGCGGCCGTTCGGTTTATTGACAGCGTGAAGCTGGCCACCCTGCAGGTACATGTGGCAGACATCCGCACCTGTGTGCTGCATCCTGCCAGCTCAACGCATCGGCAGCTCACTGATGAGCAGCTGGCCGCAGCGGGCATCCACCCCGGCATGATCCGCCTGTCCGTTGGCCTCGAGCATATCAGCGATATCCTTGCCGATCTTGAACAGGCGCTTTCGCAAGCGTAACAAAACAAAAAAGCGTTGGAAACAACTTGTTTCCAACGCTTTTTCTTTTTCTCACACATTGAAACGGAAGAGCACCACGTCTCCGTCTTTCATCACATATTCCTTGCCTTCGCTGCGCACCAGGCCTTTTTCGCGGGCAGCGTTGTAGCTGCCGCAGGCCATCAAATCGTCATACGCCACCACTTCAGCGCGGATAAACCCGCGCTCAAAATCGGAATGGATCTTGCCCGCCGCCTGCGGGGCCCGCGTTCCTTTTTCGATCGTCCAGGCGCGCACTTCCTTGGGCCCGGCGGTAAGATAGCTGATCAGGCCCAAAAGGTCATAACTTGCCGATACCAGCCGCTCCAACCCCGCTTCTTTAAGCCCCAGCGCTTCCAGAAAATCGGCCCGCTCTTCTTCGTCCAGCGCCGCCAGTTCCTCTTCCACCTTGGCAGACACAACCAGCGCCTGTGCGCCTTCCGCTTTTGCCATCTCACGCACAGCGGCCACCAGGGCATTGCTTTCGCCGCCATCGGCCAGGTCTTCTTCCGCCACGTTGCAGGCATAGATCATCGGCTTCATGGTCAGCAGCGTGAATGTTTGCGCCAGCGCCCGTTCATCCTCGCTCATTTCGCAGCCCCGCGCGCTTTTCCCTTCGCCCAGATGTGCGGCGATCCGCTCGCACAGCTCCAGCTCGGTCATCACCTGCTTGTCGCCGCCCTTGGCAGACTTGCGCAGCCGATCGATCCGCCGCTCCATCATTTCAAGGTCAGCCAGCACAAACTCCAGTTCCACCGTTTCCTTGTCGCGCAGCGGGTCCACCCCGCCGTCAACATGCGTTACATTGTCATCCTCAAAGCAACGCAGCACCTGCACAACGGCGTCCACCTCGCGGATATGCGCCAAAAAGCGGTTGCCCAGGCCTTCGCCCTTGCTCGCCCCGCGCACCAGGCCTGCAATATCCACAAACTCGATGGTGGCCGGGGTCACTTTGGCGGGGTCATACATCTTTTCTAGCGCTGCCAACCGCTCATCCGGCACCGGCACGATGCCCACGTTCGGGTCAATGGTGCAGAACGGATAGTTTGCTGCCTGCGCACCGGCATGCGTCAGCGCATTGAACAGCGTGGATTTTCCTACATTGGGAAGCCCGGCGATACCAAGTTTCATATATCTTCATTCTCCTTTATTGCAGTTCCGTCTCCGGCCGCAGTTCGGCCGGCGCATCTTATATATTACCGCACAATCCGCTTTCTCTCAAGTGCTCTACGCCATTGTTTAGCATTCTGTGTGCGGGTTTGGTGGCCCGAAAAACGCTTCTCTGCCTCGCCGCTGTTGTCCTTTGGTATACTTTTTGGGTGATTGTTGGTATAATGCACCGAAGAGGTGACGTTTACCCATGTCGATTTTGCAAAGTATCCTGCTCGGCCTTGTGCAGGGCGTGACCGAATTTTTGCCCGTTTCCAGTTCCGGCCATCTGCTGATCACGCGCACACTTTTGGGCGTTTCCAGCGAACCGCTTTTGTTTGAGATTGTGGTGCATCTTGCAACGCTGATCGCCGTATTCATCGTTTTGTGGAAAGACATTAAATCGCTGCTGCACCATCCGTTTGGCAGGGGGATGCGGTATCTGGTGGTTGCCACTATCCCGGCCGTGGTTCTAACGCTGCTGTTTGATGATTTTATTGAGTCCACCTTTGGCGGCCGTTTCCTTGGGCTTGGCTTCATTTTCACGGGCGTGCTGCTCACCCTGGCCGAAAAGCTCGGCAGCCGCCGCGCCGGGCGCAAATTTTCCAAAATGACAGCGACTGACGCAGGCGTGATGGGCATGATGCAGGCGATCGCCATTTTGCCGGGCGTGTCGCGCAGCGGGTCCACCATTGTGGGCGGCCTGTTCCGCGGGCTGGACCGGTCGCTTTGTGCGCGGTTTTCGTTTTTGATGTCCATCCCCGCCATCCTCGGCTCGCTGGTGTTCAAGTTTAAAGACCTGATCACCATCGGCAGCCAAAGCGCCAATTTGTGGCCGCTGCTGTTCGGGGCGCTGGCCGCGGCGGTGTCCGGCTATTTGGCCATCCGCTTTATGCTGAAGCTGATCTCCAACAAGCCGCTGTATGGGTTTGCCATTTATGTGGCGGTGCTGGGCGCGGCGGTGCTTGTGTGCCAGTTTACCGGGTTCCTGTTCCCTGCCATGTTTTAAACGCAATATAAAAAACGGCGTGGAAATGCCACGCCGTTTTTTGTTTTTTCTCAGCAGCCGCCGTCCATCATAAAGGTGAGCTGCGCCGTTGCCCCATCGGGGATGGGCGTTTCATAGCCGATGATGTTGCCCTTGTACATGGCACACAGCTTGATCGCGCGGTTCTGAAGATCCAGCGCTTCGCGCATAAACTCCTCGCCCAGCGTTTTGCCCGCTTCGACAAGCAGATCGCCCATGCAGGCCGTTTCGCCCGGCAGTTCCACATCAATGCTTTTTACGCCATTTGTAAAATGGGACACATATCCGATCAGTTGAATAGTTGCTTTCATAGTTTTCCTCCTTAGCATAAAGAGTTGATCAGCAGCAGCCTGGCAATGTTATCCGCATGGTCACAGATCTGCTCATAGTTGATCATAATGTCGGTGAACATCGTGCCGATCTCGGGGTCGCAGATCTGCATGCGCATCCGATCGATATGGTTGGCGCGGTAGCGTTCCGCCTTTTCACCAATCTCAACCGATTTGCTGCGAACCGCTTCCGGTGTGGCCGGCTCATTCGTGTTCATGGCATCCAGGCAAAGCTGCATCACTTCCAGCACATCTGCCGTGATATCATCAAACTCTTCCAGGCCCAGATCGGACAGGTTCTGTTCCAGCCTTGCCAGCCCATTGCCCAGTTCAAGAATATCAATGGCATGGTCGCCCATGCGTTCAATATCAGAAACGATATGGATCATATCCACCGCTTTGAGCGCTTCATGCTCAGCCAGCTCGCTCTGCGAAAGCTTAACGAGGAAGCCAGTGATGCCCGTGTTCAGGAAGTTGATGGTTTCTTCCTGTGCGTTTATCTCCTGTATCATTTCTGCTTTCTGTTCTTTGACCATTCTGGCCGCCTTGTCTACATTATCATACGCCAGCTTGCCCATGCGGATCACTTCATGGCGCACGCTTTCCACCGCAAAAGACGGGCGGGTCAGAATATTGTCGTTGATATACTGAAGCTGCAGCTCGTTTTTCTTTTCGCTTGCCTGCTCCGGCAAGATCTTGTACGCCAGTTTAACAAACAGGTTCGCAAACGGGAACAGCAGCACCGTGTTGATCAAGTTGAACGCCAGATGCGCGTTCGATATTTGCCAGCTTACGCTGTTGGGCGTGATGGCTTCCAGCCATTCCACCAGCGGCAGCACCTGCAGCATCAGCACGAAAAGGATTGCGCCCACCGTTTTGATCGACGTATGCATGATCGCCGCGCGGCAGCCCGGCCGCGGAGAGCCGATGCAGCTGATCGCCGCACTGGACGTGGTGCCGATGTTAAAGCCAAGCACCAGATATACCGCGCCGGAAAGCGAGATCAGCCCCTGGCCGGCCAGGGTCTGCAGAATGGCGACCGAGGCAGCGGAAGACTGGATCACGCCCGTGAAAATCGTGCCCACCAGAACGCCCAGCACGGGGTTGGAGAACTTGGTCATCAGCGCGTGGAACTCCGGCATGGAGCGCAGCGGGTTCATCGCATCACTCATCAGCGACATGCCCAGGAACAGAATACCGAACCCGGCCAGGATCTGGCCGATCATCTGTTTGGACGAGGTTTTATAGACCATCATCAGAACCACACCGGCCAGGATAAACAGCGGTGTGATGGCATCGATATCCAGCACCATTACCTGGGTTAACAGCGCTGTGCCGATATTCGTGCCCATGATCACGCCCACCGCCTGAGAAAGCGTCATCAAACCGGCGTTTACAAATCCCACGATCATGACTGTGGCCCCGGAGGATTGCACAATCGCCGCAACGATCATGCCCACGATCATGCCCATAAACCGGTTTGTCGTTAAAATGCCCATCAATTTACGCAGTTTTTCGCCGGCCGCTTTTTCAAGCCCCTCGCTCATCATGCGCATACCGTAAAGCAGGACACCCAAACCTCCCAGTAGCGAAAACACGTTATAGATCGTCATCTACATTCTGCTCCTCTGCAAAATATCGCATTTTATTATAACATAATAACAACCGCAATTTCACACATATTTGACAAATACCGGCGTGTTTTTTTGCTTCTTTGCGCAAAAATGGAGACGCCTGCCTTAGTCAAGCGTCTCCATCGGCCTTATTGTTCTTCTGTTTGCACTGCTGTTTCTTCCGGCGCCTGCTCTGTTTGCCCGTCAAACACTGCATCTTCCTCGATCTCTTCGTGTTCAACCACTTCGACCGACGCAACACGGCTGCCTTCATCCAGCCGCATCAGGCGCACGCCCTGCGTGGCACGGCCGATCACAGAGGCCTGCTCGCTTCTGAAGCGGATCATCACGCCGTTTTGATCGATCATCACAATGTCTTCCTCACCGGTGATCACCTTAAACCCGGCGATCTGGCCCGTTTTTTCGGTGATCTGCAGGGTTTTCACGCCCTTGCCGCCGCGGGATTGGCGCGGATAATCTTCCACCGGCGTGCGTTTGCCAAACCCATTTTCGCTAATGGTGAGCACATACGCCGCGTCTATCTTCTGCACATCCACCACTTCATCGCCCGCGCCCAGCAGGATAGAGCGAACGCCGGCCGCTGTGCGGCCCATGGGGCGGATATCGTTTTCGCTGAAGCGAATGCTCAGCCCGTTTCTCGTGCCCACCACAAGATCATCACTTCCATCCGTTACCAAAACGGAGCAAAGCGCATCATCCTCGCGCAGGTTCAGCGCGATCAGGCCGCTCTGGCGGATGTTTTCAAACTCGCTCATCGGCGTTTTCTTGATCAGCCCGTGCTTGGTGGCCATCACAAGGAAGCGGTTTTCCATCTCGCCCTCGCAGGGGAACACTGTGTTCACTTTCTCGTTCGGCTGCAGGCGCAGCAGGTTCACCACCGCCATGCCTCTGGCCGTGCGGCCGCCCTGGGGCAGCTCATAGCACTTGAGGCGGAACACGCGGCCCCGATCGGTAAAGAACATCAGCGGGGTGTGCGTGTTTGTGAAGAACACTTTTTCAACAAAGTCTTCATCGCGCATGCTAAGGCCCGTGATGCCGCGGCCGCCGCGGTTCTGCGTTCTGTATGCTGCGGCGGACGTGCGCTTAACATAACCGGCATGGGTCAGCGTTACGCACATCTCTTCGGGGTCGATCAGGTCTTCCACATCAACCTCGCCTTCCACAGGCAGTATCTCCGTGCGGCGTTCATCGCCAAACTTGTCGCGGATCTCGGACAGCTCATCTTTGATGATGGCCATCACCATGCCCTCGTCGCCCAGCACCTTGTTGTAATACGCAATCTTCTCGCGCAGCTGGGCAAGCTCGTCTTCCAATCGCGCTGCTTCCAAGTTGGTCAGCCGGCGCAGCCGCATATCCAAAATAGCCTGCGCCTGTTTGTCGCTGAAACCAAAGCGTTCCATCAGGTTCGCTTTGGCATCCGCATCGCCTTCGGAGGAGCGGATGGTGTGAATCACTTCATCGATCACGTCCAGCGCGCGCAGCAAGCCTTCCAGAATATGGGCCCGGGCCAACGCCCGTTCCAGCTCGAATTTCGTGCGCCGCACCACAACTTCTTTGCGGTGCTCAATATAATAATGCAGCATTTGTTTGAGCGAGAGCACGCGGGGCTGCCCATCCACCAGCGCAAGCATAATGGCGCCAAAGGTATCCTGCATCTGGGTATGCTTGAACAAATGGTTGAGCACCACGTTTGCGTTCGCATCGCGCCTAAGCTCAATCACAATGCGCATGCCTTCGCGGTCGCTCTCATCGCGCAGGTCGGAAATGCCTTCGATCACTTTATCATGCACAAGATCTGCAATGCGTTTAACGAGCATTGCCTTGTTCACCTGATAAGGGATTTCCGTTACGATGATGCGGTCATTCCGCTTGGTGCTTTCAATTTCGGTTTTGGCGCGCACCGTGATGCGGCCGCGCCCGGTCATATACGCCTGGCGAATGCCGCTGTACCCCATCACCTGGCCGCCGGTGGGGAAATCGGGCCCTTTGATGTGCTGCATCAGTTTTTCCGCCGTTGCATCCGGATCATCGATCAGCGCAATGCAGGCGTTGCACACCTCGGTCATATTATGGGGCGGAATGTTGGTTGCCATGCCAACGGCGATCCCGCCGCTGCCGTTTACCAGCAGGTTGGGGAACTGCGCGGGCAGCACGGAAGGCTGCATCATCCGCTCGTCATAGTTGGGCACCATGTCCACCGTTTCTTTGTCAAGATCGCGCAGCATTTCCGCACACAGGCGGCTCATACGCGCTTCGGTGTAACGCATGGCGGCCGCGCCGTCACCGTCAACATTGCCAAAGTTGCCGTGGCCCTGCACCAGCGGATACCGCGTGGAAAAATCCTGCGCCAGGCGCACCATGGCATCATAAATGGCGGAGTCGCCATGCGGGTGATAGTTGCCCATCACATGGCCGACCACCGTTGCACTTTTACGGAAGGGCTTGTCCATGGTCAGCCCCTGCTCCTGCATGCTGTACAGGATGCGCCGATGCACCGGCTTCAGCCCGTCCCGAACATCGGGCAGCGCGCGGTTGATGATAACCGCCATCGCATACGAAATAAAGCTGGTGCGCATTTCATCTTCGAGAACGATGGGGCGAACATGCCCAACGTTCATCGTCGTTTTATCTTCCAAAATTGTTCACCTTTCTATTGCCGCCCATATAAAACGCGCGGACGCGCTGTCATTTCTTTTTGCGTTTGCGGGCTTCCTGCTCGCGTACAAGCGCGTCAGCCGACATGGCCATCGGATCATCGCTCATAGCCTGATTGCGTTTTTCCACCGCTTCGGTAAACTCCCGCTCAATGGCGCGGGTGTTTTTCTTCGGCTGTTTACTCTTTTCAGCCGGTTTATTATCCTTGCCCAGCGAACGGATGGAGAAAAACAGGATCACCGCTGCAATAACCAGCATCAGCGGGTTGCCTTTAAGCGCGCTGTTTGTGCCGAAAAAGCCGCCCATTGCGGTCGACATCCTGATAGAAAACTCTTTAAAATCAAATTTGCGTTTCATTTTGGTTATCCTCCTGCCATCAAACATCCAAATTCGCCACAAGCTTGGCGTTGTCTTCAATAAACTGGCGGCGCGGTTCCACCTGGTCACCCATCAGCACGGTGAAAATCTCGTCAGCCACAATGGCGTCCTCCATTGTCACTTTTAAAAGCGTGCGCGTTTCCGGGTTCATCGTTGTATCCCACAGCTGGTTATAGTCCATCTCGCCCAAGCCTTTATACCGCTGGATGCTGATGCCCGTGCGGCCCTGTTCTTCCAGCGCGCGGTTCAGCTCTTCATCGGAATAATAGTACAGGTCTGTTTTCCCGCGGGATACTTTGTACAGCGGCGGCTGCGCAATGTACACATGACCGCCTTCGATCAGCGGCCGCATGTGCCGGAAGAAGAAGGTCAGCAGCAGTGTGCGGATATGGCTGCCGTCAACATCGGCATCCGTCATGCAGATGATGCGGTCATACCGCAGCTTGGACGCATCAAATTCATCGTCATACCCCGCGCCGAACGCGGTGATCATGGCGTTGATCTCGGCATTGGCCATCATGCGGTCCACCCTCGTTTTCTCCACGTTGAGGATCTTGCCGCGCAGCGGCAGGATGGCCTGGAACCGGCTGTCGCGCCCCTGCTTGGCGCTGCCGCCCGCGCTGTCACCCTCCACCAGATAGATCTCGCACTCCTTGGGGTCACGGCTCGAGCAATCCCACAGCTTGCCGGGCAATGAGGTGGATCCCAGCGCCGTTTTGCGCACCTGCTCACGCGCTTTTCGCGCCGCTTCACGCGCCCGGCGCGCCATCAGGCATTTATCCACCAGGGTTTTGGCCACCGCCGGATTTTCCTGCAAATATGTTTGCACGCCGGAATACACCGCGTTTTCCACCACGGAGCGGATCTCCGCGTTGCCCAGCTTGGTTTTGGTTTGCCCTTCAAACTGGGGATTTGTCAGCTTCACGCTGATCACCGCCGTTACGCCTTCGCGCACTTCCTCGCCCTCGAGGTTTTTATCGGTCGGCTTTAAAAATTTAAATTCGCGGGCGTAATCGTTCATGGCGCGGGTGATTCCGTTTTTAAAGCCCACCAGATGCACGCCGCCCTCGGCCGTTACAATGTTGTTGGCAAAGCTGTATACATTTTCGCGGTATTCTTCTTTGCAAAACTCCAGCGCCACTTCCACGCTGCTGTCATCCTTTACCGAAGACAGATACAGCGGCGCTTCCTGCACCGATTCCCTGTCTCTGTCAAGATATTCCACATAGCTGATGATGCCGCCCTCGTAGCAGAACGAGTCTTCCGATCTGCCGTGCTCTTCCCGGATCACAATGGTCAGCCCCCGGTTCAAAAACGCCAGCTGACGCAGCCTGTTGCGCAGCAGATCGTATTGGAACGACGTGCCTTCATCAAATATCTGCGCATCGGGCAAAAAGCGGATCACCGTGCCGCGCCGGTCGCTCTGCTCCAGCTGCTCCACCTGCGTTTGCGGTACGCCGCGTTTATAGGTTTGCCTGAAATGATAACCGTCGCGGTACACATCTGCCTGCAGCCACTCGCTCAGCGCGTTCACAACCGACACGCCCACGCCGTGCAAGCCGCCGGACACCTTGTATCCGCCCGTGCCAAACTTGCCGCCCGCGTGCAGAATGGTAAGCGCCACTTCCAAGGCGCTCTTTTTCACTTTGGCGTGCATGGCCACCGGGATGCCGCGCCCGTTATCCTCCACGGACACCGACCCATCATCATGCAGCGTAACCACCACACGGTCACAGAACCCGGCCATTGCCTCGTCTATGCTGTTATCCACAATCTCCTGCACAAGATGGTGCAGGCCGCGTGCATCGGTGGACCCGATGTACATGCCCGGGCGCACACGCACGGGTTCCAGCCCTTCGAGCACCTCGATCTGATCGGCAGAATAGCTTCCGTCAACATGGATATCCATTTCTTCGCGCACCTGCTCTGCGCCCGTTGTTTTCATTTCTTTGATTTCTTCGCTCATATTAATCCTTTCTCATCCGGTGCCGTATACGGCAGCCGGCTTCGTTTAAGCAGTGTTGCCGCCGAAATGGGGGACGCGATCACCCGCGCCGGCCTGTTTTTTTCTTTCACAAGCACATAGCTTCGTATGTCGCCCCGCTCCTGCCCGAAAAGCATGCCGTTGTCCCGGGCACAGTCTAAAAACCGGGCGTTTTCGCCGCCGGCAGACACCGCCGCTTCGTCTACAATCATCACCACATCACGCAGAAAAACGCTGTCGTTTCCGCCCAGATGAAGCAACATCGGCATGCCTCCTTTCGGGCCTTTTTTGCTGAATATATTATACACCAAAACCCCGTTTTTCACAAGGCTGAGGCAGGTTCAAACGCCTGTTTTTCTGTGTTATTTCGGGGTGCAGGAATGCGCGTAACATGGTATACTTTACTTGGATTTTTGTTCGGGAAAGGAGGGCGTTGTCCCGTGCGGATCGAGCGCATCGAGCTTAAGGATTATCGCAATTATGTGCAGCTTTCGCTGCCGCTTGAACGCGGCATCAATGTGCTCTGCGGCGCCAATGCGCAGGGCAAAACCAACGTTCTCGAATCCATCTATCTTTGCTGCCTCGGCCGCAGCCATAAAACCCGCTCCGATGCTGAGCTGGTGCGCCGCGGCACAGCCGCCGCGTTTGCCCGGGTGGATGTGATGCGCAATGACGGGCCGCGGCAGATCGAAGTGCTTTTAAAAAGCAACGAGCGCAAACGCATCCTCGTTTCCGGGCTGCCCATCCGCCGCATGAGCGAGCTGATGGGGCACGTGCAGTGCGTGTTTTTCTCGCCGGACGATCTGATGATGGTTAAAGGCGGGCCCGGCCTGCGCCGCCGGTTTTTGGATTCTTCCCTTTGCCAGCTTCGCCCGGGCTATTATCTGGCCCTTTCGCAGTATAACGCCGCCCTGATGCAGCGCAACGCCCTGCTCAGGCGCGAGCGCACGGCCCATAGCGATCAGCTGCTGGACGCGTTTGATCAAACGCTGGCCGTTTCCGGCGCCCGTGTGGTGGAGCACCGCCGCAGCTTTTTATCGGCTTTGAACGACCTTGCCTGTGTGATCCATGCCGATATTGCAAACGGTGAGCCGCTGAGTTTGCATTACCGCGGTCTGCAGGCGCAGGGCGATATTACCCGCGCGCTGCTGGATGCGCTCCAGCGCAGCAGAACAGACGATTACCGCCGCTGCACCACCCTTGTGGGCCCGCACAGAGACGATCTTGTTCTGTCCGTTGCCGGGCTGGACGCGCGCCTGTTTGCCTCTCAGGGGCAGCAGCGCACGGCGGCGCTCTCCTTAAAACTGGCGGCCGCGGAAGCCATGAAGGCCGAAAGCGGCCTGTGGCCCGTGCTGCTGCTGGACGATGTGTTCAGCGAGCTCGACCAGGCGCGCCGCCGCGGCCTGATAGACCGCATCGGCGGCCAGGCGCTGATCACAACGGCCGGCGAAGTGCCCGGCTATTTGAACGGCTGTGCCACTTACCGCGTAGAGAAAGGGGCCATTGAACGGGTTTGAGAACGGCTGTTTTTTGGGATTTTGACGGCACGCTGACCTATTCACCCCAGCTGTGGACGCGTGTAATGCATCAGGCGCTGTTATCTGTTGATCCTACCGTTTCAATTGCGCAGGAGGAATTGTCGCGCCTGCGCCGGCACAATGGCCCTGCCTTCCCCTGGAGCGTGCCGGATCAGGACAACCGTGCGTTTACGGGCGCCGCTTTCTGGCAGTATATGAACCGGCATTTTATAAACGTGTTTTCTTCTCTCGTGCCTGAAAAAACGGCACAGGAAGCCGCGGTTCTGGTGCGCCCGCTGCTGCTTGACCCCGGCCTGTACGCCGTGTTTCCCGATGCGGAGGAGGCCCTGCAGGCCTGCCTCGACCGGGGCGCCAAAAACTATATCCTTAGCAACAATTACCCGGAGCTTCCCTTCGTGCTGCAGGCGCTGGGCCTGCTCAAGTATTTTCGCGGCGTAGTGGTGTCGGGCGCGGTGGGGCTGGACAAACCCCGCCCCGAGATCTTTCGGTTTGCCCGGCAGCTTGCCGGCAGCCCGGAGCGCTGCCTTATGGTGGGCGATAACCCATCGGCCGATATCGAAGGCGCCCTGCGCGCGGGGATGACGGCCGTGCAGGTGCATAACACGGCCCCCTCCCGGGCCGACTACCGCTTCGAAACGCTTTTGCCCGTTGTTGATCTTGTCAAATAAAAAGCAGCCCGATGGGCTGCTTTTTTGATGCTGTTTTTTATTCCATATCCAGCTTGGGCAGCGTGCTGCCGCCGTACGGCATCACGAGGAAGGAGGCGTTGGGCGTTTCACTCAGCACCAAATCCACCGCCGCCTGTGCCGAAGCCATGGGCGTGGCGTACACGGTACGGGTGGTGGTATCATCCAGCTCGTTCACAAACAGGATGCGGGCTTTCTGCGCGGTGATGGCGATGCCGGCCGCTTTATGGCCGCCCAGCTCAAAGTTTTCATGAATGGCTTTGATGCAGTCCGCCGGATCGCCATACGTTTTGAGCCATCTTTCAAAGCTGGCAGAGCCATATCCTTCGGCGCAGCTGCACACCCACACGATCGTGCCGCCCTGGCGAACGGCGTGGCGGGCATTGTCCAGCGCTTTCTGCGCCTGATACACATTCATGTCTTTGGGCGCGCCGCCCTGAGACACAACAACGCAGTCAGACAGGCTGTCGATCTTCACGGCATACATGGCGTCAAGCAGCTTGCAGCCCACGCGGTGGGCCTCAATCACATCGCCCGCCACGCAATGCACAATGTTTTTATGCTCGTCCAGCACAACGTTCACAATATAATCCGCTTTGATAAACGGCAAAATGGCTTCAATATCCATGCGAACGGGGTTGGTTTCCAGCGCCCCTGCGCACGATTCGGGCAACACCATGCGGCGATGGTTATACTGAATGGCCCGCTTACTGGACACGCCCGGCATCAACGCTTTCGCGCCGCCCGAATAGCCCACGAACCAGTGAAACTCAATGTTGCCCAGCAGGATGCGCACGTCCGCGTTCACCACCGGCTCAAACATATCCACCGGCGTGCCATCCGGCGTGGTGCCCACCTGCACACATTTATCCATATCGCTGTCGATGCACGTGATTCGATCATACACCGCATCGCCCACAAGGCGGCGTTTTTCTTCTTCCGTGTGTGCGCGATGGCTGCCCAGCGCCAGCACAATGGTGATGTCGCTGTCCGGGATGCCGGCGGCCGCCAACTCATCCAGCACGGGCGGGAGCACCTGATAACTCGGGATGGGGCGGGTGATATCGCTCGTCACGATCACGATCTTCTGGCCGGGTTTTACGGTGTCTTTCAGCAGCGGGGCGCCGATCGGCTCCTGCAGGGCGCGGCGCACTTCTTCCATGCCGCCCACGCCGTGGGGCACGGGGTTGGGCAGCAGCTCGCGCTGCGCATTCTTTTCGGGGATCTGCACTTCAACCACTTGTTTACCAAATCCAAGCTCGTATTTCATTTTCTGTCCTCCAGTTTGTTTTACAGGCGCGCAACGCCGGTCTGCCGGGCCGCCTCGGCCACTGCTTTGGCCACCGCGGGCACAACAGCTTTGTTCAGCGCGTCGGGGATGATATAGTCAGCACACAGTTCTTCTTCGCTCACCATGCCGGCAATGGCTTTGGCAGCGGCCACTTTCATTTCCTCGTTGATGCGGCTGGCGCGCACATCCAGCGCCCCGCGGAAAATGCCGGGGAACACCAGCAGGTTGTTAATCTGGTTCGGGAAATCGCTGCGCCCGGAGCCGGCCACAGCCGCGCCCGCTTCGCGGGCTTTGTCGGGCATGATTTCCGGCGTGGGGTTCGCCATTGCAAACACAATGGGGTCTTTGGCCATCGATTGGATCATTTCTTCCGTTACAAGGCCGGGCGCGGACACGCCGATAAACAGGTCGGCCCCCACGATCGCATCTTTAAGGGTGCTCTTGAGCATCTCTTCGTTGGAAATTTCCGCCATGGCGGCCAGATCAGCGCTCATGCCGGGGCGGCCGCGGTATACCGTGCCTTCAATATCCGTCATGATAAAGTGTTTCATGCCCGCGCTGTGAAGCAGCCTTGCAATGGCAATGCCCGCCGCACCGGCGCCGGAGAACACAACGTTGATGTCTTCCAGTTTTTTGTTCACAATCTTAAGGGCGTTGAGCGCCGCGGCCAGCACCACAACGGCCGTGCCGTGCTGATCATCATGAAACACGGGGATATCCAGTTTTTCCTGCAGCCTGCGCTCCACCTCAAAGCAGCGCGGTGCACCGATATCTTCCAGGTTGATGCCGCCAAAGCTGCCGGCGATCATCGCAACGGTGTTCACAATCTCGTCCACTTCCTTGCTGCGAATGCACAGCGGGAACGCATCAACATCGCCCAGCGCCTTAAACAGCGCGCATTTGCCTTCCATCACGGGCATGCCCGCTTCGGGGCCGATGTCGCCCAGGCCCAGCACCGCCGTTCCGTCTGTTACAACGGCCACAAGATTGCCCCGCCGCGTATAGGTATAGCTTTGTGTGATATCCTCTTTTATTTTCAGGCATGGTTCCGCCACACCGGGCGTGTATGCCACAGTCAAATCCTCTTTTGTGTTGATCGGCGCACGGCTGATGATCTCAATCTTGCCCTGCCATGCGCGGTGTGCGGCCAAAGCCTTTGTTTCTTTTTCCATTTTTACGCCTCCCGGATACATCTTGCTATTCAGTATATCACATTTCTGCTCACTGCGTGATTTTTTACGGAAATATGGTATACTGAACATATCTTGTTTATCAAACGGGAGGTTTTTATGAAAAAACGGTGTCTGTGCCTGCTGTTGGCCCTTTTGTGTCTGGTCACCCTCGTGGCAGGCTGCGGAAATAAAAGTGTTACGCTCACGGTAAGCGAAGGGTTTGCCCATTCGCCGCTGCTGCCGCAGCTGATAAGCGCGTATACACAGGCCACCGGCGTTGAAGTGGAGATCGAGGCGCTGGAATACGCCGATTTTGAAAAAGCGCTGGCGAAAGGCGATTTTGAAGTGCTGCTCGGCGCCAACCTCGACTTGAGCGACCGCCTTGCTTCCGCCGAGTTTATGGGCGCGGATGTGTTTTATGACACGCTGGTGTTCGTTGGCCCCAAGCGCGACCCGGCCAGTGTAAAATACCTCAAAGACTATTCTGCCAGCGACATCATCAAGCACATTAATATGACGGGGTTCGCCTTCGTTTCCGCGCCGCCCACCTCGTCGCTCGGCATCCGCGCCGGTATCCTCAAAGCCCGCTCGGCTTATGAGTTTGATGCGGACCTGTGCCTTTACGCGTCCGATCAGGGCCAGGCGCTTTTGACCATGGCCAACCAGCAGCAGGCGTACGCGCTCATTTCTCGCGCCGCCTGGAAAGAATACGGCCCGCAGATGACAAACATTACGTCTCTCCTCGATTCGCAGGACGGCATGACAGACACGTTTTCCGTTTTGTCGCCCTTTGATCCCAAGAAAAACAAACAGGGCCAGCAGCTCTGCTCATGGTTGATGGGGCAGGACGCGATCAGCCTGATCAGCCAGTATAAAGAAGGCGATGAACAGCGGTTCTTCACGCTCGCGCCCACCGCTCCCCCTGTGCAGCCGGATGATTCGATTCGATAAAAGGCCCAAAAAGCGAGGAAACCTCCTCGCTTTTTTGTTTAATAATTCATCAGGTTTTCTTCATAGTCTATGATCAGCACGCAACCCGGCTGAACGGTTTTTATCACGGTTTCCATCATCGTTTTGTCGATCGCGATGCACCCGGCCCCGCTTGTGGGCAGGCAGTGCAGGAAAATTGCCGAGCCGACCCCCGGCTCACACGCGCTGTTATAATCGATCGCCAGCACATATGTATACGCTTCCGTGCTGTTTGCGATGCGCTCGGCCGAGCGCCAATCCTTTTTCACGGTCTGCGTGGTCACCAGTTGGTTATAGTATTTCGATTTGCTGTCGTCCACCCAATAATAGGTGCTGTCAACCTGAAGATAGGGCAGCACCGTGCCCGGATCCGGCGCGCAGCCAAAAGCATGCGTAAACCCGTATTGCCCAGCGGGCGTTTTTCTGTCGCCCTCTTTGGTTTTGCCCAGCCCGTTTTGGCCAATCTTAGCGGGCGTTGCTAACGCCAACCGCCACAGCCCGTTTTCCCTAACATGCATCGAAAGCTCCGCGCCCGTGTCATTGACCAGCACGGTGATGATCTGTTCTGTATTGTTTGCGGCCTGCAGGGCAAACACGCGGCTTTGTTCCGGCACAAGTGCGTCCTGGCTTACATAGGCAGGGCCCGTTAACAGCTGAATTTTATACCAGCCTGTTTGTTCGCACTGCCCCAGCACCTGCACTGTTTCTCCTTTTGTAAGGGCACCCAGCCGCTCAGCGCCATACTCCGGCTCTGCCCACACAGGAGCGCTGAAAGCGGCCATCATCGTTTGCCTGTTTTCCGTAAAAACAAAGGTTGGTGTTGGCGCAGGCGCCGTGGTTTGCCGTTTGCAGCCGGCGATCGCCGCCAGCGCGACCAGCAAAAGCGCCGCTATGCATATCCCTTTTTTCATCTTTCTCCCGTCAGTTCCAATCATCCCGCGTGGCCACGATGTTTGCCCCCGTGTCCAGCGCGTTCGCTACCAAAACGTCTCCCTGCTTTGTGCCGGCCGGCGCAACGATGTTTCCGATCAGCGCAAGGCAGGGGGCAATCAGGTTTTTCGGGATGGCAATATCCGTGCGCACCGGCACGGGGATGGGCCCGCTTTGGCTTTTAACCAGCGTTGTCAGCGTGCGCACCGGGGCCGTGCATTCGCTTTTGGCATATTCCGCCCCGTTTCTGCATTGGTTGCCCGTTACGGACACAACGGTTTTATCTTTTAACTCCACAGTCAACCGGCAGCCTACCGGGCAGCGCACACACAAAATTTTCTGTTTCATGCCCGTTTCCCCTCCACGATGCGGATTTCCACCGGTCCTTTGGCCGGGTCGATACAGCATTGCACGGTTTCCATTTCGCCGGGGGTAACGATCAGGCGCGGCTTGTCATAAATCAGCTCGTTCTGCTGAACGGCCTGCACGCGCACGCGCTGCATCGGCGCCTGAACGCGGAAACGCACCGTGTTTTCCCCGCCAAGGCTTGTTTGCGGCACGGTATATCTCACGCCCGCGCCCGGAACAAGGGGCACGCCCGCTTCCATTTGCGGCTGATTTTTTATATAGGCGGCCGCTTCCCGGCCCGCCCGCGCCGCTTCTTCGCTCACATGATCCACAAGATCATGCACGTGCAGCACATTGCCGCAGGCAAAAATGCCGTTTATCCCCGTCATTAATTTATCATTCACCTTCGGGCCGTTGGTCACTTTATCCATAATCAGGCCCGTTTGCTCGCTCAGCTCGTTTTCCGGGATCAGGCCCACGGAACACAGCAGCGTATCGCAGGCAAAATATTGCTCCGTGCCGGGGATAGGCGCCATGTTTTCATCCACTTTGGCAACGGTGACCCCCGTCAGCCGTTTTTCGCCGTGCAGCTCGATCGCCGTGTGGCTTAAAAGCAGCGGAATATCAAGATCATTCAAACACTGCACCACATTGCGCGAAAGCCCGGAGGAATACGGCATCACTTCACACACCGCGTGCACCTTGGCGCCCTGCCAGGTCAGCCGCCGCGCCATGATCAGCCCAATATCACCCGAGCCTAAAATCACCGCTTCGCGGCCCACCATTTGCCCTTCGATGTTGATCAGTCGTTGCGCCGTGCCGGCAGAATAAACGCCAGCCGGCCGCGTACCCGGAATGTTCAGCGCGCCGCGCGGCCGCTCCCGGCAGCCCATGGCGAGGATCACAGCCCCGGCCCGCACTTCCATATACCCCGCTGTGCGGGAGATGGCGCGTATTTCCCTGTTTTCGCTCAGCTCTATCACCATCGTATTTAAAAATACGTCTACCCCTGTTTCCGCCAACGCCTGTATGTATCGGGCGGCATATTCCGGCCCCGTTAATTCTTCGTTAAACGTGTGCAGCCCAAAACCGGGATGAATGCATTGGTTTAAAATGCCGCCCAAATGGTCGTCTCTTTCCAAAATACACACCCGTTTTGCGCCTGAACGATACGCTTCAGCTGCCGCAGCCAGCCCGGCCGGCCCGCCGCCGATCACCGCTATGTCATAATTCTTTATTTGCATGCAATGCCTCCGGAAACGATAATCTCACTGCCCGGCCCCTTTTTTGTGATCTGCTGCGGGCTAAGGTTTAATTCCCGTTGCAAAATTTCGCTTACACGCGGCAAACAAAAACCGCCCTGGCAGCGCCCCATACCGCTGCGCGTGCGCCGTTTCACCCCGTCAACAGTGGTAGCGCCCGGTTTTCGGTGGATCGCTTCGACCACTTCCGCCTCCGTTACCGTTTCACACCGGCACACGATTTGCCCATACGCGCTATGTTCTTCTATCGCCGCGCGGCGTTCCGCTTCATCCATGTTGCGGAAGCGGCGGATGGGTTTCCTTGTTTTTATTGCGTTTTCTTTTTCGGCTAATCCCAGATCCACTGCGATTTGCTGCGCCAGGGCCTGTCCGATCGCCGGAGCTGCGCTCAGGCCCGGGCTTTCAATGCCCATTGCCTGGTACAGGCCCGGAACGTTTTTATCCCGCCCGATATGAAAATCATCATCCTGTGGGTGGGCGCGCAGCCCGCAAAACGAGGTGATTATTTTCCTTCGCGGCAAAGGCATGCAAATGCTGCGCTCCGCCGTGTTCAACACCATATTCAGCCCCTCAGCGGTGGTGGCAAAATTTTCTTTTTCGTTCGTGTCTTCCGCGCTGGGACCTACCAGCAGATTGCCGTCCACCGTGGGAGTAATCAGCACGCCTTTGCCTTTCGGGCCGGGCAGTTGAAAAATTGTGTGGTTCACAAGGCTGCCCATCGCCTTGTCAAACACACAATATTCGCCACGGCGAGGCAAAATTTGGCAGTTTTCCCCACCCGCCATGTTTGAAATTTCATCGGTAAACACGCCCGCCGCGTTAACAACGGCTTTTGCGTATATTTCATGTTCGCCGGCGCACACTAAAAACCCATTTTCTTTTTTCTCAATTTTTGTAACAGCGGCGTTGAATATAAATTCCGCCCCGTTCATACACGCGTTTTCCGCCAGTGCCTGGCAAAATCCATACGGGCAGACAATGCCCGCCGAAGGGGCAAACAGGGCCGCCACCGCGTTTTCGCTGATGTTCGGCTCCATCATTTTTAGTTCATCTTTTTCAACGATGCGAAGGCCGGGCACCCCGTTTTCAAGGCCGCGTTGTAAAAGCTCGTTCAGTTTCGGCCGCTCTTCTTGTGAAAAACACAGTACCAGAGAACCAATCTGTTTAAAATCAAACCCCAATGCTTTGGAAAGCGCAGGATACATTGCTGTTCCCAATATATTATATTTTGCTTTGTTCGTGCCCGTCAGCGCATCAAACCCACCGTGCACAATGGCGCTGTTTGCCTTTGTTGTGCCTTCCGATAAATCACTTTCTTTATCCACAACACATACATGGTCCGTATACAAGCTCAGCGCCTGCGCCACCGCACAGCCAATAACGCCCGCGCCGATCACAATAACGTCGTACACGCAAAACCCTCCTGTGAAAATAATATCATACGCTCAGGATACCACTGTCTATTTCGCCCGTCAATCAATCAACCGCAGCAGCAAAAGCGCATCAACAGCATTGTTTTCACCGCTCGTTTTGCACGTGTTTCCAACATTTTTTAACATAATCTCGTTCTGTTTGTTTAAATTGTCAAACGCGCACAGGCCGCGCACCGCGCCCGTGCCGCTAAAACGGGAGTTTAAAATTTCCGTATCTTTTAAAAACAAAGCAAATGTGCCTGTTTCCTGTGTGTTTATGATGTATTCCGCCAAACACCGGCCCACCGGGCACGTCCCTGTTTGTTTATATAACAACACAGGGCTGTTCTTTTCCACCGTTTGTCCGCCCGTGTGCGCGGCAACAAAGCAATGCTCTTTCACCATGCTTTTAAAAAATGCCTGTTCGCTGCCCTGGTTGCCCATTGAAAGCCATACGCCGTAGGCTGATAAGCCAGGCGTGCCGCGTAAAAACCTGATCTTCCGTTTCATTATTTTGCTCCTTTCCCCTGTTTAAACAATATGGAGCGCAAACAAAAGGGTGAAAAAAAACAGCGAAAGTTTCCTTTCGCTGTTTTCTTTCTTTTTACGATAAGATTCTGACCGGCAGCACCAAATACAAAAATTCTTCCGATTCCAGCGGGCGGATTATGCAGGGCGAGAGATTGGAAATAAAATCCATATATACTTCATCCTGCCGTGTAGCGCGCAACATCTCGCTGATATATTGGGCGTTGAACGCGATGGAAAGGGGCTTTCCTTCCACTTCCACCGGAATATTTTCCACAATACAGCCGCTTTCGCTGTTGGCCATGATCACCAATTCTTTTTCGCGGATATCCATTTTAATCAGGTTGTTTTTTCCTTCGCGGGCGATTAGCGAAGCGCGATCAACAGCGTCCAGCAGCTCGTTTACATTGATCTGTATCCGGGTTTGCCATTGAGCGGGCAAAATCTGCTTGTAATTGATATATTCGCCTTCCAGTAATCTTGTTGTGATGTTCGTGTCTCCGATCTGCACGGAAGCGCTTTGCTTTGTAAAAGAAAGGGATACCGGATCCTGCGAATCGCCGATCAGTTTTGCTATTTCGGAAAGCGAACGGCCGGGCACCACATAACGCATGGAAAGCATATTTTCATCCGTTGTTTCCGTTGCGATCGCCAGGCGGTATCCGTCCAGCGCTACGAAGTTGATGTTGCCCCGCTCAATCTCGACCATTTCACCCGTTAAAATAGGCTTACTTTCATCCTGCGCAACGGCAAAACTGGTGCGCTGGATCATTTTTTTCAGAATATCCTGGTTGATGGAGAACGAGCGCGCATCTTCCATTTCTGCGATCTGAGGATACTCGTTAGCATTCATGCCCTGCAAACTGGTATCCATAGATCCGCAGGCAAGGCGCGCGGTCAGCTCATCCTTTTCAATGGTAACCATGCCTTGCGGCAGCCGGCGTACAAACTCGCAAAACAGGCGGCCGGGCAGAACGATGGCGCCTTCCTTGGAAACAAAGGCCGGAATTTTGCTTGTAATATTCAAAACGCCGTTGCTGCACCGCAGAATGAGGCAGTTATCTTTCGCCTGTAAATAAATACCTTCCAATATCTGCTGCAGTGCACGGGAAGGCAAAGCATGCTGAACAATTTGAACGCACTGGGACAGGGCTTCTCTTTCACAGGTCAGTTTCATTTTTTCACACTCTTTCTCAGTGATAGTTTATATTAGTTAAAAAGTAGTCGTAGTAGTAGGGGCTGTGAATATGTGGAAAACCGTTTTTAACCCCGATTATTACGCTGTTTTTTATACACGCCGGGTGTGAAAACCACTTTGTGTATTATGTGGACAAACTGTTGTTTATCCACACGGGTTATTTTATCCACAAAAAATATGTGGAAAGCATTTGTATTGTTTGTGGATAAAATCAGTTACCCGAGATCATCGCAGACAGATCTCTGAGTGTGTTTTCCATTGATTCGGAGATCATGATTTCTTCTTCGATCTTCTGGCAGGCGTGGATCACCGTTGTATGGTCTTTCACACCAAACAGATCACCGATTTTTTTATACGGCAGGTCTGTTTTGTTCCTGATTAGATACATGGCGATCTGCCGCGGGCGCGCCACATCGCGGTTGCGGCGGCGGGAACAAAGCTCGTCCATCTGAAGATCAAAATAATTGCATACCTGCGTCATGATAGAGCGCGGAGTGATCAGCCTTGTTTTGGTTTCCACCAATCCTTTAAGCGCTTCTTCCGCCAGCGTGATGGTGACCGGCTGCCCCGTAAGCGAAGAAAAGGTCATCACTCGGTTCAGGCTGCCTTCCAATTCGCGCACATTGTTTTCCACATGGGAAGCAATGTATTCCAACACGCCATCTTCCTCAATATACAATTTTTCTTTATTGGCTTTATTGCGCAGTATCGCCACGCGGGTTTCATAGTCCGGCCTTGAAATATCAGCCAATAATCCCCATTCAAACCGCGTGCGCATCCTTTCTTCCAAAGAAGGAATATCGCGCGGCTGTTTATCCGATGTGAGCACAATCTGTTTGCTGTCGGAATACAGCACATTAAATGTATGGAAAAACTCTTCCACGCTGCTTTCCTTGTTCGCGATAAACTGAATATCGTCAATCAGCAGGGCATCCACATTGCGATACCGATCGCGGAACTGCTCATTGCGCTTGTTTTGCAACGAGCTGATCAGCTCGTTTGTAAACTGCTCACTGGTCACATACAAAATGTTTTTTTCAGGGTCCTGGCGCAAAATTTCATTGCCGATGGCGTGCATTAAATGCGTTTTGCCCAGCCCGGTGCCCCCATAAATAAACAAAGGGTTATGTTTTACGCCCGGCGCTGCGGCCACGCCCTTGGCAGCGGCAAAGGCAAACTCGTTGCTTTTGCCCACCACGAAAGAATCAAATGTATAGTTCGAGTTCAGGCCGCCAGAACGGCGCATAGCAGCAGCCTGCGGAGCCTTCCAGTCAGCCTGCAGCACAAACTGGGCTTCACACCGCAGCTCGTTGTTTTGGTCACACACGCGGTCGATCGCCTGCTGCAAAAAATGAGCGTATCGGGTTTTTACGGTATCAACAATCTGGGTGTTGGGAGCCAGCACAATCAGTTTATTGTTTTCAAGCTGCACAGGACGCAGGGGCTTAATCCACATTTCATAGCTTAAACTGCTCAATTCCTGCTCCATATATTTGGAAACACGCTGCCAAATATATTCACTGCGATCCAATAACAACCACCTCCATATAAAAAGAAGTAAAATTCATTCACATATCCACAAAGTTATCCACATTAACACTACTGTTTTCAATAGAAAAAACATATTATTGTGGATATACTTAATAAAATTCACACAATTAAAACAATATATGTGCATGTTTTGTGGATAAAAAGAAAGTTATACACAATTTGTTTTTACACAACGCTGTGTATAACTTTGTGTCCACACATATTATCAAATAAAAAGGTGAGTTTCAAGGGGATTTCACACTTAGAAAGGATTATTTTTTAACGATAAGGTGTATATCTCATTGGTGCGCCTGTTAAAAAGGGCGGCGATCTCTGCTGCCGCCTGTTTGCGGCTCAGGCCCGCGCTCATTTTTTCTTCCATCAGTGCCAGGATATCTTCGGGAGAAGCCGTTTTTTCCTCTTTTGGCGGCGCGGGATGCACGATCAACACAAATTCACCCCGCGGCTCGCTGAACTTTTCGGCGGCCTCCTTAAGCGGCAGGGTCACGATTTCTTCATGCAGCTTTGTCAGTTCCCGGCATACGGTGATCTTACGTTCCGGCCAGCGTTCGCTAAGCTCCAAAAGTGTTTTTGCAATGCGGTGCGGTGCCTCATAAAAAGCCAGGGCACAGCTTGTTTCGTTCAGCGCATCCAGCCTTTTTTTCCTATCGGTGCCGCGCGGGGGCAAAAATCCTTCAAACAGAAATCGGCTGTCCGTTAAGCCTGAGGCGCTCATGGCGGTGATCAGCGCGCTTGGCCCAGGGATGGGAACAATGGAAAAGCCCTGGTCTCTGAGCGCGGCGATCACCGGCGCCCCCGGGTCACAAATGCCAGGCGTGCCCGCGTCGCTCACAAGGGCCCAATTTTCGCCCTGCTGCAGCTTATCCCGTAAAAACTCGATCTTTTCCCGCTCGTTGTGCATGTGCAGGCTGATCATGGGTTTATGGACATCCAAATGGTTGGTTAATCGCTTGGTGTGGCGCGTGTCCTCAGCGGCAATGCCGTCAACTTCCTTTAAAATGCGCATGGCGCGCACCGTTATATCCTCCAGGTTGCCGATGGGCGTTGCCACGATATACAGCGTTCCTTTCATATCAATTCTCCCTGATAAATTGCCGCCATTTGCGGCGTATACCCTTCTTTTTCATGCACATACAGCGGTGGCAGCACCGTTTCTTCACCTGCCTGCAGCCGCGCTTCCAGCAGCAAAAGGGTTGCCTTTTTATCCGCGCGCGGGTGCACATAGCATGTGCGCACCGAATGTAGCTCCTGCGCAGCCAAAGCCTGCCTGAGCGCCGTTTCCCACCGCGTGCGATAAACTAAGCACAGGCGCCCGTCGGCCGTTAGAGCGCGTTTGGCAACGGCGATCACATCGCGGATTGTGGCGGTAAGCTCAAACCGTGCCCGGTTGGCAATTTCGTTTTTGCCCAGTGTGCCGGAACCCACAGGGTAATACGGTGGGTTGGCGATCACAAGGGTATACGCCTTTTCGGCAACGAGCGGCGTTTTATAATCCCCTTGCAGCAGGGTTACCCTGTCCTGCAGGCCGTTTGCCACCACGTTCAGGCACGCGTTTTCATATAAAACGGGCTGCAGTTCGATTCCGGTGATGTGCTTTGGGGTATAAAGCCCCGAAAGCAAAACGGGCAGAGCGCCGTTTCCCGTGCCAAGGTCAAGCACCGTTTCCCGATCGGCGCGGGCAAAATGGGCAAGCAGCACGGTGTCCATCCCAAAGCAGTAGGTATCCGGGTCCTGAAACAAAAACAGGCCGTTTAAATTCAGTTCGTCTTTTCTCAGCGCCATCAGATCAGGTTATCCGGCCCGAACGCGTGCGGAAGCAAGTCTTTGATCGTGCAGGTAACGGCTTCGTTCAAATCGCACCCTGCCATGGAGATGATCATGTCCGGGTTGTTTTCATACAGAACCTGGCGGCACAGGCCGCACGGGAAGGTGGGTGTTTGCGCATCGGCCACCAAATATAAATGCGTTATTTTTTTAAGCCCGGCGGCCACGGCGGCAAAAATGGCCGTGCGTTCGGCGCACATGGTGGCACCGTAGCTTGCGTTTTCCACGTTGCAGCCAAGCGCGGTTTGCCCATCGGCATCCACCGCACAGGCGCCCACATGAAATTGAGAATAGGGGGCATATGCGTGGCTGCGCGCTTTGTTTGCCAGAACAAAATAAGCCATATCAGCCTCATATATCATAAAAAGCACTCCTTGCTCCGTAAATACAGGTAAAAAAAATGCCCGCATTGCGGACATTTTTAGAGAAGAGACTTACTCTTCGGAAATGGCACCCATCGGGCAGACGCCGGCGCAAGCACCGCAGGAAACGCATTCGTCCGCGTTGATCGAATACGGGGTCCCTTCGGAAATGGCGCCAATGGGGCATTCGGCAGCGCAAGCGCCGCAGCTCACACATTCATCACTGATTTTAAAGGCCATCGTTGAAACACCTCCTTAGTGGTTAATTTATATTGTATCACTTGTCACAGGTTTTGCAAGCATAATTATGCGTTGGACGGATTTTCCTGCGGTTTATTGCCCGATTTATGCTGTCCGCCGCGGTGCCGCCGGCGCGGGCGCGGTTTGCCGCCCTGTTTCTTTTCGCCTACGGCTTCCTGTTTTTTTACGGGCGCTTTTTCTTCCTGCGGTTTCTGGCCGGCGGGTTTATTGCCCGATTTGTTGTTGCGCGGCCGGCCGTGGCGCGGGTTTTCCCGGCGCGGCGCAGGCTCAGCCTCTTCCGGCGCTTTTTCGGGTTCAGCGGCCGGCCGTGGCGCGGGTGCCCCGGCAAGATTCAATTCATCCAGCGGGAACTCCATCAGCGCCGTCATATCTTCCCCTTTTTCCACTTTCACTTTTACGCGCATGGAAATAGGATTATTCTCCGTTACAACGCCCGGCCCGTTCGGCGTGCTCACGCGGGCGCCCAGCCGGGGCATGGTTTTGAGCGTTTCTTCATAATAGGCCTGCTCATAGTTCAGGCAGCACATCAACCGACCGCACAGACCGCTGATCTTGCTGGGGTTGAGCGAAATGTTCTGTTCCTTGGCCATCTTGATCGTAACAGGGGAAAACTCGGTTAAAAACCGTTTGCAGCAGATAGGGTTACCGCATTTGCCCAGCCCGCCGAGCAGCTTTGCCTCGTCACGCACGCCAATCTGCCGAAGCTCTATGCGCGCGCGGAAATGATGGGCCAGGCCTTTTACCAGGTCGCGGAAATCAATGCGCCCGTCAGCCGTGAAAAAGAAGGTGATCTTGCTGCCGTCAAACGCGTATTCCACGGAAACGGGCTTCATCTCCAACTTATATTCGCCGATCATTTCTTCAAACACGCGCAGCGCGCTTTCTTCCTGCCCGTGGTACTTGCTGGCCTGCGCCAGATCTTCCGCTGTTACCTTGCGCACCACGTTTTTCAGCGGCGCCACGATCTTATCATCGTCAAGGTCGATCGGCTGCATCACAACATCGCCGATCTCTGTGCCCCGCGCAGTTTCAACAACCACCTGATCCCCCACCGCACAGGCGATGAACCCGGGGTTGAAATAATAAATTTTATTTGTGTTTTTGAATTTAACGCCTACGACTGTTGCCATGGGCCCATTCCTCCTTAGTTTTTAAGCAGAACCATTGGGCGCAAAGTTCTGTGTTCAGGTTGCTGCGCGTCATCATCAGCGCCTTATCGGCCAGCGGAATGATGCGGGCGTATATCCCGCCGTCCGCTCCGCGCAGCTGTGCATGCGCCGCATCGGATACCTGCGCAAAAAAATCCGTCAGCTCCGTTCTGTCTTTGGGGAAACTGGCGGCCACGGCCATCCCATCTTCCCCTTTTTGCAGGCGGTGCAGTACGCCTGCCGCCAAGCCGGTTTCCGCGTTTAAGACTGTTTCGTGTTTTATCAGCACGCACCGCGAGCGGATGGTGGGCAGCAACCGGGCCGGATACTCCGTTAACAATAAAAACACCGTGTTTTCCGGCGGCTCTTCCAGGGTTTTGAGCAGGCTGTTCTGCGCTTCCGGGCGCATCATATCTGCCGGATAGATCACAACGGCGCGCCTGCCCCCTTCATACGGCCGCAGCGAGAGCGATTCCGTTAGCGCGCGAATGCGGTCCACCCCGATATACACCCGCTTTTCGCCGGGCGTGACCACATGATGATCCGGATGATTTCCGCTTCTCACCCGCATGATCGCTCCTGCATCGGTGCCCAGCAGGGATTCGGCAAACGCTTTGCTGCGGGCACTGAACGTGGCCGCCTCCGCTTGCTCGATATATGCGTGCAGCTTATACAACTGCCCGCTCATGCGCCAAACCGCGCTTCAAACGCGCTCACGATCGCCGCATGCACCGCTTCCACGCTCTGGGCGGCATCGATCACACAGAACCGGCCTGTATCCGCCGCGGCCAGCGCTTCATACGCAGCAAACACTTTTTCATGAAACGCCGGGCCCGCCTGTTCCAACCGGTCTTTCTCGCCGGTCATGCGCGAAAAAGCCTTTTGCGGCGAAAGGGATAAATACACCGTCATGTCGGGCAAAAGATCGTCCGTGGCAAAGCGGTTCAGCGCCGCCACGCGCTCCACGCCCAGCCCGCGGCCGGCGCCCTGATACACAATAGAGCTGTCAACATATCGGTCGCTCAGCACGTTCTGCCCGGCGTTGAGCCTGGGCAGCAGCACGCGCTGCACAGATTCGCTCCGTGCCGCTGCGTACAGCATGGCTTCGCACATATCGTTCATTTCGCTGTTTGGATCAAGGATGATATCGCGGATCCTCTCGCCCACAGGCGTACCGCCCGGCTCGCGCGTAAGGTGAAACTGGATGCCTTTGCGCGTTAAATATTCGCAGAACAGCGCTAACTGCGTGCTTTTGCCCGCTTTATCAGGCCCTTCAAACGAAATAAACCAGCCGCGCATTGTGTTACGCCCCCAGAAGCAGCGCGCGCAGCGCCGCCACATCGTCCACGATCGCGTCCGGCGCGCATTCAACCAGCTCTTCCCGCGTGCCGAAACCAAACGTTACGCCGATGCTGCGCGTGCCAGCTGTTTGCCCGCCGGCAATATCATAGATCCTGTCGCCGATCATCACGCATTCTTCCGGTTTTACGCCCATAAACGCAATGCATTCCCGCACAAGCTGGGGCTTGTCGGCCGCTTTGTGGTTGGTTTCCGTGGCACGGATCAGATCAAACGCATCGCTGAAGTTCAGCCGTTCGAACAGCATGGTCAGCTGCGAGAGCGACCGCGCGGAGGCCACCGTCATTTTCGCGCCGTTGGCTTTCAGCTCGCGGAACAGCTCCGCCATGCCGGGATACAGCGCCGCTTTTTCAATGCCCGTTGTGTTGAAATATTCGGCATATGCGTCATACGCTTTTTGCAGCCGTTCGCCTTCGAGCTTGTGGTATTCACTGAAGATCAGCGTGGAGCGGCGGCCCACATAGGTAAAGATCCGCGTACCGTCCGTTTCCTCAATGCCAACCTGCTCACAGGCGTATAAATAGCTGTCTGCCACCGCCTGGCGCGTATCCACCACTGTACCGTCAACATCCCAAACAATATATTTTTCCACGTGTGCTTCCTCCGTTATATGCATAAGCTGTGGCTATTATAGCATAAACACGCATTGAAAATACAGGCAAAACGAGGCAGAACAGGCATAAACGCCGCAAAGATAAGTAAAAAGAAAGCCCTTTCGAATGAAAGAGCTTTCTAAAATGGAATCCGGCAGCGAACTATCTTCCCAGGCCGTCGCCAGCCAAGTATTGTCGACGTGTGAGGGCTTAACTTCTGTGTTCGGTATGGGAACAGGTGGGACCCCTCAGCCATAGCCACCGGAAATGTATAAACTTGTGTAAGTACAGGGCATATACCCTGACAACCGCATAGAGAAAGATGAGTTCGTATCAACGCTCTGGCATATTTCGTCTTGTAGCTGATCTTTTAGATCAAGCCCTCGGCCTATTAGTACCGGTCAGCTCCATACATTACTGCACTTCCACCTCCGGCCTATCAACCTTGTAGTCTTCAAGGGGCCTTACTCCATAAAGGATGGGAGATCTAATCTTGAGGGAGGCTTCACGCTTAGATGCTTTCAGCGTTTATCCCGTCCGCACTTGGCTACCCGGCTATGCTCTTGGCAGAACAACCGGTGCACCATCGGTGCGTTCATCCTGGTCCTCTCGTACTAAGGACAACTCCCCTCAAATCTCCTACGCCCACGATGGATAGGGACCGAACTGTCTCACGACGTTCT
>JAFSIR010000009.1 GCA_017439715.1 Clostridia bacterium | reverse complement strand
ATCTGCCCTGCATTGACCGCTACCGCAAGGTCTGCAATCGCAGTTTCTTCCGTTTCCCCACTCCGATGCGAGATCACAACGCCAAACCCATTTTTTTGGGCAAGAGCGATCGTTTGCAATGTTTCCGTCAGCGTTCCGATCTGGTTCGGTTTTATCAAAATCGCGTTCCCGCTTTTGCTGCCTATCCCGCGCTGCAGGCGTTCGGCGGAAGTGGTAAACAGATCATCGCCCACAACCTGCATCTGATCGCCCAAACGGGCGGTTATTGTTTTAAAGCCTTCAAAATCTTCTTCCCCCAGCGGGTCTTCGATCGAGCAAAGCGGATAGCGCCGGGCCAAGTCCGCATAGCGGTCGATCAGTGCATCCCGCGTTAAATGCCGATGGCGTTTGGGCAGGTGATAGGCTTCCCCATCGGTCCACCCGGCCGCTGCGCAGTCAAGCGCTAACGCCACTTGTTCGCCCGGCTTGTATCCGGCGCGTTCAATAGCATCTACCATCAGCATCAGCGCGCGTTCATCCCCGGCAAGGTTGGGGGCAAAACCGCCTTCATCCCCAACGGAAACGGACAAACCTTCTTCTTTGAGCAGCATTTTCAGCGCCCGATAGCATTCTGCGCCCCACTCGATCGCCTGATGGAACGAAGCTGCGCCAACGGGCACCAACATAAACTCCTGTATATCCACATTGTTGTCTGCATGTGCACCGCCGTTTAAAACGTTCATCATCGGCATAGGCAGGCGAGCCGCCTGCACGCCGCCTAAATAGCGAAACAGCGGCAATCCATACGCCGCAGCCGCCGCTTTTGCACACGCGAGTGACACAGCCAAAATCGCATTGGCACCCAGCCTGCTTTTGTCTTTTGTGCCGTCAAGGCGAATCATCCGGTCATCTATACCGGCCTGATCGCCGGCATTTTTTCCCATAAGCACAGTGTTGATCTCGGTGTTGATATTCATAACGGCGTTGTTCACGCCTTTGCCTCCATACGGCGGCATGCCGTCTCTAAGCTCGTGCGCTTCATGTAAGCCCGTTGACGCTCCGGATGGGGTACTTGCTGTGGCGGCTGCACCGCCCAAAAGCCACACGGTTGCTTCCACGGTGGGGCAACCGCGGGAATCAAATATCATGCGGCCCTGTATACGGTCGATCATCAAATTGTTCATTTTCTTCCTCCTCACGCTTTCATATCGTGAGCCGAAAGGCATAAAAATATGCAAGCCTTGCGGCTCTTTATTCATAGTTAACGCTCAGCAGTGTTAATCCTTCGGGCGGCATCGTCGGTCCTGCCTGGGCGCGCACGCCTGATCTTAACAGCGCCGGAATTTCGGCGGCGCTGCGCTTGCCCATGCCGATCTCCGTTAACGTGCCCACAATGATGCGAACCATGTTATACAAAAATCCTGTGCCGGAGATGGTGAACCGGATCTCATCACCAAATCGGCGGATCTCAAGGGCCGTGATGGTTCGCTCATTGGAATGCTTTCCATGCGGTTTTGTGCAGAATGCGGAAAAATCATGCGTGCCGATCAATGCACGCGCGCCGGCGCGCATGGCTTCTATATCCATCGGTGTAGGATCATAGGCCATCACAGCGCGCGTGAGCGGCTGGCGGTGCGGCCCGTTCCATAACCGATATACATAGGTTTTTCCTTTCGCATTCAGGCGGGCATGAAACCGGTCATGCACTTCTGTTATCGAAGTAATGCAGATATCAGCCGGCAAAAACCCGTTGCACGTTTGGATAAAAGAAAGCGGATCCATAGGCAGGTCCGCCTTGAAGTGGGCCACCTGTGCATACGCGTGCACGCCCGCATCCGTGCGGCTGGCGCCCTGCACATCCACTTTTTGTTCCGCCACGCGGGAAAACACTTCGATCAGCCTGTCCTGCACGGTGTTGCGTGTGTTGTTCTGGCTCTGCCACCCGCGTAAACGGGTGCCTTCATATTGAACGGTGATTTTATACGTTTTTTTCATGCGTTTATCCGATACCGGCAAATTTCCACCCCGCCGGAGAGCATCTCTTCTTCCAGCACACCGCCATTGGAAATAACCGCTTCATTAAGCTTTGTGTTCTGCTTTTCGCAGCAGACAAGCAGGCTGCCTCCAGCCAGGGCCTTTGCTTCCGGCAGGATGGCGCCAAACAGCTCATTCTCAATCCTGTAATAACGGCGGCTGGGGCGCACGGCGAACCCAATATGGCCCCCGTTATATTGGAGCGACTCGTTCAGCTCCCGCCGCAACGTAATTGCTGCCACGATCTCGCCGTTGTCCCAATAAAAATAAGTTTTATAGCTGACCCAATTCTCCGGTTTTACCAAATAATGCGAAATCTGATCCACAAACCAGGCCGCATAGCTCCTGCCTTCCAACCGCAGTTCTATTGGCTGAATGGTTTCCATGTTATCTTCAAAATCCTGAGTGTAAGACATAAATGCCTGTTCATCCATGGGCGTAGGAGTCTGCAATCCCACTTTCATCATTTTTCCTCCCGTGCATCGAGCAATTCATATAACCGGCGGTATAGCGCAAGCGTTTGTTCCGTATCGGATGTGAACAGCGTAACAACGCCCTTTTCCTGCCCGATGCTCCGAATACCGGCATTATCCAGTATCCGCACCAGCTGAC
Source organism: Clostridia bacterium (assembly GCA_017439715.1). GTDB lineage: Bacteria > Bacillota > Clostridia > Christensenellales > QAND01 > RGIG3178. The sequence continues at coordinate 89,254 of JAFSIR010000009.1, read as the reverse complement.
GGGCTGTTCCCTCGTCTCCATCGATCACCTGTGCCTGCGGCCACAGCCGGGCCGAAACATTCCGCACCGCTTGTTTCATGTGCAAAAAGTGTGTGCATCCGAGCACGATCGCATCCACAGTCTTGTCCGCATACGGAGCCAAATACGTTTGTATTTCCGCTTCCGCTTCATGGCCGCTCGTTATGCCGCGTTCCACCGCTTCCACCAACTTCGGACAGGGGACAGAGAGCGTTCTGTCCTCGATCTCAAGCTCACGGATCCGGTTTATGTACCTTGTTTGATGCAATGTCATATACGTTGCCATCACAAGCACATATCCGTTTTTAATCAGCTTTGCAGCCGGGCGGATGGCCGGCTCCATGGCTACGATGGGCATTTCAAACTCGGCCCGCAATGTCTCCACCGCTGCAGAAGACGCCGTGTTACAGGCAACTACCAAAGCCTTGCAGCCTTTCTGCGCCAAAAATCGGGCGCAATCCAGCGAAAGGGCGCAGATCTCTTCCCGCGGGCGCACGCCATAAGGCGCATGCAGGCTGTCTCCATAATAAATAAAGCTTTCGTTCGGCAGCGCCTGCACCAAAGAATGAAGCGTTGCAAGCCCGCCGGCACCGGAATCAAACACTCCGATCGGTGCATTCCCGTTCATTACAAATCGCTCCTTTCTCTAATGCCATCATTGCACGGAAAGCGGTCAGATGTCAAGGTCGCGTTGTAAAACGGTCGCTAATGCTTGAGCCAAATACGGCACGCTGTTCATCACTTCTTCAAGCGTGTTTTGGTTATGCCCCATCTCTATGGCAACAGCCGCTTTTGACGGGATGTGTTGGTTATACCGCCCGGTTTTCACCCGAACGCCGCGGCACAGGCCGGGGGCGATCTTATCAATCTCCTTTTGCACGGATTCGGCAAAGGCTTTGTTTTGTTCCCAATTTGGTCGCACGGAAAACCCGCTTTCTGTTTTCCCCTCGCCCGTGCCGATTACAAACATGATTTTTGCGCACGGTTTTCCATTCACCGTAACCGTATCCCCGATTCCGCCGGAACCGGAAGAATCCCTATGAATATCCAAAAATACCGACAGCGTTTTATGTTCTTCACGCGCTCTTTCAACTGTTGCCAGGGAGCGCGCATACGCCGTTGTATAGTATTTTCCAAGCTCATGATCCGTAGCATCAAAGAGTATGGGAAGTTCGTGTTGCTCTGCCAACAGGCTTGATAGATAATGATTGATCTTTAAAATGTTATATTCATTGTTCATGGTGCGCGAGTTCGGCTGCTCAGTATACACTGTTTCTTCAGTTTTTCGATAGCTTTCGTTTGAATGAGTGGAATAGAGCATAACCGCCGGCCGGGCATCAGACAGCATGTTTTTTACCGGGCGCGCTGCCGCCGCCGCATCCTCTTTAGGCGTTGAAGCGGGCGCCTGGGTTTGTTCCGGCATCGGCCAATCATCATCTTCCGCTTTGGGTTTCAGCGATGGTTTTGTGGAAACCGGCAGTCCAACACTTAACAGGCTGGCCGTCCACGCTTGTTTATCGGTTTGTTTTTTTTCCGGCCATGCTTTTATTACAGTAAACCCCAGCAGCAGGCACAAAAATGCACCCAGCATTGCTGCCGGCTTTATCAATCGACTTTGCTTTTTTTGTTTCTTCCGCATTCCATAAGCCCCCTCATAGAACGGTATGCCTCATGCGGACATACTATTACGATAAAAGTGTTTGCAGCTCTTCCAATACGGCTTTGCTGTGGACCGACCTGTTCACTGCGTTTGCAATCAGGTCTGCGCATCGCTGCGCGATCACATCTATATCCTTGGGGGTAACAACAAGCTCGGTTTCCGTTTCCTCCATCGGCACACAGACAACGGTAGGCACGCCGATTGCGATCACCGGCACGCCGATGCTGTCTTTCGTTAGCGCCGGTCGGTTATTGCCAACGCCTGCCCCCGGCGCTATCCCGGCGTTGCTGATCTGGATCGTAGTGCACAGGCGCACAGGATCCCGCGCAGCAAGCGCATCTATTGCGATCACGCTGCCAGCATGGGTCGCGTTGACCAATGCACGCACGATCTCACCCGTTTCCATTCCCGTTTCGCCCAATACGCCCGGAGACAAGGCGCACACCGAACGGGCGCTTTGAGGAAGCGCGTTTGGCAGCAAGCGGACAATATGGCGCGATACCAACAGTTTTTCTGTCGTGAGCGGGCCGATGCTGTCCGCCGTGATATTGCGGTTGCCCATCCCTACGACCAATACAGGTGACCGCGAATCACAGGGCAGCAATGGGCGGATCTTGTTTGCCAGCAGCTCTGTCCATGCTTCATCCGGGTTGTAAGTATTGGCGGAAAGTTCTTTTAAATACACTGTGATATATTGACCGATCGGCTTTTGCAAAGCCGCTGCACCGGCCATGGATGTTACCTGCACGGTCTCTACGACCGCGCCGTTATGCCTTTCTTTTTCAAGTGTGACCCCGTTTGGCAAACTGCCGCCGCTTTGGGCAGACTCCACTGCCAAATCTGTTCTGCCGCCGTTTATCATATATTCTTCTCTCCCCTGTTTCCCGATTCAGTATTAGCATTGCCCCGAACGCGAAAAACATGAGAAAGAAAGTTTTTTATCCTTGCAAACAATGTTTCTCCGTGATACAATTACACAGTCAAAATTGACCCCCGGGGAGGTGAAAAACATGCCCAATATCAAATCAGCTATCAAACGTGTGAAAGTGGAAGATAAAAAGAATCTTCGCAACCGTGTTATCAAAAGCCGGATGAAGACCAGCATCAAAAATTTTGATGCCGCCAAAGCTGGTGATGAGAATCTGGAAGCGTTGTATCGCAACGCCGTCAGTATGGTGGACCGGGCCGCCTCCAAGGGCGTGATCCACGACAACGCCCGCGATCGCAAAAAAGCGCAGCTGGCGAAAGCGTTTGCCGCCAAAAAGGCGTAACATTCTGAAATGAAAAAGCTCCGATGGTAACCTCACATCGGAGCTTTTTCGTTTTCTTAAAAAATACGCAACAGCGTTGTTTCCAGCAGCAGCGCCTCGTCTGTGCGCCCGGATCGGGCGCAAAGGTCGCTCTGCGCAAGCAGACAAAGCGCGTGTTCCGCCTGTTCGGTGGTCAGCCGTTTGGCCATGCGCATTTTTGCATCTCTGTCCGCGGGACGCCCGCGCAACTGGCTGCGGATGATACCCGCGCTGGCATTTTTATCCAGCAGCCGACGGGCCGTGATCAGATCTCTGAGCACAAAAGCAATCGCACCGCGCAGCATTTCGATGCGCCCGCCTTCGCGCAGGTATGTGCGCAGCCGCTCCATCGCCCGGGCTTTTTGGCCTGCCAAAAGATCCGCCGTGATCATAAACCCATCTATCTCCGCATTTTGCGTGCCTGTTGCTTCCACATCTATGAGTTCAACATTCTTATTTGGAAACGCATGGTCTTCTGCCTTATCAGCTTCCTGGATCATCGTGCCCATATCACCGGCAGCATTATACACCAGCGCATCAAGCGCTTGCGGGGAAAACGAAACGCTCCGCTCCTTGGCTGAAGCTACAACAAACGCCTTCATATCGCGTTCTTCCATGGTTTCGATCAAAATGTTCGCAGTTTCAGGGATGGCCTTTGTGATCGGTTTGCGGCCGTCCGCCTTCGTGTGCAGCGTAAAGATCAGCAATGTATGCTCCGGCACTTCTTTGAACACCGATTTCCATTGCTTCTCGCTCTCCGCGTCTTTTTTGCCCTGATCGGTGAACATTGGGGCGTCCGGCACGATCACGACCTGCTTGCCGCCAAAAAAAGGCAGCGCCTGGCACGCGTCGAACACCTGCATGGCCGATGCGTTCTCCGGCAGGCGGTGAACATTGAGCGTGTTATCCGCATTGCCCAGAAAACAGTGGATCAGGTTCCTTTCCAGGCGTTTGACCATGAACGTTTGTTTTCCGTGCAGCAGATACAGCCGTTCCAACGTGTTGGCGCGTATTTGCTGCATCAGTGTTTGATAACTTCCCATATTCCCCCCTATATAAACAACAGCACCAGGAGTGTCACAGCGGCAAGCCCCGTTTTGGTGCGCCAGCTTATCAAACAAAATGGTGAAACGGCCACCGCTGTGCCCATCATGATCGCCACATGTAGCGGTGTGAATCCGCTGATCAGCAGTTGCGCGCCCGGCAGAGTAGAAACCCACGCGGTGATCACACGCACAAATGATGCCAACCCGCCGCCAAGAAAAGCAAACGGTGCCGCCACGATCGGCAAGATCAAGCCGGCAAGACCGCCCAGTAACCCAAACATCATCAAGATGTTTACCAATGGAACGATCAGCAAATTGGCGATCAGGCTGTACACGGGCAGCGTGCCGAACAGGCACAGCGAGATCGGCAGAATGCCGATCTGCGCACTGAGCCAAACAGCCAGCGCACTCCAAACATACGGCGCCTCTTTATCCTCTTTTGCAAACACCTTTTTCAGGCTGTTTGAATACAGAATGATGCCGCCCGCCGCACTGAAAGAGAGCTGATATCCAACGGCAAACACCTGTGCCGGGTTGATCATCACGATCAGTGCTGCCGAAAAACACAAGCCTGTCAGGCTGTCATATTGCCAGCCGCGCAGGCGCGCCGTCATTGACAGAACGGTGATGATCAGCGCCCGCATGGCTGACGGCGGGAAACCGATCATCATGCAATAAAAAACAAGCAAAACTACCGACAAGCAGTATCGCCCAAGGCGCAATATGCGTTGGCGGCCCAGCATAAAGTTCAGCGCAGAAATCAAAAACACGATGTGCAGGCCGGACACGGCCAGCACATGGCTGATGCCGGACACGCGAAACACTTCCTCTGTTTTACTGTTCAGCGCCGTTGTATCGCCCAGCACGATGCCACAGATCAAATCCGCCTGCCCATCAAACACCCGGCGGATGGAATGGCGCAAGGCATTAGCCGCACGGGCCGGCAGCGTTTTTAATAGTTGCGCCCGGCCGACCACGGAAACAGACTCCGCTTTTGCCTGATACGCAATGTTTTCTTCCAGCCGATACGTTCTTAGATCAAATCCGTTATTCGTTTTCTCCGGCACGCGCTCAATAACGGCAGTGCACTCCACCCGATCGCCCGGCTGCACCGGTGCTCCGCTCGTTTTGATCAGCGTTTTCATCGGCAGGGGCGATCCATCTATCTCCACGGAATCGATTGTGATGCAGTCTTCCTGCGTGCGCAAAACAACGCCCGTCAGTGTATATGTGCCTGACACATTGGGCAGCAGCCGGTTAAACAGCGCGGCGCCGCGCAGCAGCCCAGCGCACATGGCAAGGGCTGTGGCAAACAGCATAAACCCAAACCGAAACGTTCTGGATACAAACGCGCCTAAAGCAAGGCATATCATGAACGGGATCAGCCACAGCCCCGGAATCACAAACCGCGACAGTGCAACGCCGGCCACAAACCCGATACACAGGCATACCAACGGCCGTGGGTTGAACAGCGGGCTACGCCTATGAAAGAACGAGCGTATCATTTTCCTTTATAATCGCTGTGTTAATAAACACCGCTTTGGCTTCGTTAAGCAAACTTTCTTCGTCTGTTTTGGGATGCAGGTGTGTTAGCAGCAGCCGTTTTACACCCGCTTGACCGGCAAGCCCGGCCGCTTGCTGTGCACACATGTGCGGCGCATTCGCGGGCTGGTTGGCACGTGTAAACGCTGCATCACAAAGCAGCACATCCGCACCTGCAGCAAGCGCAATAAGCTCGTCCGGCCGGGCAATATCGCCCGAATAAACAAGCGTGGTTTTTCCATCCGTAATCCGCATGGCATAACAAAGAACCGGGTGCTGCGTGCGGCAAAAGGTGATGGTAAGCCCGTTTATGGTGATTGTATCCTCTTCGTTTATCACAACGGTCTTAAACTGCTGGGTTTTCTGCAGTTCTTCTGTACGCGCCCGTGGCTCGCAGGGGCAATACACAGGCAGCGGCTCAGCGCGCAGCACAGCCAACGCATACGCCAGCACACGGCTGTCTCCCATATGATCATCGTGCAGGTGGCTGAACAGCAAGGCATCCAGCCGATCAAGCTGTGTATACGCCTGCACACGAGCCACCGCACCCGCTCCGCAATCCAAAAGCAGGGCCGTTTCACCGCTCTGCAGCAAATACGCGCTCGTTCCGCCACCGACGGGCGGATAGGGGCCGTACCGCCCCAAGCAAGTTAATCGCATGTGTTCTCTCCGGCTGTTTTATGCAATGCCCAGCGCCTGCGCGTTCTCTTTCATGCCTTGGATCACGCAAGCCGTCACCTCATCCCACGTCATGCCCAGCCGCTCGATCCCGTCTGCAATCACTTGCCTGTTGCAGCCAGCGGCAAAAGCCTTGTCTTTCCATTTTTTGCGCACGGATTTCAGCTCAAGATCCATGATCGAGCGCGAAGGACGCACATACACACACGCAAGCACCAAGCCCGTGAGTTCATCAACGGCAAACACGGATTTTTCCATGTCCGTCAGCGGTTCCACATCGGTGCACAGCCCATACCCATGCGAAAGCACGGCACGCACAAACACTTCGTCATACCCCGCTTCCCTGAGCAGACCGGGTGTATACTTGCAATGCTCATCCGGATGCGCTTCATAGTCCAGGTCATGCAAAAGGCCCACCATGCCCCATGCCATCTCATCCTCGCCAAAATGGCGTGCCATGGCGCGCATGGCCGCCTCCACGCTCAGGGCGTGCTTGATCAGGCTGTCCGACTTTGTATGCTCTTTTAAAAGCTTTTCCGCAAACTCTCTATCCTGCCACAAATTCATGGTTTTCCTCCCAAATTGCTTTTATATCAATATACCTTTTGCGCGCCGTTGTTGCAAGATGATAAGCCGATAAAGCAGATGATCCGGCCAAACCGGCCGGATCGTGTCATGCTTATATGTATCGGTTTTATCAGATGAACGGAACAAGGCGAAACTTCCCTTTTTCCGTAAATCTTCTTCGTGTTTGATCCGTTTTGCAATGATAAACAGCTCTGTAAACATCTTTTAGTTTTCAGGAATGGGCACCAGTTTCCCGTGCACCACGTATCGTGCATCGTCATATTCATACGTGCATGTTACCAGCGTTACAATGCGGTCATATACCGTTACAGATACGTCTGTTTTAAAATTGGATCGTTTGGAAATGCTTTTCAGATAGTTTTCATAATCCGTTACAGACGAAAACTCATATTTAAATGCGTTGCTGGTCGTTTTCGCAACATACCCGCTGAACAATTCCACCCGATAGCTTACGTCATCCGTTAATATATACAGAACAGGATGCTCGTCATAATATTCCTGATATCGGTAATCGGAAAGGCTGGCAAACATTGACCCGTTGTTCATGCGATGCCCGTAAACAAGCGTGTTCTCGCATTTGAACGGATGCTCATGCCGATAATCGGCAAAGATCGAGCCGCTGGAATTTCTCTTTTTGGTAAAAAGATGGTTTAAATAATAATCGTTGTTTGTGCCCTGCATGATCGGATAATCGATCACCGTATCAGGCCCCACGATCCAGCCAATCACATCTGCATTTGTCTGGCGAAGCTCTTCAAAGTTCACAACATATTGAAACGCTTCCGTTGCTTGCTCATTCTGCCCGTCCGTTGTTGACGGCGTGGATATGGTCATATACTGATCGCGCAAATCTTCGTATGTGCTGCTTCCCTGTTTATACTCAACCAGCACAGAAAGCAGATTATAGCCGGACACACAGAAAATCAGCGCAAATAAAAGCATGGCCGCCTGCATGGCCGCCTGCGTTAACGTTGGTTTCTGCCTACGATTGCGGGGCCGTTTATTTGGTTTCGGCTTCATTGTATATCGCCTCCCGCGCACCCCATGTGCGTATTCGGCCGGCCGCCGTATAGGCTACCAGTCCTCCCAGCCCACCGGATAACACCGCGATCAAAATATTGATCCCGCCATACACAATGGATAGCCCCGTCAGCGCCGCAGAAACCGCGCCCACGGCAAGCGAACAGCGCGCACAGCACACGCGATGGCGGATCATCTTCATCAAAAGGTCTGCGCTTAGGCCGCCCGAGAGAAGCAGCAGGATCTGAATGATCTTGAGGCTCGGCACCGCGCAAAGCAAAATAACGAGCTGCACAAGGCAGGCAACTGTTGCCGCCCCATATCGTCCGGTCATTCCAATCGCAAACAAATAGGCAAATGAAAACAGACCGCCGATAACAGCATCCCCGCTGATGATAATTTCACCGATGGTGAACCCTGCCGAAGGCGCAATGATGGCGCTGAACCAGGCCAAAAGAAGCCCACAGGCAACGATGACCAACCCATCAAATAACAGCGCAGTTCGCCGGATCTGTTTTTCCATTTTCACCCCATGGACAATTGGCCGATCCTCTGTTGGCAGGATCTGTTTACCCATTATGTATTATTATGCCATAAGCATGGGGCAATTGGCAAGCGGAGCAATTATTTAACGGTGATGCGGTCTTCAAAAAGGCACAGCAGCAAAGGCGGCAATGCGCTGTTTTCTTTTATGCCGTGAATAATGATCTTCTCCGGCGGATGTATCCACAAGCGGGTGATCAGTTCTTCCGCTGTAAGCTTTGTTTCTTCGTTGTTATAAAGAAACGTGCCGTCTTCCTGTGCAGTTACGTTTACCATGCCCGATGCCGGTGGGCGGGTCGGGTCCTCCAGTTCAAACACGCTGTCTTCCACCAATAAGGCCCAGTCCACCACCGGCTCGCGCAGGCGGAACAGCAAAAACCCATCTATATTCAGCCCTTCGCCGTTTTCCAGGCAATCAGCCATACGGCGCGATAAATAATCTATGTATATGGGGTTATCACCGTGATACCCTGCCAGCGCCGCCCTTTTTTGGGCGTATATCGCCAATCGATCCGCCTTGTATTTTGCTGCAGACAAAAAAATGCGTTGCGACATGTTCGTCATCACATGCAGCACCAGTGCATCTGCCAGCGCGTCTGCCAGGCAATCACCCCACCCTGCGCAAGACAGTTTTCCTTTGCGCAGCGCCAAATCAACGCATCGCCTGTCCCCTGATCGGGATGCGGTTATTTCGCACAACGGCAAAAACCCTCTGTGCAGCGCGTTCCACAGCATTGGCGCCGGCTCTTTATACAGCAGGCGTATTTTCTTTCGTTCTTTTTTCACGGTCTACATCAGTATGTCCCGCATCCGCAATCTATGCCGGGGAAATCGTTGGGACGATTCCCTGATTTTGGAAAGTGTTTTGGTACTACGAATACTATCCTATTCATTGGGAGATCATCTGTATTCACCCATATTCAAGCATAAAAAACAGAAACCGCAACAGATAGTATCCTATCTGTTGCGGTTTCTGTTGTGGTGCCGAAGGCCGGACTTGAACCGGCACGCCCTTACGGACGGGAGATTTTAAGTCTCATGTGTCTGCCATTCCACCACTCCGGCACGCGTATTCAGTATAATCTTTGGCTGATACCGCGTCAAGGGAAAATGCGCAGGGATGCACGAAACAAAAGATCGCGCAGGCAATACCGGAAAAACAAAAACTGCAGCTCCAAAACAGAACTGCAGCGTGCATACGGCGGCAGCCATGCACAAACAGCAGCAACAGCCCCGGCGCTTCCTAAAAAAGAAAGGAACAAAATTCAACATTTTGCTCCTTTCAGTGGAGGCGCCATCCAGATTTGAACTGGAGCATAGAGGTTTTGCAGACCTCTGCCTTACCGCTTGGCTATGGCGCCAAGTTTGGAGCGGTAGACGAGATTCGAACTCGCGACATCCACCTTGGCAAGGTGGCACTCTACCACTGAGCTACTACCGCATAAAATGGTGCCTTGGGGCGGAATCGAACCACCGACACGTAGATTTTCAGTCTACTGCTCTACCGACTGAGCTACCAAGGCACAATGGCGACCCGGAAGGGGCTCGAACCCTCGACCTCCAGCGTGACAGGCTGGCATTCTAACCATCTGAACTACCGGGCCATAAAAAAACCTGGTGGGAACAACTGGGCTCGAACCAGTGACCCCTTGCTTGTAAGGCAAGTGCTCTCCCAACTGAGCTATGCTCCCTCTCGCTTAATGCTTTGTCATTATAACGAAAACAAAAGCACTTGTCAACAAGCTTTTATATAAAAAATAGCCGAGTCATAAGACCCGGCTGTTTTGGTGTTTTTTGTTATTTGCTGGACATGGAGCTTTCCATCTGCTCGATCACTTTTCTGGTGATCCCGCCGCCGATGCGGCCGGCATCACGGCTGGAAATATCGCCGTTATAGCCTTGTTTGAGGTTGATACCCAATTCGGAAGCAACTTCCTGCTTAAGCGTAGACAAAGACTCCTTGTTCTTTTTGCTTTTGCTGCCGGAACTGTTATTGTTCTGCATACTTTATATCTCCTTTTCTAATACTAACGGATAACACCGTTATTTGCTGCTGTTTTGGTAATAACGATCAAACATCTTTTTGACCATATAGCCGCCTACCGTTCCGTTTTCCTTAGCGGTCAGGTCGCCGTTGTAGCCCTGCTTGAGGTTTACGCCTACTTCATTGGCCACTTCATACTTCATCTGTTCCAAAGCAGATTTCATCTGATTTTTGCTCATGTTCGCCACCTATGTTCACCTCCTTTTACGTTGGTGTACGCATAATTTGCCCCATACACAGCGACTTACACAGACAATGATTGCCAAATATGACAAAAACCGCCCGATCAGTTGTCGGCGGCGGTTTTTGTGCCACAAGTTGTTGTCTTTTTTCTATCGTTTGCTGCAGCATTTTTGTGCGCTGTACAAACAAGCTGTTTGATACATTTTAAATACGCGAAAAAGGCCATGCGAATGCATAGCCTTTTTGTTCAGTTCATCACAACGTCGGTCAGCGGGTCAGCATAGCGTTTTTCCGCTGTTTTGATCAACATATTGCGCACCGCCTCATTTTCAGGCGCATTCAGGCCGTCCATTACGCGCAGTACCTGATCAAGCAGCCTTGTGTCTCTGAGCATGGAAGATAGGCGCACATCCGCCCTGCCGTGCTGTTCCTGCCCCAACAGCGCGCCCGGACCGCGCTGTTCCAGATCGACCTGCGCGATCTCAAATCCGTTCTGCGTGGCGCACAGCGCGCGTAAACGAATGTTCTGCACATCTTCCGTGCATAAAAAGCAATAGCTCTGTTCAGCGCCGCGGCCTACACGCCCGCGCAGCTGATGCAGCTGCGCCAAGCCAAACCGCTCTGCATTTTCGATCACCATCACCGTAGCGTTGGGCACGTCTACACCCACTTCGATCACGGTGGTGCTGATCAGCACGCCGATCTCATTTTTTAAAAATGCCTGCATCACCGCTTCTTTATCCGCTGCCTTCATTCGCCCATGCAGCAGGCCTGCCCGCAGCGCCGGGCGCTGGCGCAGCCGATCATAGGCTTGTTCGGCCGTGAGCACTTCTGTTTGCTCTTCCTCCTCGATTCGCGGGCAAACTATAAATACCTGCCGGCCCTGCTGCACCGTTTTTTCAAGATAGTCAAGCATCTGTTCTCGCTTGTGAGGCGGCACGATATTCGTTTGAACGGGTTTTCGGTTGGGCGGCAGTTCATCAATCACACTCAGATCCAAATCACCGTATACAATCATTGACAGCGTTCTGGGGATCGGTGTTGCCGATAGGAAGATCGCGTGGGCGCCTTCGCCTTTTTCCATGAGTCTGGCCCGCTGGGCAACCCCAAACCGATGCTGCTCATCAGCCACTACGGCGCCCAGATCGTTAAACTCAACCCCTTGCTGGATCACGGCATGCGTGCCGATTACAAGATCCGTTTCCTGTTCGCGGATCGCACGCAATGCTTCCCGTTTTTCTGCCGCTTTCATGCCCGAACGCAGCAGGGTGATTTTGGCGCCAAGTGACCCAAGGATGCGTTCCGCCCCGGCGGCGTGCTGGGCGGCCAGTAGTTCCGTGGGCGCCATGAGGGCTGCTTGCCTGCCGTTTTTGATCGCGTTATACAGCGCAAAAAAGGCAACAACCGTTTTACCGCTACCAACATCTCCCTGCAGCAGGCGGCTCATGGGCCGGTCTGAAGCCATGTCGCGCTCAATATCTTCTATGGCGCGGTTTTGTGCGCCGGTAAGCGTAAACCCCAGGCTGTTTATGTATGCATCTTTATCTGCTTTGCCAAGGCACGCAGGCCGCGCTTTGCCGCGCCCGTTATGCAGCTCGCTCAAATACAGGCGCAGCAGCAACAGCTCTGTAAACGAAAGGGTTTCTATCGCTTTATCCCTAACTGTGGCGTCGGTCGGGAAATGTGCCAATTCATAGGCATCCCGCAGGGCAAACAGCCCGTTTTCTTCCCGAATTGAACGGGGCAAAACATCCGCGATCTCGCCACCGAATTTTTCAAACGCCATTTTGATCAGCTTGCGTAATGTGTTCTGGTTCAGGCCCGTGGTGGTACGGTAAATGGGCAGCATGCGCAGCCCTTCGCTGTTCTCCGGCCATTCGATCATTGGGCTGGCCAACCGCACTTCCCCGCCGATATGCTCCGGCCGGCCGAAAACATACAGCCTGCGCCCCACCGTCAGCGCCTGTTTTAAGTAAGGCTGGTTATAGAAAACCAGCTGCACGCGCCCATTTTCATCACCCGCATGCACGCGCAGCACCGAAAAGTTTCGCCTGGGATAGCCCACCTTGGCTTCCGACAGCACCGTAAGCGCGCCAAACCAGTCTTCCCCGGTGTGCATTTGCTCCATCGACTGCAGCTTTGTCAAATCATGATAAGCGCGCGGAAGATGGCTGATCAAATCTTCCACTGTTCGAATGCCAAGGCGGTTGAGCTGCGTCTGGCGCGCTGCCCCAACGCCTTTAAGCTCCGAAACCGGTTTGTCAAGCATGCTTGCCGTTCCTTTCTGCAAAAAAAGCGCCTGTGGGTATCTCCGCAGGCGCTTTGAGCGTTTTCTTATTCGATGCCAAAGATATAGTAATACAGCGGCTGGCCGCCATCATATACCTGAACTTCACAGTCCGGGAACGCCTGCTCGATCTTTTCGCTAAGCAGCTGCGCATCTTCTTCCTGAACATCCGCACCATAGAACATGCTGATCGTATCGTGCGTATCCTGCACGATCTGCTCAAGCATTTCCAAAACAACAGCATCGATCTCTTTACCGGCGAGGCGCAAATCCCCATCATAAATGCCGAGGATATCCCCTTCGCTGATCTCTTGCCCGTTAAGCTGGGTGTCACGCACTGCATACGTGATCAGACAGCTGTGCACGTTTTCCATAGACTCGGTCATCGCCTCAATATTGTTTTCAGGGCTGGCTTCCGGGTCAAACGCGATCGCCGCCCCAATGCCCTGCGGAATGCTCACGGTTCTGAGCACTTCCACACGCTTATCTTCGCACAGCGAAGCCGCCTGCTGAGCCGCCATCACAATATTTTTGTTGTTCGGCAGCACAAACACGCAATCAGCATTGGTTTCTTCAATGGCTTTTCCGATATCCTCGATCGATGGATTCATGCTCTGCCCGCCTTCGATGATCACATCGGCGTTCAGGCTTTTGAACACTTCGCTCAGTCCGGCGCCGGCCGCCACGGTAACAAAGCCCTGCGCTTTGCGGGGTGCTTTGGGCTGTTCGGGCATCAGGGCCGAAATATCTTCATCCAGCGAACGGTGTTGTTCGCCCATGTTGTCAATCTTCACATGCGAAAGCTCACCAAACCGAAGGCCATACTGCAGGCCTTTGCCTGGCGAATTGGAATGGAAGTGGACCTTGAGCAGTTCTCCACCGCCGACAACGAGCACGCAATCGCCAATTTTTTCAAGCATGCCGCGCAGGCGCTCCGCATCCCGCTCGGACAATTGGCCCGCTTTGTCTTTGATGAAAAACTCCGTGCAATAACGGAACTCGAGATTGCCAAGCTCTTCATCGTCAATCATTTCAATGTTGGCCGGGGCAAACATGCTCACGTCAACATCCGGCACTTCTTCACCTTCAAGATACATCTTGAACCCGCGGAACACGACCAACAGGCCGGCGCCGCCGGAGTCGACCACGCCGGATTCTTTAAGCACGGGCAGCATGTCCGGCGTTTTGTTCAGCGTGATCTCGCCTTCCCGCAGGATCGCATCCAGCACTTCAAGGGCGTCTCCCTGCTGTTCCGCAGCTTCGCCGGCCGCTTGCGCCATCATGCGCACAACGGTAAGGATGGTACCTTCCTTCGGCTTCATAACTGCTTTATACGCAGCTTCAGAGGCCATTTCCATGGCCCGGGCAAGATCGCTACCCCTCATCTCCGTTACGCCCGCCAAGCCTTTTGCAAAGCCACGGAAAATCTGGCTGAGAATAACACCGCTGTTGCCGCGCGCGCCTTTGAGCGAGCCCATCGCGATCGCGTCAGCCACTTGCTGTACCGTTTCGCCCGGATGCTGCTGCGCTTCGCGCGCCGCCATATGCATGGTCAACGACATATTGATGCCGGTATCACCATCCGGCACAGGGAAAACGTTCAGCGCATCGATCGCTTTCTTGTTTTTCTCCAAATAGGCGGCCGCAGTTAAAACCATCTCCCGCAGTTCTGCCGCCGTTATGACTAACCTAGACAATTTAACCCCTCCGTTGCATCACTTATACCCGGATGGCGCGCACACAAACATCAACGCTGTCCACCGTCAAGCCCGTCATTCGATTGACCTGATAGGATACCGTGCTGATAATATTCTGAGCAACCGCAACGATCGCTACACCGTATTTAGCAATGATATTAACTTCGATTTTGAGCGCGCCGCTTTCAAGCTGAGAAACACGAACGCCTCTATCCACCGAGTCTTTACGAAGCAGGTCTGTCCAGCTCTCTGCAGAAGCCAATCCCAAAACGCCCATGCAATCTGTCGCTGCAAGGCCCGCGATTTTGGCAATCACACCATCGTTGGCATTGATCTTTCCAAGTTCGTTCTGAACCAAAATACTCATCCTGCGTCCCTCCTGTCTTTTTCGCTTGCACTTAAAGCTTGAGCATATTATACTCTATTCTGTAATGATTGGCAAATAGCGCTTTCAACTTGTAATTTGGAGAATTTTTCTTCATTTTATGCTTGCATTCTTTACAAGTCGGTGTTATCATACCAATGTTATACGAAAAGGGAGGTGTCAAGCCATGGCAAGGGTATGTGCCGTTTGCGGCAAAGGGATGCATGCGGGCAATAAAGTTAGTCACTCCAATCGTAAGACCCGTCGCACCTGGGCGCCTAACCTCCAGAGTGCGCGCGTCATGATTGATGGCAGCCCGCGTACGATCCGTGTTTGCACACGTTGTCTTCGTTCCGGCAAAGTGCAGCGTTTGGTGTAATCCGGCCAAAGCACACACACAAAAAAGCGCAGCATCAGCTGCGCTTTTTTCTTTTCTCATGCATGTTTTCTGCCGCGCTTATCGAAGGCATAACAGACCTATCGCCATAAGCGCGATCCCGCCGAGCACAAACCATGCCCAAACCGGCAAAAAGCAGGCGATCAGCAACATCCCTATGCCGGCCAGCAGCAGGCCCAGCTTGCGCAGCGGTGCGTGTCTGCCGTTGTTCAATCAAACCACCTCATTCCCTGCTTTATCGTATGCACCGGGCAGCTTTCGGGTGTTTTTGTCTTTTTTCGGTCCCTGTGATATACTTTTATTGTTCTATGATCGATACGATGGAAAGGAATGTTCCTGTGGTTAAAAAGTGCTTTTCTCTTATGATCGTTGTTTCTATGCTTTTGGTCGGTTTGTTCGGCTGTACAGGCTGCGGCGGCAATGACCCTGTGATCGCCATAGTGAACGGAGCCGGCATAAAAAACAGCGAGTTCCGGGAAATGTTTGATTATTACAGCATCCAGTTCGGCATCACTGATCCTGAATCCGAAGATAATCAGGATTATGTGGCTTATCTCAAAGACTATATCATCAGCTATCTGGTTGATGAAAAAGTGCAGCTGGATAAGGCCAAGGAATTGGGCGTTGCCACACTCTCCAAAGAAGAAACCGAACAGGTCACCAAAGATGTGGATGAGCTGTTTGACACCTGGTATAACGAATTCAGGCAAGGGCTTCTGAACAGCGGCACGGAATATAGCGAAGAGGAGCTGGATGCCCAGATAAAAAAGATGCTTGACCAGTATCTTACAGAAAACGCCCTGACGCGCGAATACATCACCGAAGTGTACACCAAGAGCTATATTCTTGAAAAGGTGTACAACGAAACGGTCAAAGAGGTTGATGTGCCCGAAACAACGCTACAGGAAGCTTATGATGCGCGGATCGCAGAAATGCAGGATATCTATGCAGACGATCCCAGTGTTTTTGAGATGGATTATATTGAAAACGTGACCATCTTTTATGTGCCCGAGGGCTATCGCCAGGTCAAGCACATCCTGATCGCTCTGCCTGACGAGGTGCAGAGCGAGATTTACGCGCTGCGGGTCGATGGGGATGATGCCGGGGCAGACAAACTGCGCAAGGAAGCGCTCAGCGGCATTCGCGATGAAGCGGAGGCCGTTCTCGCCCTGCTGAACAAAGACGGCGGCAATTTTGAAGCCGTAATGCTGCAGCATAATGACGATGTTGCTTCCAACACACTCAAAGATGGGTACGCCGTGCATAAAAAAGGCAGCTATGTTCCCGAGTTTGTTAATGCGACGTTTGCCATGAAAAAAGCCGGCACGCTCTCCGGGTTGATCGCCACCGATTACGGATATCATATCCTGTATTATTTGGGTGAGCTGACCCCCGGCGCAGTGCCGTATGATACGGTGCACGATGCGCTGTATGCCGAGCTTCTTTCCAATGCACAGAACGCGCTGTTCTCAAAAGAGCTTGAACAGTGGCGTGAAGAAGCAACGGTGGAAATTTTCACTGATAAAATCGTGTATACTGACTGAACCAAAAAAGGCGTGCACTGAGCTGCACGCCTTTTTTATTTGGGTTCGGTTCTTGTAACGGTGAGCACATCGCCCTGCACTGTAAAGCCCACTTCAAACCCCGCAAAAGAAAGCCCGTATTCCTTTTCTGCTTGGCCGGCATAACCGGGCCGTGGATCATGCGCCAGGATGCCCAGCAGCGCTTCCCGCCTTTCGGGCGGGATTTTTTGCAGCAATTCCGGGGGAAAATTTACCGTTATCGCATAAACTTTTGTTTGTGCCGTATATCCTTCCGCCGCATTTGTGCGGCAATCTGTTGCCGGCACATACGGCTTGATATCATAGATCGGCGTTCCGTTTGTCATATCAATACCGGACACGAACAGCACGGGCCCATCGGGCGCATCAAAATCGATCCGCTCCAGACGAACGCAGGATAAACCCAGCCGGTTTGGCCGAAACGGCGAGCGGGATGCAAATACGCCAACGCGGCGGTTGCCCCCCAAGCGCGGCGGCCGAACAGTGGGGCGCCATTCCTTTTCCGGTGCTTTGGAAAACTCCCAGATCAGCCACAGATGCGAAAACCCATCCAGCTCTCTAAACGCTTCCCTTCGCCGATAATTCTCTTTTAACACGATCCGTCCTGTCAGCGCATCCACAAGGCCGCTCTGGCGCGGCACACCGAATTTCTCCGGAAGCTCGGTGAAGATCGTGCCGATCGGTTCAATCACCAAAACAGGCTCACCTCTTATAAGAATGCCGTTAAATCACCCAAGCGATCCACCACAATATCAGGGGCATATTGCGCCAAGGGAATGTCTTCCCGCTTAGCCTCGCCCGTGAGCACAAGTACGCTGAGAAGCCCATGCTTTTTACCGGTGGCAATATCGGTATACAAACGGTCGCCCACCATGGCCATGCTTTCAAGGGGCAGCCCTGTGAGGCTTTGTGCCGCCATCACGATCTCTTTTTCCGGTTTGCCGATCACCGTATCGGCTTTGCGCCCGGTAGACGCTTCGATCAGCGCCATAAACGATCCTAGGTCAGGCACAAAGCCCCCAGGCACCGGGCAGTTGAAATCAGGGTGCGTGGCTATATACGGCAAGCCGGCGCGCACATAATTGCATGCTGCGCAAAGTTTTTCATAGGTCAGCGTGTTATCAAACGCAGCCAGCACAAGCTGCGGTTCATCCTCGCAAACATGGATGCCCCAAGCTTTGAGTTCTGCCTTTAACTCCTCGTTCCCCAGCACCCATACATGTTTACCCGGGTGTTCCCGGCGCAGCATCAGCGCCGCGGCAATGCCGGAAGTCATGATCTCGGCCGGCTCTGTTTCTATGCCCATGCCGAGCAGCCGGTTTTGGTAAAACTCCACCGTGTGCGAAGAATTATTGGTCAAAAACAAAACTTTTCGGCCCGACGACCGCGCTGCGAGAATAAACTCGCGCGCCCCCTCGATCAAATGGTTGGATAAATAAACCGTTCCGTCCATATCCAGCAAAAAGCATTGTGTTGATCCGATCGCCTGTTTGATTTGCGCTTGATCCATCTTCTGCGCTCTCCTTTAAAAAAGGCGGGTGGAGCTGTTTGCTCCGCCCGCCCCAATAACGCGTTGTTATTTCTCCATTTTGGTGCCGCACATCATTTCCAGCGCAAGCGCCAGGCCCTGGCTGCCCAGCTGGCCGCCGCCTTCCATGCCCTGAACCGCGTTGAACATCTGCTGCACAGTGCTCAGGCCCTGGAAACACAGGTTGTGCTCACGCACCGCTTCCATAACCAGGCGAATGTCTTTCTGGAACAGATCGATGAAGAAGCCGGCCGCGTAATCACGGTTGACCATGCGTTTGCCGTAAGCGGTCATCTGCGCAGACTGCGCCGCGCCGCCGGAAAGCACTTCCACCACTTTTTCACAGTCAAGGCCTTCTTTGGAGGCAAGCATCATGCATTCGCAAACGCCCAGCAGGCAGGACGCGATCGCCGTTTGGTTGCACATCTTGGTGGCCTGGCCGGCGCCGTGGCCGCCCATCAGGGTCACTTTTTTGCCCATGCCGAACAGCACGGGTTTGATAGATTCAAACACTTCTTCTTTGCCGCCGCACATGATCGTCAGCGTGCCTTCGCGCGCGCCGGTGTCCCCGCCGCTGACAGGGGCATCGATCATTTCAACGCCGGCTTCTTCCAGCCGCGCCGCCATGGAGCGGGTCGCGCTGGCACTAATCGTAGACATGTCCACGATCACAGCGCCTTTTTTGCAGCCTTCAAGGGCGCCGTTTTCGCCAAAGATCACGCGCTCCACATCCGGCGTATCGGATACGATGGTGATGATCACGTCATTGCCTTCCGCCGCTTCTTTGGGCGTAAGAGCGCGTTTGGCGCCTTTGGCAACAAGCTCATCGCCTTTGGAGGCCGTGCGATTATATACCGTAAGTTCATATCCGGCTTTCATCAAGTTGGCAGCCATAGATTTGCCCATAATGCCCAAGCCGATAAATCCGATTTTCTGCATTTCAGTTCTCTCCCATATAAATAATTTAGCATAATCCTGCTTGTATCAGTTTAGTCTGCCACTGACTTCCTGTCAAGGCGCACAGCGCATTATTCGCTCTTATACAGCTCGATCAGCGCTTTTACCTGCTCCTGTGTTGTTCCAACAGCCATACGTAGCGGATACCCCTCCATGCCCCATTTTACATCTTTATCCTCCGGAATCAGCACTTCCGGGATCTCATTGGAATGCACATTGATGCAAACAAAGCATTCGCTCGTTTCATCGACCGGGCCGTTTAGCGCCAACAGTGCCCGGATCAGCTCAATATCTTTTTCTCTGGTAATAAAGTCTGACGGCTGATAGATCTCCATCTGAGAGGCAACCCTCTCTTCTCCGGGCCGGCAGAAAAACTGCGCGGTGATGTTATAGGACGGGTATTTATCACTGCCCTGTGTATATATCAGCGATTCTTTTGCTAAAACCCGCAGCACTTCAGCGCATGTTTGGCCGCTGTATTCGTTCATGATCTGATAATACAGGGCCAGGGTTTTGGGTGTGCACATGGTAAGGCGATATACTTCTCTAAAATTCACCGCGCCTTTATAACCATACACATAAAGCCGTTCGCTGGGCTGATCCAGATGCACCGTTTCTTTCTCTGATATTGCGATCTTATCCGCATATCCCATTTCTCCACACACATAGCCGAATATATCATCCGGGAGCGCAGCCGCTTCGGCTTTGAACGATTCCCAAATCATGCGATACTCCTGCTCGGTGAACCGCCCGTCGCTGTCAGTGATAACGCGGATCTCGCTATCCAGCGGCAATGACCGATACGCCGCCCGATAGGCATCATCGCGCATGAAAATCTCCGTCATCCGTGCATGCGTTTCCGTATCCATCCCAAGGTATCGTACCATCGAGCCCCTGTTTGTGTTTATGCGGTACCAATCGCCTCCTGTGCTAACGGATGTCGGATCGCTCAGCTGTGTTTCAAGCGCCTGTGCTGCTATTTTTGACAGCTCCGGATCCGACACCCGGATGGTATCCGTCATCATTTTTTGGTAATCATAACGGTCGCTGCTGATATCGAACACGGACAGGCTTACAATATCCTCTTTGCCCGGGCAACGCACCGATTCGGTTTTTACATACAGCGTTGTGCCCAGCATGAACAGCCCGGCCAGCGCCACAGATACGATATACTGTGGCGCAATGCGCCACAAACCCTTGATCCGCCGGGTGGAAATGATCTCATACATGAAAAACACAAGCACAGATAATATGGTCAGCACCCAAACGCTTTCTGTTTGGTAGCCGTATGGATCGTTGAGCATGATTGCCACAGCTGCGATCAGCACTGTCGCCGTAAGCAGGCAGCGGATCGCCGCCTGCCAAAAACGGTTACGTGCCGGGTACTCCGCCGTTTCGCTGGCCCGATTTTTAAACAGGTATACGCCCACCGCCATCGTTATCAAAGCAAGCGCCAAACTGTATCCAATGGTGCGCCAGGAGGTCATCAGCCGCTCAAACGCAAACCCGCTGAACAGGCTGCCCGTTAAAGCGTTCATGGTCGGGTCCATCAATAGGCCAAGATCCAGCGTGGTGATGAATTGGCCATAACGGATAGATTCCGCCAGTGTAGACCCTGCGATCATAAGCATCGTGCGCGGCAGCCATGCCACAAGGCCGGTAACGACTGCACTGCTAAGCATTGTGCCCGAAGTGCAAACGCCTATTAACGCCGCGCCCACGCTCAATGCACTGACGGCCATGAAATAGCCGATCAGATATGGGATAAATGAAATGTTCAGCGCCTGCCCCACAAAGGCTTTGGATAGATAGGTAAGCAAAATCGTGCCGAGGATGATCAGGAGCAGCCATGTGAGCACGGCAGCCAAAAAGCTGATGCACAGGCATACCCGCGTTTCGGGGATGCTGTGATAATAATCACTCGCACTGCGACGGCGCAAAAACGAAAATACATAAAACACCATAGCCACGCTGCCTGCATACGCCAGAAAAAACAGCACGGGGGTTGCCGCCGAGATGGATGGCTGATTCCTGTACACGATGCTCCTAGCAGCAGCCAGCAAGTTTAAAACGGCGGGCAGCACCGTGGCCACCGCACACACGGCCGCACACACCGTGCCCGGCAGCAGCAGCTGGCGCAGCCCTTCACGATATAACCGAAAACTGAAAATCTTGTTTCGCTTCATCTCCCTGCCCTCCGTTACAGAATCACATCATCAAACGCATAGCCCAGCACATGCATTTCATGAACAAACACTTCTTCCAGCGTCAGCGGCAGCATTTCTATCAAAATGGGCTCCATCGCCTGCATCGCTGTTGTCGCCACCGCCCTGTCGCCCCGCAGCACCAGCGTTGCCACCGAGCCATGCTGCACATAATCGATCGGCGCCAGGAACGAGAATTTTGTTTTGTCAAACGGCTCCCTGAACGCAACCTGCAGCTTAAACAGCGAGGTTTTCAGGTTGTCTACTTCACTTTCAAGCAGGATGCCGCCCTGATGCAGCAGCGCCAACTGATCACATGTGTCCTCCAGTTCACGCAGAGAATGGCTTGTGATCACCGTGGTTGCACCGCGTTCGGCCATATCCGCATACACCGCTTTTTTTACCAACGCACGCATCACGGGATCCAGGCCGTCAAACGCTTCATCGATAAACAGATACGATGCATGGCAGCTCAGGCTCAGCACAATGGCCGCCTGGCGGCGCATGCCCTTGGAAAACGTGCTCAAATTCGCTTTCGGATCAAGACGGAATGCTTCTGTGAGCGTTTTAAAGCGCGCCCGATCAAACGCGGGATACGCAGCAGCGTAAAGATCCGCCATGCGCAGCATGTTTGACTGCGGTAAAAAATACAATTCGTCTGCCACCAGCACGCATTTTTCTTTAACGTCCGGGTTTTCATATACAGGCGCGCCGTCTACCTCCACAGTGCCGCCATCCGCCTTATATACGCCCGCCAACAGCCTGAGCAGCGTGGATTTTCCTGCGCCGTTGCTGCCCACCAACCCATACACACAACCGCTGGGAATAGTGCAGCTCAACCCGTTCAACACCGGTTTATGGCCGAATTTCTTGATCAGCCCGTTCGCCTTGATCATCTTTTCCCTCCTAGATCCCTAAAAACACTTGGTCGATCCCCGCATGGAGCGCATCGGCCGAGATCCCGCTGCCTTTGAGCGCATGTACATAGGCATAAAACTTCTCCAGTTTTTCCTGCCGTGCTGCGTTAAGCGCTGCGGCCGCATCGGGGCTAACAAAGCGCCCGCTGCCATGCACACTAAAACAATACCCCCGCCGTTCCAGCTCGGCATATGCTTTTTGCAGCGTATTGGGGTTTACCCCTAACTGCTGCGATAACAGCCGCACACTGGGCAGCAGCGCACCGGGCGGATATATACCGCCGGCGATCCACCGCTCCAACTGCAAAACCAGCTGATCGTATATGGAAACATTACTTTGCCGGTCAATCTGCCACATAGCTGCCTCGCCCTCTTTCAAGTGTACTACATACAATAATACACTTGACTCCTTTCTTTGTCAACCAATAAAAAAACGCCCCTGCAGGGGCGTTTGTATTACAGCAAATAACCTTTTTCAAGGGCCTCGTCCAGCATTTCTTCCGTTTCGCGCCAAATCTGAGGCAGCGCTTTAACGGTCACCTCATTGCGTTTTTGCACTTTGGCAAGCGTGATGTTGTTTTCCTTCCACACTTTTCCATCCACCCAAAAATTGCCCCACAGCGGCTGCAGCCGATCGATCGCTGCGGCGTATTGTGCAGTCGGCGTTTGGCAGGCTTCAAATTCCTCCCACAGTTCGCGCATCATGGCGCCCACACGGCCTGCCATGGGAAACAGGCGGTCTGCCGCGCGCTGTTCCCGCTCTTCTTTATCCTCATAGCCCTTTTCATCGTATGCATAGGTATCCCCGGCATCAACTTCCACAATGTCATGCACCAAAAGCATTTTGATTGCCCGATCGATATCAACGTCCGGGCCCGCCTCATCCGCAAGCAGCATGGCAATGATCGACGCGTGCCAGCTGTGCTGCGCATCGTCTTCATGGCGCGAACCGTCCAGCATCATATTGGCGCGCAGAATGCCTTTCATCTTGTCCATTTCCCGCACAAACGCAAGCATTTCCTTTGTTGTATCCCGCATAGCTGTGATCCTCCTGATTTTTCTTATCATATCACTCAAAAATGCAAGTTTCAATTGTTTGGCGCTGTAAAGCATGGTATGATGAACTCAGTTTCTAAGCAAACTTCTCAGGAGGTAACATAATGATCAAAATCCCTGTTCCTGCACTTGAAACGCCGGCCCTGCTGGTGGATATGGAAGCGATTGAACACAATATTGCCACCATGGCCGATTTTCTGGCCGACAAGCAGTGCAAACTGCGCCCGCATTTTAAAACCGTTAAGGTGCCCGATCTGTCGCTGATGCAGCTCGCAGCCGGTGCCAAAGGCATCACCTGCGCCAAGCTGAGCGAAGCGGAAGTGCTGGCCGAAGCGGGCGTTCCCAATGTGCTGATTGCCAACCAGGTCATTTGGCCGAGCAAGATCGAACGGTTGGCAAAGCTGGCCGGCAAAACCCGGATGTGCGTGGCGGTGGATAGCGAAGCAAATGCACGTGACCTGTCCCAGGCCTGTGTAAACGCCGGCACCACGCTGTATTGTTTGGTGGAGTACGACTGCGGCGCGCACCGCTGCGGTGTTCGTTCCATTGAAGATGGCGTTGCCCTTGCCAAGCTGATCGAAGCGCTCCCCAACCTTGTGTTCGAAGGCATCCAGGCCTATGAAGCGCATATCGTGCTCAAACCCGAAGAAGAAGTGCGCCGTGAAGGTGCCAAAGAGTCCAATGCGGCCGTGGCGGAGTTCCGCGATGCGCTGCTCGCAGCCGGCCTTTGCGTGAACGAAATTTCCGGCGGCGGCACCGGCACCTATAAGTATACCGGCGGCGGCGATGTTTACACCGAGCTGCAGGCAGGCTCTTATCTGTATATGGACGGCCGCTATGGCAAGCTTGGTTTGCCGTTTAAAAACGCGCAGTTCGTGCTGGGCACCATCATGAGCAAGCACCCCGGCATCGCTTTTGCCGATGTGGGCCTGAAGAGCTTCGGCATGGACAATGGCAACCCCATCCTCGTTGGCCATGAAGACCTTTTCATTAAGCTGAACGAAGAACATTGCCGGATCGATGACCCCGAAGATATCTTCAAAGTGGGCGATCAGGTGCTGTTCATTTCCGGCCATTGCTGCACAACGGTTAATATTTTTGATTTTGCCTATGCCGTGCGTGACGGCAAAGTGGAAAAAATCATGGAAGTCAAAGGCCGCGGCAAGAGCGTGTAAGGAGACGTCATGTTTGATCTTCTGATTAAAAACGGCCGAATCGTTGACGGGTCCGGCACACCGTGGTTCTATGGCGATGTCGCCGTAAAAGACGGGCGCATTTGCGCCGTTGGCATGGTGGGCAATGCGCAGGCAAAGCAAGTGATCGACGCCAAAGGCAAAGTGGTTGCTCCCGGGTTTTTGGATATCCACACGCATGGCGATGTGGTGCATTTCAACGGGGTAAACGATATCAAGGTTCGCCAGGGCGTTACAACTGAGATCGTTGGCAACTGCGGTTTGTCCGCCGCCCCTGTCAGCCCGGAAAACGCGGCCGGCTGGAAAGCATACGTTGATCCCTATTTGGGCGACACCGCCCAGCCGTATAACTGGACCACTTTTGGCGCCTACCTGTCCGCTATGGACGGGGTAAGCCTGCCGCACGATGTTGCCGCCATGGCCGGCACGGGCACCATCCGCTGCGCTTCTACCGGGTTTACCAGCGATCCGCTGACCGGAGAACGCATGGAAAAGGTGCTGCGCACGGCGCAGGAAGCGGTTGACAGTGGCGCGATCGGCTTTTCCGTGGGCCTTGTGTATTTGCCTGACGGATATTCCAGCGATCGGGAACTATCTCAGATTGCTTCCGTTCTGCGCGGAACGGGCCGCCCGCTGGTGATGCATATCCGTGGCGAAGGCATGCGTTTGCTGGAAAGCGTGGAACAGGCCATCGCCATTGCTGAAGGGGCGGGTGTGCCGCTTCACATCTCGCATTTAAAGGGCATTGATAAGCGCGGCAGTGCGCAGATCGATGGCGCTTTGGCCGCCATTGCAAACGCGCGGGCTCGCGGGCTGGACGTGACAGCCGATGCCTATCCGTATCTGGCAGGGGCGACACAGCTGCTCTCGTTCCTCGGCCCGGAAGTGATGCACGACGGTGTGGAAGGCGCTTTGGCGCTGCTGCGCGATCCTGTGTCCCGCCGCGCCATTAAAGAGCATATGCACGATGATTTTCCCACCTGGGAAAATTATCTTCACACTGTGGGTTGGGATCAGATCCAGATCGCAACGGTGGATGATCCGAATTGCAAGCAGTTCTGCGGCAAAACCATTGCGCAGGCAGCCGAGATGATGGGCCTTGCACCGGACGATGCGGCGCTGGAGCTGCTGAACCAAAACAATGGCACGATGGTGATCTTCGCTCATTATATGTATCTTGAGGATGTGCTGAAGATCTACCGCCAGCCCTACACTTTTGTTGCTTCCGATTCCATGTATCTGGTAAACGGGCTGCCGCATCCGCGGCTTTACGGCACGTTTGCCCGCATCCTTGAGTTGGTGCGCACACAGCCGGGCATGGTATCCCTGGAAGAAGCGGTGCGGAAGATGACATCCTTCCCTGCCCGCCGGTTCAACCTTGCGGATCGCGGCCTGCTGCGCCCCGGCCTTAAAGCTGATATCACCGTGTTCGATGCGGAAACTGTGTGCGATAACACATCGTATCTTGAGCCCCGGTGTTATCCGGGCGGGATCGAGCACGTGTTCGTATCCGGTGTGCCAGTGATCGAAAACGGTGCATTTACCGGGCGCACACCCGGCAAAATGCTGCGCGGCTAAACAACTGCAATAAAAAAAGCTTCCGAGCCAATCGGCCCGGAAGCTTTCTTTTTTTGTTTATTTCACAGGCATGTTGATAAAATTGGGCGCGTATTTTGCCGCAAGCAGGATCGCTTCCGTCATACTCAGCGCGCTGGCAATGCCTTTGCCGGCGATATCAAGCGCCGTGCCGTGGTCAACGCTCGTGCGCAGGAAGGGCAGCGAGTTAGTGATGGCGATTGTGCGCTCAAAATCAAGTGTTTTGGTAGCGATATGGCCCTGATCGTGATACAGGGACAGAACGGAATTGTACCGGCCCTGCAGTGCAAGGTGGAACACGGAGTCAGCGCTCACGGGGCCCACAACATCAAAGCCTTTTTCGCGGGCTTCTTTGATCGCCGGTTCGATCTGCTCCACTTCTTCGTTTCCAAACAGGCCGTGTTCGCCGCTATGCGGGTTCAGGCCGGCCACAGCCATCGTTCCGTCGTTCACGCCCAAGCGGCGCAGCGCTTCTGTGCAGCGATCAATATAGTCAACCAAACGTTCTTTAGTCACCAGTTCACAGGCGCGGGAAAGAGAAACGTGGCGCGTCAGGAAGAACACGCGCATGCCGTGTACTTCAAACATCGTCAACGGGTCGGGCGTGTTGGTAAGCCCGGCGAGCACTTCAGTGTGCCCGATAAACGGAACCTTGGCCGCCGCAAAGGATTCTTTATTAATCGGCGTGGTAGCAATCGCATCGATCTCGCGATCCAGCGCCAAATACACGCTTTTTTCAATATAAGCATACGCAGCGGCGCCGGCATGGGCACTGATCTCGCCAACGAGAAGCTCGTTTCTATCCACATTTTTAAGGTCGATCACGTCGATCGTGCCCAGCTCATATTTGCCGTCCGCCGGTTTATCGATCACATTCACTTTAAGGTCAAGGCCGCATACCTGGCAGGCCCATTCCATCGTGGCGGCATCGCCAACCACAACAGGACGGCACACATCGTAAACGCTCTGTTCGTTAAAGGATTTTGCAACGATCTCCGGGCCAATGCCTGCCGGATCGCCCATGGTTACGCCAATAATCGGTTTTTCCATTGTGTTAGTTCCCCCTGGTTTTCATCTTTTTAAGAGGCGGGATCGTACCATCCCGCCTTACAGTTAATAGGATAATGTGGCTGCGTAAACGCCGGCTTCATTCACAGCGTCCGTCACGGCGCGGCTGGAGATGGTTGCCCCCGTGATCGCTTCGATATCCGTTTTCAGCTCTACAGGCAAGGTTTTTCCCGTATACTGGCTGTAAAACCATTCTTCACTGATTCTGGCACCCAGGCTGGCCGTTTCACCATGCGAACCGATTCGAACGCCCAACAGGTTCCCCTGCGCATCAAAGGCAACGGTAAGCGCAATGGCGCCTTTATAGCCTTTTGCGCTGCACCCTAAGCAATAGCCAAGCAGGCTGCCGTCTTCCGCGGTCATTTTGGTCACCGTCTGCACTGTGGGTGTGTTTTCATTATCCGTCAGCGGCACTTCGTTAAACTCCGAAACGGCCGGGAAAAACTCTTTGTATACCCGGATCAGCGCTTCCTTTTCCTGCCTTTCGATCTCAGGCTTTGTAAATGCATACGTTCCCGCCAGGCACAGGCCTGCCACAATACAAATAATGAGCAGCCGTGCGCCCAAGTTCAATGTCTCTTTCATGCAAACTGCCTCTTTCAAAAACTTGATATGCAAACATTATACAGCAATTTTATCATCTATGCACCCTTTTCTTTTTGGAATTTGGCCGTTACAATAAAACCTGAAAGGAGGGGCTGCATTGAATCGGAAAAAGAGTTGGATCCTGCTGCTTGTGCTGCTTGTTCTTATATCGGCATACCTGCTGTGGCCCCGAAAAACGGCGTTCAGCACGGTCGTTGTTCGAATAAACGGCGAGATCGCCTATACCCTGCCGCTTGAAAAAAATACTGAACTGCTGCTTACGGGCGAAGGAGGCACGAATCTGCTTGTGATCCGGGATGAGCAAGCTTATATTGCCCAAGCCGATTGCCCGGATAAGCTATGCGTTCTGCAAGGCCCCGTGGATGCTGAGAATGCAGCTTCCCGGCCGCTCGGCCAATCGATCGTGTGCCTGCCGCACAAAATAACCGTTACACTGGAATAAAAAAGAGCAGACGATCTGTCTGCTCTTTTTTATTATTCATCAAATACCGGTGTATCCGGCGATGGCTGCACCACCGTTTTCTTCTGCCAGTTGCCAAACTTAAAGTATCCCAGGCCCATAAGGAAATTGGCAAGTACCGAGAACGCCATGGACCAGAACAAACCAAACGGATTCATCGGCACAACGGCGATAAAATATGCTACCGGGATACGCATGAATTGACTGATGATGGTGATCATCATCGGGGCCACCGCAGCACCCGCACCGCGCATGGCACCGGTCAGCGACTGGTTCATGCCCATGAACAGATAGAAGAACGCAAGGATGCGAATGCCAACCGTGCTGATGGAAAGCACAGCCATATCCTGCGTGAAAATGCGCATGATACCGGAGCCGAAGAACCACAGGAAGGTGCCCAGTAATATCCCGTATATCAGGATGATCAAAAAGCTCAAAACGATGCCTTTTTTAGCGCGGTCGGCTCGGCCGGCGCCCATGTTCTGCCCCACAAAGGTCGTAAGCGCACCGCCGTATCCCAACATGGGCAGAATCATAAACCCGTCTGTTTTCTGCACAACGCTGTTGGCTGCAATGAAAGCGGAGCCAAACTTGTTGGCAAAGGACTGGATAAACACGGCGCCCAAAGACATGGATGCGTTTTGAATGGCGCTCGGCACGCCCAGGCGAATGATCATCCGGGCTGCGTTTCGATCCACCGACAGGTGTTTCCATTCAATGCAGATGGGGTATTTGCCGCTGTTGATGCGGAAAAGCACCATAATGGCAGAAAGTGTTTGCGTCAAGATGGTGGCAAGCGCCGCACCCATAACACCCATGTTCAGCACCGCCACAAACAACAGATCCAGCACCACATTGCTCATCGCGCTGATACAAAGAAAATACAGCGGTGTACGGGAATCCCCCATAGCGCGCAGGATACCGGCGCCGATCTGATAAAGCGTGTTGCTCAGCATACCAAAATAGATCACAGACAGATATATGTTCGAACCTTCAATGATGTTTGCCGGTGTCTTCAGCAGATTGAGCAGGGGACGCGCCGTTATAGAACCGGCAATGATGATAAAAGTGCCCACAATTATGCCCATCAATGCCGAGCTGTTGATCGCTTTGCGCAAATCTTCCAATCGATTGGCGCCAAAATTCTGCGCAACCACAATGCCCGTTCCGATTGATAGGCCAAAAAACAAAGCGTTAAAAAGCATCATGATCGGGTTGCTGGCGCTGACGGCCGCCAGCGCATCGGAGCCGACAAAGTTGCCCACGATCGCCGAGTCCGCCGCGTTATAACACTGAAATACCAAGTTCGACAGGATCATTGGGAGCGCAAACATCACCATCTTTTTCAAAATAGGGCCCCGCGTCAAATCCTGCCGTTCATCAAATGTTGTTTGTAATTTCCTGTTTTCTGCCATATTACTCTCCTAAAACAAACAATTAATACTTTCAATGCTATCTATCATATACGTTAATCGATTAACTTTCAACTCTTTTCTTGTCTGCACCGTTGTTTTTCTTTTGTTTTAATATGATATAATAGTTTCAAAATCGTACTGAGATGCTGAGGAAACCATGAAAAGATTATTTTGTGTATGTTTGGCTTTGTTAACCATTCTTCTCTGCACGCCTGTCGCGGCAGAACAGGGTGAACCCAAGTCTGTTACCATTGCTTTTTCGGCTGATCTGCATTCCTATATGGAACCGTATGAAACAGTGCTCGACGGCCGAATACAAACAGTTGGCGGCTTTTCCCGCAGAAAAACCATTCTGGATGCTTTAAAAGCTGAAAAAGACGCGGTGTTTGTGCTGGACGCGGGCGATTTTTCAATGGGCACGCTGCTGCAGAGCATTTACACCGCCCGAGCGGGTGAGCTGTATCTTATGGGCCAGTTGGGTATTGAAGCTACTACGTTAGGAAACCATGAGTTTGATTTTAGAGATGAAGGCCTGTTTAAAATGCTTGAAGCGGCGCAAGCGCACCCCGATATTCCACTGATCGTTAGCGCCAACCTCGTGCCGGCAACCGAAGAGGAGCAGATTGCGCTGGAGCTTGCCGGCGTGCGTCCGTATGTTGTGCTCGAGCATGACGGTGTTAAAATGGCAGTGTTCGGCCTTATGGGCGAAAAAAGCTACAGTTACACCCCCGCAACAGAGTTTGTCATGGCGGACATGATCCAGTCGGCTAAGGATACCGTTGCAGAAATTCAGGCAAAAGAAGCTGTGGATATGATCGTTTGTCTGTCGCACAGCGGCCTTGATGATGACCCTGACGAAAGCGAGGATGAAAAGCTGGCAAAGGCGGTTCCCCAGATCGATGTGATTGTGAGCGGGCATGCGCACATAGCCAAGTTTTCACCCGTTACCGTTGGCGATACGCACATTCTTTCCGGCGGTGAATACGGGCAGTATTTTGGGACAGCCGATTTTGTTCAAAAAGAAAACGGCCGGTGGGCTGTAACCTCATACAGTTTAACGCCGATCACCGAAGATATCCCGATTGATCCTGAGATCGACAACGCGATCGAGGCGCTCAAAATAGAGGTTGGCGAAGTTTATCTGAGCCAATACGAATATGGTTTTAACGATGTGATTGCTCAATCGCCCTATGACTTTACGCCCATTGCAGAGTTCGGCAGTGAGCTGTATGAAGACCCGCTGGGCAACCTAATCGCAGACAGCTATATGCGGGCGGCGCAAAATTCTGTGCAGCCGGGGGAATCGCCGTTCTCCGTGGCGCTGACAGCTTGCGGCCTGGTGCGCGGCAGCTTCTCCAAGGGCGATATTACGCTTGTGGATGTGTATAACGTGAGTTCTTTAGGCGTTGGGGTTGATGGGCTGAGCGGTTATCCGCTTGTCAGCGCTTATATAACGGGCGCAGAGTTGAAAACCGTGGCAGAGATCGATGTGTCCGTTTCCCGCATTATGAACGTTGCTCAGCTATATACCAGCGGACTCTATTATACCTATAACAACAACCGCCTGTTCTTCAACCGCGTAACAGATGTGTGGCTGCAGGATGAAAACGGCCAGCGTTTGGAGATTGAAAACGATCGGCTGTATCGCGTTACCTGCGGGCTGTATTGCGCACAGATGCTTTCTTCCGTGGAAGCAAAATCGTTTGGTCTGCTCTCAGTCGTACCCAAGGACGCCAACGGCACCCCCATTACGGATTTTGATGCGTGTATCCTTTACAATGAAAATGGCACAGAAATTAAAGAATGGACAGCCCTTGCCGATTATCTGTCTGAAATGGGTGTAATCAGCGAAACTTATGCTGCACCAACCGGCCGCAAAATCGAGCAAACAGAAAAAGGGTTTGCTGTGTTTTTCAGTAAACCCAACCATATCATGAAGCTTGCCATGGCCGTGGTACTGGGCGTGCTGATCTTGGTTGTGCTGATCGTTGTTTTAATTGTACGCAGTATACGGCGCAGAAAACGCAGAAAGGAGGAAAAATAATGTTGATCATTTGCTATCAAAAATGCAGCACGTGCCAAAAGGCGCTTTCGTTTCTCAATGAAAAAGGCGCTGCGTATACACAGCGCGATATAAAGGGCGAGCGGCCGACAGAGGCCGAGCTGCGCGCCTGGCATAAGCTTAGCGGCCTGCCGCTGAAGCGATTTTTCAACACCAGTGGTTTGCTTTATAAATCTCTTGGCCTTAAGGACAAGTTGCCCTCCATGTCTGAAGACGAGCAATATGCCCTGCTGGCCAGCGATGGCATGCTGGTAAAACGCCCGCTTGCAGTGTTGGACAACAAGGTGCTGGTTGGTTTCAAGCAGGCCGAATGGGCAGAGATCGTGTGACCGGCTCCGTTAACAGTAAATCCCCATTGCATAAATAAAGGCCGTGGCGTTTGACACACGGCCTTTTTTCATACACTTCAATCTTTCTCCGTAGTTGTATGGCAGGCGGTTTTTGCAAACCCCGGGCAATACCATTTATGGTATGCTGCTGGATCAGCCCAAATAACAGGTTGATCGTACCTGACAGTTTATCCCAAGGCAACATCCAAGATCATCATCAGCACAAAGCCCGCCAGCACACCTAAAGTGCCGCCATGGTTGTGTTCGCCAAGGTTTGCTTCCGGGATCAGTTCTTCCACGACCACATAAATCATCGCACCTGCGGCAAACGCCAAAAACCACGGCACAATGGGTGTGATCGATCCGGCCACCAGCACCGCAAACACACCAAACACAGGCTCTACCACGCCGGAAAATGAGCCCATCAGAAACGCTTTCCATTTAGAGCCGCTTTCTTTGGCAAGCGGCAGCGCGATCGCAGCGCCTTCCGGAAAGTTTTGAAACCCCATTCCCAGTGCAAGCGCAAACGCGGCGGCATAATTCCCTTCCCCCGCGGCCAGTGCAAACGCAAGGCCCACCGCCATCCCTTCCGGGATATTATGCAGCGTTACAGCCGAAACCAGCATGGTTGTGCGCTTACTGGCACTGCGCATGCCTTCCGGCACATCGCTGCCGATATGCAGATGCGGTATGATTCTGTCCAGCAAAAGCAGGAACGCTGCACCCAGCAAAAAACCGCCTGCAGCCGGGATCCAGCCGATCTGGCCCAATGCTTCCGCCCTTTCAATGGCCGGAATCAACAGCGACCATACAGAGGCAGCAATCATAACGCCGGCTGCAAAGCCAAGAAAAACACGCTGAAAATTATCGGACATGTTCTTTTTCATAAAGAACACCATGCCTGCACCGGCAGCTGTCATTAAAAATGTAAAACCAGTGCCCAGTCCCGCCATTAAAACAGGATGATTCACTTCATTTCCTCCTTTTTTCTGCTTACGATCTCCCATAAATACAGAGAAGCAACACTCCCATAGGGCGAAAACTTCTGTTTGTAATACTCAAACACTTTCTTATCGATCACAGTTTCATTGAATAATATACGCAGGCCTCGCTGTATTCCGGCGTCTCCATAGCTTAGGATATTGGGCCTTCCCAGCGAAAACAGCAGCAGCATTTCCGCCGTCCATACACCGATACCAGGCAGCGCCGAAAGCGTGGCTATCACTGATTGATCGTTTTGCTGCGCCAATTTTTCAACTTGCAGTTCTTCAGATAGAATTGCTTTTGCCGCAAACACAATATTTGCCGCTTTGCGCGCGCTTATGCCACAGGAACGGATCTTCTCCTCACTCAGGTTCAAAATCCGCTCAGGCGTAATCACGCCCTCAGCGAGAAGGCGCAATCTGCCCCAGATCGTGTCTCTTGCTTTGTTTGATATTTGCTGGCTTATGATTGAATGAACCATGGCCGTGAAAAGATCCGGTACCATTTTGCGCTTGATGATGCCAATTTCCTCAATCGCAGCCGCCATGCGAACATCACAACTTTTTAGAACCGAAAGTTCTGTTTCACCATAAGAAAAATACATACTATATACCTACCGAATCATATGGATTATATCATATCGTGTTTTTCCACGGCAAGGGAAACGCACTGTGCGGCAAAGTTTTGATCCTTTTTGCAAAAATAAAAAAAGCGCCTGATGCGCATTTTATAGGAGAGAGACCCTATTTTGAAATTGAACAAGTATCACAAAGCGGAAAAGCCAAATGAGTTGAAATTAAAGATAGGGACTCTCTCAAGACCAGCCGATATTGAGGCGCAGATTATGCACCTATCATAAGAGCATCATGCCATAATGCTCTTAAAGCAATCGCGATAAAAGATCACATATGCTAAAGCATTTGCTTAAGCACGCATATTATAGCACAGTTGTTTCTATATTTCTACAAAAAAGATGAGCAACTGATAAATAAATGGAATCCCTGTCGATAATCTAAACGCAAAAAAGAGGGAGGCATTTGCCTCCCTCTCTTTTATACCGGCAGTTTAGCGCTGCGCGGTTATTTTGTGTTTTTCAACCCTTATTTCAGGTAAGCATAGTTCCAGATGACATCGCCGGTGACCAGCATGATGACGTCCTGAACATTGCCTTTGAGCATGTAGGGGTTGGTGTAGAAGTACAGAGGAGCAACGCCGCCGGAAGCCATCAGGACTTTCTCGGCTTCAGCACTCAGCGCAGCACGTTTGGCGGGATCGGATTCAGCTTTGACCTGATCGACGAGCGCATCATACGCTTCTTCCCAAGTCTGGTTGGATTCGAAGCCCCAGTAAGCGCCAACACCGGCATCTTTGGTCACCGCAGTGGCTTTCGTGTAGTCGCCAATGCCAAGGCCCAGACGCGGATAGTTGTTGCCGGACTCGGAGATGAAGATCTCGAGGAAGTTGATGGTATCGTTGAAGTCAGCGATCCAGCCCATACGAGCGGCTTCGGCGTCACCATTCTTCAGTTTGACCTGCAGGGTGGCCCAAGCTTCGGTGTTGATCGTGCTGGGGATACCAAAGCTGTTCCAGGTTTCCTGGATGTACTGAATGATCAGGGCGTTGGCGCCGCTGTTGTTGAAAGCGAAGTCGATGGACGGGAAGTCGGTGAACTTCACATTGCCTTCGGCGATGGAGCCTTCATAAGCATAACCAAGTTCGATAAGGGCATTGACAGCCGCAACCTGATCTTTGGTGTATTTGGCGTTTTCGTCAGACGGAGTATGAGTGTCGGTATACCAAGCGCCATAGCCTTCAGCAGCACGGACGTCGAGGTTCAGACCGTCAGAAAGGCCGGCCGGATAGAAACCGGTAGCAGCAGCCTGGCCGCCTTTGGTAACGTCTTTAACGAGGACTTCTCTGTCAACCAACTGGCCGATCGCGAAGCGAGCTTTGGACTGCTCACCAACGGTCAGCTGTTTGCCTTTGGGAGAAATATCTTTATGAACGTTGAACAGAACATAGTAGGTGCCAATGTAGTCACCAAACTGGAGTTCTTCGCCATAGGTTTCGGTAAGACGATCGTATTCGGTCGGATCGATGGAGTTGATGAACTGAGCGGTGTCATTTTCGTAAGCGGTCAGGATAGCCACGTTGTCTTCGGACAGGTAGCAGTTCACGCCTTCGAGTTTGACGGAGTCAGCATTCCAGTAGTTTTCGTTTTTCACGAATTTGATCACGTCGTCAACTTTGTATTCGGACATCTTGAAGGCGCCCATGCCGACATATTTTTCAGGCTGGGTGGCCCACACGCCGTCGTTGTCCACCAGGTCTTCACGGACCGGATAGTAGGTGGGGAACGCACAAAGCTCGAGGAAGTAATTCGCGCGGTTGGCAAGTTTAACAGTGATCGTGCCGGCTTCGTCATCAGCCACAGCATTCAGTTTGCCAGTGCCATAACCGTCGATGATGCTGAACATGTAGCCATAGTCAGCGCCCAGCTCGTCAGAAGCAGCGCGGTTCCAGGACCACACGACCTGGCTGGCTTTGAAGTCAGCGCCGTCAGACCATTTCAGGCCTTCACGAAGGGTGAACACGTATTCGGTGCCATCCTCGTTAACCTTGTAGTCAGCAGCCAGTTCGGGTTTGAGCTCGGCTTTGCCGTCGACCCACTGATAGCCCATCAAACCGGCATGCGCAAGTTTCAACACATTGCTGCCGCTGGAAGCGCTGTTCAAAGCAGGGTCAATGGACAACGGAGTGCCGCCGCCGTAATAAACGGAGACGATCTGTTCCTGCTGGGAAGCGCCGCCGCCGCAGCCAACAACAGCCGTCAGCGCCAGAAGAGCAACCAGCATGAGAGTGATAAATTTTTTCATTTCTCTCTTTCTCCTTCTTGAGATTTTCCTCAATTAGCATACTTGTGGCATGCTAAAAATATTGACTAAATTATAATGGCTTCACGCGAAAACGTCAATAATTTCTATGAAATTATCTGGTGAAGCCATGTATATTTTATATTACACGTGATGACAGGCCGTCCAATGCCCCGGGCTGATCTCTCGGAACTCGGGCCGCTCCTGTGCACATTTCTCCGTGGCACGCGGGCAGCGTGTTCTGAACGGACAGCCGGACGGCATATGCAGCGGGCTGGGCACATCGCCCTCAATCACAATTCGCTTTGCTTTGCGTGCTTCTTCCGGATCGGGGATCGGCACAGCAGACAGCAGCGAGATCGTGTACGGATGCTGTGGGTGGCGATACAGCTCATTCGCCGGCGCAAGCTCAACCATGCGGCCAAGATACATGACCGCGATCCGCTGAGAAATGTGTTTAACAACGGAAAGATCATGTGCGATGAACAGATACGTCAGCCCCAGCTGGTTCTGCAGGTCTTCAAACATGTTGATGATCTGCGCCTGGATGGACACGTCAAGCGCGGAAACCGACTCGTCACACACAATGAAGTCAGGGTTGGAGGCAAGCGCACGTGCAATGCCGATGCGCTGACGCTGACCGCCGCTGAATTCATGCGCATAGCGCGTTGCCTGTTCACTGCTCAGGCCAACAGTGCTCAGCAGCTCATTGATACGCTCTTGCCGTTCCGCTTTGGACGTATACATTTTGTGCACATCCAGCGGCTCAGCAATGATATCGCCAACGGTCATACGCGGATTCAAAGACGAATACGGATCCTGGAACACGATCTGCGCTTTTTTACGCAGATTCATGAGCGATTCCTTGTCTTTGATCTTAACGCCGTTGAAGATCACTTCGCCATCAGTGGGCGTATACAGGTGCAGCAGCGTGCGGCCAACCGTTGTTTTGCCGCAGCCGGATTCGCCAACCAGACCCAACGTTTCACCGCGGGAGATGCTGAACGACACATCATCAACCGCTTTGAGCTGGGTCGTTTTCATAAACCCGGTGTTAATGGGAAAATATTTTTTTAAGTTCTTAACTTGCACCAAGGGGGCAGACTGCTGCTCCAAATTCGGATTCTGCGTCATTCGCTTTTGCCCTCCTTATCCAGATCAATGCTTAAAATGTTGCCTTCCTCATCGGTTTGAATGGCCTCAAGTTCAATGCCGCGTTTGATATTCATCCAGCATGCAGACATATGGTTTTCGCCAACCTTTAATTCTTCCGGTTTCTGCTCAAGACAAATCTTCATTGCTGCCGAACAACGCGGTGCAAAGGAACAGCCCGGCGGCATGTTCAGCATGTCTACCGGAGAACCTTCGATGGGAACCAGGCGCTCTTTTTCGTCATTCTCAATGTTCGGGATGGACCGAATCAGGCCCTTGGTGTATTCATGATGCGGGCGGTAGAAAATCTGGTCCGCCGTGCCGCGTTCTGCAATTTTGCCCGCATACATAACGATCACTTCATCGCACATGCTGGCAATAACGCCCAGGTCATGCGTGATCATGATGATCGCCATGCCAAGCTTTTTCTGCAGGTCCTTCATAAGATCCAGGATCTGTGCCTGAATGGTAACGTCCAACGCCGTGGTCGGTTCGTCCGCAATCAGAATGTCAGGCTCGCAAGCGAGCGCCATTGCAATCATCACGCGCTGACGCATGCCGCCGCTGAGCTCGAACGGATACTGTTTGATGCGGCGTTCCGGTTCATTGATGCCGACAAGCTCAAGCATCTCAATCGCGCGGGCCCTTGCCTGCTCTTTATCGCGGCCCGTGTGCAGCCGGATGGCTTCCATCAGCTGGTTGCCGATGGTATACACCGGGGTAAGGCTGGACATGGGATCCTGGAAAATGATGCTGATCTTATTGCCGCGGATCTTGCGCATTTCTTCTTCCGTGCTGCCGATCAGTTCCTGCCCGTGCAGCTTAACGCTGCCGCCGATCACTCTGCCGGGAGGCGTGAGGATCTGCAGGATGGAATAAGCGGTTACACTTTTGCCGCTGCCGGATTCGCCAACGATGCCCAGCACTTTGCCGGTATCCAGGTTGAAGGAAACCCCATCAACAGCTTTAACTTCGCCCGCTTCCGTAAAGAAAGAGGTTCTCAGGTCTTTGACTTCAAGAATTGCCATCGCTCTCCCCCTCCTTTACGATCTGAGCTTGGGATCGAACGCATCCCTGAGGCCGTTGCCCAGCAGGTTGAAAGAAAGCACGATCAGGAAGATCATAGCTGCCGGGAAAATCAGCAGGTTGGGATACGACTGCAAGCCCATTCGCGCATCAGCAGCAAGCGAACCCAGAGACGGCATCGGCATGTTCACACCCAGGCCCAGGAAGGACAGGAAGCTTTCCGTGAAGATGGCGCTCGGGATCTGCATCGCCGCCGTGATGATGATAACAGAGATACAGTTCGGGATCATGTGTTTAAGGATCACATGAGAGGATTTGGCGCCCATGGCACGGGCAGCCAACACATATTCCTGCTCTTTGAGCGACAGAATCTGGCCGCGCACCTGGCGCGCCATGCCAACCCAGTAAAGCAGGCCGAACACGATGAAGATACTGATCATGCCGGAGCCAAGCCTGCTCACAAGCATGCTCGTCGACGTGCTTACCCATTCACGGATAACCACGGACAGCAAAATGATGATCAAAACGTCAGGCAGCGAATAGATCACGTCTACAATGCGCATCATGATCAAGTCTACCTTGCCGCCGAAATAACCCGAGAGCGAACCATAGCAGATGCCGATGATGGTAACGATGATGGCCGCAATGAGGCCGACCAGCATTGAGATACGCGCGCCGTAGATAACACGGATCGCATAGTCACGCCCCAGCGCATCGGTGCCCATAATATGCGGGAATATCTTCTCGCCGTCTGCCATGCGGGCTTTTTCCGTTTCGGAATACTCAAACGGATCCAGATACTGTCTGGACAGGTCCTGTTCCGAATAGTTATAAGGATAAAAATTCGGCACGATGAAAACGATCAGCGAGATCAGGATAATAATGCAAAGGCTTATCATCGCAATCTTGTTCTTACGCAGGCGGCGCATCGCGTCACGCATAAACGAAACGGATTCACGCATATGGACCTGTTGGGCTTTTTCCTCTTCAGATGCTTTTTCAAACATGTTCGGATTCGTATGAAAAGAAAAAGCTTTTTTCTTGACTTTTGTTTCTTCACTCATCTTTTCGTCCTCCTCCTTAGCTGAAATCGATTCTGGGATCAATAACCTTATACAGAATATCGCTGATAAAGTTCATCATAATAATCATGATCGCCAGGAATATCGTTACGCCCATGATCATCATATAGTCCGTGCGCAGCATGCTGTTAACAAACAGCCTGCCCAGGCCCGGCACCGAGAAAATATTCTCAACAACCATGCTGCCCGTCAGGATATACGCCATCATGGGGCCGGCATACGTGATAACCGGGCTGAGCGCGTTTTTCAGCGCGTGTTTGAAGATGACCTTGCCGTTGCTCAGGCCTTTTGCCCTGGCCGTACGGATATAATCCTGGCCCAGAACATCCAGCATACTCGATCTGGTAAGCCTGGTGATATACGCCATCGGATACAGACTCAGCGAGATCACCGGGAGCACCAAGCCGCCCGGCTGACTGGCCAGCGTAGGCAGCCATTTAAGCTTCAGGCCGATAACAAGCAGCAAAATGGTGGCCATAACAAACGACGGCATGGCAACCAACGCCGTAGTGCCTACCTGAATGATTTTGTCAACCCATTTTCCGCGCCGCAGTGCAGCCCAAGAACCCAAGACAACACCCGTAACGATCGCCAGCAATGCTGCCGATAAGCCTATCTTTGCCGAATAAGCAAAGCCATTCTTAATCAGCCCAAACACCGTGCTGCCGACCCAGGCGGTCGACAGGCCAAAATCCAGTTTCATAATGTTTTTCAAGTAATTGAAAAACTGTACGATAACGGGCTTGTCAAATCCGTACTTCGCTTCCAACGCTTTGATAACAGCGTCGGATTTCGCTTTTTCGGAGCTGAATGGGCTGGCCGGAATGGCATGCATCGCAAAAAAGGTTATTGCAATAACCAGCATGATCGTCACAATTGCCAAGAGCAGTCTCTTCCCAATGTAACCTGCAAATTTTGAATTCATTACCTCGTCCCCAGTCGCTCTTGAAGGGCAATCCCCGACAATAAGTATTTCTTATAACTTATAGCACATTGGGTTTCCCCTGTCAATCAAAAGCAGCTTTATTACTGCTTTTTCCATCTCGATTTTGCATATTTGTTCCCTTTTCCCTGCATTTTTGGCCGCCGTTTGTTCCCAAAACACCAAAACCGCGTTCGAAATTCGGTGCTCAATCAGCTGTTCCCTTCAATTTCCCAATTTGTTATGTGTACTTTGAAACAAGGTCAAAGGAACCAAACCGCCAATTTTTGCGCATAAAAATATCGCCCATCAAAAACATGATGGGCAATATTCTCTGCCGCTGCTGCGGCTGGCGGAGCGGGTGGGATTCGAACCCACGTGGGCTTTCGGCCCAAACGCATTTCGAGTGCGCCCCGTTATGACCACTTCGATACCGCTCCGTATAATTCAGGCAAAGTCTTTGGCCAGGCCGAAAAACCCTGCAGGAATACTTATTCAATTGTTTGCCTGTGCATAATGCCCATAGCGCGCTTCATTGTAGCACGGAGGCAGGCGGATTGCAAGGCGAAGTTGTGTTTACTCCATAATCGCAATCACGCGCAGGTCCAGTGCGCTGATGCTTTGCGTTGCGCTCACGCCGCAATCCAGCTGCCACAGCGGCTCGCTGACGCCATGCGTTTTTAAAGCAGCCGCCAGATCCACGCCCTTTTCCTTCGCTTCCTGTACCGTGTAGCCGTCAATCACGGCACCGGCCAGGCAATTGGGCGCGCCCGGAGCGGTCAGCCCGCCCGGCCCATCCGTTCCGTCCGTATCAACGGCGCCGATAATGATTTTATCATAACCGGCGATCTTTTGGGCCGCCGCCACACAAAACTCCTGATTGCGCCCGCCGACCCCTTTTTCATTGCCCACGGTAACAATCAGTTCCCCGCTGGAAATGAGCACGCACGGCCTTTTCACCGGCTCGTTAAGGTTGTGCACATTCTGCGCGATGCAGGCCAGCACTTTGCCCGCTTCCGCCGCTTCCGCACCGATATACTCGCCCAGCATATAAGGCGTGTATCCAAGCTCTTCCGCCTTTTTGCGCACCGCGGGATACACCATCGTCATCTTCGGCGTAAGGGCAAACAAGCGGGCGTTCAGCG
Organism: Clostridia bacterium; assembly: GCA_017439715.1. Lineage (GTDB taxonomy): Bacteria > Bacillota > Clostridia > Christensenellales > QAND01 > RGIG3178. The sequence goes on along the minus strand of JAFSIR010000009.1, from coordinate 47,761 downwards.
TTTCATATTCTTCCGGCTTCATGGTTTCTTCCGCCGGGTCTGCTTTTTGCAGGAACGCACGGATGGATGCAGGCAGCCTGTCCCATGCATCATATTTATCCAGCGCCGCCCACGCATCGGCAAACGTATACTGATCAGGCAGCGAGGCAAGGAAGATATTGTCTCGGAGCAGGTCGCCATAGCTTTGCCGAATGCCCGAAGTTTCGTTTGCCGTGCCGCCAAGGTCGTTCGTGGCCAGGTGGATCACCGTTGCGCCCTTGAGCAGCCGGGATATTTTGCCGCCCTTGAACCTGTCAATATGGCTGCGGATCGCATTCAGGTCGCGGGTAAGCGCCCCTTTTTCGATCTGCATCATATACGTCATATCCCGCACTTCTTCCACCGTGATCCCTTCCACGGGCCAGGTGAGCAGTGAAGAAACGCCGCTGCCCATCACGGTGATCACAAGGTCTTGTTCCGTGACATCTTTGATCCACTCATAAATCTTTTTACAGCCTTCTACACCGCAATCATCCGGTGTGGGATGGTTAGCCAGTGTTACGCCCAGTTTTTTGCACAGGATTCCATCGCCATGCTTGCCGATCACGTGGCCACCGGTCAGATATTCGCCCAACACTTCTTCCAGCCCCAGCGCGCAGCGCTGCACGCCTTTGGCCGCGCCGATCACAATCACGCGCCTGAAAGAAGAAAGGTCCAGTTCCATCGGCCCGCTGTGCGGATCCTCAGCCAGTTCGAACATGGTGCCATCGATATACAGCATGGCGCCGTCACGCCGCATCAGCTTTTGAACGCCGATATACGGGTCGACCAGGCTCATGCCCGCTTCCAGCATCGCCACCACATCCGCACGTCCTTTTTTATTGCCGTGTTCGGCCAACGTTTGAGCATTGAGAATCCGCATGTTTTTCTCCAAAATCAATTATTAAATGAGCAGGATAATTATACCATAATTCTACGCGCATGAACAGATTGGATGTGCTATAATCAAAACAATCCAACATGGGAGACAACACGATTATGGACAAAATAAAATCCGTTGAAGCAATTGAAGGGCTGAATGGGCGCGGCGTACCGACTGTTGAAGTGCGTCTAACAACCGAAAAAGGGATTGTGACCCTTGCTTCGGCTCCTATGGGCACTTCAAAAGGCACTTATGAAGCGTTTGAACTGTTTGACGGTGACCCGCAATGGTACCGCGGCCGCGGCGTGCAAAAAGCGGCTGAGCATGTGAACACCGTGATCAACGAAACGCTGATCGGTATGGATGTAACCGACCAGCGCGCGATCGACCGGGCCTTGTGCGAGGCTGACGGCACGCTGAACAAGCGCGTGCTGGGCGGCAACGCCATCCTGCCCGTTTCCGTTGCAGCGTGTAAAGCGGGGGCAGCCAGCGTAGGTCTGCCGATCTATCGTTATCTTGGCGGCGAAACGGTGACCCGCGTGCCCGATATTATTTCCACCATGATCTCCGGCGGCGCTTACGGCCAATCCGGCCTTGAGTTTGAAGATTACATTGCCGTGCAGAACCGCGGCGAACGCAGCTTTGCATTTGCCGCGCACACCATGGCCGCTATTCGGCACAATCTGGAGAAAAAGCTGGTGGATCGGTTTGGTGTGGTGGCCGATGACGGCGGCGCCTTTTCCCCGCCGCTCGGATCAACACGGGAAGCGTTTGACCTGATGTTGCAGGCCGCCGAAGAATGCGGCGTGAAAGACGTGATCTCACTGGGGCTCGATGTGGCGGCAACAGACCCGTATGACAGCGAAGCGAACGTGTATCGCATGGGCTCCACGGTGTTTGAAAAAGAAGCGCTCAAACAGTTCTACCTCGGCCTTGCCGCCGATTATCCGCTTACGTATCTGGAAGACCCGTTTGAAGAAAACGATTATGATGGGTTTGCCCAGATGACCGCTGCCCTGCCCGGCCTGCGGATTGTGGGCGATGATCTGTTTGCCTCCCACCCCGTTCGCTTAAAAGAGGGCATTGCCAGAAAAGCAGGCAACACGATCCTGCTTAAGATCAACCAGATTGGCTCTGTCAGTGAAGCGATCCAAACCGCTATGATTGCCAAGAAAAACGGCATCGGGATCACCGTGTCCCTGCGCTCCAAAGACACGAACGATGATTTTGTGGCCGATCTTGCCACCGGCATCGGTGCTGAGCAGCTCAAACTCGGTTCCCCTGTGCGCGGCGAGCGGATCGCAAAATATAACCGTTTGCTCTGGATCGACCGTGAACTGAATAAATAAACAATAAAAAAACAGGCGGGTGCAATGTGCAGCCGCCTGCTTTTTTATTTAGTTTTCAAAATCCTTCATGCCCAGCAGCCGCACACTGTTGGCAACGCACAGCAGCGCCACACCCACATCAGCAAACACGGCCAGGAAAATCGGGATGGTGAACCCTACCGCCAGGCAAAGGATGCCCAGCTTTACGCCTAACGAGAAGAGTATGTTCTGTTTCACGATGCGGCCTGTTTTTTTGCCGATGGCCCGCCCGTCGCACACGGCGGAAAGCCTGTCTGTCATCAGCACAATGTCTGCCGCAGCGATCGCCACGTCCTGCCCCATGCCGCCCATCGCAACGCCGATATCCGCAGCAGCCAGCACAGGTGCATCATTGATGCCGTCGCCAATGAACACAACAGGGGCGCTGCCCTTAAGTTCGTTCACAGCCTTCCATTTATCTTCCGGCAGCAGGGAGTGATGCACTTTGTCTATCCCCAGCTGTTCGGCCACAGCCATGGCCGGCTCAGCCGCGTCGCCGGTGAGCATCACGGTTTTCAGGCCCGCATTTCTAAAGGCCTGCACCGTTGAAAGCGCTTCGGGGCGAATGCTGTCAGAGATCACAACAGCGCCAAGATATACACCATCTGCACAGGCGTGCACAACGCTTCCCTGCTGCGCTGTTTCCTCAACGGCAACCCCCAGCATTTCCATCAGCCGTGCGCTGTCAACGCCGATCACTTTGCCGTCAACCACTGCCGTGATGCCGCGGCCGGGATGTTCTTCTGCCTTTTCTGCCATCGGCGGTGTTTTTCCGTATCTCTCAAGAATGCTCTGTGCGATCGGGTGGTTGCTTTCCTGCTCTGCCGCCGCACAAAGCTGCAGCAGTTCTTCTTCGGTTATGCCCTGCACCGGCGCACAATGCGTTACACGGAATGTGCCGTCCGTAAGCGTACCCGTTTTATCCATAGCGATCACTGTGGAGGCCGCCAATGTATCCAAATACCGGCCGCCGCGCACCAATAAGCCGCGCCGCGCCGCCATGCCCAGCCCTGCATAATACGCCATGGGAATGCTGATCACCAATGCGCACGGGCAAGACACAACAAGGAAAGACAGCGCCTTATGGATCCAGAACGGGAAGCTTCCCGCGTTAAACAGCGGCGGCAGCACCGCTACCAGCACCGCAAGAACCACAACGATAGGCGTATACACCTTGGCAAACGCGCGCACTTTGGTTTCCGTTGGCGCCTGATCGTTCTGTGCTTTCATAGTAAGCTCTATGATCCGGCTGATTGCGCTGTCCTGCACAGGGCGCAGCACTTTGGCATGAATCACACCGCCGGCATTGATGCTGCCGGACAAGATTTCCTGCCCCGGCCTAATCGTGCGCGGCAAGGATTCGCCCGTCAGCGCTGCCGTATCCAACACTGCTTCTTCATGCAGAGGCGTTGCGTCTACTGGCACGCTCTCACCCGCACGGATCACAATCTCATCGCCCACACGGACTTGTTCAACAAGCACGGTCGTTTCTACGCCGTTGCGCACCAAATGTGCTGTTTCCACCCGCAGGCGCTGAAGCGAATCGATCGATTTATAGGCCGATTCTACCGCCGCATCTTCAAATGCTTCTCCTACACGGAAGAACAGCATAACTGCCACGCCTTCTGCTACATCTCCTACGAGCCAGGCGCACACAGAGGCAATCGCCATCAAAAAGTTTTCATTGGTCAGAAGCCGCCACCCAAACTCAGGGAGCAGCGATTTCCACACCGGATAGCTGAGCAAAGCATAGCTCAAGCCGAAGGGGATCAACGAAGAAAACGGCAGTTTGAACAACCCCAGCACAAACAGCAGCCCGCCGACCCATAGCGTCCACATCGGAGATTTGGCATGCTCGTGTCCGCAGCCGCACCCCGGGCCGTGCACATGGCTATGATCGTGCCCGCAGCCGCACCCATGCGCGTGCGCGTGGATATGTCCATGGTCATGGCCGCAAGAACACCCATGATGATCGTGTTCATGGTGATGTTCGTGGCCGCATTCGCAGGCATGGTCGTGGTGATGTTCATGTCCACAATCGCACGCATGATCGTGGCGATGTTCATGTCCACAATCGCACGCATGATCGTGGTGATGTTCATGTCCACAATCGCACGCATGGTCGTGGTGGTGTTCATGCCCGCATTCGCATGCATGGTCGTGGTGGTGTTCATGCCCGCATTCGCAGGCATGGTCGTGGTGATGTTCATGCCCGCATTCGCATACGTGATCGTTTACACCATTATGTTTATGTTTTTCCAAAACAGCCTACCTTTCAGTCCGGACATGCGAAAGACAGGTGTTCCATCGCCATGCCGATAATTGCGTTGATATGCCAGTCGTCCAGTGAATAAAAAATGTTTTTTCCGCTTCTTCGGGATTTAACAATCCTCTGGTTGCTCAGTATCCTCAAATGGTTGCTGACCGCCGGCTGGTTCAATTCAAGCAGCGCACACAGATCGCTCACGCACATTTCCCGTATGCTCAGCGCTTGTAATAAGCGCAGGCGCGTGCCATCCGAAAACGCTTTGAAAAAACTGGCCGCCAATAACGACGAGGGAAAATCCATGATCAATGCCCGCATCTGTCCAAGCGTGCGCACTACGGTTGGATCCACATCATTGGGTTTTTCTATTGCAATATCACCTTGTTCTACCGCCGGCACATGCGCCATATCCACCCGATAATCATAGTGTTCCGCTTCCGGCTGCGCTGCCTGTTCCGGGCACACTTCCCAATCAGTTCCCTGTTCCGTACTCATTAGACCGCCCCTTTATATTTTCACATCAAAATACTATTATATATAGCTTTAATTTGCAAGTATATTTTTTGTGTGCGAGTATTGACTTGGCGGTTAGCCCACGCTAATATTAATTTGTTAGCTTGGGCTAACTTTTTTGGGAGGGATCAGGATGACATTAGACCAGCTTAGTATCGGTCAGTCCGGCGTGATCACCGCAGTTGGCGGCGAAGGCGCGCTGCGGTTCCGCTTGTTGGATATGGGTTTGATCCCGGGCACAAGGGTGATGCTTCAAAAGGTAGCGCCTTTGGGAGATCCAATGGAGCTGCATGTGCGCGGATATCAGCTCACCCTACGCAAAGAGGATGCACACAGGATCAGTATTGAACCGGAGGAAACCACAAAATGATCTTTGCATTGGTTGGAAACCAGAACTGCGGCAAAACAACGCTGTTCAATGCCTTAACAGGAGCCAATCAGCGCGTGGGCAATTTCCCCGGCGTTACGGTTGACCAAAAAGCCGGTGATATCAAAGGCGTTAAAGACGGCACTGTTGTTGACCTGCCGGGCATTTATTCCATTCGCCCGTACACGGGAGAAGAGGTTGTTGCCCGTGATTTTCTGCTGAACAGCAAGCCGGACGGGATCATCAATATTCTGGACGCAACGAATATAGAGCGCAATCTGTATCTTACCCTGCAGCTGCTGGAGCTGGGCATCCCCATGGTTGTTGCTCTGAACATGATGGATGAAGTGCATAAAAACGGCGGTTCCATCAACACCGACAAGCTGAGCAGGCTTCTTGGCGTGCCGGTTGTTCCGATCTGTGCAAGTAAGGCTGAAGGCATAGGCGATCTGATCGACCGCGCTATGGAAACGGCCAAAAACCGCGTCAGCCCCGCCCGCGTTGATTTTTGCGCGCCCGGGCCTGTCCACCGTTGCCTTCATGCCACCAGCCATCTGATTGAAGATCATGCACGCGAGATCGGATGGGCGCCCCGCTTCTGCGCAACCCGGTTGATCGAAGGCGAAGAATATTATCTTGCGCATTTGGCGCTTGGCCAAAACGAGGTTGAAATGATCGAGCACGGCGTTTGTGAAATGGAAACGGAAACCGGGCTGGACCGCAATGCTGCGTTGGCCGATATGCGGTATACGTTTATCGAAGGCGTGGTGGCAGACTGTGTTATAAAAGGCAAAGAAAACAAAGAGTTGGCCCGCAGCGTAAAGATCGATAAGATACTGACCGGTAAATACACCGCCCTGCCCGTATTTTTTCTCACCATGTTTTTGGTGTTTTATCTTACATTCAATGTTATCGGCAGCACGCTGAGCGATTCACTTGCCTATGTGTTGGATAACATCACCGTTTGGGCAGACGCCGGGCTTGCCAATTTTGGGATCAACCCCGTGATCCACAGCCTGATCATTGACGGCATTTTTGCCGGCCTGAGCGGCGTTTTGGGCTTTTTGCCTATCATCCTCACCCTGTTCTTCTTCCTGTCTTTGCTTGAAGACACGGGGTATATGGCCCGCATTGCCTTTGTGATGGACAGATTGCTGCGCAAGATCGGCTTGTCCGGCCGCAGTTTTGTGCCCATGCTGATCGGTTTTGGCTGCACTGTGCCCGCCATCATGGCCGCCCGCACCTTACCGTCTGAGCGCGATAGAAAAGCAACCATTCTGCTCACGCCGTATATGAGCTGCTCCGCCAAGATCCCGATCTACGCAGTGTTTACGGCCGCCTTCTTCCCCGATCACGGCGCCTTGGTAATGATCCTCCTATACGCCTCAGGCATCATTTTGGGGATCGCCATGGCTTTGGTGATGAAGCAGCTGTCTTACCGCGGTCAGCCTGTGCCCTTTGTTATGGAATTGCCAAATTATCGGTTTCCATCCGTAAAAAGCGTGTGCCTGCTGCTGTGGGAAAAAGCGCGGGATTTCCTCCAGCGCGCTTTCACGGTAATCTTTGTGGCTACGGTCTTGATCTGGTTCCTGCAAAGCTTTGATGTTCGTTTGAACATCGTTACTGACAGCGCAGACAGCCTGCTTGCCTTGATCGGCCGTTTCATTGCACCCATCTTCACCCCCCTCGGATTTGGCGATTGGCGGCCCGCTACGGCGTTGCTCAGCGGCCTGGCCGCAAAAGAAGCCGTTGTCAGCACGCTTACGGTGCTCCTTGGCGTTAGTTCAGCCATGCTCACACCGGCTCTCAACGCCATGTTCACGCCGGCTTCCGCCGTTAGTTATCTGATCTTTATCCTGCTGTACACGCCCTGCGTTGCCGCGATCGGCACCCTGCGGCGAGAGCTGCACAGCCGCTGGGGTTCGCTTGGCGTTGTTGCCATGCAATGCACGGTTGCCTGGATCGTTTCCTTTATCGTGTATCGCATTGCCCTGTTCTTCTGATCGGGAGGGATCTGAATGGGTATTCTTGATTATGCATTGCTCGCCCTGATCGGCGCCGCGCTTTTCTTTGCCGTTAAGTTCAGCAGGAAAAACAAATGTGCATCCTGCTCGTCCTGCAGCAATCCCAACGGCTGTGTTAGCTGCCGGGCAAACAAACAAAATTAAAACTGCAAAAGGCGAGCCATCAGCTCGCCTTTTTTATGTTTGCTGTTTGTTTTTGCGCCGGGGCAACACACGCTCGCTTAACCGGACACAACATTTTCATTAAAACCCTTTCGGAAAGGCCGGAATGATTTCATAGTTGGTTACTTATAAGCTTATTTTCAGGTAAAGTTTCCGGGTATCTTGCCAACCAGATTATGGACCGCAGCAGCAGGCTGTTACACAGCATTGTTTTGGAAGCTTTCCCCGGCGAGGTATGCTTGGAATCTATGCTGCGGGTTTGTTGGCAGCATACTGGACTAAGCCGCTGAGGACGGGCGTATGCATTTATTTGGGCCGCCGCCTTTTCCAATAATCACATAAAACAAAAGCGCTGCACTTCATGTGCAGCGCTTAGTATTTACTTCTCTCATCTTAAAAGCGGCGTCAGAAAGGCATCATACAAATAGCCGCTCAATGTGAGCAGCAAGTCGTACACCAAAAAGAACGCCAGCAAGATCGGTGCAACGGCGGCCGGCGGAAGCCCGGCCGTGAGTGCTGTAAAGAACGGGTTGGGGAAAATGAGCGCGCACAGCGAAAGCATAACGCAGCAGACCACCAGCTTCCACAACAAGGCCGTGAACCTGTCCTGCAGATCATCCAGCAAAAACTTTAAAAACGGATACCAGCCAAACAAAAACAGATACGGCGCCACAACGGCTAACCCGGATGTAAGCACGCCGAACAGCGCGGTGAGCCCAAACTGGAGAACGCCCCGCCCCATCTCCACCTCTGTGATCAGCGGCATGGAAAACACACCAGCCAGCGCAATCAGGAAAAACGCCGGCACAGCTGAAAAAAAGGTGGCAATATAGATCTGCAAAGAAGCAAGGCCGAAAAACATCAGCCCCAACAGCAGCATATGTCTGTTTCTATGATTGTTCAATATCTGTCCTTTCCAGTTTAGCAGCAGAACAAATACGGAAAACAGCCAAGCCCCGCACCGCCGCGGCACAACGAAGCAAACATCATGCACTGCAGCACCCGACACATGGCATCATTTTGCCCTGCGCTACCCGGGCCCATCTGGCAAAACGGGTTAGCGCCCTGCGTGCCCATCGTCCATTTTCTATAATTGTTCCCCTGCGAACTGAACCGCTGCCAGTTCATGCGATACTCCGGATTGTTCGGATCCATTTCCACCGCCTGCTGCAAATGTACCCGGGCGCTGTCATACCGGCCGCTGGCAGCATACACACAGGAAATAAGGAAATGCCATTCCGCGTCCCGCTCCGTCAGTTTAGAGAGTATCTCTTCCGCTTCCTTGTACCGATGGCTTTGGATAAACATACGGGCGCGCTGTTTCTGGCTGAACTCGGCGCCCTGGCTGCCTGCGCTGTATCCATATCCATACCCCGGCCCGTTCGGGTTGGGGCCGCCCGTGCCGGTGTTTTTGCCCGTCAGCGCGTCATAGGCAGCGTTGATCTCTTTCATTTTTTCAACCGCAACATCATGCTGCGGCGTGTGCAAATATTGGTCAGGGTGCCATTTTTTGGCTTGCTGCCGGTACGCCCGCTTGATCTCTTCCTCGCTTGCTCCCGGTTTAACCCCCAGCACTTCATACGGATTGATTCTCGCCGCCCCCTTTTGTTACAGGTTGTCCGTTTTTATCTATCTCGCCCAGCACATACGCCGTACGTGCAGGCATGGAAACATACATAACATTGTCCAGCACAGGCTTTGCCGCTTCGTTCGGAAACAGCATCTCATACGCCCTTGCCGCTTCGCTGAGCGTAAACCAAAGCGAAAACGAAGCCGCCGCCCTCGCCTGTTCCAGATCTCGATAATGGCCGAACACATTGAAGCTGCCGCTCATTCTGTCTTTTTCCCAATCGCTCAGCGCATCGATCACATAGATCCAGCGGCCAACATTGTAAAACATCCGCCCCAGCGGGCCGTTTCTGTCCCCGCCCGGCGCCGCTACCAGCTGCAGCAGCACGGCAAAACAATCTGCACAGGCGTCAACATCAGTGCTTTTCTCGTTTTCCAGCGCATGCAGCTTTTGCAGCTGCGCTGAAATCATGCTGTCCATCTCCCGGTGCCGCTGCGCTGCCTGCCGATATTCCCGCTTGATCAGGCGCACCGCCAGTTTTGCCTTGAGCGATCCGCTATCACGCACATCATCCAACAGTTTATAATACACCAAAAGCGTATTTACATCCGCTGCATACTGCATCTGTTCGCCCTGCGCACAGTCCACTTTGCGGAAAAACCATCTGACCCGGCAGTTGCGCCGGCAGCACGGTGCGGGTTGCTCCACCGAATTGCGCGCCAACGCCAGAAAAGCGCAGTCAAACTGAAGGCCCATACGGGCCACCCGGCCCATCTCAAAGCATACCCCGCAGTATGCCGCACGAAAGACGCGCCGGTCCTGCTCGCTCAGCTCACTTTCGGCCGGCATCAAATAACCGAACACGCCCCTCACCTCCCAGATAAATCATTGTATCATATATAATACAGTCAATCCATGATTTTTTATGCGTTGTTTTTATGACAAGTATAGTAATCAAACCAAAGGATGCGAAAGCAACTTGCCAGAAAAGATTTTGATCATCGGCGGTGTTGCCGGCGGCGCCAGTGCGGCGGCGCGGCTGCGCCGATTAAACGAGCAGGCACAGATCGTGATACTCGAACGCGGGCCCTATATTTCTTATGCCAACTGCAGCCTTCCCTATCACGTTTCCAGCGTGATTTAGGATCGAAACGAGCTGCTGCTGCAGACCTCTGCCGGCATGAAAGGCCGGTTCAATATGGATGTTCGCGTGTTCAGCGAAGCGGTTTCCATTAACAGAGCGGCTAAAACCGTGACCGTGCACGACCTCAAGAATGATCGGTTTTATGAAGAACCGTATGACACGCTAATCCTCTCCCCCGGTTCATCGCCGGTGCGGCCCAACCTGCCCGGGATAGACCTGCCCCGTGTGTTAACGCTGTGGACCGTACCCGATGCAGACCGCATCCGTGCTCTGATCACGGAGGAAAACGCAAAATCGGCCGTGGTGATCGGCGGCGGCTTTATCGTCCTTGAAATGGCGGAAAACCTGGCCGAAGCCGGCCTGTCCGTATCTCTTGTGGAAAAAATGCCGCAGGTCATGCCCCCGCTGGATCGGGAAATGGCGCTGCTTGTTGAACGCGAACTTAAACAGCACAATGTGTCGCTGTATTTGGGCGCGGACGTGAGCGCGTTTGAACAAGCAGAGGGCGGCGTTTGTGTTGTGTTGGAAGACGGGCGCTCCATCCGCGCAGATCTTGCCGTGCTTTCCATCGGCGTGCGCCCCAATGGGGATCTGGCCGCCAAAGCCGGCCTTGCGGTAAACAGCCGCGGCAGCATATTGGTTAACGATGCACTGCAAACCGAAGATCCTTCCATCTATGCGGTGGGTGATGCGGTAGAAGTGCGCTCATTTGCAACCGGTGAACCCGCTATGATTCCGCTGGCTGGGCCGGCCAACAATATGGCCGGGTTCGTGGCGGACAACGTGGTGCGCGGCCTTGTTCGCTTTGCGCCGTGGGATCTTGCGCTCAACGACCCCGATGTGCAGATTTTGGATGTGCGTGAGCCGGGCGAGATCGCCTTGTTGTCCGTACCCAATGCAATCAGCATCCCGCTCGGTCAGCTGCGCGAAAACCTGCAGGCGCTTGACCCCGAAAAAGAGATCGTTGTGTTCTGCGCGGCCGGCATTCGTGCCTATAACGCAGCCCGCATCCTTTCCGGCAGTGGGTTCCCCCGCGTTTCGGTGTATCCGGGCGGCACGCAGTTTTATGTAAAAACACGGCTGTAAAACGCTTTTTAAAAAAACCTGTTCGGCTCAAGGCTGAACAGGTTTTTTCTTTACAGCCACCCAATCTCCTGTGCGATCCGGGCCGGCGTTTTCCCATCCGTTTCGATTTTTGCCGTGTTCAGCGTGTGATAGCGCGGCAGATAGTTCAGGCTGCGCAAAAACACATCTTCCGTGCGTTTGCCCTTATCCACATCATCCATGATTCTTTTTTGGATCGTTTCTTCGTTTGCCAAAAGAGAGATCGGCACAACGGCGCAATCTTTTGTGTCCAGCCTGTTCACAATGCTGTCTATAATGCCCTGCTCATGCATCACCCAGCAAAACACGATGTTTTGATAGGCCGAGCAGCCGATAAAGCTGTTCAGCAGATAACAAATGTTGTTTAACACCATCTGCTTTGTTTCTTCTGTTACGCAGAACGGATCGGCATCCCAGCACCAGTCTCCATCCAAAAACACGCAGTTGGGGAGTTGTGCTTTCAACGTTTGGCACACCGTTGTTTTCCCCACGCCCATCGCGCCACCGATCATATACAGCTTTTTCATTTGCGCCTCCTGATGCAGTCAAAAAACAGCGGCAAAGCTATGCCCTGCCGCCGTTTCATTCTTTCTTTATTTTGCCTGGCCGGGAATGGTCGCCCCGGGGCCAAACGTTGCATACCAGTCAGCAGCAAAGTCGTCTACCGCTTTTTTGATGCTCGGCATGGCAAAGGCGCCCGTAAGCACATCTATTCCCATGGTGGCCGCCTGCGCGCCGCAGGCAAACGCGTCATTGACCTGGCCCATGTTTTTAAAGCTGGCGGCCAAAATGATGGTCTGATATCCATAGGTGTCGATTGCCGCTGCAAAATCCGAGATCACAGCGCGGGGATCGATATCCAGGTTTTCCATGCGGTTGAAATACGGAGCAATAAAATCAGCGCCCGCTTCCATCGCCATATAGCCCTGCACGCGCGTATAAATTGCCGTAGCAGTCACGCCTACACCTTTGGATTTAAGCATCTGCATGGCTTTGAGGCCTTCCATGGTAACAGGAATCTTGATAAACACCTGATCGTCCACATTTTTCAGGATCGCTTCCGCATCAGCCAGAATGCCTTCGCAGTCTTCAGCCAACACCTGAATATGCAGGCTGCGCTCAAACCCGATGATCTCGCGGATGCGGCGGAAATGGGCAAAAAAATCAATCGCACCCTCTTTTTTAATGATCGAGGGGTTGCTTGTTACGCCGGTGTACGGCACCAGCGCGCCGTATTTTTCAATGTCTGCAATGTTGGCTGTGTCAAACATGTACTGCATGGCAAATTCGCTCCTTACAAATTCTTGTTGTACTATATCATATCCTGTTCAGGATTGCACGATTCTCTGTTACGGCCCGTAGCAGATCGCTACTGCCAGCATCATCAGCGCCACGGAAATACCCAGCATCACCAGCATGATCTTGGAAGACCAGCGCACCCATTTCCCGTATGACAGGTTCACCAGCCCCAGCACGATCAACAAACACCCGCTTGTGGGGAAAAACATGTTGGAAAATCCATCCGCAAAGCAGAACGCCTGGATCACCGTTTGCCTGGTAAGCCCGATCAACGATACGATCGGCACCAAAAGCGGGATCACGATAAACGCTTTGGCTGAAGCGCTGGAAATAAAGAACTCAAGCACCAGCACGAACAGGAACACCAGCAAAATGGCGCCGAACCCGCCCACGCCCGAAAGCACGAGATAGATTTCGTTGAGGATCGTGTCCATCACGCCGCCGATGACCACAATGTGTTTTACGCTCATCGCCAGCACGATCAGTGCAACACCGGGCAGCATGTTCACCATGCCCCGCACAAAATCCTTAAATACACGGTTGTTGCCGTATGCCCTGCGCCCGGCAACCAGGCCGCCTGTGCCGATGAGCAGTATCATCACCGGCATCGTGATATCGCTCAAAACCGATGTCACGCCCGTGTACAGGCAAATGAGCGCCAACACGATATACCCTAATACCGCGCATACCGAAAAGCCAAATATCTTCATGCTCTTGTGCATGCCTGCCGTTACAACAAGATCCTGACAGCCCATATAGCGGCTGCGCAAGGCGCCATCCGTTTCATACGCAATGGAGCGCGTGGGGTCCTTCTCGATCTTTTTGGCGTATCTGGTCAAAAACACGTTCAGCGCCAGATAGATCACCGCAAACGTGAATATGCGGAACAGCATGCCCGAAAACAGGGGTATGCCCGCCAGTTTCTGGGCGATTAAAACGCTGAAAGGATTGAAAATGCCCGCCGTGAAACCAAAACCGACGGCCAGGATGCTCATCCCAAGGCCTACCAGCGAGTCCCACCCCATTGCCAGCGAAAATGCCACCATCAGCGGCACGATCGCCGCCAGCTCTTCAAACAGGCCCATCGTTGCCCCCAGCAGCATGCTCAAAAAGGTAACAGCCGACAGAACCTTGTATTTATTCGCCCCGTACCGTTTGATGGCAGAAGCCAAAAACGCGGAAATCACACTTCCCTTGTCCAGCACATAGAATACGCCGCCGATCACCAGCAGGAACAGCGCAATCATCCATACCATCACGGCGTCTGTGCCGATCATCACTTCAAACGGCGCGGTCAGCCAGCGGTATACCGGCAGGCGCCGGCCCTGCGTGTGATGGTAGCTGCCGGGAATCATGGTGCCGCTCTCATCGGTTTCAAATCGGCCCTGCGGCAGCACAAGGGTGAGTATTCCGGCAACCAGCACAACACATAAAAGCACACACACCGTGCCCAGGAACGTTTTTTTGGAGATTCTCAATCCCTGATCATTCTCCATTATTCACACCTTCTTCATACAGTCGATGAATCTGCTCGTATACAACAGACCATTTTACGCTATGCTGCGGCTCGTTCGGCAAAAAATAATAAAACTCGCCGTTATAATAGGATTCATAGTTTTCATTCGTGCCGTATAACAGCACAGGCACAATCGACAACGGAATGGTGAAACAAAACGCTTCCCCATCCTTGGTACCTTCATATCTCAGGCCGTTGCGGTCAAGCACGGTTTCCCCTTCTCCAACAACGGAAAACCATTCTTTCCCGCCGCGCGGCTGTTTGAGAAGCACATGTGACCTGAGCTCATACGCGTCATTTTCCCTGACCGCCTGATACTCTTTTTCTTTCTGCAGCAGATACCAATCCCGTATGTTGGCCGGAACCACACAGCCGGGCCCGAACGGCACAAAATCATAATACTCGTTGAGCACCGCGCCGTTTCCGCAAGCGGTGCAGCGGATTTTATCGTCATACGTGGCCATGCTGAACTCCGCTCCGCAGCGCGGGCAGATATACAGCAAATGCTCCAGGTTCTTGGTTCTGGCCCTGCTCTTGAAGCGCACGCGTTTTTCCGCCTGGGTTTTGAATTCATCATAATCCAGCACTGCATACAGCCGTTTTTCCAATTCTTCCAGCGGCAAAGTTTGCCAATCTTCTGCAGAAAACACCTGTTCGGCCGTTACATCAATCCGGCCGCGGCGCACCGTGTGGTCAAATTTGGGTGTAGTCAGATACGAGCCTTCGATATGGATGTTCAGCACAGGCAAGCCCAGCTTTTTCAAAAACCGCAGCGTGGGCGCCGTAATAGTTTCCATCGATCCGTATGCAGACAGCCTGCCTTCCGGAAACACACAGATTACCCCGCCGGCGTTGCGCACACGAAAGCAGGCACGCACGGCGTTTACATCCGCGTCATATAGATTTTTAGGAATCACGCCCAGCTTATTGAGCAGCGGGCCCAACTTTTTATGATAAAAATAATACCGCGCCGCAATGATGGACGGGATAAACGGCCGCAGCATCATGCAGGTATAGATAAAATCAAAAAAACCGGGATGGTTGCAGATCACAACAAACGGCGCTTCCATACTGCGCACAGCCTTCTTATTATGCAAATGAACATTGTTTCGCAGCCGCACAAACAGCGTAATCGGCCAAAAAAGCAACCAATACAGCCATTTTGCGGGTAAAACATTTTCTTTCTTTCTTTTGTTCAACTTCAGTCCTCCAAAATATATGGTTCATCATATCACATTTTGAAGTTTTTTGAAGGATAAAACTTGTGAGGTTTTATAATTTGTCGTATAATCATTTTAATTTTATGAATGTTATATTCTAACGCAGGAGGGATTTGCATGATAATTGGCGTTCCTAAAGAGATCAAACAGGGTGAAGGACGCGTTAGCGTTACACCGGCCGGTGTTGATTCGTTTGTTCGCGCCGGGCACACCGTTTTGATTGAAACCAATGCAGGTATCAACAGCGGCTTTGCCGATGACGAATATGCACAGGCGGGGGCTGTGATCGAGCCGACAGCCGCCGATGTGTTTGCAAAAGCCGATATGATCATAAAAGTGAAAGAGCCTCTGGAAAGCGAGTATGCAATGCTGCGCGAAGGCCAGATCGTGTTCACCTATTTCCATCTTGCGCCCGACCCGGTGCAAACCAAAGCCCTGCTTGAGCGTAAGATTATCGGCATCGGTTATGAAACCGTTCAGCTCGATAACGGCAGCCTTCCCTTGCTTTCCCCGATGAGCGAAGTGGCCGGGCGTATGTCCGTTCAGGTAGGCGCAGCGCTGCTGGAGAAAAACAATGGCGGCCGCGGCGTGCTGCTCGGCGGCGTGCCCGGTGTGCCCAAAGCGCGTGTGCTGATCCTCGGCGGCGGTACAGTGGGCCTTAACGCTGCCCGTGTGGCGGCCGGCATGGGCGCACAGGTGACCGTGGTGGATATTTCCGGCGCGCGTTTGGCGTATATTGATGATATTCTCGGCAACAACGTGTCCACGCTTATGTCTAACCCGTATAACATTGCTGCCGAAGTGAAGGAAGCGGATCTTGTGATCGGCGCTGTGCTCGTGCCCGGCGGCCGCACGCCGCAGCTTGTGACCGAGGAAATGGTGAAAACCATGAAACCCGGCGCTGCCATGGTAGACGTTGCAATCGACCAGGGCGGTTCCATCGCTACGATGGACCGCATCACCACGCATGACGATCCCTGCTTTGTGCGTTACGGTGTAGTGCACTACTGTGTGGCCAACATGCCCGGCGCTGTACCGCGCACATCCACCTTTGCGCTGGCCAATGCAACGCTGTCGTATGCCCTGATGATCGCTAACATGGGCGCTGAAAACGCCATGCGCGCTAACAGAGCGCTTATGCGCGGCCTGAATGTATATAAAGGCACGCTTACCTTTAAAGGCGTGGCCGATGCACAGGGGCTTCCCTATACACCGGCTGAAGAGGTTCTTTGATGCAGATTCGCCTTACCACCGCATCCGATCTTGACCGGGTGATGGAGATCTATGCCAAAGCCCGTGCTTTCATGGCTGAAAACGGCAATCCCACCCAATGGGGCACCGACCGGCCCACACGCGCGCAGATCGAGGCGGATATTGAATTGGGCCAAAGCTATGTATGCGCGGAAGACGATGAGATCCTGGCTGTGTTCTGTTTCTATGTGGGCGATGATCCGGCCTATCACACGCTCGAGGGTGTCTGGCTCAATGACCGCCCTTATGGCGTGGTGCACCGCATTGCAACGGGCGGCGCGCGGCGGGGGGCCGCAGCGTTTTGCCTTGACTGGTGCTTTGAAAAATGCGGCAATGTGCGCATCGACACGCATGTGAACAACAAGCCCATGCAGCGCCTTGTTGGCAAAAAGGGGTTTCAGTTTTGCGGCATCTGCCATGTGTCTGACGGCACAGAGCGGCTGGCATTCCAAAAATCATAAAACAAAAAGGCCAAAGAGAAATTTCTCTTTGGCTTTTTTTACAGCTCGATCATGCCCTCCCGTTTGCCCGCGAGGCATTTTTCGATCAACAGAGGCTCAAACACGGTCGCAAAATAGTCCGTTTCCGTTAAGTTTTGCTTATTTAACCACGCAAGCGTTTCTCTAAGCTGCATCAGTGCGGCTACTTCATGCTTGCACGTTTCGATGCACAAACAGTTGCAAACCAATTGTTTGACCGTTCCGTTTTCATACACAAACTCCACTTCATACGGATTCGATCCTTCCACGATGGCGGTGCCCGTATTCCCGTCAATGCATAGGTATTTTACTAAATTTTCCTTGTAATACGAAACGCCGCGCTCAAGCACTTTGGGAGAAACTACCAGGCCCTCCAGCGTTAAAAGATCGATTGTGCGGTCATCCGTTACGGTGATATACGTTTCATCTTCCTCAATGGGCGGGCGGAACCAGGTGATCACCTTTTCGATCGGCAGCGCATGAGGATCTAACGTTACAAAGTGCGATCCTGCCATGTAAAACCGGCCGTGAACCTCCGTGTCCGCAACGAAGATCACTCTTTTATACTCGGATCGGCGGATCTTAAACGAATAGAAAACTTTTGTTACCCGGCCGGGTGTTCCGGCATATTTGCCTTCCACATACACAATATCGCCTTCATGAAGGTCAAACTGATCATTGTAATAGTTGAGTTCAGCATTCTCCAAGAGAAACGAGACCCGCACCAGAGACACACAGGCTTCCCTTTTTTCTTTCTCGGCCTGTTGGCCGGGAAGGATGATTTCAAACATGGTTTTCCCTCCTCGTTGTTGTTTACGTTGAATTTACGGAATCAACTGTCCTATAATCCGGTCTTAAAACGCATAAAACCATATAAAAAACAAAAAACAAGGCCCATGCCTGAGCATGGGCCTTGCACCCGTTTGTTATTTTAAGCCCAACAGTTCTGCGGATTCTTCCCGCATCTTGTATTTCAGGATCTTGCCGGCAGCGTTCATCGGGAACTCCTCCACAAACAGGAAATATTTAGGCACTTTGTGACGCGCAATGGATGCATTGCCGTATGCCTTCATTTCTGCTTCGTCTGCCGTTTCGCCATTATGCAGGATGATCCATGCACAGCATTCCTCGCCGTATCTCTCATCCGGTACGCCAACGACCTGCACATCGCGCACTTTGGGGTTGGTTAAATAAAACTCCTCAATTTCGCGGGGATACAGGTTTTCACCGCCGCGGATGATCATATCTTTAAGGCGGCCCGTTACTTTATAATAACCGTCTTCCGTGCGCATACAGATATCGCCCGAGTGCAGCCATCCCTGCGCATCGATCGCCTGCGCTGTTGCTTCGGGCATTTTATAATACCCTTTCATGATGTTGAACCCGCGGGCCACAAATTCACCGCTTTGCCCATCGGGCAGCTCTTCCCCGGTTTCCGGGTCAATGATCTTGCATTCCACGCCCGGGAATGCGCTGCCCACGGTTTCAACGCGATGGTCAAGATCTTCATTTACCTCGCCCATCGTACAGCCGGGCGCCGCCTCCGTTTGCCCATAAACCGAGATAATCTCTCGCATATTCATTTCCGCCGCTGCGCGCCGCATCAGATCTGCCGGGCAGTTTGCACCGGCCATGATACCAGTTCTCATATAAGAGAAATCTGTGCTGGCAAAATCCGGGTGCCCAAACATTGCAATAAACATGGTGGGCACACCGTTAAAACAAGTGATGCGCTCATTGTTTATGCAGGAAAGCGCGGATTTGGGCGAAAAATACGGGATGGGGCACAGCGTGCCGCCATGCGTCATCATCGATGTCATGGAAAGCACCATGCCAAAGCAATGGAACATGGGCACCTGGATCATCATGCGGTCTGCCGTGGAGAGATCCATCCTGTCGCCAATGGTTTTGCCATTGTTCACAATGTTGCGGTGCGTGAGCATCACGCCTTTGGGGAACCCGGTTGTGCCGGAGGTGTACTGCATGTTGCACACACTGTCAGGCTTTACAAGCGAGGCGCGGCGGCGCACTTCCGCCTTTGGCACCATCACAGAGCGGTCGAGCATTTGTTCCCAGGTAAGGCAGCCGTCCATCGAAAAATCAACGGTTACAACGTTGCGCAGGAACGGCAGGTTTTTCGAGTACAGCGGCGTGCCCGGTTTGAGCGTTTTCAACTCGGGGCAAAGCTCTTCGATGATCTCTTTATAGTTGATATCCTTGCAATACTCGATCATTACGAGCGTGTGCGTATCGGATTGTTTTAAAAGATACTCTATCTCATGGATTTTGTACGCGGTATTGACCGTAACAAGCACGGCACCGATCTTGGTGGTAGCCCAGAAGGTGATGAACCACTGCGGCACGTTGGTGGCCCAGATGGCCACGTGATCGCCCGCTTTTACGCCCAGCGAGATCAGGGCAGCAGCACACTCATCCATATCGCGGCGGAACTGCTCATATGTTCTTGTATAGTCCAGCGTCGGATACTTAAAGGCATACTGATCGGGATACGTTTGGGCCATCGTGTCAAGCACATCGGAAAAAGTGGCATCGATAACATCGTATTTCTTCCAAACAAAGGTGCCCGTTTTGTCCCGGTTATAGTATGAATAATCGAACGACTGTTTTTCCCGGTTGAGCGCGGAGATATAGTTTGCAAAGTGCGTGAGCACGATATCCGCATCGCTGATCTCTTCGTTCCACGCAGCGCAGATATAGCCTTCATAGTTAAGCGAGGAAAGCGCGTTAAGCAGCTTTTCCACAGCAAGATCGCCTTCACCGATCAGCACGGTTTTCCCGTTCTTCATATCGCCCAGGCGCACGTATTTAATATACGCGCCCAGGTTTTTGATCGTTGTTTCCGCCGCTTCGCCGGCGGAAAAATACGTGCCCCGCACGTTCCACGAGGCGCCCACTGCCGCGGACGCCAAATGATTGATAACGCCGATCACATTTTCCGTGTTGGCAAGGTGGCCCACTGTTTCAAACAATATCTTCACATCCGTTGCTTCGGCGCGAAAGATGGCAAGCGATAATTTGGCATCCAGCGCTTCAAACGGCATCGCCTGTTCCATATGGACGATGATGTTTTCAATGCCTGCGGCGGCCGCCATATCCACATAGCTTGCGATCAGCCCGGGATCTGCTTGTTCACTTTCAAGCGGCATGGGCATGCGCAGCGCCGGGATCACAAGCCCTCGGTTTACCAGCTTGCGCTTGGCATCTGCCACTTGATCGCGCCTTAAAACGCTGTCATAATGCGCATTTCTTTCGTGGATCGCATCAAAAATTTCAAATCCTTCAAACCCATAGTCATAGGCATAACGGCAGATATCCAAAAATGATGCCCGATGCACATTTTTTGTTGAGAATACGATTTTCATATATTATTTCTCCTCAAACACGATCTTGTTCAGCGCGTTGATATACGCCCTGATGCTGGCCGCAATGATATCAACGGACGTGCCGTTGCCGGAATACAGTTTTCCGTTGTTGCGCAGCCTGACCAGTGCAGAGCCCAACGCTTCCTTCCCTTCCGTAACCGCCTGCACCTGGAAATCATCCAGCTCATAGTGGTGGCCAATGCACTGCTCGATCGCGCGGAAAGCGGAGTCGATGGGGCCATCACCGCTGCTCACGCCGCGGATTATCTCATCATTGCGCTTGAGCGTTACCTGCGACATGGCGTTGGAAACGTTGCTGCTGGTCGTCGTATACGCTTCAAAATGATAGGTGGAAGGCGCCTGCATGGCGGAGCTGGCGATCAGCGCTTCAAATTCTTTGGCGCCGACTGCACCGCGCTTATCGCACACTTGTTTGAGCGCTTTATACACGTTTCCGATATCCAGATCCGTCAGGTCGTAGCCCAGCACAGCGGCTGCCTGCGCGACCTGCGCGAGCGTGGCATCAGAATCAAGCAAAATCTTTTGCCCTTCGCTCACATCTTTTTCGGATTCATACGAGCTGCGGTTGATGCTGGCGGTCATATCCTCGATGCTGGCGTGCACCTTTGTTTTGTTCAGCATGATTTCCGCGCCGATCTGCGTGCCACAGGCATTGACCGCATCGGAAAGTTCGCCGCAGAGCAGCACATTTTTGCCTGCCATGGCGCATTTAAGGCCCTGAGCGCCTTTTTTGATCGCCGAAAGCGCACAGGCCACTGCCATATTGATGCTGTCAGACACCTGCACGTAAACGGGCACTTCCACCGCTGCCGTTACTTTTTCCACAAGGGCTGCAATGTCATCCGGTGTGGAAACGCCCGCATCGTCACAAATCGTAATCATGGTGGCCCCGCACGCCTGCGCTTCTTTAACGGCCTCAATCAAAAACGCTTCATCCGCACGTGTTGCATCAAGGGCGGCAAATTCAACATCGGCGCAAACTGCTTTTGCCGCTTTTATAAGCTCCGCGATCTTTAAGAGCATGGCCGATTGCTTGACATGATAGATATATTCCATCTGCAGGGTGGACACGGGCAGTTCCACCTGCAGGCGCGGAGATTTAGCGTCTTTCACGCAATCCCACGCAAGCGCTATATTTTCGCTGTTGAACCCAACCGGGATGGCAAGCGCCGCGTTTTTCATGTTTCGCGCAATGGTTTTATAAATGATCATATCTTCACGCACAGATTTGATCTGCGGAAGTTCAACGGAATCAACGCCGATGGTATCCGCGCAATTGGCGATCGCGGATTTTTCACGGAAAAGGAGGGAGATCGCCCGATCCTCCGACAATTTTTTAAGGGTAATGTCCGAAATCTGTATTTTCTTCATTTTGAAAGCTCCTTTCAAATTGCGATGGTTGCGTTTTATCGGCCTTATTTGCCCGGCCTATTCATTCAATGCCATAAAGCTTGTCACGCCCGGGGCAATCAACTTTCTAAACGCGGCCTGTCGGCAAACGTTTCATCCGTATGGGTCGGAATAGAATCATATTCCCGCGGCATCATACATTTCACCGTTTTGCCAATTAAACAAAAAGCCGCCCCAAAGCACATATTTGCTTTGAGACGGGTGAAACACTTTTATCACTCGCGGTACCACTCAAATTGCGGATATCCTTACCCGCCACTCTTTGAAGCCTGACAGCTTCTATGCACTTACGTAGCAAACACGGGGCGCCCTACACACTTTCGCTTCAGGTTCCGGCTCAGAAGCCAGAGGCCATTGATATCCAACACACCGGCTCGCACCACCCGCCGGCTCTCTGCGCTGTTCTTCTCAACGCCTGCTCTTCGTCTCAGCCTTTAGTATTATTATGTTATTTGGGATGATAGCACTTTACTTTGGCAGTGTCAATATATACGGAAAAATTTTTAGGGGCTCAGGCCGCCGCGCTGCGGAACAAAAAAGAAAGGCAAGCATCATTGCTTGCCTTTCTGTGGTGGAGACGAGGGGGGTCGAACCCCTTACCTCTTGAATGCCATTCAAGCGCTCTACCAGTTGAGCTACGCCCCCGGAACGAAAAAAATAATAACACACTTGAATGCGTTTGTAAAGGGGTAAGTTTGATTGAAGTGAATAAAAATATATGATAAAGTGATTCCATGATCAGATCATCTTTCTCAGTGCGGCCGCGGCCTGTAAAGCGGCTTACATTGTTGGCGCTTTTGGCAGGGTTGTCGGTTGCTGTGCACACGCTGGAAAGCCTGCTGCCGCCGCTTGTTCCCGCATTGCCCGGGGTCAAGCTGGGGCTGGCCAACGTTTTCTCGCTGTTTGCGCTGATGCAGTATTCCCTGCGCGACGGGCTGTGCGTTGGCGTTGTGCGCTGCCTGATTGTGATGCTGATCACCGGCTCTGTAACAGGTTTTTTCTATGCATTGGCCGGGGCGATTCTTTCGCTGCTTGCCATGGCCCTACTGAAAAAGCTGCAAATGTCTGTGTTTTTTATCAGCATTGCCGGGGCGCTGGCGCATAACACCGCGCAGGTGATGGTTGCCGTGCTGGTCACGCACACCACAGCCCTGTTTGGATATCTGCCCTGGCTTTGGCTTTGCGCCGTTCCGACAGGGCTGCTTATTGCCGCCCTGCATAAAATGATCGATCGGGCGCTGAAAACGGGAGGCCTGACCCATGACTGAACAAGAACGCTATATGAAAAAAGCGCTGGCGCAGGCCGCCGTTGCTGCCAAAAAGGGTGAAGTGCCTGTTGGCGCTGTGGTCGTGCACCAGGGGCGCATCATCGCCCGGGGGCATAACCTGCGCGAAAGCGCACATGACCCTACCGCCCATGCAGAGCTTTTAGCAATGCAACGGGCCGCCAAAAAACTGGGAGGCTGGCGGTTGAGCGGATGCACTTTGTATGTAACGCTGGAGCCTTGCCCCATGTGTGCTGGTGCTGCGATCAACGCCCGGATCGATGAGATCGTATTCGGCGCGTATGACCCCAAAGCAGGCTGCTGCGGCACGCTGCACGATCTGCCCCGCGATCCTCGGTTCAATCACCGATGCAAGGTGACCGGCGGCGTACTTGAAACCAAATGCTCGGATATACTGAGAAACTTTTTTAAAAACAGGAGGCAAAAATCATGAACCAACCGATCCATACCGATAGAGCACCCGCCGCCATCGGCCCGTATTCCCAAGCTGTTCTTGCCGGCAATACTTTGTATGTGTCCGGTCAGCTCGGCGCAGACGCTGCCGGCAACATGCCCGAAGGCGTGGCTGCGCAGGCAGAACAATCCCTGCAAAACCTTGGCGCTATCCTTGAACAGGCAGGCATGGGCTTTGAAAACGTTGTGAAAACAACGGTGTTCCTGCAGAGCATGGACGATTTTGCCCAGGTGAATGAGATTTATGCCCGCTTTTTCAGCGCGCCGTATCCGGCCCGCGCTTGTGTGCAGGTGGCAAAGCTGCCGCGTGCCGGGCTGGTTGAGATCGAATGTATCGCCGTTAAATAAAAAAAGAGGGGTGCAAGGCTGCACCCCTTTTTATTTTTTTGTTATTTTTTGCCGATCTTACGTTGAACCATTTTTGTCACTTCCACGATCGGAACAATGAGAAGCGCCAGTACAATGGCCACCCCGTATTCCAGCAGGCTGATGTGCTCAAAGCCAAACGCCGTGGACAGGAACGGCACATAGATAACCAGAACCGTAGCAATGAAGCTGAACAGGGCCGCGCCCCAGAGCGCTTTGTTGTGGCTGTGCAGCTTAAAGATGCTGCCGCGCTGGCTGCGCATGTTGAAGCCATGGAAGATCTCTGCCATGCTCATGGTTAAAAACGCCATGGTCATGCCATCTGCACTGTTGGCGATCTCCCATACTCCGGACTCAATATAATGCCCGATAAAGTAAGCCGCCAATGTGAGAAGCGTGATCAGCAAGCCCTGATACGCTACGTCAAACCCCAGGCCATTTGCAAAAATGCCTTCGTTTGCCGGGCGCGGTTTGCGGCGCATTAAACCGGGCTCGCCTTTTTCCATGCCCAGCGCCAGTGCCGGGAACGAGTCCGTAATCAGGTTGATCCACAGCAAATGCACGGGTTTGAGGATGGTAAACCCAAGGATCGTTGCGGTGAAAATGCTCAGCACTTCGCTCATATTGGAGCCAAGCAGGAACTGGATGGCTTTGCGGATATTGTCATAGATCCGGCGGCCTTCTTCCACCGCGCCGACGATGGTAGCAAAGTTATCGTCTGCCAGCACCATATCCGCCACGTTTTTGGTAACATCCGTGCCGGTGATGCCCATGCCAACGCCGATATCGGCGTTTTTGATGCTCGGTGCGTCATTCACGCCGTCACCCGTCATGGCCGTGATATTGCCGCGTTTGCGCCAAGCATTTACAATGCGTACCTTATGCTCCGGCTGAACGCGGGCATACACGCCGTAACAGCCGATCGTTTGCTCCAGTTCTTCATCGCTGATCTTGTCAAGCTCAGCGCCTGTGATGGCCTGGGACGGATCGGTGATAATGCCAAGCTGGGAAGCGATTGCGATCGCCGTATCGCGATGGTCGCCCGTGATCATGATGGCGCGGATGCCGGCGCTTTCACATTCCTTAATCGCGTCTTTCACTTCCACACGGATGGGGTCAATCATACCGGTCAGGCCGATAAAGATCAGCTGCTGCTCCAGCGCAGCGGGCGAGCAATCTTCCGGCACAGCCTGATGCGTGCGCATCGCAGCACTCAGCACGCGCAGCGCCTGATCGGCCAGCGCTTTGTTTTCACGCTCGATCTCCGCGCGGATCTCATCCGTCAACGGCACGATCTGGCCGTTACGCCAAGCACCGACACAGCATTTAAGCACTTCGTCCATCGCGCCTTTGGTGTACTGCACGACGCCTTCATTCGTTTGATGCACGGTGCTCATCATCTTGCGCATACTGTCAAACGGCGCTTCGCCCACGCGGGGCGCCTGCGTTTTAAGATCGTTTTTGGACAGGCCGAGTTTATACGCATAGTTTACCAGCGCGCATTCCGTCGGTTCGCCCGTTGCTTCGTTATTCTCGTCAAGTTCTGCATCGGAACACAGCGCCATGGCCATGGCCAGCAGTTTTTCATCGTCACCGTAATGCTCAACGACCGTCATCTTGTTCTGCGTCAGCGTGCCGGTTTTATCCGAACAGATAATCTGCGCACAGCCAAGGGTTTCTACCGCGGTGAGGCGGCGGATAATGGCGTTTCGCTTGGACATATTGGTAACGCCGATGGAAAGCACGATGGTCACAACAGCTGCCAAACCTTCCGGAATGGCCGCTACTGCCAACGACACGGCAACCATGAACGTATCCAGCACAACGGTGCCGCTCAAAGAACCGGCCCGCAGCAGGCTGAATCCAAAAATGAACACGCAGATGCCGATAACCAGGAAGCTCAGCGTTTTGCTCAGCTGCGCCAGTTTGATCTGCAGCGGCGTTTTGCCTTCTTCGGCCTGCGCCAGCGCATCGGCGATCTTGCCCATTTCAGTGTCCATTCCAATGCCGGTGATCACAACCTGGCCGCGCCCGTACACAACGGTGGACCCCATGTATACCATGTTCGTGCGGTCGCCCAGCGGCACATCGGCGCCGTCTTCCCCAAGAGGTTCCACGGTTTTGGTGACCGGCACGCTTTCGCCCGTCAACGCCGCTTCTTCCACTTTCATGCTGGCGCATTCAATGATACGGCCATCGGCCGGCACCGCATCGCCCGCTTCGAGGATCACGATATCACCCACCACGATGTCTTCGCTCTTGATCACCTGGATATGCCCATCGCGAATCACTTTGGATGTTGCCGCTGCCATTTTTTGCAGCGCCTCGATCGCTTTCTCCGCCTTGCTTTCCTGCACCACGCCCAAAATGGCGTTAATCAGGACCACAGCCATGATGATGATCACATCGGTAAAGCTCTCTTTGGTGTAGATCGCCGTAATGCCGGAAACCACCGCTGCGGCGATCAGGATGATGATCATCGGGTCAGCCATCTGCGCCATAAACCGGGCAAACAGCGATGCTTTCTTGGCTTCCTTGAGCTTGTTCTTGCCGCTTTTCTCCTGCCGGCTGGCGGCTTCGGCGGCTGTTAACCCGCTTGCTCCGCTGCCGACTTCAGCCATAACGGCTTCTGTGCTTGCATCATAGAATTTCATAAGCTTCCACCTTTCTGAAAATCTGTCCTATAAAACAAAAGACTCTTGTATAGTATCGCAAAGCTTCTGCTATACATGAGTCTGGTTATTTCATCCAAGCCAGGCGAAACGCCATGCATGTTGACTTGAACCGCATATTCCTATGCGCCAACTACTCCCTCAAGTATTAAGGACGTATTCAACGCTATTATTATACCATTTTTTCCAAAACCTACAAGCCCAATTTTATGCTTTCGTGAGGCAAACATCAAACAGCCGCGCCGTGCTGATCGAAAGCCCGTTCACCGCACCAAGATCATCGCGCAGGAATTTGACGACCATACACGGATACACACCGCCGATAAACGTGTCTTCCCGCAGCGGATACAGCCGCTCGTTTCCTTTGCGGAAATGGTTCAGATACAGCCGCCCATCTTCAAACACAACCTCGTACTCCGTTGCCAGTTCTTCGCTCGTGTACTTGCCTGCGTACTCGGCTGTGCCGGCCGGCAAGGGCGATTCATCTGCTTTGGTCAGGAATGTAACGGCACCTTCCACTTCCATGGCCGGGCGGGGCGCCACCGTCAAATACTGGTTCAGGCGGCCAACACGCAGCCGCTCGCCTTCCCAAACAAGGGGCATCGGATCATACATATCACGCAGTTGGCCCTCTTCGATCACTTCCCACGCTGTCGGATCAGGCGTTTCCGTGTAATAGAAGCCTACCGTTTCCTCCGCTTTCCGGGCGGGATACACCGGTTTTTCCGTTTCCTTTTCCCCGCAAAGGCATTTGGCGATCTCCGTGAGCGAAACCAGCGGCACCGTGTTCTGTGTGTTGCTCAGGCCTACAATATCATAATCCAAATCGTCAATATGCATCACAACAGCGCGGAACGCAGCGTCTACACCGCTGTGGAACGTAACGCGGTGCCCGCCGAAATACTGCACACGCAAGCCACCGGCGTATTCAGAAGTTTCCCCCGAAGAGAGCAGCGGCCGCGCCTGCATAAAATCAAAGCTTTCCTGTTTTAATACCGTGGGCGTGTGATACTCACGCAGCCACAAAAGCAGGTCCTCTGCCGTGGTATGCAAAGAGGTGGCCCCGTAGGCGCCGAAATTGAGCACCGCATATTGATAGGTTTCCCCATTATCGTGATAGGATTGCGCCCGATTATCAATGCGCTGCCAATATTTTTCACGCACGCAGGTGTGCGCCATGCCAAGGGGATCAAAAATATTTTGCTTTAAAAACGCGCCCAGGCTCATGCCGCTGATGCGTTCAACGATGCAGGCGATCAGCACAAAGTTTGCATTGGAATATACATATCGGCTTTGCGGCTCAAAATTCAGCGCTTTTTGGCGCCGAATGATCTGCACCGCGTCTTCCATGGTGATCGTGTCGTCAATGCGTACGCCGCGCAGCTGCAGCAACGTCCACAAATCGCGCACGCCGGACACGTTGTTGCACAGCTGGCGCACCGTGACCGGTTCTTTGAACAGGACCAGATCTGTCAAGTATGTTCTGATGTCCGCATCTAGAGACACCAGGCCTTTTTCCACCAGCAGCATCAGCGCCGCAACCGTAAACTGTTTGGACACGGACGCTACATGGAACACCGTTTCATCCGTTACAGGCAGTTTGTTTTCCACGCTGGCATAGCCAAAATTGCGCTTGTACACCGACTGGCCATGCTGATTGATGCGGATCTGCCCGCCGGGGCACACCCCATCCTGCCAACGGGAAAACATTTGGTCAAGCTTACAAACGATTGAACGGTCCATGATACAGCCTCCTTGTTTGGTACTTATATTAGCATGCGGTTTTTTTCTTTTCAACGCTTCTTTCCCGCGGTATACTTTTTATATGGAAACAAAAATCGAACTGATCCGGTCAAACCGAAAAACCACGGTGCTTGAGGTGACCCGCACAGGCCGGGTGATCCTTCGCGCCCCAAAACGCGCCTCCAAACAGGCGCTGGATGCGTTTGTAAAAGACAAGCAGGCGTGGATAGAAACGCAATTGGCAAAGCAGGCAGCGGCGCGGGCGGCCCGCCCGGATCCTACGCCGGCAGAAACAGATGCGTTAAAGCAGCTGGCCAAAAAAGTGCTGCCCGAGCGCGTTGCTTATTATGCCGAGCGCATGCAACTGTATCCCACCGGCATCCGCATCACCACTGCCAGAACGCGGTTCGGCTCCTGCAGCGCGAAAAACAGGCTTTGTTTTTCGTTATATTTAATGCAGTATCCTGAAGACGCCATTGATTACGTGGTGGTGCACGAGTTGGCGCATATCCGCCATAAAAATCATGGGCCGGGCTTTCACGCGCTTGTTGCTTCTGTGCTGCCGAACCATAAAGCTATGCGCACCTTGCTGCGCTCATAAAACAAAAAGAGCCGAAACGGCTCTTTTTTTATTGGGCCAGTTGTTTTCTGAGTTTCTTTGCATCGGAACGGAACAATACATAGGGCAGCGCGTACAACGCCCGATTCACAACGCGCGGCAAGCGCCTGTTTTTCAACACGCGGTCTAAAAGCGCACACAGGCGATATCCCGTTCGCGTGCGCCAGCCGGCCGGTCGCTCAAGGCCCTGATCGCCCGCTTTGATCTTTTGCCAGATCGCAGCACGGGCCTCAATATTGGCCCTGCCCGTTAAATGCGCGTTCTCCCCGCGCAGGCGCACTTTCACAAGCGCTTGCGGCACAACGCCCAGCGGATATTTGGCCGCCAGCCTGCACCAAAGCACCGTGTCTTCCCCCACGCGCTGGTCCAGCGGGAAAGCAAGGGCCGGGGCTTCGGCAAAGGCCCGGCGGCGCACCATCACCGTTGGCGTGCCGATCTGCGCGCTGGCGAGCAGCAGCTGGTGGCATAACTGTGGCGTTTGAAAGGGGCACACGGTTTTTGCTTGGCCAACGCCAAATGTTGTATACGCCGTTGCGCTCCACATATAGCCGCCCTGTTCCATAAGCGCTGTTTGCACGGCCAGCTTTTCAGGCTCCCACAGGTCATCCGCATCCAAAAAGGCCAGCACCTCGCCCTTTGCCCGACGAATGCCGTTCATACGCGCGGCCGCACAGCCGCTGTGCGGCTGCTCGATCAGCGTTACACGGCCATGATACGCGCGGCAAAGCGGCGCAATATCCTCTGCCGCGCCGTCATTAACAACGATCACTTCCTGCGGCGGCTCCGTTTGCGCAAAAACACTGTCCAGCGCCTGTCGCAGCCACTCACTGTTTTGATAAAACGGAATGATGACGGAAACGTTCATCGTTTCACCTCATCAAAGGCTTCTAAAAATTTATAGGAATTATTGCGCCTTGCATACACTTGCTCGGAAAATGCTTTTGCCTTTTTTCCCATAGCGTTCAGCTTTGCCCGGTCATGATACAGCTGCAGGATCGCTTCCGCCAGGCCCGCATCGTCGCGCGAGGGCACGCAAACGCCGATGCCGTTTTGGTTGAACATCTGCGCATAGGCCGAATCTTCATCCGCTGCGGAGATCACCACGCGCCCGCACGCCATCAGCAGCGGTGCTTTACCAGGGGCCGAGTTGCCGATCACGCCTTCCGGCAGCGGGATCATGCACACATCACAGGCGCTGTACACATCCGCAATCATTTCCAGCGGCTGCCAGGGCAAAAACACCATATTGGTCAGCCCCATGTCTTTGGCCTGCGCTTCAAACCGATCTTTTCGGTTGCCGTGCCCGATCAGCTGAAACACGATGTCCGTTTGGTTTCTCAGCCGATCAGCCACACGCAGCCATGTTTCATGGTCAAACGTATAGCCCATGTTGCCGGCATACTGCACATAAAACTTTTCCTTTTCCATCTGCTGGGCCTGCACAAACCGGTTCTCTTCCCATGGCACTTCGCGCACGGCAGAATCATCATACCAGTTCACGATCACGCGGATCTTGTGTTCCGGAACGCCGGCAGCCATGGCTTTGCGTTTCATATCCTCGGAAATAGCGGTTACAAGATCGCTGCAGCGGTATGTGATGCGCTGCATGCGTTCGAACACGCCCTTTAAGAATCGAGAGCGTAGCGCCCCCGTATGCCATGCGGTGCCGGGAAACATATCAAAAATGCTCAGCACGATGGGCTTTTTGGCAAACCATTTGGCAAACAGCACGTTGAAAACCGCCGTTGGTGTTGACTGGATCAAGATCACATCAGCCTCTTTGTTGCGCCGCCACGCCGGGATACACCGCAGCGCATATCCGAATTCCTCGATAAAGCGGCGCACCAGTTTGGTTTTGCCTACGGTTTTACGTTTTACGATATCCGCAGAAAAGCCGCCCCGCTCGCGCAGCAAAGGCGGCCAGTACGGCTCCGTATCCGTTCGACGGCTGAATATAACGTGCACCTGATGACCGGCGCACAAAAAATCGTCGATCATAGCATACATCAAATGGTGGTTTCCGGTCGGCACATCACAGCCGTCCAGCGTATGATACAAAATCTTCACAGTTGCTCGATCATCTCCGCCACAGTCGGGATCGCCAGCCTGCCGTTCAAGCTCTTTTCGGTTCTGAGCGTTCTGTCCACGCCGGCCGGCGTTTTTTCTTCAATGGTCATGTTCAAATCAAACTTTTTGTTGAACATATGCAGCATTTCAAACTTGTTTACATCGTCTGCCGCATGCACATGAAACAGCCCTGTTTCATACCAGCCGTTTTCCATGATCTGCTCGCACACACGCGCGTACATGTTGGTTGTCACGCCGTTCCACAAATGCGTGGAAAATCCGCCCACCGTTTTGCCTTTTTGCTGTTTGGCCCAGTCAAGCAGGCTTAGGTGGTGGTGCAGCTCTTCACCGATCACTGACGTGCGCAGCACCATAGCCTTTTGGCTGCATTCCCCCAGCGACTTGCTTTTGCCGTAATCATCCGGCGCATCATGCACATCGCTTTCCACATATTTCCCTTTTGCCCCGGAATACACGCAATCCGTGCTGATATGGATCAAATTCATATTTCCGGCCCGGCACCAATCGGCCAGCTCCCACGGCAGCAGTGCGTTCAAGCGGATCGCCGCCTGCGGATCGGCGGCCATGTGCGGCTTAATCGTGCCGATGCAATTGATCACATAATCAAACTCTGTTGATAAAAGGGTGATCGGGTCCGTCAGCGCATCAAAACGGATGGGGTTGTCCCCAAACGCATACGCTTTGTTTCGATATGTTGTCGTTACTTCGTATGAACTTTTGCTCATAAAATGCCTGGCAACAGCGCTGCCCAGCATCCCGGTGCTTCCCAGCACCAACACCCTTGTTTTCATTCGATGCTCCTACCGAAAATCTTCCTGCCAAATGTTGAACGCATCAAACGGCAGCCGGATATCGTCGCCCTTGCTCTCTTCCAGCGTTGCCGTGGAAAAAAACATGATCCGCGTGTCCTCTTCCAGGCTTTTAAATCCATTGTAATGCCCGGCCGGAATCCAAAGCACGGCGGGCGATTTATCAGACAACACGTGCTTGGACAGTCCCGTAAGGTTGCCGGGCTCATTCCCGATCGGCACAGCGCCCACAAGCGCGCTGCCTTTGGCGACAAACACATATTTGCCTTCCTTCTCATGCCCGTGCCAGGCGCGGATAAAACCGCGGCGGTGGTTTTCCACCTGATAAAAACGTTTAACGCCTTCAAACGCAAAATCATTGACAAACCGAAGGCATCCGCGGTCATCCACGGCAAGGCCGCCGCGGATCAATGTTACCGTTTCCGTCATCACAATCAATCTCCAAGCAATATACTTTTTAAATACGCCACATTGGAATATATGGGATCTGCCGGGTCGCACACCCGGTGTTCCGCGATCACCCGCGCCATTTGCCGGATCCCCTCTTCAAGCGTATACTGCGGGCGCCAGCCCGTGCTCAAAATGCGGTCGTGCTTCACTTTGTAATCACGCAGGTCTTCATATTTCATTTCCTGCCGCACAATCGTGGTGCCCGGCACCTCTGTTGCGATCTGTTCGGCCAACGCATTGATCTCCGTGTTGCGCTCAGATAGGTTGTACAGCCCGCGCACATCATGATCCAGGCAATACTCTATCGCGTGGGCCACATCACGCACGTGCAGAATAGGGCGCCATTGCTCGCCGCCAAAAACAGTAAGTGGCAAGCCCTGCACGGCGCGCAGCGTAAGCACATTTACCACAAGATCAAACCGCACCCGGCTGAACGGATCGCCCAGCCCGTACAGCGTGCCAAGGCGGAAAATAAGATAATCTGCGCTGTTTTCACGCACATACATTTCCGCTTTGATCTTGGTTTCCGCGTATACGGACAACGGGTTGGGCGCAGCATCTTCATCAATCAAATCGTTATTCATGCCGTAAACCGAGCAGGTAGACATAAACACAATAGTGCCCTTATAATGATCGACCAGCCATTTCACGCTGCCATAATTCACTTTTTCCGTAAGCGCCGGATCCACAGCACAGGCCCCATCGCCTACAATGGCGGCCAGCCAAACCACAATATCAAAATCATTAACGATGGCGCCAAGTTTTTCCGTGTCCGTTACATCGCCGTATATAAAAGGAACATCTTTTAAATATCTTGTTTCATACAGCAGATTATCATACACGGTAACCTCGTATTCCGCCCGCTGCATAAACACATCCGTCATGTATCCGCCCAAATACCCGGCGCCACCGACGATCA
Organism: Clostridia bacterium; assembly: GCA_017439715.1. GTDB lineage: Bacteria > Bacillota > Clostridia > Christensenellales > QAND01 > RGIG3178. The sequence goes on along the minus strand of JAFSIR010000009.1, from coordinate 14,359 downwards.
GCATTTTTTTCATGAAACCGGCTCCTCCCGAAGAAAAGCATTCGATAAAAAACCATTATAAGCATAGCATATGGCGTCGATATTTGCAATGTGATTCAGCCCACATGCCCGCCCTGCATTTGTGCGATAAAAACCACTTTTTATGCGTTTTTATACTGCTTTTCGGCGCACGGCATTGACCGGGTAATGCACCGTATATATAATGAATATGCAAAATGATTGCTTCTGTTTACTATTATGTGGAGGTGCTGGTTTTGCCTGATTTACGGCTTAGACTGATTCACTCGCTTTCGCGGATCTATACGGTACCGTGTTTGAATGCGTTTGCTGAGTTTATGCAGGGAGAAGTGCGTGTTCTGTATCATTTGCTGCTAAACCAGGGCAGCGAGATAAATCCGTCTCAACTAAGCGATGCGCTGGGCGTGTCCCGGCCCCGTGTTACCTCTGCGCTTCGTTCTTTGCGCAATAAGGGCTTTGTTCTTATGTCGATCTGCGAAGAAGACAGGCGGCGGATGTGCGTATCGCTGACGGAAGAAGGCCGCGCGTATATCGAGGAAAAACAGGAGCGCCTGCACAAATACCTGCAGGAGCTGATACAGGGCATTGGAGAAGAAAACACGGAGCGAATGATAGACCTGTTGCATTTATGCGCCGAAGCGATGGCGGATAAATGATTTTGCTTGTGCTCTTTTACGATACCCGGAAATGAGGATATGAATGGATAACAGCCAAACCGTTTCTTTGTATGATCGCCACATTGCCGTTTTGATCGACGCGGACAATGTGTCTGATCGGTACATCCAACCGCTGCTTGACGAGGTGGCCCGCAGCGGCATCATCACCTATAAGCGCATTTATGGAGACTGGACAAAGCCCTCTCTGAACAGCTGGAAAAACGTTTTGCTTGACCACAGCATCACACCTATCCAGCAGTATGGATACACGATCGGCAAAAACGCCACCGATTCAGCCATGATTATCGATGCAATGGATATTCTTTACGGCGGCCAGGTGGAAGGTTTTTGCATCGTATCCAGCGACAGCGACTTTACGCGCCTGGCAGCGCGGCTGCGGGAAAGCGGCATGTTTGTGCTCGGTATGGGAGAGCGGAAAACACCAAAGCCTTTTATCGCCGCCTGCACCCAGTTTAAATATCTGGAAGTGCTGCATGCCTCAGGAAGCGAAGAGCCGCGTGAGCCGGAAGCCGGCCCCGTGCCCGCTCCGCAAAAAAACGGGGCCGACAAAGCGGCTCTGCGCGCGCTCAGGCGGGATCTGTTTACCATTGTTGCCGAAACTTCGGATGATGATGGATGGGCGCCTCTGTCTGCCGTGGGCAATCTTTTAAACAAGCGGCGGCCGGATTTTGACACCCGCAACTATGGTGAACGCAAGCTGAGCACACTGATCATAAAACTCAACGCGTTTGACCTTCAGCACCGGGAAACGGAATATCCCGGCGTGAAGCAGATTTATATCAGGAGGAGATAACAGCATGGATCTAAAAATCGGAGAACGGTTTGTGATGGAAACCGGGTCGAGCGATTTTTCCAAAACCCCGCGGCGGCTGGGTGAGCCGGCGCCGGCGCACCGCTGGCCGCACCGGCCGGGACAGGCGCTGATCGCCCTGCCCAAGGCTGACGCAGCCAAGCGCACGAATATTGAGCTGTTTGACGCAATCGTGCAGCGCACCAGCGTGCGCGCGTACAGCGATGAGCCGCTTAGTTTGGAAGATTTGGCTTATCTTTTGTTCTGCACGCAGGGCATTATAAAGCCCATCTTTTTCCACACCGATACCACGCATCGAACGGCGCCTTCCGCCGGGGCGCGCCATCCGCTGGAAACAGTGCTGTATGTGCGCCGCGTGGCCGGGCTTGCACCGGGGCTGTATCGATACGATCCGTATGAGCATGCGCTGCTGGCCGAACCATTTAATCAAAACGGTTTTGAAGAAAAATGGGCAGCCGGCATGGCCAGCAACCGCTTTGAAAAGAATGCGGCGGTTTCCTTTGTTTGGGCGGCTGTGCCCGAGCGGGTCACATGGCATCACGCGCAGCGCGGATACCGCAACCTGTTTGTGGAAGCGGGGCATTTGGGGCAAAACCTGTACCTCGCCGCCCAGTCCATCGGCTGCGGCGCATGTACACTCAACGTGTTTGAAGATGCAATCTTAAACGAGCTGTGCGGGCTTGACGGATATAAAACCTTTGCCGTGTACGCTGCATGCGTGGGCAAGCTGAGCAACGAGAGAGAAACGAAATGAATCGAATGGCAGATTGGATCCTTACCCATAGGCGGATCGTGCTGATCCTGCTAGCCATTACCGCAGCAGCCAGCGCGTTTTTAATGACGAAGGTGAACGTGAATTACAGCCTTTCTGATTATCTGCCCGAAGATGCGCCGTCAACCAAGGCGCTCAACGTGATGAACGAAGCGTTCGATGCTTCTGTGCCTAACACGAATATCTTTGTGCCCAACGTCAGCATCCCTCAGGCGTTAAAAATCAAGGAGCAGATTCAAGCGCTTAACGGCGTGACCGATGTAATGTGGCTGGACACGGTAATGGACATTGAAACGCCGCTGGCGTTTGCCGATGAAGAAACCGTTTCTGCCTGGTATAAAGACGGAGCAGCCCTTTTCATGGCTACGGTTGACGTTAAAAACCCGCACATCGGCGATTTGATGGCGACCATCCGCCAGATCGGCGGCGAAGGCACGATGCTTTCCGGCGAAGCGGTTAACCAGGCCGCCGTGCAGTCTACCACCATGGGCGAAGTGGGCCAGATCATGTATTATGTTGTTCCGCTCGTGCTCATCATTCTTTTGGTTTCTACCAGCAGCTGGCTTGAACCCATCCTGTTTTTGATCACCATCGGCATCGCGATCCTGATCAACGAAGGCACCAATGTGTTTCTTGGCAGCATAAGCTATGTTACCCAGGCCACAAGCGCCATCCTGCAGCTCGCCGTTTCGATGGACTATGCCGTGTTCCTTTTGCACAGTTTTGCCCGCCACCGGGCCGATGCAGACGTGCCTTCGCTCAGCCAAGCGATGAAGCGAGCCATGGTCGAATCTTCCTCTTCCATTGCCGCCAGCGCAATGACGACCGTGTTCGGCTTCTTGGCGCTGCTGCTGATGGGTTTCCGCATCGGGCCGGATATGGGCGTTGTGCTGGCCAAAGGCGTATTCATCAGCTTCCTGTCCGTGCTGATTCTGCTGCCCGTGATGGCGCTGTCCGTTTCCAAACTGCTGGATAAAACAAAGCATCGCTCTTTCCTGCCCTCGTTCAAGGGGCTGGGCCGGGCAGTCGCCAAAATATGCCTGCCTATCGGCGCGGTGATCCTCGTGGCACTCTTGCCGGCGTATCTGGGCCAGCAGAATAATCAGTTTTTATACGGTTCGAGCGGCATGCACGCCGAAGGCAGCCTGATCACTGAAGAACAGGCCTTGATCAATGAAAAATTCAATGTGCCGGAGCAAATGATTCTCATGGTGCCGGACACGGATGTTGTGCGTGAAGAACAGCTGGCAAACGCTTTGGGCAAGATCGACCGTGTTACCAGCGTTACCTGTTTTGCCAACACTGTTGGCGCCGAGATCCCGGCCAACATCCTGAGCGCCTCAGATCTGTCTCAGTTCCGCGGCGGCGGATACAGCCGCCTGATCCTGACCGCAGCGGTGCCTGCAGAAAGCGAAGCATCTTTCCGCCTTGTTGAGCAGCTCCGCGCAACGGCGAACCAATATTACCCCGGCGAGGCTCATCTGCTGGGGCAATGCGCCGTTAACTATGATCTAAAAGAAACCATCACCGGCGATAACCTGAAGGTGTTTTTTGCATCCATCGGCGCAATCGGCGTGATCCTCCTGCTAACATTCCGGCAGATAACCGTGCCGCTGATCCTGCTGCTGTCCATTGAAGGCGCAATCTGGATCAACCTTTGCCTGCCGTATTTTGCCGGCTCGTCACTCAACTACATCGGATACCAGATCATTTCCAGCGTTCAGCTGGGCGCAACGGTGGACTACGGAATACTGTTCTGTGAACGTTACCTGCACTTCCGCCGCAGCAGTAAGCCCAAAAAGGCGCTGGCCCAAACCGTTTCTGCCACGGCGGGTTCCATCATCACCCCGGCGTTGATCCTTTTCATTGCCGGCACAGTGCTTGGATATATCTCGTCCAACGGCATCATTTCCCAATTGGGCGCTATTCTGGGCCGCGGCGCTGCCATCTCCACCGGAATGGTAATGCTCTTCCTGCCCGCATTGCTGCGCGTGTTTGACCGTTTTGTATACCGCCCGTCCCGGAAAAACAAGGAGGCTATCGAATGAAAAAATATCGGTTTTTGGCAGTGTTCACTGCGCTACTCATAACAGTTTGCCCGTTGTTCGGTGCTGCTGCGCAGGCGGCCAGCCCTGTAAAGGAAGAAAACGTGTATGCCCGCCTGAACCATAACGGTTCGCTTGAAAGCGCGTATCTTGTGAACGTGTTTTACACGTCTGCCGAAGGCACATACACGGATTACGGCCCTTATACAAAGGTTTCTTCCCTGTCCGATCCGGGCAATTTAAGCGTAAACAACGGCGTGGTTTCCTTCCAGGCGCCGGCCGGCCGGTATGCCTATCAGGGTGATCTTGGCCGAGCGGACCTGCCTTGGAAGATCGACATCGCCTATATGCTCAACGGCCAAACGGTTGACGGTGAATCGCTGGCCGGCCAGTCCGGTCGGGTGACCATTCGGCTGCGTATCACGCAGAATCGGGCTAATAACCAGGGCTTTTTCGATAACTTTGCTCTGCAGACCACGCTGTCCTTTGATGCGAAAAAGATCAGCAATTTAAGTGCGCCCGGAGCGACCGTTGCCAACGCCGGAAGCAAAAAAACCGTTGCGTTTAACCTGCTGCCCGGCCAAACGGGGGATTACACCATCTCCTTCCAGGCGCAGGATTTTGAGATGGACGCCATCCAGTTTTCCGGCGTGCCGCTGTCGTTTGATCTTGATTTGGACATGAGCGATCTTACGAGCGGGCTGAGCGAGCTTATTGGCGGCATCCGCACTTTGTCCATCTACGCTGCAGAGCTTTCCCATGGCATAGGCGCGTTCTACACAGGGATTAAAACGATGAACACCTATCTTGGCAGCCTCTCCTCCGGGCTGACGGAGGCGGCACAGGGCTATACCGGCCTGTTCAATGCCTTACAGGAGATCCATTCCGGACTAACGCAGCTTTCAGCCGGCTTTACAGCCTACCTTGCCGGGATGGACACCGCCGCTGCGCAGCTGACAACGCCGCTGACACAGCTGGCCGATGGCGTGGATCTGTTAAAGGCTGCGTATGCAGGCTATCGCACCGCCGTGAACAATGACCCTGCTGTGCCGGAAAACCCCAATCACCCCGCTTATACAACGGAATATGTACAAAACCTTGTGCAAACGGATGCCGCTTTGGCCGCACAGCTGGCGGCTGCCGCCGCACAAACCGCCGATGAAAGCACACGTGCGCTGCTCCTGCAGGCTGCACAAGCGCTGGGCGATTCTGCCGGTGCGCTGGGATACAGCAGCGCCCTGATCGACCAAACGGAAAAACTGCTCAACGGCGATGTTTCCGCTTCTCAGCCGGTGCCGGCGCTTGGCGATTCGCTGCGTGCCACGGCAAACGGCATTACGCAGGCCTTTGCCGGGCTGAAAATGGGCGGACAGACGATCCAAACAAACCTGGCTGCGATCTCCAACGGGCTTTCCCTGCTTCTTAACGGCGATGGCACACAGCAAAACCCCGGGTTTGCCGGGGCCAATGCGGGCCTGAACATGCTGGCAAACTCGCTGGCCGCAATGCAATCGAGCCTGAGCGAAGCGCTTGCCGAGGCAGCGCCGCTGCCCGGCGGGGCCGAGCAGATCGCCGAAGGGCTGAATGAGATGAAAAACAGCACCAACGGGATTGAAGATCAGGTGAATGCACAGATCGATTCCATCCTTGATGGTTTCTCCGGTTCTTTTGATGCGCCGAGCTTTGCCGATGCGCGCAACAAAGTAAGCTCCGTGCAGTTCATCTTTATGACGCAGGCCATCCGCATAACGAAGGCGGATGACGCGCCGGCAGACATCCCCGAGATCAGCGAGCCGGCCCCCAAAACCGCTTGGGATCGCCTGGTGGACCTGTTCCGGTAAACCTATAACAAAAGGCCGTGTATCGTTTGATACACGGCCTTTTTATGTTGGTTTGTTTGATTATTGCGCCTGTTCTTCGGCAGCCAGCTGTTTTTTGGCTTCGTACTTTTTCTCCATGCTGATGATCAGGAAATAGATCGCAATGCCGCTGAGCATGACCAGCGATGTGAGGTTGAACATGGTGCGGTAGCTTGTTGCCGTTGCCACCACGCCGCCGATGGCAGGCGTTATTGCCGCCAGGCAATCCTGCCCCAGCATGACCGTTGCCATCGCAACACCTGCTTTTTCCGTGCCCAGCCGCTTGATGGCAACCGCCTGCACGCCGGGCTGCGCGGAGCCCTGGCCGAACGCGCGGAAGATGCCGGCCAGAATGATCATAAACGTGCTGCTGGCGTTGCCGATCAGCAGCATGGAAACCGCGCAGAAAATATATCCGGGGATGATGATGGTCGTCAGGCCCTTTTTATCAAGGATGCGGCCTGCCATCGGGCGCGTGACGATCGCTACCAGCGAATACGCTGTGAAATACAGGCCTACACCGCCGATCCCGCGTTCACCGGCCAACAGCTCCAAAAACGCGTTGGGCAGGTGGATCTGAATGGCGAACAGGCCGGCCAACAACGAATACGGAATGGCGGCCGGGGCAATATAATCGCCCAGGCGGAATTTTCTTTTGCCTTTTTCCACTGTTTCCGGCAGCCTGATCGGTTTGTACGGGATCATCATCATCACAACACTGCCGAACGCGCAGAATAAGAACGCGATCAAGAAGCAATAGAAATAACCAAGGTTATCAGCGATCCAGATGCCTATGCTGGGGCCGACTGCCTGAGAAAGCACAACGCCGAACGTGGTGTAACCAACGCCCTCGCCGATCCTGTCTTTAGGCATAAAGCTGGAAGCAAACGCCGTTCTTGCCACGCTCATAAACGAGAATCCCACGCCCTGCAGCATGCGGCAGATCATCACCATGGGGATGGACCGGAACAGCATGTAGCCCATATAGGCCACACCGGTTACCACGATGCTGCCAAAAAACACCAGTTTGCGGTTGAGTTTGTCAGATGCGGCGCCCGACACAGGCCGCAGCACCATTGATGCGCCCGACTGCAGGCCCACGATTGTGCCGGCCAGCGTCAGCGTGGCACCTAGGCCAACGGTGTATTTCCCCAGCAGCGGGTTTACCATCTGGTTGGCCGTGCCGGTGATAAAGCCGATCACAAGCACCATGATAAAGGGCAAATTCCACAGCGTTTTGGGTTCCTGATCAAAATCATAGGCAGCAAATACTTTTCGCATGTGACTGATCCTCCGCAAAATAGTTGTAAAACACAAAGATTTAATAAATCAATACTACCTTGTCATTGAATGGCTGTCAACTTTTTCTTGTGCACTTTTCTATAAAAACACAAGCCCCATGCCGATGAGGGCACAGGGCTTGTTCGGGTTGTTTTATTTTTTGCGGCAGGCCAGCTCTCCGTTTTCAATATCAAGCACAAGCGTGCTGCCGATACCGATTTCACCACGCAGGATCTCTTTGGCGATCATCGTTTGGGCTGCTTTTTGCAGGTATCGCCGCAGGGGCCTGGCACCATAGATGGGATCATATCCGCGCTCAATGATCTGCTGCTTGGCTTCATCGGTCACTTCAAGGTTCAGCTGTGAATCCGCCATTCTCTGCCTCAGGCCGTTTAGCATAATCTCAATGATGCCGCTCAGATTTTCCTTTGTCAGCGGGTGGAAAAGAATGATCTCATCCAGGCGGTTGAGAAATTCCGGCCGGAACGCCCGCCGCACCTGGTCCATCACGGCACTGTGCGCAGCCTGTGTGATCCTGCCGTCTTCCGTGATGCCGCTTAGTAATTCCTGGCTGCCAAGGTTGGAGGTTAAGATGATGATGGTGTTTTTAAAATCCACCGTGCGGCCCTGGCTGTCGGTGATTCGCCCGTCATCAAGGATCTGAAGCAGAATGTTGAACACATCGGCATGCGCTTTTTCCACTTCGTCAAACAGGATCACGCTGTACGGTTTGCGCCGCACCGCTTCCGTCAGCTGGCCCCCCTCGTCATACCCTACATAGCCCGGAGGCGCGCCGATCAGGCGGGAAACGGAAAACTTTTCCATATATTCCGTCATATCAATGCGCACCATGTTGTGCTCATCGTCAAACAAGCATTCTGCCAAAGACTTGGCCAGCTCCGTTTTGCCTACGCCCGTGGGACCCAGGAACAGGAAACTGCCGATCGGCCGGCCGGGATCCGCAATGCCGGCGCGGGAACGCTGGATCGCTTCCGTAACAAGGCGCACCGCTTCCTGCTGGCCCACCACGCGCGTGTGCAGCTGTTCATCCAAGTGCAGCAGTTTTTCGCGCTCGCCTTCCATCAGCCGTGTTACGGGGATGCCCGTCCAACGGCCAACGATCTGGGCGATCTCTTCTTCCGTTACGGTGTCATGCACCAGCGTGTTGCCGCCTTTGTTTTTATCCCCGGCCGCCTCCATGTCTTCCAGCTGCTTTTCAAGCGCCGGCAAATCGGCGTATTTAAGCCGGGCCGCCTTTTCATATTCAAGGTTCAGCTGGGCCTGCTCGATCTCGGCATGCGTTTTTTCGATCTGCGCTTTGATCTCTTTGACGCGATCCACTCCGCTCTTTTCAAGCTCCCATCTGGCTTTCATGGCATTGAACGCTTCTTTTTCTTCCGCCAACTCTTTTACGATCTTATCCAGCCTATCTTTAGAGAGTTTGTCTTCCTCACGCTTGAGCGCCATTTCTTCAATTTCCATCTGCATGATGCGGCGGCGGATATCATCCAGCTCGGCGGGCATGGAATCGATCTCCGTTCTAAGCATCGCGCACGCTTCATCCACAAGGTCTATCGCCTTGTCCGGCAAAAACCGATCGGATATATAACGGTTCGACAGCGTTGCCGCTGCAACGAGCGCGTTATCCTGAATGCGCACGCCGTGGAAGATCTCATACCGATCTTTCAACCCGCGGAGAATGGAGATCGTGTCTTCAACGGTTGGCTCGTCTATCAGCACGGGCTGGAACCGGCGCTCCAACGCCGCGTCTTTTTCGATATATTTTCTGTATTCGTCCAGCGTAGTGGCACCGATGCAGTGCAGTTCGCCGCGCGCCAGCATGGGTTTTAACAGGTTGCCGGCATCCATGCTGCCTTCCGTTTTCCCGGCGCCTACAATGGTATGCAGCTCATCAATAAACAAAATGATGCGCCCTTCGGATTTTTTGATCTGCTCCAGCACGGCTTTGAGCCGCTCTTCAAACTCGCCGCGAAACTTGGCCCCGGCGATCAGGCTGCCCATATCCAGTGAAAACACCGTGCGTTCCTTAAGCCCTTCGGGCACATCGCCGCGCACGATGCGCTGGGCCAGCCCTTCGGCGATCGCCGTTTTGCCAACGCCCGGTTCACCGATCAGCACGGGGTTGTTTTTCGTCTTGCGGGAAAGAATGCGGATCACATGGCGGATCTCGCTGTCGCGCCCGATCACCGGGTCCAGCTCATTTCTGCGCGCACGTTCCACCAGATCCGTGCCGTATTTGGTCAGCACATCATACACATCTTCCGGGTTGTCGCTGTTCACCGGCCCAGTTTTGATCTTGCCCAGTTCTTCCATAAACCGTTCCTGCGTAACATTGTATCGTCGCAGCAGATCTTTCACCTGAGCGGATCCTTCGCGGAACAAGCCCATCATCAAATGCTCAACGGACACATATTCATCGTGCAGTTTCTCTGCCGCTTTTTCCGCGGCGCTGAGCGCACGGCTGACCTCACCGGAGGCATACAGTTCGCCGTTGGTGCCCGTAACACGGGGCAGCCGGTCAATCATGCCATCAAGCGCAGCCAGCATCGCTTCGCTGTCAGCGCCCATTTTGTTCATCAGCGAAGGGATCAGCCCGCCGTCCTGATCGATCAGCGCATACAGCAGGTGCTCCGCCGTTAAAAACTGGTTGTTATTTTCCCGGGCTATTTCCTGCGCGATGCGCAGCGCCTCCCCGGATTTTTGCGTATATTTTTCTGCATTCATCTTCTATTCCCTCCTCATCTCTCAAAGTATCACTGTACGTTTTTCCAAGTCTCTTGCATACAGCCGTTCCACATCCAATGCTGATAATTCACCGCTCAAATAGCCTTTGAGCGTCCTGTCAAACAAATGGATATAATCCGACAGAGCCTGTGCCAGCTCTTCCGCCGTGCCATCCCGACCGACCGGGGCTGCCAAGGGACGCACAAACTTGCCGTCATACAGCAGGCATTCAATCTCTGCCCCCAGTTGCGGCACAAGCAGGATGCGCTCTATCTCTGCCCAGAGGCGGAAAAATGCCGTCATCGCCCGGATCAGCGGCGCAGACTGCGTTCTGAAAATAACCGCCAGTTCGCCGATCGATCCATCCGTGCCTCCGTGCAGCGCCACTTCGTATTTCACCGTTGGCCTGTATTTATACGCCAGGCTGGATTTGAGCGACATGGTGGTGGAGTTGGGCGAGAAAAACGGCACCAACTCCGGCCGCGGTGCGATCATCGCCTCCATGGCCCGGAAAATATCGTTGATCCTGTTTTCCGGTGTTTGCACCGACACATATTCAGCCAAAATGCGGTTTACCAGCGCCGATCGGCTCATCCCTGTCTGGTGCGCCAGAATATCCACTGCATGTACCACATCATCCGATAAAATCAAGCTATATAAAGTTTTTTTCATGCCATTTCCTCCTTCACCGCTATTTACAGGATAAATATTGGGCGAACTTTTGTCAATATTATTATATAATTTTTTCATCAAATTATATATTTTTTTCGATTTTTCTTTTTCTTGTTCCAATGATCTTCTTTCTCGGTTGGAATAATGGGCCGTTCTATGGTATTCTGTTTTCATATACAAATACAGGGGTTGCCCATCATGAGAGTGAGTTTGAAAGAATCGTTTGAAAACTGCCCGGTGCTTGTGCTGGACGGAGCCATGTCCACCGCTCTGGAGCTCCTTGGCTGCCAGATCAACGATGCGTTATGGACAGGGTTGGCGCTGGCAGAACAGCCCGATGCCGTGCGCCAGGTGCATCTGGATTATTTTCGGGCCGGCGCGGATGGCGGCATAACCTGCAGTTATCAGGCCACCATCTCCGGATATATGAAAAAAGATATACCGAAGCGCAGGCAGAAGCGCTGATCACCCGCTCTGTAACCCTGTTTTTGGAAGCGCGCGAGCAATGGTGGGAAGCAGAAGGCAAAAACAGCGGCCGTGTGTATCCGCTTTGTTTGGCGGGGATCGGGCCATACGGCGCATATTTGGCCGATGGATCGGAATATACCGGGGCGTATGATATCACGCCCGATGAGCTGCGTGCCTTTCATCAGCGGCGCATGGAGCTGCTTTGGCAGGCCGGTGCTGATCTGCTGTTGATCGAAACACAGCCCTCGCTTGCCGAAGCCTTGATCGAAGCGCAAATTTCCGAAGAAATGGAAGCTGATTACTGGATCAGTTTTTCCTGCCGCGATGGCTTGTATACCAATGCCGGGGATTCGATTGTTGACTGTGCACGTGCGTTTGCCTCCGGTCATCCGCATTGCCGCATGATCGGTGTAAACTGCACCCCTCCGGAACACCTTGCGTCTCTTGTGCGCGCGCTGCGCTCGGCATGCGACCTGCCCATTGCTGTGTATCCCAACAGTGGCCAAACGTATGATGCGGATACTAAAACCTGGCAGGGCGTACAAGACCAAACAAGTTTTTATGAGTATGCCCTCCGCTGGATGGAAGCAGGCGCCCGCATGGTTGGCGGCTGCTGCCGCACGCACGTGCCTCATATACAGCAGATTGTGCAGGCACGCCAAACATTTCTACGCGAAAATCAATAAGGAGGTTTTAACATGCAACAGTTTGCCAATTCGATCTACGGCGAATCTGCCGAACGCCGCGCTGCAAGCGCGGAAGAATCCGCCCTTACCCTGAAAAAAGCGATCGAACGCGCAATGGATGGGGATCTGCCCATCATTTGCGCTTCCACCTACGGCTCTTCTGCGCTTCAACTGGTGGAAATGGCCCAAGCCATGGGCTGCAAAAGCGATTTGATCGTAGTGCGCCACCATCCGCATTTAAAGAGCGACAGAACCGGCGTGGTTCAGCTTATGCCGAAAGACAGGGAGCAAAAGTTGCTCGAAGCCGGCGTGAAGATCGTTACCGCAACACACCTGTTTGACGGTATGTCCCGTGCTGCCATGGTCAAATATAAGGGCACGGAAACGGGCATTGTTGTCAGCGACACGCTGCGCATGTTCGGGCACGGAATGAAGGTAGCCGTTGAATGCGCCGTTATGGCGATGGAAGCCGGTTATCTGGAATATCCGCAAAAAGTGGTTTCTATCGGCGGCCGCGGCATGGGCGCCAATACTGCCATCGTAACAACGCCTGTGCCCAGCTCTTCCTTCTTTGAGCTGAAGATCCAGGAAATCCTTTGCTTTAACTGCGTTTAACATTCTTTCCGTTTCGCCGGGTGTAAATCTGCACCCGGCTTTTTCATTGCCAGTTAGCGGGCGTTTGACAAAATTATTTCGGTATAGTAAAATAATTTCAAATTATCGGCGCACCGGCCGATAAAATGATTAAAGGCATAGAGCCAAAACAGTATTAGGAGGTATTTATGAAACAGTTTTCCAACTTCAATTTCCTTATGCAAACCGAGATTGTTTTCGGAAAAGACGCCGAGCTGCAAACGGCTGATCTGATCAAAAAATACGGCGGCAGCCGCGTTTTGATCGTTATGGACGGCGGCGGCTTCATTAAAAAAAGCGGTTTGTTTGACCGCGTTGCCAAAAACCTGACTGATAACGGCCTGCAGTATTTTGAGCTTGAAGGCGTGCAGCCCAATCCCCGTTTGTCTTTGGTGCTCAAAGGGCTTGAGCTGGTCAAACAGGAGAATATCGATTTCCTGCTCGCCATTGGCGGCGGCAGCACGATCGACACTTCCAAAGCCATCGGCCTTGCCATGGCCAATGACGGCGATTTCTGGGATTTCTTCACCGGTAAACGCGTGCCCGTTTCCATCGCACCCATCGGCGCGATCAGCACCATCGCAGCGACCGGCAGCGAAACGAGCGGATCCGCCGTTATTATGGATGATATCAAAGACCATACCAAACGCGGCAACATGTTCAACCATATCCGCACGCGCTTTGCCGTTATGAATCCGGAACTGACATACACTGTGCCCGCGTATCAGACGGGTGCCGGTTCTACCGATATCCTCGCCCATGCGTTTGATTCCTATTTCACTTATATGGATTCCTACCTTGGCGACAAGTTCAGCGAAGCGGCTATGTGCACCGCCGTGAAATACGGCCCCATCGCCCTGAAAGATCCAACCAATTATGAAGCGCGGGCGGAGCTTATGCTTGCTTCCTCCTTCTCTCATAACGACACCTGCCGTATCGGCCGTGCCCGCATCCCGTATTCCGGCGGCGGCCACAATCTGGAACGCCACCTGAGCGCCAAGTTCGATTCCGCCCACGGCGCGGGTCTGGCTGTTATGATGCCGGCGCTGCTCGCTTACAACATCGAGCATGACGAAACCACGATTGCAAAAACCGCGCAGTTTGCCGTTCGCGTGTTTGACGTTGAGCCCGATCCCGCCAATCCGAAAGAAGTGGCCCGCGAAGGTATCAAACGCTTCCGTGCATGGCTGCAGGAACTGGGCATGCCCGCTACCCTGCATGAACTGGCCAAGCGCGAAGTGACTGACGCTGATATTGAAGAATTGGTGTCCATGGTTCAGTTGCAGCCCAACGGCGATATGGCGGCTTTCGGCCATAACAATAAAGAAGATATCAAACGCATCTTCGAATCCGTTCGCTAAGCAAAAAACAAAAACAGCCGGGGTTTAGGCGGGTGTCCGTAAAACAGTTAAGCGTCCCTATGAAAAGTTCATAGGGACGCTTTTTTTCGTAATCATGCGGCAGCGCCCAATGCTCCCTTGTGTAAAGGGAGGCTTTGGTGCGGTGTAAAGCCGCACAATACGCACTACACCGAAGGGGGTGTATAGAAGTGCGCCCTTTATCTGTTCGACAAATTGGAATTTGAAAACCACATTTTTATAAGTGGTTATTAACCCTCACAGGGTTTTAATAAAATCCTCCGAAAGCCTTGAAAATAAAGGGTTTATCGCAAAATGCTCACCTTAACTTATT
>JAFSIR010000008.1 GCA_017439715.1 Clostridia bacterium | reverse complement strand
GGCTGGATCATGCCGTACTTGTTGGCAACCTCCATGCGGATATCTTCGATCAAGGGGAATCTGACCTCTACATTCTTCATTCCCTTCCACTCCAACTCTTGGATTCTGCGCAACCACGTGGTATCATGAAAAGGATGGGGCGTGCACTGGCGATCGATATGGGCACGGCGAACACCTTGGTGTATATGCGCGGCCGCGGCATTGTGCTCAGAGAGCCCACGGTTGTCGCTGTGCGCACCAAAGGGCGGCGGGAAGTGATCGCCGTGGGTGAGCAGGCAAAGAACATGCTGGGCCGCGCACCGGGTGAGATCAGCGTAGTTCGACCGATGCGGGAAGGCGTGATTGCAGATTATGATGTAACGGAGGTAATGCTGCGTTACTTTATTAAAAAAGCGGCCTCGCGCTCAACATCACTGGTGAATCCGCGTGTGGTGATCACTGTGCCTTGCGGCACAACGGCAGTGGAACGCCGCGCTGTGGAAGAAGCGGCCCGGAATGCAGGCGGCAGAGATGTTACACTTGTTGATGAGCCGGTTGCTGCAGCAGTCGGTGCAGGGCTGGATATAGAGGCACCGCTTGGCTGTATGATCGTGGATATCGGCGGTGGCACAACGGAAGTGGCTGCTCTTTCGCTGGGTGGGATCGTGGCGTATCGCAGCCTGCGCGTTGGCGGCAGCCATTTGGATGAAGCGATCATGGAATATGTGCGCAAAAAACACAATGTGATGATCGGAGAACGCACGGCTGAAGAACTGAAAATAAAGGTGGGTTGTGTTTATCCGCAACCGGAAGAAACGCGCATGGCCGTGCGGGGCAGGGACTTGTTTGGTGGGCTGCCGACACTGGTAGAAGTTACATCATCCGATATTTGTCAGGCACTTAAAGAGCCAATGCAGGCGATAGTGGCAGCCGTGCGCCAAACCCTGGAACAAACACCGCCGGAACTGAGCGGCGATATTATGCAAAACGGCCTTGTGATATCAGGCGGCAGCGCCGGCCTGGTGGGGCTGGAGGTATTGATGAAGGAAGCTGTGCGGATCCCGGTGTCCATTGCCGATACCCCGCAGGAATGTGTTGCTTTAGGCGCGGGGCTTTTGATCGACAGTATGCTGCATAATTATCGGGCCCAAAGGCGCCAAATGTGAACATTGTGTTTCAAATAATAGATATGTGTGATATAATAATACACCGCTCTAAGAGTGAAATACGATCATGCAGGTGAACAATGCGTTTTTGGAATAACAGGCCGCTTATCATAACGGTGGCAATCATTTTTGTTTTGTTGGTGGTGCTGGTCGCATTGCCGGTGGGGGGCCGCTTGTCTACGCCGGGGAATGTGGTGGGTTCGATCGCAACGGGCACGCAGAGCGTGCTTGGCAGATTTGGCAACTGGCTGGGCACCTTCTTCCGCAGCGTGTTTCAGGCTGATGCCGCAGCCAATGAGGTTACGGAGCTTAAACAGCGCGTAGCCCTGCTTGAACAGCAGAATCAGGAGATGAACGAACTGCGCGAAGAAAACGAGCGGCTGCGCCAGCTGCTTAACTACGCGCAGAACAACCAAAAATACAGCTATATCACCGGCCGTGTAATCTCGCGCGATCCAGGGTATTTCTTTGATGTGTTTACCATTAACGCTGGGTATAACGACGGTGTGGAGATCAATGATGCAGTAGTAACCGAAGACGGGCTGGTGGGCCGCGTAACGGAAACGGGCGGCGGCTGGAGCCGCGTTGTAGCGCTGATCGATCCGTCCAGCTCAGTCAGCGGCACGGTGGAACGCACGCGTGATATGGGCGTTGTCAGCGGCACCAGCTTGGGCAAGGGCACGGATGCGAGCTGCGAAATGAGCTTTATCCCGCTTGAAGCGGAGCTTGTGGCCGGAGACCGCGTTATAACCAATGGATTGGGCGGTGTATATCCGGCCGGTTTCCTGATCGGCACTGTGGTGGAAGTGTCCAGCACCTCCGACACAACGGGGAAAACCGTTTTGATCAAGCCTGCCGTTGATTTTACGAAGATTGAAGAAGTGCTGATCGTGAAAATGACGGAGGAAACAGAGTGAGAAAGGCGCTGGCAGTTTTATTGATCCTGGTTGCAGTCGGCCTCGATTGCACCATAATGCCAAGGATCGCCATATTTTCTGCCTCGGCGCGGTTAACGCTTTGTGTGATTGTGGCGATCAGCGCATTAACAGGGCCTGTAAACGGCGTGATATGCGGCTTTTTGGCAGGCATATTGCTCGACATGCTGTTTCCGCCCGTGCGCGGCTTTTATGCGATCATATTTGTTAGCATCGGATATTTGTCCGGCTGGCTGTATGAGCGCAGCATGCAGGAGGGTGTGGTTGCGTTTGGCTTTTTTGCGGCCGGCATGCATGTTGCTATGGAAGTGATCGGCCTTGTGCTTTACGCTGTGATCGGGTTTAAGATCGGGAATGTGCTGATTTTCCTGCTGCGCTATGTGCTGCCGTCCGCCGTGCTTTCAGGGCTTGTGGGCATGGTCGTATTCCTGTTTTTGCGTTGGATTCTATCCACGTTGTTTATGCGCCGCGGGCGCAATGTGGGTTTTTAAGGGGATAGGGTTTATTGGAGAGGTATTCAAAAAATATCAAAGCGATGTTTGCTGTTTTTATGGCGCTGCTGATATGGTTGAGCGTAGCGCTTTTTAATCTTACGATTATTAAGGGCCCGGAACTGGCAAAAACAGCAAACAATAGCCTGGAAAGAACCCTGCGTGTAACTGCCAAGCGCGGCACGATTTATGACAGCACGGGCATCCCGCTGGCATATGATGAAACAAGCTATAATGTTTGCTTTTATCGTGAACCGACACGCTCCGGCGAAAAATGGCGCGCCCTGTACACGGAAGTGATTTTGGATACGATCGAGATCATTGAGCGCAACGGCGGCAAGATCATCAACACATTTTCCATCCGCAGAAACGACAATGGCGAATTTTATTTCTATTGGGGCGGCATTACCAACGAAAACGCGATTCGCCGCCGTGAAGAACTGTGGCGTTCAAACCTGTATATCGACAGTGATGCCACGGCAGAAGAAGCATATCAGATCCTGCGCCAGCGTTACTGCATTCCGGACGAACTGGATTATGAAACGGCTCACAAGGTGCTGTCTATCTGGCAGGAAGTGCAGAACTATTCCTATAAGAGTTATGTGCAGGTGGTGATTGCTTACAACGTGAATGCGAGCACTGTTGCGGAGATCACCCAGCGCAGCAATGAGCTGATGGGCATGAGTGCAGTGCAAAGCTACACGCGCGTATATCCCCGCGGGTCAACAGCCGCCCATGTGATTGGATACATGAGCAAAGTGTATTCCGAAGAAAAACTGGCCGACATGAAAGAAAAAGGCTATAACACCGAGGCATTTGTGGGTGTGACCGGCGTTGAAAGCAGCATGGAAGAAGTGCTGTCCAGCGAGATTGGGACCCGCGTGGGTGAAAAAGTGGTTGAGGTGAACAGCCTTGGCAAGGTAGTTCGTGTGATGAGCGAAACAAAACCCACGCAGGGCAACAACATTACCCTTACCATCGATGCCGAGCTGCAGGGCAAGGTAGAAGAAGTGTTGGCAAACGCGATCGGAACCATCCGTGCCGAGCAGCAGCGGATCTACAACAACAACCTGCAGAAATATCAAAATAAAGAAGCGGCCCGCGGCGGCACGAAAACCAGGTTTGCGTCTACCGGCGCAGCAATCGTGATGAATGTGAACACCTGCGAAGTGCTGGCTATGGCAAGTCATCCGTCGTTTGACTTAAATTTGTTCACGGGCGGTATTTCGGCTGAAGATTATGCGGTGCTCAACGACGAAGAGACAACGCCGCTGTTTAACAAGGCCATCTCCAGCCGCGCAGAGCCGGGTTCCATCTTCAAGATGTTGACTGCGTATGCAGGGCTTGCGGAAGGTGTGATTGACCCGAACGAACAGATCGACTGCCTGGGCGAGTATTCCGTTGCCGTTACGCAGGGCAAAGCGCCTGCCTGCTGGCAGAAGAATATTATCAAGCACAAAGGAGAAAATGTGGTTACAGCGCTTAAAGACAGCTGCAACTATTATTTTTATACCGTGGCAGACAGGCTGGGCATTGAAAAGCTGAACAAATGGGCGTCCATTTTCGGGTTGTCAAGCAAAACGGGCATTGAGCTGGAAAGTGAAGTAAAAAGCCATGTGGCGAACCAGAACGTGCTGTATGACCACACGAAGGACATCAACAGCGGGCAGGTAAACTCGAAAGCGTATCTGGTGCGCAAAGCCGTGTATGCGCAGATCCAAAAATACGGGGTGCTGCTGGGTGTTGAATATACGCCTGAACAGATGAACACGGCGGCAACGCGCATTGTTCAGCTGGTGGGTACGGATGACGATATCGGCCCCGGGATTCGCTCCATTCTGCGTGAAGAACTGGGCATTTCAGAGTCGGTTTCTTATGCCAAACGCTGGCATCTTGAGATAAGCTCCATCCTCTATGAGATCACCTGGAACCGTATTCAAACTGTTCTGACCGGGATCGGGCAGAGCGTTACGGCGATCACACCAATCGCCATTGCTCGCTATATTTCCGCGATCGCCAACGGCGGCACGGTTTATGAAGCTACGATCATCAAACGAATTACTGACGCTGACGGCAACGTTGTAATGGAAAACTCGCCCAAAGTTGTCAGTACATTGACGGATACGAACAACTATTTTGCTTATATCAAAGAAGGCATGCGCGAAGTTATTTCCCCGGAAGACGGCGGTACGGCAGCGGATATCTTTGATGGCTTTGAATATGCCGTTGATATGGCGGCTAAAACGGGCACGGCGCAGGTTAGCTCAATCGACCTTGAAAACACGGCCTGGTTCGTGGCGTATACGCCCCTGGAAAACACGGAGATTGCCGTTGTTGTTTATATCCCGAATGGATATAAAGGCGCCATGGCCGGCTATGCTGCCCGCGACATCATTGGCTTTTATCGTGACAGGCAAAAACTGCAGACAGACACATCGGTCACGCGGCCGGAAGGGCTTGTGGAATAGGAGGCGCCGATGCAGCGATTTTTTGATAAAAGATCATTTAGAAATATTGACTGGGTCCTGGCAGCAACCATCCTTGCAGTGGCCTTGTTTGGCTTTGTATGTTTGGCGGCCGCCATGGCCACGCCCGCAACAGGTGAGGAACAGGCGTTAAGCGAAAAACTGGCCAATCTGAATCCGTATTTGGTGATCAAGCAGATCGTTTGGTTCCTGCTCGGCGCAGCGTGCGTCGTGGTGATCATGATGATGGATTTTTCTGCTGTGCGCGATTTAACGCCTTTTGTATATACAGCCAATGTGGTTTTGCTTTTTCTGCTGTATTTTTTGGCAAACGTAACGAAGGGAACGGTCAGCTGGTATTCGCTGGGCGGCGTTGGATTCCAGCCGAGTGAGATCATGAAACTATCGCTGATGCTGATGCTGGCCCGCATGTTCTCCATCTGGTCAGTGAATGACAGGATCGAAACGCTGGCGGATCTATGGAAACCGGCGCTGATCGTTTTGATTCCGTTTTTGTTGGTGGCCCTTCAGCCTGACCTCGGCACAGCGGCCGTGCTGCTTTGCATCGGCGTGGGCATTGCGCTTGTAGTAGGCGTAAGCATCCGCCTTGTTATGCTTATTTTAGGCTCGGTGGTAGCGGCTTCGCCGCTGATCTGGCTGATGCTTTCCGATATGCAGAAAGACAGGGTCCGTGTTTTTTTTGACAGCACGTTTGACACTTCGAACGCAGGGTATAACGTTAGCCGTTCCCGCATTGCGATCGGCAGCGGACAGCTGTGGGGCAAGGGCGTGTTTTCGGAAGGCAACCTGACGCAGCTTGACTGGGTGCCCGTGCGAGAATCAGACTTTATCTATGCGGTAACAGGCGAGATATTCGGTTTTATAGGCGGCCTGCTGCTGATCATTTTGTATGGAATTATGATTTGGCGCATTATCCGCATCGCGCTTAGAAGCAGAGACAGGTTCAACATGTTTATTGCTATTGGTGTTGCCTGTATGATCTTTGCTCATGTATTTGAAAACATTGGAATGACCATGGGCATCATGCCTGTTACCGGTATTCCGCTTCCGCTGTTCAGTTATGGCGGCAGTAATATGCTGACAACCATGATCGCATTGGGCATGGTACTGAACATAGGCACACAGACGTAAGTTTGTGCAGGCCGGAGCATTGGCTCCGGTCTGTTCTGTTTTCAGGGTTGGTTGCATAGTCTGCTCCGAGGGGGCGGAACATGGATACAGAGCGCATAAAAGTTGAGTTTGCAACAAAGCAGGTTTATCCGGCGGGCAGCAAAAGACGGAGCCTTTCGGCAAAACAGGCCCTGCAGCGCCGCAGAAAAAAGCCGGGTGCATCGCGGGCAAAGGTGCGCTGGGGGGTGTGCGCTGCGGCGATCGTTCTGGCGTTGGGCATAAGATACTTTCCCGGCGAAACAGCGGCAAAAGTGCGCAGTTGGATGGGGTCTCTCATCTCTTACGACATCCAATGGGAAAAGCTGGGAGAAACAAAGTTCGTGCAGGCAGTGTTTCCGTCAGGCGGCGCATTGTTTGCCGATGCGGATCGCCTCATTTGGCCGGTAGACGGAACGGTTACGCGCAAATATGAGGAAAACGGGCTGCAGAACATTGCAATCTCAGGCGCGCCGAACGCCGATGTGGTGGCTGCGGAAACGGGCACTATGGTAAAACGCGGGATCGATGAAACGCATGGCAATTATATCCGCCTGCGGCATCCGTCAGGCAAGGAAACGATTTATTACGGATTAACGGAATCCGCCCTGCAAAAAGAGGACAGGGTGGAAAAAGGGCAAACCGTCGGTAAGCTGGGATTTGAAGGTGTGCTCGTGTTTGAGCTTAGGATTGGCGACCGCCCGTGTGACCCGCTGCAGTATTTGGGCATCCAATGAAGATACACGTCGATCCGCTGTTGCCGCTGTTTTTGTGCCCGGCGATCCTGATGGGGCATGGACGGGCGGTTGCCGCTGCTGTTGGGGCTGTACTGGTTCATGAAATTGGGCATATCCTTACCGCTGCTGTTACAAAAACGAGGATATATGCGTTAACGCTGGCGCCGTTTGGTGCAGCGGGCGAATTTGCGCCAACGCAAAAAACCTGTTTTTCGCTGGCGATCGCGCTGGCTGGGCCTGTGTTTTCGCTGGCAGCGGCGTATTTGTGCAGCAAACTGGGATGGATGGATTGGGCACGCATGCATGCGGCGATGGGCTTGATAAACCTGATTCCTGTATACCCGCTCGACGGGGGACATGTGCTGTGCGCTTGTGTTACGCCGCTGTTCGGCTCTGAACGGGCGGTATACCTGTGCACGCTGGGCGGGTATTGCGCCGGCTTTCTTTTGTTGGCAGCCGGAACAGCGCTGTTTGCAGCAGTCGGTGTGATCAACTTGAGCTTTTTCTTTTTGGGATGTATGATGATCTCCATGGCCGGAGCGCGCCGCAAACGCACACTTCTGGGCGCTTTGAAAAACGATTTGAAAAAGCGGCGGCGAATGAGCAAAAGGCCGATGCCGTCTGTGAACATAGCGGTGGAAGGCGCTGCCCAGGCCGGTGATGTGGTGGCCGAGCTGCCCAAAACCGGGTATGCGATGATCACTGTGATGGATAAAAGGCATAACCCGCTTTTTACGGTAAGCGAAACGCGGCTGCTGCAGGAAATAATGGCCAAAGGTCTACATGTGCAGATGAAGAACATCCTTGACCAAAGACGAGAAAAATCGGTATAATATACTGATTTGGAGGCGATATAATGACGGAACGCCGCTGGATTTCCAAGGTGAATAAACCGGCCCGCTATGTTGGCGGAGAGATGAATGAAATTATAAAAGAGAACGCACCGGATCTGACTCGGTTCGCCCTGTGCTTTCCTGATGTTTACGAAGTGGGGATGAGCCACCTTGGCTCCCGCATTCTCTATGAAGCGGTAAACAGGCTGCCGTTTGCCGCGTGTGAGCGCGCCTATGCGCCGTGGATCGATGCGGAGCAGGAAATGCGCAAAGCCGGGGAACGGTTGTATGCATTGGAGTCGGGCGATACGCTGGACAAGTTTGACGTGCTTGGCTTCAGCCTTCAGTATGAATTGAGTTATACCAATGTGCTGCTGATGCTTGACCTGGCGGGGCTGCCGTTGCGCGCCTGCGAACGAACGGAAGAACATCCGCTGATCACGGCGGGCGGTCCCTGTGCATGCCACGCAGAGCCGCTGGCGCCGTTTATTGATGTATTCATGCTCGGAGACGGCGAAGAAACCATCTGTATATTGACAGAAGCCGTAAAAGAAGCAAAAGAGAAGGGCCTTTCCCGGGAACAGCTGCTGGACAGGCTGTGTGGCATGGAAGGCTTTTATGTGCCGTCAAGATACGAAGTAACCTATAGCGAAACGGGCCAAGTTAAAGCGATCACGCCCGTGGCCGGCGCGCCCAAAAGTGTCCGCCGAGCTATTTTGACGGATCTTGAGCATGCGGTTTTCCCCACAAAGCAGTTGGTGCCCAACACCGGCATTGTGCACGACCGGGCGGTGATCGAGCTGTTCCGCGGCTGCACACGCGGCTGCAGGTTCTGCCAGGCGGGTTATTTATATCGCCCCGTGCGGGAACGCACGGTGGATACGTTGAAGGAACAGGCGCTTGAAGCGGTAAAAGACACGGGCTATGAAGAAATATCCATGACAAGCCTGAGCAGCGGCGATTATCCTTGCCTGATGGAACTGATCGGCGTGCTCAATGGAGCGCTTAAAGACAAAATGGTGTCGCTCTCGCTGCCCTCGCTTAGGATCGATTCGTTCGTGAAAAACTATGCTGAGGGGATCGGCGAGGTGCGAAAATCCGGCCTCACGTTTGCCCCGGAAGCGGGCACGCAACGGCTGCGGGATGCGATTAATAAAAATGTGACGGAGAAAGACCTGCTGCGCACCGTTTCAGAAGCGTTCGAAGCGGGATACAGCACGATCAAGCTGTATTTCATGCTTGGCTTGCCCACGGAAACGGATGAAGATCTACTGGGTATTGCCGACCTTGCTACCAAGGTGATCAGCGCGTATTACAAGCTGCCCAAAGAGAAAAGAACGCAGCCGCCGTCGGTCACGGTCAGCGTTTCGCCGTTTGTGCCCAAGCCGTTCACGCCGTTTCAGTGGGAGCCGCAGATCAGCCGGGAAGAGATCGAACGCAGGCAGAACGTGATCAAACAGGCGCTGAGAACGCAAAAACGCGTGCGGTTCCAAAGCCATAATGCCGGCGTTAGCCATATGGAAGCGATTTTTGCGCGTGGAGACAGGCGCCTGGCAGATGCACTGGAAGCGGCATACCGGGCAGGTGCGCGTATGGATGGCTGGTATGAATGCTTTGATTATGCCCGTTGGCAGGATGCGTTGGCATCTGCCGGCCTGGACGGTGCGTTTTATGCTAACCGCGCCAGAGAGGAAGGCGAAACATTCCCTTACGACCATGTTGATATCGGCGTGAGCCGTAATTATCTTTGGCATGAACGGGAAAAAGCGTATGCCGCCAATACAACGAAAGATTGCCGCCAAGGCTGCACCGGCTGCGGGCTGATGAATGTATGCGGAGGGAAAGCATGAAGATCCTGGTTAAATTTTCGCGCAGTGGCGCGCTGTGTATGATCTCGCACCTGGATCTGCTGCGCACGGTGCAGCGTTCGCTGCGCCGCGCAGAACTGCCAATCCTGTATTCGCAGGGGTTCAACCCGCATCCGATTCTCTCTTTTGCGCAGGCAATGGGCGTGGGGCTGGAAACGGAAGGTGATTATTTTGCCGTTGGCATGGAAGACACGTTTGATCCTGCACAGTTTTGTGAGCGGTTCAATGCGTGTGCACCGAGCGACTTGATGGCTATAGCGGCACGGAAAATGGCAAACAAAGAGCGGGACCCGATGGCACGTGTACAAGCCGCCCGGTATCGGCTTGTTTCAGACAATGAGCAAGCGTTGGTGCAGGCAGCAAAAGCACTGTTTAAAAAAACGGAATATCCTTATACACGCAAAACCAAAAGCGGGGAACGGGAAAGTGATATGCGTCCGATGCTGCTGGGCCTGAACACGGAAAACGGTGTGCGCATCACGGTGACCTGCGGAGACACGAATCTGCCACCAGCGGTGCTGGCTGCTGCGCTGGCGCACGTGGGAGGGTTCCCGGCGGAAAACATTTCGTTTGTAAGAGAAGACCTGTTGACAATGATCAATGGCGAGCTTGAAAGCGTGTTGTGCCCTCCGCTGGAGATGGATTGAAAGGCGCGAGAGAATGTCAAACATAATTTATGTAGAAGCGAATCCGTATGTGACCCGTGTGGCGCTGACGGAAAACGATTCTTTGGCGGAGCTGTATGTTGAACGGCGCGGCAAAGAACGCATTGTTGGTAACATCTATAAAGGGAAAGTGAAAAACGTGCTGCCGGGCATGCAGGCTGCTTTTGTGGATATCGGCCTGGAGCGAAACGCGTTTTTATACGCCGGAGACATCAACGCCCAATATTCAGAGGATTTCAAGTTCAACGACAGTAAAGAACAGGCCGGCGTGCAGGATATCCGCTCGCTTGTGCACGTTGGGCAGGAAATCATGGTGCAGGTTATAAAAGCACCGTTTGGCACCAAAGGAGCGCGTATCACAACGCATATCACGCTGCCGTCCCGCGCGATCGTGCTTATGCCGATGGCAGACTATGTTGGCGTTTCTCACCGCATCGAATCGGAAGAAGAAAGAACGGAACTGCGCACGCTGCTTGAAGAGATCTGCCCCAAAAACGTGGGCGTGATCGCGCGCACGGTTTCGCTTGGTCTTTCCAGGGAAGAGCTTGTGCATCAGATCGATGCTCAGATGCGCCTGTATAAACAGATCAACCGCAATTACGAAGATGCCAAAGCGCCGGCACTGATCCACAGCGAGGAAGGGCTTTTATATCGCACGATCCGTGATATGCTGCGCAGCGACATTGATGCAATGTATATCAACGACGCCAAAACATATCAAAACGCCAAGCGGATCGCGCAGTGCATGAGCCCCGACCTGGCCGACCAGATACAGTTGTTTCATAAACACTACGATATGTTTTCGTATACAGGGCTGGAAGCGAAGATCGCCCGCACCTTGCGGCGCAAAGTTTGGCTCAAAAGCGGCGGATATCTGGTGTTTGACCAGGCGGAAGCGCTAACGGTTATTGACGTGAACACAGGCAAATATGTGGGAACGAGCAATCTGCAGGAAACGATACTGAACACAAACATTGAAGCAGCGGAAGAACTGGCGCGCCAGATCAGGGTGCGTGATATATCGGGCATCATTGTTGTGGACTTTATCGATATGGAAGACGCGGCCAATCGCGAAAAGATACTGGAGATTCTCCGAAATGCAACCAAGCGGGACAGAACACGCACCACAATCATGGGCATGACGGACCTTGGCATTGTGGAGATGACGCGCAAAAAAGTACAGCAGTCTATCAACAGCATGTTTTATGAAGAGTGTCCGTATTGCAGCGGCGAAGGCATTTTAAAAAGCAAACTTGCCATGGCGATCACGGCCCGAAAAGAATGCATGCGCCTGTTTTATGAAACAGACTGCAAAGCGGTTGTGATCACGGGGCACCCGGTTATCATCGCAGAGATCATGTCAATGACAAAGCCGGATGAACGCCTGATCCCGCTGGTGCAGAACAAGCAGGTTTTTGTGCTTGTGAACGAGAATATGCACTGGGAACATCTTGAAGTTGAGCCGGTAGGATCACTGGCCGAAGCGCGAGCAAAAGGCGCAACTATGCTGCTGTAAAAGCGTATTGACAAGGCAAATACGATGTGTTAAACTCTTTGAGTGTTACCGCTCGGCCTGGGTTTAAATGCCGAAAAGCTGCCCAAAGCCGGCGAGTCCCAACAAAAAATATGGGGAGGTGCAACAGAATGTATGCAATCGTAAAAACGGGCGGAAAACAGTACAAAGTCCAGCAGGGCGATGTGGTGTTCGTGGAAAAGCTTGATGTGCCGGTCGGTGAGACCGTGGAACTCGAAGTGATGATGCTGGTGGACGGTGAAACCACCACGGTCGGAACGCCGTTTGTCGAAGGCGCCAAAGTGGTCGCGAAAGTGGTCGCGCAGGGCAAAGACAAAAAGATCATCGTCTTCAAATACAAAGCCAAGAAGAATATTCGCCGTAAAAACGGTCATCGCCAGCCGCATACGCAGCTGGAAATCGTTTCCATCGGCTGAGACTAATTTTTGAAAACGAGGTGTAGATCATGGCACATAAGAAAGGTGTAGGTAGTTCCCGCAACGGTCGCGACAGCGCGGCGCAACGTTTGGGCATCAAACGCGGCGACGGTCAGTGTGTGTTGGCCGGTAATATTCTTGTTCGTCAGCGCGGCACCAAAATGCATCCCGGCAACAACGTTGGCATCGGTAGCGATGACACGTTGTTCGCCAAAGCGGATGGCATTGTTCGGTTTGAGCGTCTTGGACGTGACAGAAAACAGGTTTCGGTGTATCCTGAGGCTGAATAATGTACGAAACGCAAGGGCGTCGATTTGTCGACGCCCTTTGTTTTTACCCATGTTCAAATTCGTCTTTGTATCGTATACTATATATAATAATCTTTGAGTTGGAGGAACAGATCGGTTATGGCAAAAGTAGCCGTTATTATGGGCAGCGACAGTGATTGGAATGTGATGGAACAGGCAGTTCGCACGCTGCGGTCTTTTAATGTGGAAACGGAAGTAAAAGTGCTCAGCGCTCACCGCACGCCGGAAGAAGCGGGCACATATGCGGCGCAGGCGGAAGAAAACGGGATCGGCGTGATGATCGCTGCAGCGGGTATGGCCGCCCATTTGGCTGGCGCGCTTGCTGCGCGCAGCGTGTTGCCTGTGATCGGCGTGCCGATCGTTTCCGGTGCATTGGGCGGGG
>JAFSIR010000007.1 GCA_017439715.1 Clostridia bacterium | reverse complement strand
GATTGAGCTCTCTTCTGATAGGCATTATTCTACGCGGAACAGTAGTTCGCCGGCTTTTACGTCCTGCCCCGGGGCTGCCAGGATCTCGCTGATGCGGCCGGCTTTGCGGGCGATCACGTTGGTTTCCATCTTCATTGCTTCCACCACGCACAGCGTTTGCCCTTTCTGCACCGCCTCGTGCGGGCTTACCAGCACGCGGCTGACAATGCCGGGCATGGACGCGCCGATCTGCGTTTCATCGTTCGGGTTGGCCATGCGGGTGTGTGCAACGCTGCCCGTCTCATCGGCAACGGGGATATCCATGCTGCGCTGCGCGCCGTTCAGATCGAAGATCACGCTCTGCGTGCCATCTTCATTCTTATCGCCCAGGCCGATGTATTTGATGATCAGCGTTTTGCCGTCTTCAATATCCAGCTCGGTCGTATCGCCCGGATCCATGCCGCGCAGGAACACCTCCGTGTCCATGGGGGACAGATCGCCGTATTCTTCGACAAACGCGACGTAATCCTTAAACACTTTGGGATACAAGCAGGCGGCCAGCACGCTACCTTCATCCTGGAAACGCTCGGGCAGGTCGGCCCGCACTGCAGAAAAATCAACCGGTTGAAGCAGCTCGCCCGGCCGGCAGGTGATAGGCGCTTCGCCTTTGAGCACCGCTTTTTGCAGATCTTCGGGGAACCCGCCCTGCGGCTGGCCCATCATGCCCTTAAAGTAGCTGACAACAGAATCGGGGAAGTTCAGGTCCCACCCGCGTTCGGCCACGGTGTCGGGCGTGAGCCCGTTTTGCACCATGAAAATGGCAAGGTCGCCCACCATTTTGGAGCTGGGGGTCACTTTGATGATATCGCCCAGCATTCGGTTCACGGCGGCGTACATATCTTTCACTTCTTCAAACCGATGGCCAAGGCCCATTGATTCGACCTGCGGTTTAAAATTGGAATACTGGCCGCCCGGAATCTCCAGCCGGTAGATCTGCGTGTCAGGCGCTGTGAGCCCTGCTTCATAGGCGCTGTACAGCGGGCGTTTTTCGCCCCAGTAAGCGCTCAGCAGGTCAAGCGCATCGGCGTCATACCCAGGATCGCGCTCTGTGCCCGCCAGAGCGGCGTTGAGCGCGTTGAGCGAAGGCTGAGACGTGAAGCTTGAAACAGACGCAAGGGCGCAGTCAACAATATCAACGCCTGCCTGGGCGGCCATCAGATAGGACGCCACCTGGTTGCCGCTGGTGTCGTGCGTATGCAGGTGCAGCGGCAGACCCACCTCGTTTTTAAGGGCGGTGACCAGTTTTTGGGCGGCAAAGGGCTTGAGCAGGCCGGACATATCCTTGATGGCAAGGATGTGTGCGCCCGCTTTTTCCAGTTCTTTGGCAAGCGACACATAGTAGGAAAGCGGATATTTATCCCGTTTGGGGTCAGTGATATCGCCGGTGTAGCAGATCGCCGCCTCGGCAATCTTGTTCTGCGAAGCCACTTCATCCAGCGCCATCTGCATGCCGGGCAGCCAGTTGAGTGAGTCGAACACGCGGAACACGTCAATCCCGCGGCGCGCGCTTTCCCGGATAAAGGATTTTACCACGTTGTCCGGATAATTGGTGTAGCCCACGGCATTGGCGCCGCGCAGCAGCATTTGGAACAGCAGGTTCGGAATGGCGGTGCGCAGCTTATCCAGCCGCTCCCACGGAGATTCATGCAAAAAACGATACGCCACGTCAAACGTAGCCCCGCCCCACATTTCAAGGGAAAACGCGGGCGAGAGGGTGTGCGCCGTGGCGGGTGCGGCATCGAGCATATCGCGCGTTCTTACACGCGTTGCAAGCAGCGACTGGTGCGCATCGCGCAGCGTGGTATCGGTGATCAGCAGTTTTTTCTCTTTCAGCACGGCATCGGCCACGGCTTTGGGGCCTTTTTCATCCAGCAGCTGTTTATAGCCGGTCAGCGACGCGGCACCGGGCACTTCGGGCAGGGCAACGGGCGCCATGCGGGCTACTTTGGCCGGGCGGTTCTGATCAAGTGAGCGGGTGCCGATATATTGCAGGATCTTGGTGGCGCGGTCCTGGCTCTGCTCAAACGTGAACAAAGACGGAGTAGCATCGATAAACCGAGTGTCACACTGGCCGGACAGGAACCGCTCGTTCTGCAGCACATTGGCCAAGAAAGGGATATTCGTGCGCACCCCGCGCACGCGGATTTCGTTCAGTGAGCGCAGGGCTTTTCGGGCCGCGCCTTCAAAGCTGCGGTCAAACGTGGTGATTTTGACCAGCAGGCTGTCATAATACGGAGAGATAACGGCGCCGGTAAACGCGTTGCCCGCATCCAGCCGCACGCCGTTGCCGCCGCCGGAGCGATACACCGTGAGCCTGCCGGTATCAGGAGCAAAATTGTTGCGCGGGTCCTCGGTGGTTACACGGCACTGGATGGCGCACGCGTGATGATGGATGTTTTCCTGTTTAAGGTTCAGCACCGGATCAGACAATGCATAGCCCTGGGCTACAAGAATCTGCGCCTGTACAAGGTCTACCCCTGTGGCCACTTCCGTAACGGTATGCTCCACCTGAATGCGGGGGTTCATTTCAATAAAATAATGGTGCCCGTGTTTGTCCACAAGGAACTCTACCGTGCCGGCGTTTACATAGCCTACTTCGCGGGCAATCTTAAGGGCGTCTTCATACAGCTCTTGGCGTTTTTCTTCGCTCACGCCGAATGCGGGCGTGAATTCAACCACTTTCTGGTATCGCCGCTGCACGGAGCAATCGCGCTCATACAGGTGCACGATATTGCCGTATTTATCGCCCAGCACCTGCACTTCGATGTGCTTGGGTTCTTCAACATATTTTTCCAAGAACACGCTGGGATCGCCAAAGGATTTTTCCGCCTCGCTCTGCACAAGGTCAAACGAATCGACCAGCTCCTGCTGCGTATAGGCAAGGCGCATGCCGCGCCCGCCGCCGCCCGCCGCGGCTTTAAGGATCACAGGATAGCCAAAGGATTCCGCCAGTTCTGCGGCCTGCTGTACATCCGCCAGCGGCTCGGTGCTGCCGGGAATGGTGGGAACGCCCGCCCGGCGGGCAATGGCTTTGGCAGCCAATTTATCGCCCATCTGTGCAAGCACGGTGCTCGGTGGGCCGATGAAGATCAGCCCGGCATCTTCCACAGCTTTGGCAAACGATGCGTTTTCACTTAAAAACCCGTAGCCCGGGTGAATGGCGTCAACACCCTTTTCCAGCGCCAGGCGGATGATGCGGTCTCCATCCAGATAGGCGCCGACGGGGCCCAGCCCCTGCCCGATCTGATAGCTTTCATCGGCCCGGGCGCGGAACAGGCTGGTATTATCCTCCTTGGCATAGATGCCTACGGTGCGCAGACCCAGATCATAACAGGCGCGATATATGCGAATGGCGATCTCGCCGCGATTGGCAACGAGCACTTTGCGAATTTCTTTATGCATGGAACACCCTCCTCGGGAATTTCATTTTATCATAGTACAGTGACAGAATTTTTGCAAGTGAAAATGTGAAAAATTGCAAAAACTTTCTGTGCTTGACAGGGCGGTGCGAAATACTTATCATATTCCTATTCAGAGAGGAGCATGAAAATGAAAAGCTTTGCTGCCAGGCAAATGATATACGGGGCAATGACAAGCGTGTTGGTGATGATTACAACGGCTTTCATCAGAATTCCCGGGCCGTTGGGATACATCCATTTGGGTGATGCTGTGGTGCTTTTGAGCGCGGTATATGTAGGCCGGCCGGCCGTGCTTGGCAGCGCGATCGGCGCGGCTCTGGCCGATATTTTAAGCGGTTTTCCCCTGTATGCGCCGATCACGGCCGTGATCAAAGCGGGCATGGCGCTGTTGGCCTGCCGGGGCGCAGGGAAACGGCGGTGGCTTTATTTTGTAATGGCGGCGCTTTTCATGGCAGCGGGTTACTGTGTGTATGAATGTTTTATTTATGGGCCGGCGATGGCGGTTACGGCCGTGCCGTTCAACCTTGTGCAGGGGACAGCGGCGGTTTTGATCGGCGGCTTGCTGAGCCACCGGCGGGTTCTGGAACGCATTAATTTGCAGGATTTAAAATAAAAAAATGCAAAAACTAAAAACAGCGGTTTGAGGAGAGGGCTGGTTTTTGGCCAAAAATCCCTCTATGGCCGCTTTTTTTTGCCTGTGATTGACTTTTTTGCCGCGGTGCTATATATTCGATTTGCATGATAAAGCACAAAATTATTATATAAATCAAAGGAGTTCTTGTTGCAATGAAACGGGTAATGGCGCTGCTGCTGGCAGTGGGTATGTTGTTCTCAATGGCGGGCTGCACGGCTGCAAAACGCGATAAAGTTGACATCAATGTTATGGCCATGAAAGGGCCGACCGGCATGGGTATGAGCCTTGTCAAAGAAAAGGCCGATGCGGGCGAGCTGGAAGACAATGTAAAAGTGGATATTGTGGGCATGCCTGAAGAAGTAACGGCTGCGTTGATCAATAAAGAAGTGGATATCGCGGCGGTGCCGGTGAATCTTGCCTCCGTGCTGTATAACAGAACGGAAGGCGGCGTGCAGATGCTGGGCGTCAACGCTCTTGGCATGCTGTATGTGGTGGAAACGGGCGGCAGCACGATTCAGAGCCTGCAGGATCTGGAAGGCAAAACGGTGTATTCCTCCGGCCTTGGCAGCACGCCGGAATACGCGTTTAATTATGTGCTCGAGCAGGCGGGCGTGAAATGCAATGTGGAATATAAAACGGATCATACCGAGCTGGCCACGCTGGTCGCTTCCGGCAACGTGCCCATCGCGGTGCTGCCTGAACCGTTCCTGACCACGGTGCTGAGCAAGAATGATCAGGTTCGCATTGCGATCGACCTGAACAAAGCCTGGAAAGATGCCGCGCAGACCGACCTTGTTTTGGGCTGCATCGTGGTGCGCACCGAGTTTGCAAAAGAGAACCCGGAAGCGGTAGCCGCGTTTATGGAAGCGTATGAACAGAGTGTTGAATATGTGAACGGTCAGCCTGCGGAAGCAGCCAAGCTGATCGAAAAATTCGGCATTGTGGCCAGCGCTGCGCTGGCGGAAAAAGCCATCCCGCGCGCCAACATCGTTTGGCTGAGTGGGGAAGAAGGCAAAGCCGCGGCAATGGGTACGTTTGATATCCTGTTCAAGGCCAACCCGAAATCTCTGGGCGGCGCTATACCTGGTGAAGATTTCTTCTATGGAGAATAATCGGGAAACAATGAAAAAGAACGGCCGTCGATTGGCGGCAGTTATTATCCTGATCGGCGTTTGGGCCGCAGCGGCCGGGGCGATGGACTCACCCCTGCTGCTGCCCGGCCCGTTTTTGGTTGTAAAAACGCTTGTATCGCTGATGGGCACGGGCACGTTTTGGCTGGCTGTCTGTGCCACGCTTGGGCGCGTGCTGCTCGGGTTTGGCGTGGCAGCGGCGATCGGCGCAGTGCTCGCATTTTTCACGGCGCGGCTTGCTTTTTTGCGAGCGCTCGTGTCACCGCTGATGAGCGTGGCGCGGGCCACTCCTGTAGCCAGCTTTATCCTGCTGGCGCTGGTATGGATGGTGAAAGGTACGGTGCCGGTGTTTGTTGCGTTTGTGATGGTGGCGCCGCTGGTTTGGGCCAATGTGGAGCAGGGCATACGGGAAACGGACGGGCGGCTGCTTGAAATGGCCCAAATGTATGGCTTTACCAAGCGGCAGATACGGCATTTGGTGCTGTATCCTTCCGTGCTACCGTATGCAGTGCCGGCGCTGATGAGCGCGCTTGGCATGGCATTCAAATCGGGCGTAGCCGCTGAGGTGCTCTGCCGGCCTACGCTGGGCATGGGCACAGCGCTGTATAACGCCAAGATATATCTGGAAACGCCGGCGCTGCTGGCGTGGACAGCGGCGGTCGTGGCGCTGAGCATGGTGCTGGAAGCAGTGCTCACGCGCATTTCAAGGCGGGTGAAATCATGGTAACACTGCGTGATCTTACGGTAACGATCGAAACGGAAACGGTGATCAGCGGTTTTTCGCTCACGCTGCCGGATACGGGCGTGTTTGCGCTGATGGGGCCCAGCGGCTGCGGCAAAACAACGCTGCTGCGCACGCTGGCGGGCCTGTGGCCGCATCGAGGCGAACTGGAAGGCCTGGAGGGGAAGCGCATCGCCCTGCTGTATCAGGATAACCGGCTGCTGCCGTGGCTGACGGCGCTGAAAAACGTGCAGGCTGTTTCTGATGAGCAAACGGCCCGATGGGCGCTCAAGCAAGCGGGACTGACTGAGGATGCCAACGACAAGCGCCCCAGCGCACTTTCGGGCGGGATGCAGCGGCGTGTGGCATTGGCGCGGTTGTTGGCGTTCAATGGGCAGATATGGCTGCTTGACGAGCCTTTTGAAGGGATGGATGAGGCCAGCTGGCGCGAGGTAGCAGAGCGGCTGAAACCGCTGATGCAGGATAAGTTGGTGATTATGGTAACGCATGACGCGGACCAGGCGGCCGCCATGGGCGCACAGATCATAAAGCTGAGCGGCCCGCCGCTGAAAATAGCAACTTAAAAAAACGGCAAAGGAAAAATCCTTTGCCGTTTTTGCTTTTCGCTCACGCTTCCTCTTCCCAGGCACGGGTGCGGGACACGGCCCGCTGCCACAGCGCCGCTTCGTTTTTCCGCCAGGCCTCGTCTTTTTCGGGGATGAAAACAGCGCCTTCCTGCCAATTGCTGCGCAGCTCGCTTGTGTTTTTGATCAACCCTGTGGACAGGCCGGCCAAATACGCCGCGCCCAACGCCGTTGTTTCCGTTACAATGGGGCGCACCACACGGGCACCGGAGATGTCCGCCTGATATTGCATTAAAAATCCGTTCACGCTGGCACCGCCGTCTACCTTAAGTGTGCTTACAGGCGTGCCCAATTCCTGTTCCATGACAGAAAGAACATCTTGCGTTTGCAGGGCGATGGAGCATAAGGCGGCGCGGGCAATGTGCGCGCGGTTAGCTCCGCGCGTTAACCCAAACAGGGCGCCGCGGGCGTACCCATCCCAATACGGCGCGCCCAGCCCTGTAAACGCGGGCACGAGCACCACGCCGTTGGTGTCGGGCACGGAGCGGGCCAGTGCTTCCGTTTCTGCTGCGGAGGAGATCAAATGCAGTTCATCGCGCAGCCATTGCACCGCTGCACCGGCTACGAACACGCTGCCCTCGAGCGCATAGGCCACCGGCTCATTTTTTGTGGTGGCGGCCATGGTGGTCACCAACCCGTGTTGGGAAAACACGGGCACAGCGCCGGTATGCATCAAAAGAAAGCAGCCTGTTCCGTATGTATTTTTGGCTTCGCCCGGGCGCAGGCAGCATTGGCCGAACAGGGCGGCCTGCTGGTCGCCCGCCACACCGCCGATGGGGATTTCTGCGCCCAGAAGATCGCCGTTGGTAACCCCAAAATCATCGGAGGAATGGCGAATCTCGGGCAGCATGACCCGCGGAATGCCGAACAGGCGCAGCAGATCCGCATCCCAATCATGCTCAATCAGGTTATACAGCATGGTGCGCGATGCATTGGTGTGATCAGTGGCATGCACGCGGCCGCCCGTTAACCGCCAAAGCAAAAAGGTGTCCACCGTGCCGAACAACAGGTCTCCGTCTGCGGCGCGGCGGTATCCGTCCGGAATATGGTCAAGGATCCAGGCCAGTTTGGTAGCGGAAAAATATGCGTCCAGCGCAAGGCCCGTTTTTTCACGGATCAAAGGCGCATACCCCTGCTTTTCCAGGCGGCGGCATTCATCCGCCGTGCGGCGGCACTGCCACACGATGGCGTTATACACGCATTTGCCGGTTTTCCTGTCCCACACAAGGGTGGTTTCTCGCTGGTTCGTTAGCCCCAGCGCGCCGATATCTTTGGGCGCTATGCCGCTCATAGAGAGCGCTTCACAAACGGAGGACAGCTGAGAAGCCCAGATGTCTTCCGGGTCATGCTCTACCCAGCCGGGCTGGGGATACAGCTGGGGAAAGGCCGTGTTGTGCTGGGCCAGCGGCGTTCCCTGCTCGGTGAACAATATGGCGCGGGAACTGGTTGTTCCCTGATCGAGGGCAAGAATGGGCATCAGAAACGCCTCCTGATCATGTGATGGTTGGTTTCATTATACAACAGCGCGTTAAATTGTACATATACGGATATCATAGTATAATATAGGCAGTTCACAGGGCGGACCAAGCCGCCGGAAAGGAAACAAGCCATGATTGTACTGGATCAAGTATCGAAAACATACGCCAAGGGTGCAATAAAAGCGGTGGATGGGTTGTCCTTGCATGTTAAGCGGGGCGAATTGTTTGGTTTTATCGGTCCCAACGGCGCAGGGAAAACAA
This sequence comes from Clostridia bacterium, assembly GCA_017439715.1. Lineage (GTDB taxonomy): Bacteria > Bacillota > Clostridia > Christensenellales > QAND01 > RGIG3178. Next base: position 21,885 of record JAFSIR010000007.1, on the reverse strand, counting down.
CAACGATCAAGATGCTCACCGGCATTTTAGCGCCGGACAGCGGCCGTGTGCAGATCAACGGGCACGATATGGCGCAGGACCCGCTTTCCTGCAAGCGCAGCTTTTGCTTTGTGCCGGACACGCCGAACGTGTACGACCGGCTGACCGGGCGGGAATACCTTGATTTTGTGTCCGACATGTATGAGCTGGATGATAAAACCCGGCAGCAGGCGGTAGAAAAATATGTGGCCATGTTCGGCCTTGAAGATGTGCTGCAGGATCAGATCCGCAGCTATTCGCACGGAATGCGGCAAAAGCTGTCGCTCACCGGGGCGCTGCTGCCCAACCCGCCGCTGTGGATCATGGATGAACCGCTCGTGGGCCTTGACCCGCGCAGCCAGCACCTGTTAAAGCAGGAGATGCGCGCGCATTGCGAGCGGGGCAACACCATCTTTTTTTCCACGCATGTGCTGGACATGGCCGAGCGCCTGTGTGACCGCATTGCTATCATTGATCGGGGCCGCATTGTGGCCGCCGGCACGCTGGAAGAGCTGCAGAGCGGGCGCGATGAGACGCTGGAAAACCTGTTCCTTGCGCTGACGGATCGGGAGGCGCTGGCATGAACCATTTTTGGACGATCACGGCTGTGACCCTAAGCTCCGCGTACGGGACAAGCCGGCTCAAATCCCTTTGGCGCGGCGGGGGAAAACAAAAGCTTAAAGCAGTGCTGGCCGTTTTGGGCGTTATGCTGCTGCTCGGCGGGCTGGAGGGCAGCTTAGGCATGATGTTTTATGGGCTGTTCAACAGCGTTCCGATGCCGGCGCTGCGGCAAACGCTGTTTTCCGCCATTGTGATGGCGGGGATGCTGATGGTGTTCGTGTTCGGCATTTTTTATGCGCTGGGCATGCTGTACACCCGCGACATGGAGCTGCTGCTGTCCATGCCCGTTAAAAAGAAAACGATCTATGCGGCCAAGCTCACGGCCACACTGATCACGGAAACGGCTGTGTTTGCCCTGTTTTTGCTGCCGGCCTATGTGGCATACGGTGTTATAGCGCGTTTCACCGTGCAGTACGCGCTGTCCGTGCTGCTGATTTTGGCGCTGGGGCCGTGCATCCCCTTTATGCTCAGCAACCTGATCGCCAGCCTTTTGATGAGCATTGCCGCATTCAGCAGGCATCGGGAAAGAATATTGACCATTGGCGGCTTTTTGCTGATGATCGTGTATTTTGTCAGCGTGCAGCTGATAAGCGGCGGCGGGGAAAACCAACTGGGTGCGCTGCTGACGGGCGGATGGATTAAAACGGTAACAGGCCTGTTCCCGCCGGCTTACTGGGCGGCCTCGGCGCTGACCGCGGCGGGCTATAAAGGCATGATGCATTTGATGCTGTTTGTTTTCACGGCGGTAGCGGCGTATGTGCTGTGCATTGTATTTACCGGGGCGGCGTTTAACAGAATGGCCGCTCACATGGGCGATGTGCCGAAAGCCACGCGCAAAAAGGCCGGCCGGGCCGTGCCCATGCGGCAGCGGCGCCGGGTACAGGCCGTGTTTATAAAAGAATGGAAAACGGTACTGCGCTCCCCCGTTTATGCGATGAACGGGCTGGTAAGCGTGGTGTTTGCACCGCTGTTGTTTATCATGTTCGGTGTGATGACGATGAGCGAGCTGGATGCAGACATGATTGCAGAAATGATCGATCTGTTGAATATAGGCACCATGGTCCCGTATATCATCCTCCTTGCAGGCGGAATAAGTGCCCTGATGGGATCAATCAATACTGCGGGGATGACGGTGTATTCAAGAGAAGGCGAGAGCGTGTATCTCCTGCTGACGCTGCCGGGCGCCGCACAGGCCTATTGCATGGGCAAACTACTGTTTTCCCTGTCGGTCACGGCAGCGGCGGTGCTTGCCTGCGTGCCGGTGTTTGTGCTGCTGTATAAAATGCCTGTGCTGCTTGCGTTGGGCATTGCGGCGTTTGCGCTGTTGGTGGATCTGCCGGGCATGCTATTGTTCACGCTGCTGGATATGGCGTATCCGCGCCTGCATTGGGACAGCGAACAGGCCGCCATTAAAAAGAACCTAAACGCGGTGATCAGTATGTTTGCCGGCTTTGCGCTGCTGGGCCTGCTGGGTTTTGGCACCGGATACATGATTTATCTGGGCGTGAGTGAGTGGGCCGCCTTGGGCGCCGTGGCGCTGCTGTGTGCGGTGGTGAGCATTGCGCTGTTTTTTGCGCTGCGCGCCCTTACAGACAAACTGACGGCGAGGATGGGCAGCCGATGAAGGGAAATTGCTTTTCCACCGTAAGTTTGGTATAATAGATCAGCTAATGGAGCATAAGGAGAAATTATATGATCAAAATCATTGCGGATAGCACCTGTGATTTACCGGATGGGATGTATGAACAGTACAATGTAACCATGGTGCCGCTCAAAGTGCAGATGGAAGGCGTTTCATACAACGACAAGTCTGAGATCACCACACCTGAGCTGTTTAAGCTGATTAAACAGTATCAGAAGATGTCCACCACGAGTGCGCCTGCCCCCATGCAGTATCTGTCGCTGTTCAATGAAGCGGCGGAAAAGGGCGACAGCGTGATCTGTTTTACGTGCTCTTCTAAGCTGAGCGGCTCGTATCAAAGCGCGTGCGTGGCAGCGGATATGTGCCAGGGCAAGATCGACGTGATCGACACGCGCACGGCGGCGCTGGGTTCCGGCCTGCCGGTGCTGGATGCGGCGCGCATGGTTCAAGACGGAAAATCGCATGAGGAGATCGTGGAGTACTGCCGCAAGCGCGTTAGAGGAATGCGCACGCTGATCGTGCTGGACACGATGGAATACCTGCGCCTGGGCGGCCGCATCAGTGCGCTTACGGCGCGTGTGGGCGGCATTTTGAACATCAAACCCATCATCAATGTACTTAAAGACGGCACGAACACGGTGATCCACCGTGCCATGAGCTATACGAAAGGCGTTGAATGGATGTTCAACTACGTGATGGAAACGGCGGTAGACCTGAAAAACCAGATTGTCGGTGTTGGGTATTCCACCTCGCAGAAAGTGAGCAACCAAATTGTGCAGCGCCTGCAGGATCTTGGCGTAAAAGAAGTGCTCACGGCGGGGATTGGCAGCGTTGTGGGCACCCACATCGGGCCCAATGCGGTTGGCATGTTCTGGATGGATATGTAAGGAGACAGACAGATGAAAAAACGGATGCTTTTGGTGCTGTGCGCCGCACTGTGCCTGGCGGCCATGGCCGGATGTGCCGGCAGCGCGGATGTAACCATCACGCCCAAACCGGCCCCCACGCTCTCCCCGTATGACGGGATCGTTGTGACCGGCACGGTGAGCCTGAAACTGGAAAATGAAATGTTTGTGGTTACGTGCACGAATGACCTGCCCAGCGGCGCGCTGCTGACGGTGATCTTGCTGGACATCAACGGCAACGAGATCGCAAAAGTGGAAAACGTGCTGCAGAATAACGGCGTGTGCAGCGCTTCGTTCTCCGCAGCCAATGCGCGCACAAAAGCGCAGGAAAACGCGGCCACGGCGCTGATCGCGCGGGTGGAGTTTTTCCCCGGCCTGGGCGGCCAGCCGCAGGATGTGGCCACCCTGTTTGGCGAAAAGGGCTCCGAGCTTGCGGGTGAAAACGTGGTGCTGATCGAGGAAACAGGGCAGGAAGGCCTGTGCCTTGAATCGGAAGCGTTGAACATTTGACGGATATAAAAAAGGGCTGTGCAGCTTGTACAGCCCTTTTTTATTTTTATTTCCGGGGGCCCAGGTCGCCGGCGCGCCAGTGCTTGCGGCAAAGCGCCACATACGAATCGTTCCCGCCAATGAGCACCTGCGGCCCATCGGTCAATATTTTGCCGTTCATGATACGGGCGTTGATGATGGCTTTGCGCCCGCACCAGCAAATGGTTTTAATTTCTTCGATCTGGTCTGCCAGTTCAAACAGGCGGCGCGAGCCGGGGAACAAGCGGGCCTGAAAATCCGTTCTGAGCCCGTAACAGATCACGGGCACATTGAGCCGATCGGCAATATCGGCAAACCGATCGATCTCTTCCGGAGCAAGAAACTGGCATTCATCTACCACGATGCAGTCATACGCGCAGATCTGTTCGTCTGTCATCTGCGCAAAATCCGTGGAAAACACAGCGGGCATAGAAATGCCGATGCGGGAGGAGATCACAGGATCCGTTCCCTCGCGGTTATCCGTTACCGGCTTGACAAGCAAGGCTTTTTTGCCCCGCTCATGATAATTGAAGGCCACCATCAGCGCATTGGCGGTTTTGGAGCTGTTCATTGTGCCATATCTGAAATACAGTTTTGCCATGTTCGGATGCCTCTCCTTTTAATCGATCACACAAAGTTCATACTCGGTGTTGATCAGTGTAAACGCATCCTCCAGCCCGGCGGACACCAGGATGCGGTAATCATCAGTGATCAGGATATAATCAAAATTTGGGTTGGCCTTGTGGTAGGCCAGCGCCTTTTTTTCGCCCATCACATACAGGGCGGTGGACAGGGCATCGGCCTGCGTGCCCGAGGGGGAAACGATAGTAACGCTTATCAGCCCGTTATCGGCCGGCCGGCCGGTGCGCGGGTCAAGAATATGCTGGTATGTTACCCCGTCCTGCACAAAATATCGGTGATAGCCGCCGGATGTGACCACCGCTGCATCAACTACAGTGAGCATTGCCGCACTGTGAACGCTATCCAGCGGGTCGGCAATGCCGATGCGCCAGGGCGAACCATCGGTGTGCGCGCCGATGGCATACACATTACCGCCCAGCACCACCAAAGCGGATTTAAGCCCCGAGCCGCGCAGCAGCTCTGCCACCCGGTCGCTCGCATACCCTTTTGCGATCGCGCCAAGGCCGATCTGCGCGCCCTTTTTCAGCACCACTGTTTGGCCGGAAAGGTCGATATTGTTTGCGCCGGTAGTGCGCAGCAGGGAAGCAACGGTTTTTTCGTCAGGCACGGTATAGTTTTTGGAAACAAAACCCCATGCGTTTACAAGCGGATAAATGGTGATATCAAAGGCGCCGTCGGTCAGCTGCGTATAGGCTTTGGCTGCGGCAATTACCTGTGCCGTGTCTTGCGAAACTTCCACAGCCGCCCCTTCGGCGGCGTTCAGCCGGCTGATCTCGCCATCGGCGCGGGAAGCGGAAAACAGGTTGTCCAGCCGCATGATCTCCGCCGCCGCATCGGCCAGGGCGTTCTTTGCATCCTGCCCGCCATAGGCAGACAGGGTCATCACCGTGTCCATCGCGTAGAGCTCAACTTTATATTCGGCTTTTTTTGCACAGCCCGCCAACCCGCAAAAACAAACGGCCAAAAGCGCAGCCAACAATTTTTTCATATGTGTTCCTCCGTTTCAAGCGCAAGCAGCCGCTGCTTTAGCATTAGGCCGCCGGCGTACCCTGTGAGCGTCCCGTTTTTGCCGATCATCCGATGGCAGGGCACAAAAACAGGCAGCGGGTTTTTGCCGCCGGCGCGGCCCACAGCGCGGCAGGCGCGCGGCGCGCCGATTTGACAGGCAACCTCGCTGTACGAGCGCGTTTCCCCAAACGGAATGTCGCACAGCGCTGCCCATACGCGGCGCTCAAACGCAGTGCCGCTCGGCGCTAAAGGCAAGGAAAAATACCGCAAACGCCCGCTCAGATACGCCAAAAGCTGTTCGGCAGCTTCTGACAGCAGCGGCGTTGCGGTGTGATCGGCCATGGGCGCAGGCTGCTGCGGCAAATACAAATGCGTTAACGCATCCTGCTGCGCTGAAAGCGTAAACGGCCCCCAATCGGTTTGAATGCAAATTGACGGCATAGCCGATCCGCCTCCCCACAAGTATAAATATTGTATCATGGATCGGCATTTCCGCCTATATAAGAATTGCAAAACCCGCAGGACTTGCCTGCAAAAATAGGCTATGTTATACTTTTTTTCATCCGCAAAACACCGGCGTCGGCGTTTAGCGGGCCAAACAGCCGACTTAAATTAGGGCCGAACAAAGGAGAAACCACCAAGATGAACCTGACCATGGTCTTTTCCCTGGCCATAGGGCTGGCGATGGATGCGTTTGCTGTGTCTGTGGCCAATGCCTTGTGTTATCGGTCGTTCGGCAGAAGAGAAGCGCTGCTGTGCGGCGGGGCATTCGGCCTGTTTCAGGCGGCCATGCCGCTGTTGGGATACCTGTCCGGCAGCTTGTTTTCCGAAGCGATGGAATCAATCGATCACTGGGTGGCGCTGATCCTGCTGGGCATCATCGGCGGCAAGATGATCGTGGAAGCGATAAAAGAAATGCGGTGCGGATGCGAAGATCTGCCCGACAAACGCTTTACCATGGGCACTTTATTCGTGCAGGCAGTGGCCACCAGCATCGACGCGTTTGCTATCGGCATTGGGTTTTCTGTGCTCAAAGTGTCCATCGGGCTGGCCTGCACCTGTATTGGCGTGATCACATTTTTGCTGTGCCCCATCGGCTGTTATCTTGGCCGGCGCTTCGGCCTCAAGCTCTCGCAAAAAGCGCAGCTGCTCGGCGGCATTCTGCTGGTGCTGATCGGGGTAAGAATTTTTTTGTCTCACGTGCTGTAAAATGAAAAAGAGCTGCAAAGCAGCTCTTTTTTTATTGTTTTTGTGCCTGCGCGTTTTTCTTTGCGCGCAGCTGGTTGGACAGGATGGCTTTGCGCAGCCGCAGGTTTTTGGGCGTTACTTCCAAAAGCTCATCATCGGCCAGGAAGGACAGGCACTGTTCCAGGCTGAGCACCGTTGGCGGCGTTAAGCGCAGCGCTTCGTCGGACCCTGAAGCACGCATATTGGTCACGTGTTTTTTGCGGCACACGTTAACCACCATATCGCCGGCCTTGGCGTTTTCGCCCACGATCATCCCTTCATACACCGCAACGCCCGGCCCAAGGAACATACGGCCGCGCTCCTGCGCGTAAAACAAACCGTAGCCCGAGCTGTCGCCCGCTTCATGCGCAACAAGGGAGCCGCGGGTGCGGCCGGGAATATCGCCTTTATACGGCTCATATCCATCAAACACGTGGTTCATCACGCCGTTGCCGCGTGTATCGGTTAAAAACTCGCTGCGGTATCCCATCAGTCCGCGCGCCGGCACACGGAAGGTGATGCGCATGCCGCCCTGGTTGTTGGCGTGCATATCCAGCATTTCCGCTTTGCGCGTGCCCAGCTTCTCGATCACGCTGCCCATATATTCTTCCGTTACGTCAACGGTCAGCAGTTCCATCGGCTCCATGTGCTTTCCGTCTTTTTCCTGATAGATCACGCGCGGGCGGCTAACGGAAAACTCATATCCTTCGCGGCGCATGGTTTCGATCAGGATGGACAGGTGCAGCTCGCCGCGGCCGGACACAAGCAGGGTATCCGGGCTGTCCGTGTCCTCCACGCGCATGCTGACGTTGGTTTCCACTTCATGATACAGCCGCTGGCGCAGGTGGCGCGAGGTGACAAACTGGCCCTCCCGCCCGGCAAACGGGCTGTCGTTAACAATGAAATGCATGGAAAGCGTTGGTGCATCGATGTTCACAAAATCCAACGGTTCGGGGTTTTCCTGCCCGCAGATGGTTTCGCCGATGTTCACTTCGCCAAGACCGGCCACGGCTACAATATCGCCCATGGTGGAGGTTTCCACTTCCGTGCGGCGCAGCCCGTCAAACTGATACAGATAGCCTACCTTGGCCTGGGCAAACGAACCGTCAGCCCGTGCAAGCAGCACCGTTTGCCCGCGGTTGATGGACCCGCGCTCCACACGGCCAACGGCGATGCGGCCCACATATTCGTTATAATCGATGTTGGAAATCATCATCTGCAGCGATGCTTCCGTTTCACCCACCGGCGCAGGGATATATTCGCGGATCGTGTCAAACAGAACGCGCATATCGGTGCCCTGCTCATCAGCGTCAAGGCTGGCCCAGCCATCACGCGCAGAAGCGTAAACCACCGGGAAATCCAACAGCTCGTCTGACGCGTCAAGGTCAATGAACAGGTCAAGGATCTCATCCACCACTTCGTTCGGGCGTGCGCCGTCACGGTCGATCTTGTTTACCACAACCACGATGCGCTTGTTCAGCGCCAGCGCTTTATGCAGCACAAAGCGCGTTTGCGGCATTACGCCTTCAAACGCGTCAACAACCAGCAGAACACCGTCAACCATGGTGAGGATACGCTCCACCTCACCGCCAAAATCGGCGTGGCCGGGCGTGTCGATGATATTGAACTTGATCCCGTTGTAAGAGACCGCGGTGTTTTTACTCAGGATGGTGATGCCGCGCTCACGCTCAAGATCGTTGGAATCCATCACGCGCTCCTGCACGTTCTCATTCGCGCGAAAAATGCCGCTTTGGTGCAGCAGCTGGTCAACCAGCGTGGTTTTGCCATGGTCAACGTGGGCAATGATCGCAATATTCCGAATATCTTCTCTAATCATGTTTGACCGCCATCCATTCAAAAAATAAAGGGCTGAGCCCTTCGAACAATGTATTTTACTCTGTTTAAATGCCCAGTGCAAGGGGTTTGCGATCTTTTTCTCCAAGCTTGACCAATCCGGAGCGCTTGCCTATAATAAAATTGCTTCGGGACGAGGTGAAATCCCTCACCGGCGGTGAAGCGGCCCTGTTTGATCGGGCCGACAAGTCCGCGAGCGGTAAGCGAGCCGGTCAGAATCCGGCACCGACGGTCATAGTCCGGACGGAAGAAGATATGAACCGGCCGATGGCCTATGCATCGGCTGAATCCACCTTCATATCAAATTCATAGGAGAAAAATGAAAAAGCAGTTATCCGTAAAATCCCTTGTATTCATCGCCCTGTTTGCTGCACTGGCAGTGCTGCTGATGACGTTCAAAGTGCCGGTGTTCTTTGCCCCTTCGTTTTATAAGCTCGATTTTTCGGAGATCCCCGTGCTCGTCAGCGGCATGACGATGGGCCCCGTGCCCGGCGTTCTGGTGGCGGCCATCAAGGTGCTGATCAACTTTGTGATCGATGGACCAACAACGGGCGGTATTGGTGAACTGGCCAATTTCTTGATGAGCTGCGCCATTGTGCTGCCGTTGGCAATCATTTATCGCCGCAAAAAAACCGGGCGTGCAGCGGTAGCTGGCGGCATCGCCGGCGTTGTAACACTGATCGTGGTGGCCAGCCTGCTCAATGTGTACCTGCTTTTGCCCACGTATGCCAATGTGTTCGGCATGCCGATGGAGGCGCTGGTGGGCATGGGTGCGGCGATCAACCCGAGCGTTACCGGCCTGTTCAGCTTTGCGCTTTGGATCCTTGTGCCCTTCAACCTGCTTAAGGGCGGTGTGTCTATGATTGTGGCGCTGCTGCTGCGCAAGCGGATGGAAAAAATCTTACGATAAAAAACGGCGCGCCGCGGCGGTATGCTGCGGCGCTGTTTTTCAAACGTTAAGGAGGCAAACAAATGAAAACGGAATTTATGGAGCTTGCGACCGCGCGGTATTCCGTGCGCCGGTTTGAAAACAAAGCGGTGGAACCCGAAACGGTGCAGGAAATCCTTCAGGCCGGCCATGTTGCGCCCACGGGATGCAACCGCCAGCCCCAGCGTATTCTGGTGATCAATGAAGAAGGCAGCCTTTCCAAGCTGCGGGCCTGTACCAAATGCCATTTCAATGCACCGCTGGTGTTTATGGTTGGGTTTGATACGGCAGATTGCTGGGTGCGCGGGTATGACGGAAAATCCTGCGGCCGGGACGATGCCTGTATCGTAGCCACGCACATGATGCTCCAGGCCGCGGACCTGGGCGTGGGCAGCACATGGGTGATGCATTTTGATCCCGCGGCGCTGCGCGAAGCGTTTGCCATTCCGGAACAGATCGAGCCGGTGGCCCTTTTGGTGATGGGATACCCGGCGGCCGACGCTGTTCCCGCTCCGGCGCACAGCGAGTTTCGCCCGATGGAAGAAACGGTGTTTTTCAATAAGCTCTGATCCGTATTGCTTAGAATAGAAAAAAGAACGGCATGATCGCAGATCATGCCGTTTTGGTTTTTTATACCACAAACAGATATCACAGGATGCCGATTGATTGCTTGAATATAAGCACGCGTTCTACCGCGCTATTGAGCATCTCCATCATGATTTGGCCGCTCTGCACTGCAGAAAGCACCGCGTTGTATTGCGCTTCAAACTCAGAAGTGCACACCATATCGCACCCGGCCATTAAGGCCATCACAGCTGTATATAACACTTTTTCATGATCTGTGCTCCATTTGCTTAATAACATCTTATCAATAAAGTAAAACCAAACGCCGGCATTATCCATACGCCGGCGTTACATATTTTTGGCAGATTTGCGCATATAATGCGGCACTGGGATAAAAGGAGGGAAGCGGATGCCGAACAAGCACCGATATTTTCCGGGCGGCAACACCGCCCAAGGTTTTGTAAGCATGTTTGATCAAATCGTAAGGCCTGACGAAAGGCGGCGCACGGTGATCTTAAAAGGTGGGCCGGGGGTGGGCAAAAGTACACTAATCAGGCGCATTGGCGCCTATATGGAGGAATACGGGTTTTTCACGGAATGGTTTCATTGCGCCTCCGATGCGAAAAGCCTGGATGCGGTGTTTGCCCCGCAGGCGGGCGTGCTGATAGCCGACGGCACGGCCCCGCACTGCCTTGAGCCTGCCCTGCCCGGCGCGGCGGACACGCTTATCAACCTTGGCGTGTGCCTGAACGAAGCAGAGCTTACAAAACAGCGGGCAGCATTGGAGGCCCTGGCAGAAAAAAGCCGGGCCTGTTATGCCAAAGCGACCCGTTATTTGGCCGCTGCTGCCAGCATACGGGCGGACAGCCGGGCGGAGTGGGCCGGCTTTTTTAAGCAGGAAAAGGCCGTGCGCGAATGCGTAACCGCGTTTTCGGCGCTTGTGCCCGAAACGGGAAAAACCGGGCGGGTGCGGCGGCTGTTTGCCGAAGCCTATACGCCGGACGGAAAGCTGTCGTTTCTGGACACGCTGGAAGTTGAAACCGCGCGGCAGATAAGCACACCACAGGGCGTGCCGACTTCCGCGTGTACGGAGGCGGTTTTAGCACTTGTTGTTGCGCGCGGATGGGAGGCCGTGGCGTTATGTGATCCATTGGAACCGGCGTGTATCTCGCACGTGTATGTGCCGGAGCTTAAGCTGCTGCTGTGCTCCGAACCGTGCGGTGCAGCGGTGCCGCTGGGCATTGAAGCGTTTATCAAGCTGTCCGATGCATCGGCGCAGCTAGCGCTTACAAAGAACGAAACGCTGACAGAACAGCTGATCTCAATGGCCGTTGAAGCGCTGAACAGTGCAAGGGCGATACACCAAAAAACAGAGCAGATCTATATCGAGCATATGGATTTTCATAAAGCGGATGCCATCGCAGACGAACTGTTTTATAACCTCAAAGATTGGCTGACAGCATAAAAAAAGCCCGCCCCAGAGGGCGGGCCCGTTTTGTTTTACGGCAGGGGATGAAAAGTCGGTTTATGATCTTCATATGTGCAGAAATAGCGCATTCCGGAGGCTTTGAGCATCTCACACGCGCCGGTAAAGCCGCTGCCGACATCTTTGGCCCAGTGCGCATCCGACCCGATGGTAACGATTTCGCCGCCCAACTCGCGGTAACGGGAAACAATATCAAGATCGGGCATGCAAAAGCCCATTTTGGCCAGGCTGCTGGCGTTAATCTCAAACCCTTTGCCGTTCTGAATGAGGTGGCGGAACAGCATATCAAATTCATCGGCTGCATCGGTATACCGCATCTGCACATCCGTGCCCGGGTTTTGGCGGCAATAGTAAGTGATATGCCCCAAACAGTCAAACTCGGGGAACTCCTGTGCGCACTGGAGCAGGGCGCGGGTATACCGCTGCTGCACCTGCTGCTTGGTGGCGCCATAGCCCCACACGGGGTTGATGCCTTTTTCGCGCGGTTCGCCGTTTTCGCGGCCGAGCCAGTGGATGGAGCCGATCAGATAATCGAACCGCAGCCCTTCCATGCACGCGCGGGAGCGGGCATACACATCCTCGCGCCCGGCCTGCATGCCAACTTCCAGCCCGGTTTTGATGCGGATCTTATCGGCATAACGAGCTGAGTACCGCTCCACGTCTTCCACATAATCGATCAGATCGCATTCAAAATTCAGCGTTTCGTTGGGAAAATCAATGTCAAAATGGGCGGTGGGGCAGATCTCATCCAGCCCTTTTTCAATGGCGGACAGAGCCATCTCCCGCAGCGACATTTTGCCGTCTGCGCTGTGGTGCGGATGAAGATGATAATCGCAATACATGCTCAACCTCCGTGGTGAAAAAATTGATGATAAATTATTATACCACATTCACTCGTGGACAGGACAAGGGTAATGCAGTAAAATAAACACAAAGGAGTGAAACATGATGGATCTTACGCAATATCCGCTGATCGACGCGCTCAAAGCGCAGCAGCCCGTGGTGTGGTGGAACGATTTTTCCTGCCCGGTGAGCACACCGCCCACGGAGGAAGATGTGTCTCAGGCACGGGCGCGGCTCGTGCGATTTGCCCCGTTTTTAAAAAAGGCGTTCCCGGCCCAGCTGGCCGAAACGAACGGGCGCATCGAAAGCCCGCTGTTTGAAATAAACAACCTGAAAAATGAGCTGAACGCGCCCGGCCGCTGGCTTTTAAAGGGCGATCATCTGCTGCCGGTGTCCGGATCTATCAAGGCCCGTGGCGGGTTTTATGCGGTGCTGTGCGCAGCAGAACGGCTGTGTTTGCAGGCGGGCCTTGTGCGGGAAACGGACGATTATGCCCGCTTTGCGGATGAAGATGTGCGCGCATTTTTAAGCGAGTATACCATCCTTGTTGGGTCAACGGGTAACCTTGGCCTGAGCGTGGGCATGATGGGTACGGCACTCGGCTTCCACACGGTGGTGCATATGTCTATGGACGCGCGGGCGTGGAAAGTTGCGCTGCTGCGGCGCATCGGCGCGGAAGTGGTCCAGCACGAGGGGGATTATTCGCTGGCTGTGGCGCAGGGCCGCCGCGAAGCAGAAGCCGACCCCAAGAGCCTGTTTATTGACGATGAAAACTCGGTAGACCTGTTTATGGGCTATGCGGCCGCGGTGATGCCGCTGAGCGAGCAGATCAAAGCCCTGGGTATCACGGTGGATCGGGAGCACCCGCTGGTGGTGTATCTCCCCTGCGGCGTGGGCGGCAGCCCGGGCGGCATCACGCTGGGATTAAAGCAGGTGTATGGCGATGCGGTGTATCCCGTGTTTGTCGAGCCGGTGGCTGCCCCGTGCATGACGCTGGGGCTGATGACCGGCCTGCACGATCAGATCGAGAGTGCCGATATCGGCCTTTCCGGTTTAACGGCAGCGGATGGATTGGCGGTGTCCCGCGCCAGCGCTTTTGTGGGCCGTGCGGTAGGCCACATGGTGGCCGGCTGCGCCACCGTGGAAGACGATGACCTGTTCCGCATGACAAAGCGCCTGCTGGACAGCGATGGGCATTTTATTGAGCCGAGCGCGGCCGCCTCGCTGTGCGGCAGCCTGGCCGTGTGCCTGGATAAAAGTGCGCCGTTCGATGTGCAAAAGGCTACGCATCTGTGCTGGGCCACGGGCGGTTCCATGGTGCCGGAGGGCGAGAAGGCGGTATATCTTGAAAAGGGTGCCCAACTGCTGGGCAAATAAAAAGTGGTTAAAAAGGCATAGCAAACGCTATGCCTTTTTACTTGTTTTCAAGGCCTGAAATACCGTTCACAAAGCTGTTGAAACAAAAAAATCGGGCAGCCGATCGGCTGCCCGGAGAAGGGGTAGCGTTATTGCTGGGGCACGGATTCCTGCAGCGTCAGCTGCGTGGAAAGCGTTTTGCCGGTGCTTTCGCGATAGATCGTAAGGGTTACAACGGTGCCGGGCGTTTTGCCCTGCAGGATGGTTTTGATCGCCCCGGAAGAATCCACGGGTTTGCCATCCACCTCGGTGATCACATCGCCCACTTTCAGGTCGCCCACGTCTTTGTTTTCGATCTCGGCCACATAAAAGCCCACTTCAAGGTCGTAATACGCGGCGGTCATCTCATCCAAATACTGGCCGGAGATGCCGAGGCGGCTGCGGTTTTTCACGTATCCGTACGCCTGCAGATCGTTCAGGATGGGCAGGGCCTCGTCTATGGTGATGGCAAAGCCAAGGCCTTCATATCCTGTTTGCACGTATTTGGCAGAGCAAATGCCGACAACCTGGCCTTTGAGGTTTACCAGTGCGCCGCCGGAGTTGCCCGGGTTGATGGCGGCATCCGTTTGGATTGTGTTCATCACATACCCATCTTCCACCCACTGCAAAGGCCGGTTCAGAGCCGATACGATGCCAAGGGAAACGGAGTTTGCAAATTCCGATCCGCCGGGGTTGCCCACGGCCATTACAAATTCGCCCACTACAAGGCTGCTTGTTTCCCCCATAGAGGCGGCGGTGAGCCCCGTTTTTTCAATTTTGATCAGCGCAAGGTCCGTGTCCGGGTCGGTGCCGATCAGCTTGGCTTCCACGGCCTCCCCGTCAGACAGGATAACCTTGATCAGTTCAGCATTTTCAATCACGTGATCGTTGGTGGCGATATGCCCATCCTCGCTGACGATGATGCCGCTGCCCTCGCCGGCCAGCGTGATCGTACCGTCTTTATTGTTGGGCATGCCATAGCCGAAATATGGGCGGCGCTGTGTTTGATAGTTCTGAATGCACACCACGGACGGCAGCACCGATTGAGCCACCTCAGCGGGCGATTTATCCATCAGGTCCGAGGGAGATGAGGCGACCAGCCGGTTTGGCTCAGTAGGCTGGGGCACAGCTTCGTGGCTTGTGCGCACCAGATCATATATAACGATAGATCCCCCGGAAACGAGTACCATGCATAACAAAAACGCAAGGCCGCGCAGAAACCGGGAAAAAGGCGAAATTCTGTTTGACATACCGCTCCTCCTTTTCAGCTGCCGATAAAGCGGCTAAATTTCACTATATGGCCTCAACCTTATATGAAACAAGGAAAACACAGGTTATAAGGTTTTTAGCGAACGTAATCGACCACCACGCGGGATTCGATCACCTGATGCACAAACTTGCGCACTTCCTGGTGCAAGGGATGCACCTGATAATCGGCCTGCGCCTGCTCATCGCGGAACTCGGAATACAGGCACAGATCCATGCCTTTGGGGTTATAGTTCACGCCCACTTCCATTTTCAGCACGCCGTCGATCTGCGGCTGCAGCGCTTCGAGCTTTTCCTTGATCAGGCGGGCATTTTCCGCTTTGGGATTGCCGGCGGCTTCCTCTTTCAAATTCCACATAACGATATGAACGACCATTGTTTTTTTCCTCTTTTCTTTTGTATATAGCAGGCCGCCCGGTTATTGGGCGCCCTTTTTTTCCAGAATATCCTGCGCAGCAAACACATCCTGCGCCGTAATGGTCATCAGTTTTTCCCGGGTCACATCCGTGTCCTGTGCAAGGCGGTTCGCCTGTTCTACCAGCACGCGTTCAAACAGATTGCGCACGCCGCGGGCGTTGCCGAAGCCAACCGTGTCATCGTTTTCTTCATCGATATACGCGCGCACCGCTTCCCGCGCATCGGGACCCAGCACATAATGCGCTTTTTCGCACTGCATTTGGAAGATATCCACCATTTCATCCAGTGAATAATCCTCAAAATGCAGGTATCGGTTAAAACGCGATTCCAGGCCGGGGTTGGAATGAATAAACGCTTCCATCAGATCATCATAGCCCGCTACGATCACCACAAGATCTTCGCGGTTATCCTCCATGGCTTTGAGCAGCGTGTCCACCGCTTCGCCGCCAAAATCATTGGCGCTGCCGCCGTCCGTTAACGAATACGCTTCGTCGATAAACAGCACGCCGCCCATCGCTTTTTCAATCACTTTCTGGGTTTTGATCGCGGTTTGCCCCACATAGCCGGCCACAAGGCCGCTGCGGTCAACCTCTACCAGATGGCCTTTGGAAAGGATGCCAAGGGAATGATAGATTCGGCTCATCAGCCGTGCGATCATTGTTTTGCCGGTGCCGGGATTTCCGGAAAACACCATGTGGAGCGACATATCCACAACGGGCAGGCCGTTTGCTTTGCGCAGGTTGTCAACCGTGACAAGGTTGATCAGGTCATTCACTTCTTCTTTAATGCGGCCAAGACCGATATACCCGTTCAGCTCCTGTTTGAGATCTTCGATCTTTTCGGGTTCCGGTGCCTGCTCCGCCTGCGGCGCAGGGGCATCGGGCGCTTTTTGCCCTGAGGCGGCCGGCGTTGCTTTAGGCGGGGCGGCAGGGGCCCAAAGATCCGCAGAAATGCGTTTTAAATTATGCTCGCTCATCAGGCGGATCACCTCAAGCTGATCGAGAATGATCTTATCCTTATTATCCATGCCGTATTCACCTCTTTGAAAGTAAGTGTACCAAACACGGTGCAAAAACACAATGCGCAGAAAAACGCCTTTGTTACGCGCGGGGCTACTGTTCATTTCCTTGTAAATGCGGTATACTACCTTACGCAAAACTGAGCTAAGGAGCAGAAAAGTGAGCCGATACCGCGCCCTGATCATTGATTTGTTTAAGATCATGCTGATCGTTATCACGCTGGTGCAATATGCAGTGGCCATTCAGTTGTGCTATCCGAACATGCTCGGCCACATGTCGAGCACCGTGCTGCTGTATGGGCTGTATCTGATCCTGCTGCTGGTGTTCAGCAAAACGTATGAATGTTTTGCGGTGGGCGAGGCCCGCATTCGCGAGCTGATCTTTTCGTTTGCGCTCACATTGGTTTTCACAAACGGGATCACGTATCTGCAGCTGTCGCTGATCCTGGGGTATATGGCCTCGGCCCTGATGATCATGGGGCTCACGGCCGCACAGATTTTGGTGGGCGTTGTGATCGACTGCGGGATGACAAAGGTGTACATCACCCTGTATCCGCCGCTGCGCATGGCAGCCGTGGTCAACGATGACCGCGCTTCACGCAGCGTGCTGCGCCGCTTCAACCGCATTGTGGACAGGTTTGCCATTTGCGAAACAGTGGTGCAGAGCGATGACTTTGAAACGTTGACGGCGGCGATCGACCGCAACGAGGGCGTGATTCTCTGCGGGGTGGAGCTTTCGCTGCGCAGCCGGCTGATCGAGTATTGCAATGTGCATGATAAAAAGCTGTATATCGTGCCCGTGGTGTCAGACATTATGATCAACGCGGCGCGGCGCACGCAGGTGGATGACCTGTTGGTATACGCCCGGCGCAATGCAGACCTGACAAAGGAAGAGCTGGTGGTGAAGCGGCTGGTTGACATTATAGTGTCGCTGCTCATGCTTGTTTGCCTAAGCCCGTTGATGCTTATCACGGCGCTTTGCATTTATCTGTATGATCGGGGCCCTGTGCTTTTTTATCAGCAGCGGGTCACCAAAGGCGGCAAGCTGTTTAAGATCATCAAGTTCCGTTCCATGGTTGTGGATGCCGAGCGGGACGGCAAACCCCGCCCGGCGGTGGATAACGATCCGCGCATCACGCCTGTCGGCCGGTTCATCCGCGCCACGAGGATTGATGAGCTGCCCCAGCTGTTCAACATTTTAAAAGGCGATATGTCTTTGGTGGGCCCGCGGCCGGAACGGTATGAATATCTGCAGCCGTTTATGGAACAGGATCCGCTGTATGCCCTGCGGCTGAAGGTGAAAACGGGGCTGACCGGATACGCGCAGGTGATGGGTAAATACAACACCACCATGCATGACAAGCTGATCCTTGATTTGATGTATATTGAAAATTACTCGCTGAGCCTTGATTTTAAGCTGATGTTCTTAACACTCAGGGTGCTGTTTTTCAAGCGCAGCACGGAAGGGTTTGACAAGCGTGAGGAAGAATAAAAAAGCCGTCGAAAGACGGCTTTTTTATTCTTGTGTTTTTATTTTGACAGATACTCGTCAATGGCTTTGGCGGCCTGCTTGCCGGCGCCCATAGCGGAGATAACCGTGGCAGCGCCGGTAACGGCATCACCCCCGGCATACACGGCCTGGCGGGAGGTGAGCCCATCTTCATTGACGATGATGCCGCCGTGGCGGTTAACCTCCAGCCCATCGGTGGTATCTTTGATCAGGGGGTTCGGGGAGGTGCCGATGGAGATGACCACGGTGTCCACATCCAGCACGTATTCCGAGCCGGGCACGGGCACGGGGCGGCGGCGGCCGCGTTCATCGGGCTCGCCCAGCTCCATTTTGATGCACTTCATGCCAACGACACAGCCATTTTTCGGATCACGCGGATCATCGGGGTTGTTATACCCAAGGATCTCCACAGGGTTGTTGAGCAGGCGGAAATCGATGCCCTCTTCCATGGCGTGCTCCACTTCCTCTTTGCGGGCCGGCAGCTCTTCCATGGAGCGGCGGTATACGATATACACCTTATCCGCGCCAAGGCGCAGCGCGGTTCTTGCCGCGTCCATAGCAACGTTGCCCCCGCCGACAACGGCCACCGTGCCGCCTTTCATGATCGGGGTGCTCGGATGCTCGCGGTAGGCCTTCATCAGGTTGCTGCGGGTCAAAAACTCATTGGCGGAATACACACCCTTGAGCGATTCACCCGGGATGCCCATAAAGTTCGGCAGACCGGCGCCGGAGCCGATAAACACGGCTTCATAGCCCATTTCAAACAACTCGTCAATCGTAAGCGTTTTGCCGATCACAACGTTGGTTTCTACTTTCACATCCAGCGCTTTGAGGCCATCCACCTCTTTGGCCACGATGGACTTGGGCAGGCGGAACTCGGGAATGCCGTAAACCAGCACACCGCCGGCGGTATGCAGCGCTTCAAATACAGTTACCTGATAGCCTTTTTTGGCAAGGTCGCCCGCACAGGTAAGGCCGGACGGGCCGGACCCTATAATGGCTACCTTGTGCCCATTGGGCTCGGGTTTGACCGGCGGGGCGGACACAAAGGTATTGTGCCAGTCAGCCACAAAGCGTTCCAGGCGGCCAATGCCAACGGATTCGCCCTTGATGCCGCGCACGCACCGTTCTTCACACTGGGTTTCCTGCGGGCAAACGCGCCCGCAAACGGCGGGCAGGGAAGAAGACCGGGCGATCACCTGATACGCGCCTTCAAAATCGCCTTCCTTGATCTTGTTGATAAACTCCGGGATATGGATTCTGACCGGGCAGCCGGCCACACAAGGCATATTTTTGCAGTTCAGGCAGCGCAGCGCTTCATTGATGGCGGCTTCTTCGGAGTATCCGAGAGCGACCTCATCAAAATTATGGGCGCGAACGGCCGGGTCCTGCGTGGGCATTTCATTGCGTTTGGGGGACATATTCGGTGCCATGATCACTGGACCTCCTTCTGGAATAGGTTGCAGGTCTCTTCATAAGCGTGGCGCTCAAAATCGGTGTACATCCGCCCGCGCGACATAGCTTCGTCAAAATCGACCTCGTAGCCGTTAAAGTCCGGCCCGTCAACACAGGCAAACTTGGTTACTTTCCGGCCATCCACGTTCAGCGTAAGCCGGCAGCCGCCGCACATGCCCGTGCCGTCGATCATGATCGGGTTCATCGAAACGGTGACCGGCGTGCCGAACGGCTTAGCGGTGGCAACCACAAACTTCATCATGATCAGGGGGCCAATGGTGATGATCATATCAAACTGCTCGCCCGCCTCCAGCATTTCCTTGAGCGGAACGGTCACGTTGCCATGCCGGCCGTACGATCCGTCATCCGTCATTACGATCAGTTTATTGGAAGCGGCAGCAAACTCCTCTTCGCAGATCAGCAGGTCTTTATTGCGGAAACCGATGATGCTGGTTACTTCCGCGCCCAGCTCATGCAGGCGCTCTGCAATGGGCATGGCAATGGCGCAGCCTACACCGCCGCCAACGATACAAACTTTTTTAAGCCCGTCAAGATGCGTGGCCACGCCCAGCGGGCCAACAAAATCCTGAATGAATTCCCCTTCTTCTTTATGGCGCAGCTTTTCCGTTGTGCCGCCTACAACCTGGAAAATGATTTTCACCGTGCCTGCTTCCGGATCGGTTCCGGCCACAGTGAGCGGGATACGTTCGCCATCTTCATCCACGCGCAGGATGATAAACTGACCGGGCTGTGCTTTTCTGGCAACGAGGGGTGCCTCAATGTGCATTTCCACAACCGTCGGATTCAGAACCTTTTTTTTCGCGATTTTATACATAGAACGCTCCTTTCTATCGTAAAAACGGTTGCCGTGCGTGGCGGCATCCGTCCGTACAATCGTTCCGGGACCGGCTCTGCCGTGTTCCCCTCTGTATTTTAACAGCATTGATAAAGTTTTTCCATCACTGCAGCGCAAATTTTTGGCAGCGTTACACGATCACCAGCGGTTTTATCAGGTCCTGCGGTTTATCCTTCATCATGATCAGCGCCTGTTCCACGCCTTCAAGGCCGTTAAATGTGTGGCTGATCAGCTTTTCGGGGTGGATGCGCCCGGTGGTGATCAGCCGAGCCAGATATTCGCTGCGCCGCCGGCCGCCGGGCATCAGCCCGCCGCGCAGTTGCTTGTGCCCCATACCAAAGCCCCACGCAGCACGCGGAATGGGCACGGTATCGCCCTGGCCAAGATAGTTGACGTTGCTGATGATGCCCCCGGGTTTTACGATCTCCATTGCCTGCATAAACGTTTGGTTGTCGCCCCCGGCTACGATCACTTTATCCACGCCGGCACCGTGCGTTTGTTCCATGATCTGGGAAACGATATCACCCGTGCGGTAATTGATCACTTCCGTTGCACCGTACTCGCGGGCCAGCGCCGTGCAGTTTGGGCGGGAACCAACGGCATAGATTTGTGCTGCGCCCCGGATGGCGCAGGCTGCTACGCTCATCAACCCCACCGGGCCGATGCCGATCACGGCCACATTGTCGCCAAAGGCGATCTCGGCCAGCTCCGCGCCATGAAAGCCGGTGGGCATCATGTCTGAAAGCATGGCGGCTGCGCCAAGATCCATTCCTTCCGGCAGAGGGGCGAGGTTCCCATCTGCATCGTTAACATGAAAATACTCGGCAAACACCCCGTCTTTAAAATTGGAAAATTTCCAACCGCTGAGCATGCCGCCTGAATGCATGGCGTATCCGCCCTGTGCTTCAAGGGAGTTCCAGTCCGGCGTGATGGCGGACACCAGCACCTTGTCGCCCACCTTAAAATCGCGCACAAGGTGGCCCACCTCTACAATTTCGCCCACCGCTTCATGACCGAGGATCATGTTCTTCCGTTCGCCGATCGCACCGGCCCATACCGTGTGCACATCTGATGTGCAGGGGGCAAGGGCAATAGGGCGGCAGATGGCGTCCAGCGGCCCGCAAACGGGCCGCTCCTTTTCTATCCATCCCGTTTGACCGATCGTAAGCATGGCATATCCTTTCATTGTTTCCCTCCTGTTCGGCGGCTGCTGCCGCCCTGAAATAGAATAAAACAAGCCAAAACAGCTTCTTTTCGGTTTCAGCGTTTCCAAATAAAAAGGTTTTATCCAAAAAAGGGAAAAACAAAAGGCGGAGCAGAAGACGGGTGTTCATAAGACAGTTAACAGCCACAGTTTGATGAATTTGCGCTGCTGTGGCTGTTTTTGCGTCATATCCTGTTATGTGATAACATGGAAGCGAAGAGACCTACAAATCGAAAATAGATGAGAACAAGATATGGAAAAACTAATTACAATATATAATACAGAATACGCTATCCCAGCAGTGTTTTCTTATTCCCAAAAACACGAAAAAATGCCAGCGGTAATTCTATGCCATGGGACAGGATCACAAAAAAATGAAGTCGGTAATTTGTTTGCAGAAATGTCCAAAAGATTATTGAACATCGGCATTGCTTCAATTCGTCTTGATTATGCAGGATGCGGTGATAGTAAGGCTTGCCAAACGAAATTAAGCTTTTG
>JAFSIR010000038.1 GCA_017439715.1 Clostridia bacterium | reverse complement strand
TTGACTGATGTCCAAGAAGAGCATCTACACCCCAGCCACCATCAAGAAAGACTTTAATCTCCGCATCTATTGCAAATTGAAGAATCTGTTTTACATCAGTTATATTGACCATCTTATCATCTCCACAAATTCAAGTTTGTCGGACTGTTTGTTTTCAGTTTATCATGAAAAGTGAAGTTCTACAAAAACAGGTACAGCGCAAGCCGCTGTACCTGTTAACTGTTTTATGAGCACCCGCCATTCACGCCCGGCTGTTTTTTATTGGCTCCGTTTTTTCAACGCCAGAAACATAAACCCCGACAGGCCGATCGCACAAACCCCCAAATACATCAATAGGTTGGCGCTGTCCCCTGTGACCGGCAGGGCAGCATATTTGTTGATAAAAGTTGCCCTGGGCAATTTTTCGCTGCTCTGCTGCCCATAAATAGCGGCTGAAACCGTCATCTCACCGCTGTTATCAAGCACTGCATACACCGTTACCCGGTATTCTGCAGGGTCGTACGTGCATTGTCCGTTTTCGCCGGGAATTTGGCTGATCGTGTACTGGTACACGCCGGGCTGTGAAAACTCAATGAGGGGAAACTCCTCTTCGTCGCTGCCCTGCAGATACAGCATAAACATCCCGTTTTCAGCGCCCGGCGGCAGCGGGGCGCCGGGAGATACAGCCGCCAAGCGCAGGGCATACGTTTGCTTTTGAGCAGGCAAAGTGCCCTGTTCTTCCACGCTGACCGGCAGGGCAACGGATGCGCCGGGCAACGCCAGTGCACCCAGCGGGGCTGCAAGCAGCGCCAGCATCAGCGCTGCTGCGAAAAGAAAATGCCTTTTCATGTTATCTCTCCTTTTGTTCCATGGCCGCCAGCACAATCGTGCGCGCATCCGTAAACGCAGATGAACAAGTGGTAAGCGCAATGATCTGTGCATCCCGGGTCAAAGCGCTGAGCGCATCATCCTGCACATGCGCCGCCTTTTTCCTGGCATAAGAAACCAACCGATCGATCTTGTCAGCGCCGGCAAACGGCGCAAAAATCACGCTGTCCGATGCACTTACCGTTAAGCACGCCAGTATCTTCAAGTCATACACGCGGTCGGCCAGCAGCAGTTCGCCGGTGTTGTTTTCACGAAAAAACACCGGATCCAAATACAGGTCAAGATCGCCGAACATGCTGCCGTTTTCCATATGATGGCCGTAAACCACAGCGTATGCATCCGAAAAATTCGGGTCATTGCGGGAATCAAGATAAATGCTGCCCGATAAGGCAAACTCGCCATAAACATCTGTGTTGATATAAGTCAGGTTTGTTTTTCCCTGCACCACCGGGTGATCCACGCCCGTGTTGTCAAGCGTAAGCCAGGCGCAAATATCGGGGTTTACCGCCTTAAGCTCGGCAAACTCCTTTTCCCTGTTCGGCCCTGCAGCGTCCGGCTTGAGCTGTGCCATGCCCGCCTGTACATGTTCCGCTTTTTCGTACACGCGGCTGTTATCCACCAATGCATACACGGCATACAGCCCCATCAGCACAAAAAACAGGCCCATGCACAGGCTCACAGCGCCATGCGCTGCTTTTACGATCCGTTCTTTCCACAACCCGGGATGCCCCTCTCTTTAAAGCGGCGAAGGGCATCAGCCCTTCGCCTTATCACTTAGCCGTTTTCTTTTGCCGTCCGTTTTTTGAAGTATACGGCCACTCCCGCCATGGCGATGGTCAGCATCAGCAGATACGGCAGACTGTCAAGCCCAATGCCTGTATCCACTTCAACGCCCTTATTGTTGGTGATATTGACCGTGTCCTGCGCAGAATCCACAGTTTTTTCCGCATCGCTGAAATCATAGGCCGCTTCATCATATCGATCGTCGGTATAATCATCTTCCACCACGGTATACGTTACGCCGTAAGGAATGTTGCTCAGCGTAACGGTTTCCCCATCGCGCAGATAGAACACGGCAGGCACACCAATGGCAATCTCACTCGGATTGTTTTCATTGGAGCCGCCGGTTACAGGATAGCTTTGTGCATATGTTTTGTTTTCCTGGCCGGTCAGTGTGACCGTAACGGTAAAATACCTGTCTTTTTCGCCCATGTTGCCCGTAACGGTTTTGCTGATAGCCAGCGATCCCGCCGCATACACGTTTTCAAAACACTCGGTTTTATCGCCGTCTTCCGTTTGATAATGCAGTGCCGCCACCCGCACTTTGCCGTTCTGCTCAATCACCGTTACTTTCAAATACATGGGGCTGCTGTCATACGATACGCCCGCTGTGCTGCCCACCGATTCGGTGATCTTGTAGGTAAACACACCTACATGTTCATACACGGGCAAATCAAGGGACACACTGTTTTTATCCCCTTCAACCGTAGCCTCGCCCTGTGCAAAATCGATCGTATACGTTTGGTTTTCAAACATCGGCATCGTTTCCAGTGTGTAAAACGAGGAATCCTCCACCTTTACTTTTTCGATTGTGAACGTAAAGGTTTCGGCCTGGTTTTCCGTGCCGGCATTGGTCAGCGTGTATACCTTGCTTAAATCTACGCTGACCATGTCCGCCACGGGCTCAGCCAGCACAGGCACAGCCATACACACGGCCATCATGAGTGCAAACAACATCAATATCCATCTTTTCACTTTTCTAACCTCCCTAACCTCTTGTTTTCTATGTCATCTGCGCTGTTTGCGCAGACAGCACCATGTTTTTACAGCCCTCGCCTGCGCAGCAGCGTGATCACCTTGCCCTGCACATCCTTTTCCATCACCGGGCCAAACGCGCGGCTGTCCACCGCCTGTGTGCGGTGATCGCCCAAAATAAACAGTTCTCCCTCTTTGAGCTTAATCGGGTAGGTTACCCCTTCCCCCGGCCAGGTGGGAAACAAGATGCCCCCGTCCTGCACCGTTCCGTTGACCAGCAGCTTACCTGTTCCGTCAATGGACACAACGTCTTGCTCGCGGGCTACCACACGCCCCAGGCATTGCGCGTTCGAAGCGGTATACACCACCACATCGTTTTTCGTATACCGCCCGTTAAGGCGAAATGCGATCACAAGATCCCCGTCTTTAACAGCGGGAAACATTCGGTTC
The DNA here is from genome assembly GCA_017439715.1 of Clostridia bacterium. GTDB lineage: Bacteria > Bacillota > Clostridia > Christensenellales > QAND01 > RGIG3178. Next base: position 13,755 of record JAFSIR010000038.1, on the reverse strand, counting down.
CCGCTTGCCTGCGTGATCAGCAGCACCTGCGAAAACAGCAGCCACAGCAGTATCGCTGCGGCCAGCAGCCGCTGTGCCAGCCGCTTTATTTCTTCCCCCAATCGGGCGCGGGCCGTGCGGCGATCGATCACGTCGGTGAGCAGATCAGCTTCCATAACGGTCCTTCTCCGATCTGAGCGTTTCAAAACGCAGCCGTTCTTTGGTAAGCGCTGCGGCATACAACCCATTGAGCTTGCGGATCTTTTTCCACACATCTGCTTCGCTTACGCCGCCCACCCATGTTTTTTTGAATGTTACGGTTTCAAGCCATGTAGCGATCTCTTTTGCATCGTCCATTATTTATGCCTCCCGTGTTTTGCGCCGCCATACCGCCGCTGCTGCGCTTCCAACCACCATGGCCAGCAGGATGATATAGGGCCCTGTTTCCGTTTCTACGCCCGCAGGGATCACCATATCCCGTTTATTGGTGAACACGATGAGCGGGTTTTCCCCGTTTATCACCGTTACGCTCACGCTTCCGTTTTCCGACACGGTAAGCGCCGTGCCGCCCTGTGATGCCGTTGTTTCATAGCCGGGCACAGGCGTTTCCATAACTGTCAGCACCGCGCCTTCCGGCACCCGGTTGATCGAAACAGATTGCCCATCTTTTAGCGCAAACGAAAGGCCGCCGTTTTCCGTAACGCTGTGTTCTGCTCCTGTTACCACGGCGTTGGTCAGATCCACGGTGCCGGAAACCGTAAAAGCAAACGGTTTTTCTGTTTCCCCCATGTTGCCGGCCACCTGCTTTCTGATCTCAATCTTCTGTAGTTTTGACCTGTTTTGAAACACAATCTCGCGCTCTGCACTGCTGTCTACCGTGCCCGAAGCTGTGGCAGCGGGCAAAATTTCATACAGCGGGTTTTCCTGCTCTGTTACGGTGTATTGCGTGCCGACCGGCAGGCCGCTGATCAAAATGTATTCATCAGGTTTTAAGTCAAACGAATCGCCGTCGTGCAGGGTTTGCCCGCTCAGGTTTCTGCTTTCCACCGTGCTGTGCCGCACAAACGAATATGCATCACTCAGCGGCTCTCCCGCGCTGTTTTTCAGGTGAATGGTGAACATAAAGCCGGGCCCGCTTTCGTGCTTGATCGCGTCGATCTCTTCCTTTGTCAGGCCGGTCACCTGTTTTGCTATTTTCAATCGCCCTGTTTTCTGTACCGTCGTTGCGTTGGAAACAGACGGCAGCGTGAACCGCATATAACAGGTGGAACCCGACGCGCCCCGCTCGGCATAGAAAACGCGCAGCGTATGCGTGTTGTTTTCACCCAGGGTAATGTGATCCCACAGATCCACATATTCGCCCACGGAGGAATGCACGCCGCCAATATCGCAGATCAGCTTTCCATCCAAAAACACCCACATGTCATCGTCGCCAAAAAAGCAGTATTCCAGCGGCCCTGTGTAATCCTCCGTCAGGGTGAACTCCACACCGTACTCCATGCCGAAATAGCTGTTATGATCCTGCCCGTCATCCGACTGCGGCAGCGTGCCGACCGCGGCTGCACTTTGGAAAAACTTTCGGTTGCTCTTCAGCGCTGTTGATCCAAAGCGCGGGTCATGCCCGCTCTGTCCATAGCTCGGCGCCGCATCCATGGGCCAAAAATGGTTCGTCCAGATGCTGTAAGCGCCCGGATGGCTGAGCTTTTCAAGGTTTTGGGCCCCTGTGCCCGTAACGGCGGAAAGGATATAGGTGTCTCCCTCTTTATTGAATTTCAGGCTGTGCCCGTTCACCACCGTTTTGCCGTTGGCCGAGCCCTCGCCAAATAGCTTTGGCGCTGTGATCCCGCTGCTGTACACAATGCCGCTGCTGCCGAGCCGATCCACCAGCCCGAACGTGCAGCCTTTAAAGCCGCTTGTGTTGTATTTGTTGGGCGTACTGCCGTTCCACGCCTGATCATACAGGCCCGTGCCGGTGTTTTCATTGCCAAATGCAAGCCTCAGGCCCGTGCCGGAATAATTATCTTTATGGTTGATGCCCGATTCATACGTGTAGGCATATACTGTGCCGCTCCCCTGCTCAGAAACCGTGCCGCCCTGCAGATTGGCCGATGTATAAAAGCGGCCGTTTGAAATATCGTAATCATAAAACACGCTGTTGTTGCGATACTCGCCCGTTATCCCGCGATACACCAAACGCAGCACCGCGCCTTCGCTGATATACACCCTGTTTTCCGCCGCCGATTCTGCGCGGTTGGTGAACGACACCGTATCGGCCGCATACACCGCCCAGTCATCGCTGTTGACCGATGCGGGATCACAGCCTTCTTTTAGCACCCACACCTGCTGCAGCTGGTAACTGTCGTTTTCTGCCAGCTTATTGAAATACATAAGGTCGGGCGCCTGCGTGTATCGATAGCCCGAAGCGCGGTACACCTCCGTCAGCGTTTCGATCGTTTCAATCCGCCCGTCCTGGCCCACAAAAATGCTTTTCAGCGTTGGTGTGCTGCCGTTTTGCGGCAGTTTTGCCATGCCGCCATTGCCTGCCGCGCTGGTATCGATCACTGCAAGCGCATTCGCTTCGCCCGACAGCCCGGGCACGGACCTGATTGTGTTTACAAACGCATAGTATTGCACGGTAAAAGCCGGGTCTGCCGCCCGCTCCGCATCGGTCATAATCACGGTGATCGGCTCGCTTTGCGCAAAATCAATTGTCAGCTGCTCTTCCGTGTCAAAAGCCGCGAGAGAAACTAGGCGCCAGTCATCCTCCGTTTTTTCAATTTGCAGCGCATCCTTTTTGGAAAAATGCACTGCTTTTACCTCTTCAACAGGCTGCTCGATCTCAAGCTCCGAAAACAGCTGTGACAGCTGCACATCGCGTTTGCCCGAAAGGCTGAACACCGCCTCGCTTTTTTCCGCTTTTTTAACAAAAAGGAACATCGCCGTGCCTTGTGCCGTAAAACACACGGCGCCATCGGTCACCGTGCTGGGCACGGGCTCAAATGCGTTACCGCTGATGGATCGGAGCACCGCCACATCTGCACTGCCCAGCCCTTTTACCGTTACTTCCACAGCGTTGCCAACCGTGATCTGATAGCAGCGCGCGTTCTGTGTTTTTACATATCCGGCCGCCTGCAGCGCTTCTTCTTTATCTGCACCGCCGATCGGAACAACCTCGATCGCCCCGTTTTGGGCCACAAACTCCGTGCCGTCATCCAAACAAACAACGCCTTGCTCGGTTTGCTCCTGCTCGCTGTTTGTTATCATCTGCGCCTGTTCCGCTGCGGCCGGCCCGGCCGCCCCACACAGCAGCGCCAAGCACATCACCAGCGCGCATATCCGCTTCCCAGTTTGCTTCCATCCTGCTGCCATTCGCTCGCCTCATCTCCTTTATGTAGCAGGCCTTGCGCCCGCCCAGCCCGATCGTTACCCATTGTTCAACCGTATGCAAAGGCAGCCCGACTATATCACACCGCCCTGCCGTGTTTTACGGTTTTGCTAAAACAAGCGGTTTTCTCCGAAAAATAGTCCTTTTTCGTTCTCAAGTCCGCAACGGCCCCAAATAAAAAGCGCCGCTGCATAAGCGGCACATTCTTTGAAATCAGCTTCTTTTTTGCGGGGTCGAATATAACGCAAACCAAAGCATAAGGCGGCCGTGAAATTCACAGCCGCCTTCCTTTGTTTTTTCCTTGCGTTGCGCTCGGATTTAAATTAGTTCCTTCCAGTCGTTAACCGGCGGCATACAGCTATGCCCGCGGCACACATAATAAGTGGTTTTGCCGTTTTTGATAGGGTATTCCTTTGTAGGGCCGTTTAATAGAATAACGATTGCGTTGGGCGGGAACGTAAGAGACAAACCGGTTTTGTCTATTGGCTGATCGGGCACAACGGTTATTTTTATCGGCGGTTTTTGGTGTTCCAATAATGCGCTCAAAAACATAGCGTGGTTTGTGGGATATTGGGCGGCGCTTTGTGCAAGAAAATCAAGCTGGCGTTCCGCTTCAGTTTTGTATTTTTCTTCCTCGGTGAGAAAAGACAGGCGAACAAGATCGTAAGCCATGAGCGAGTTGCCGCTTGGGATGGCACCATCATAGGTTTCTTTTGGGCGCAGGATAAGTTCTTCGTGATCTTTGCCGTATAAATAAAAACCCCCTGCGTTATCTCCAAAATCCGCTATGGCTTTATTGCACAAGCGCCTGGCCCGATTCAAATACTCGCTTTCCAAAGTATCGCGATACAGCAGCAGCTGCGCCAGAATATAGGCAGCGTAATCATCGAGAAAACCTCTGACACCCTGTTTTCCCCTATGGAAGTTGACAAAGAGTGTATCGCCGCTGCACAGATATTTTTGTATGAACCGGTCAGCGTTTTGGGCGGCAGAAAGATATAGTTTCTTTCCGCCGGCATGATACAGCTCACACATGGCGGCAATCATCAAGCCGTTCCACGATGTTAATATTTTCTCATCGCGGTGCAGAGAATGCCGCTTTTTACGGTAATCATCCAGAGCCGGCAAATAGGGCTCTAAGGTTTTATCGGAAGCATCGCTTTTGAGCAGATTCGGGATGTTCTTTCCCTCGAAATTGCCCGCCTCTGTAATATCAAAATGGCGGTTGAAGCGCGCACCGATCTCTGCGCCAAGGATCTTTGTGATCTCGCCGGGCGTAAACAGATAATATTTCCCTTCTTCTCCCTCGCTGTCGGCATCCTGTGAGCTGTAAAAACCGCCTTCGGGCGAGGTCATCTCGCGAAGGATATACGCTGCTGTTTTTTCTGCGATTGCAAGATAAATCTCCTTTTTTGTTACCGAATACGCCTTGCAATACACCAGAATCAGAAGCGCATTGTCATACAGCATTTTTTCAAAATGCGGCACGAGAAAAAACCGATCGGTAGAATAGCGGCAAAACCCAAAACCGATGTGGTCGAACATTCCGCCGCGGTACATCTGCATGAGTGTGTGTTCCGCCATGTTCAAACACGAAACTGTTTTGTGGCGCTCATAATAATCGAGCAAAAACAGGAGATTGTGCGGCGTTGGGAATTTTGGCGCGCGGCCGAAACCGCCGTGTTTTTCATCATAGCTGCGCTCATATAGCGATACCGCCAAGTGCGGCAGGTTATCATCAGCCGTTCCGCTCATAGCCGGTGACCCGTTCAAAAGCCTGATGATCGCATCGGACTGTTTTAACAGCAGGTCACGGTCAGACACCCATTTTTCGTGTATGGCGAGCAGCAGCTCCCGAAAACCTATCATACCGCCTCGTGACGTTTTCGGAAAATATGTTCCTGCAAAAAAGGGTTTCCGATCAGCTGTCATAAAAATGCTGGTCGGCCAGCCACCGTTTCCCGTGAAGGCTTGGCAGACCGCCATATAAACGCTGTCAATATCGGGTCGCTCCTCTTTATCCACCTTGACGGATACAAAATATTGGTTGAGTAAATCCGCAATTTCTTCATCCTCAAAACTCTCATGCGCAAGCACATGGCACCAGTGACATGCGCTGTATCCTATGCTTAAAAAAATCGGTTTGTCTTCCTTTTTTGCGCGTTCAAACGCCTCGTCACACCAAGGGTACCAATCAACGGGATTGTCCTTATGTTGGAGTAAATAGGGACTTGTTTCGTTTGCCAATCGGTTGCTCATATTTTACCTCCGTTTTCACTTGTATTGTCGGCCGTTCCAAAAAGATCTATACGGGATTTTACAGGTATGTAATTGTGAACAATCACAAATACTATGCCTGACAAAAATCGGAGGGGAAAAATATGCCAAAAACCGAAACGCCTGTTGCCTTTGCCATGGCACCGGTGATGAATTCCCAAGCGCTACAGAAATTTGCAGTGCTCGGTGAAAAAGAAAAGCAAGCGGGCGGCATAAAAACTCGCGCTGCAAAAAGCAGCACGGATTCTGTTTGGGAAACCACCGTAAATCGCTTGCATTTTGAAGCTTTGAAAGGCAACAAAAGCACCGATGTTTTGATCATCGGCGGCGGGATTGCCGGAATTTTATGCGCTTTTAAGCTCAAAAACGCCGGCGTGGATTGTTTATTGGCGGAAGCCGCGGAGATCTGCAGCGGTATCACAAAAAACACCACGGCGAAAATCACGCTTGGTCATGGACTCATTTATGACAAAATGATAAAACGCTTTGGAGAAGATACGGCGCGGCTTTATGCCCAGGCGCAAGACAACGCCATCAAGGAATATGCACGGCTTTGCAAGGATAATGATTGCGGCTATCAAACCCAGGATAATTATGTTTACTCCTTAAATGACCGCAAAAAAATTGAAAATGAAGTTGCCGCCCTTACCCGTATCGCTGTAAAAGCGGAGTTTTCGGATGCTTGTGAGCTGCCGTTTTCAGTCGCAGGAGCGGTTCGTGTTAAAGATCAAGCGCAGTTTCATCCCCTGAAATTTCTATACGCTGTTGCAAAGGATTTGCCGATATACGAGCATACAAAAGTATGGGAGCTGTTGCCGCACAAGGCAAAGACCAACCATGGTGAGATCACCTATAAAAAGTTGATCATCGCAACGCATTTCCCGATAAACAACAAGCACGGTCTGTACTCTCTCAAACTCTACCAACACCGTTCCTATGTGATCGCACTCAAGGGCGCGCAGCACATAAACGGCATGTATGTTGATGAATCAGACACGGGAATGTCTTTTAGAAGCTACGGCAACCTTCTGCTTCTCGGCGGGGGCGGGCACCGAACCGGGAAAAAAGGCGGTTGTTGGCAGGAGCTTGAGGCATTCGCAAAAAAGCACTGCAAAAATGCCGAGGTTGTTGGAAAATGGGCAACGCAGGATTGCATGACTTTGGACGATATTCCGTATATAGGCCAATATTCCAAATCCACCCCCAATTTTTTCGTTGCAACCGGATTTAATAAATGGGGGATAACAAACGCATTGGTTTCCGCCAACATTCTCTGCGATCTCGTTCAAGAAAGGTGCAGCCCCTATGCTGATGTTTTTGATCCGTCACGCACGATCCTGCGCTCGCAGCTTGCGGTCAATGTTTTTGAATCCGTCATCGGCACGCTAACGCCAACCGTGCCAAGATGTCCTCACCTCGGTTGCGCCCTTACATACAACCGTGTTGAGCACAGTTGGGATTGTCCTTGCCACGGTTCGCGTTTTACGGAGCACGGGGCACTGATCGACAATCCTGCAATGGATGATAAAAAAATATAGCGGTATGCGCCCTTGCTTTTCGGGAAACAATACTCCCAAATCTACAAATGGAGGGCTGGTTTTCTATGTTCAAACACGAAAAACAATTGTTTCATCCCGTAGCGGTTGAAAAAGCGAACCCGCAGTACGCCGTTTTGCTTCAGGAACAGCTCGGCGGCGGCAACGGTGAACTCAAGGCAGCCATGCAGTATATGTCGCAGAGCTTTCGCATTAAAGATCCCGAGATCAAGGATCTGTTCCTGGATATTGCCGCCGAAGAGCTGGGGCACATGGAGATGGTGGCGCAAACCATCAATCTGCTTAACGGTCACAACGTAGATGCAACGAAGGTGCAGGCCGGCGAAGTGCAAACGCACGTTTTGCTTGGGCTGAATCCGGGACTCATCAATTCCTCGGGCTATTCTTGGACGGCGGATTATGTAACCGTTACGGGCGATCTGTGCGCCGATTTGCTCTCTAATATCGCGTCTGAACAAAGAGCAAAAGTTGTTTACGAATATCTGTACCGACAGATCGAGGACAAAAAGGTCAGAGAAACCATTGATTTTCTGCTTAATCGAGAGGAAGCACACAACCAAATGTTCCGCGATGCTTTTAATAAGGTGCAAGAAACAGGCTCAAATCGCGATTTTGGCACAACGAAAGCCGCAAAAATGTATTTTTCCATGTCCAATCCCGGCGAGAACGCCTTCGCAACGGGCGAAACCAAAGCGCCGGAGTTCAAATAAAACCGTTTAACAGCTGTAAGCCAAGAGCGCACAGCAGAACAGCCTCCGACAAACAAAAAGCTTGTCGGAGGCTGTTTTTTCGCTATGGAAACTCAAGGCACAAACAAACAGTTGAAATGTCACTCCAAAGAGAAGCTCAAACGTATCACATGGCTCGGCATTATGCCGATGATGCCAAGCCATTTTTTACCCAGTGTTTATGCAGCGTTTGGTTTACAGGAGTGTCGGCAAACGGCCAAGGATCCTTAAGCTCCTTTTAAATACAAATTATTCATTGTTCAGCATAGACGCACCGAACGCAAACGCCGTTTTCATATAAGCTATGCGCTTTGCAATCATTTTCTGCGATGTGGGGGCATTGAACACAGTGTCAAAACCATGCATGGTGCCTTTTACCTCGTGAAATTCAACCTCGATTCCTGTATCTCTTAGCAGTTTAGCATACAGCACACCGTCATCATGCAAACAATCAAACTCTGCTACCTCTATATAGGCCGGCGGGAGATTGGCATGACTCTCCGCTTCGACCGGGGAGCGATAGGCAAGCGGCGTCAAAGAAGGATCAGGATTTATAATCGGCCCGACCTTTTTGGAAAGTGAAGAGTTCCACATGGGCGTATCGGTATAACGATGATAAGATTCGCTATTGTTGCGCCCATGCAGCCACGGATACACCAAAATCTGGAACAGAGGTTTTGCTTTCGCATTTCGATCCCGCGCCATCAGGCAGGTGGTAACAGCCAGCATACCGCCAGCACTGTCGCCGCCAACAGCGATTCGGTTCGGGTCAATGCCCAGTTCCGCCGCATGTTCATACACCCAGCACAGAGCCGCATAGCAGTCCTCCTGCGGAAATGGGAACGGGTATTTCGGCGCAAGTCGGTAGCACACATAGACAATCTTGCAACGTCCCTCTTTTGCATAGGCCATGGCCATCCTGTAATGGCTGTTGTAGCCCTCAAATACGAAGCCGCCGCCGTGAAAGCTGATAAGACAGGGGGCAACCGCGGGCAGATCCTTCGGCGCAATGATATATACCTTAATTTCACCGCCCTGATAGCCGGTGATCATGTGTGTCTGTATATCCATGTCCGGATCCTGCCAGAGCAGCCTGGGCGTCTTCATAAATTTTTGCGCCGTAAGCACAAATTTGCGGCTCATCGGCGGCACAAACAGGTTAAAGGGAAAGAACTCTTTGCTGATCGGATATTTTGCCATGTTTAACCGTTCTCCCTTACAGCCTTCACCAGCAGCATCATGGGCCTGCGCATTTCTTCCGGCATAACAGCGCGCCATTCCTCCGGCGGCATGGCTTCCTCCACAGCCTTAATACGGAAACCGGCGTTCAGCAGCCCACCGAGAATCTGCGTCAGCGTATGATGGTACTTGGTGATGATGTGACCGAGGAAGTCCGTCTGCCGCTCTCCGGGATAATAGTAGTTGTCCACCGGCCATGTACCGTCGCCGGAGAACTGCTGGTTTACTCCTGCGGTGAAAGTGGGATGCTCGATATTCATCAGGAACACACCGCCGGGACAGAGGGTTTTATAGATGCGCCGGTAAATGATATCCAGGTCCTCCACATAGTGCAGCACCAGATTCGATACCACCAGGTCAAAGGACGCTTCCGGATAATCATAATCCTGCAGGCAGCAGAGTCGGTAATCGATCTTTTCATGGGCGTTGCGCTTTATGGCTTCGGCGATCATCTTTTCGCTCCCGTCAATGCCAAGAACTTTCTTTGCGCCGTGATCGGCAGCATATTTGCAGTGCCAGCCGTAACCGCAGCCAAGATCGAGCACATTCTTGCCGGTCGGGTCGGGAAACAGAGACTGAAGCCGGTGCCATTCGCCTGCGCCGTCAAGTCCTTGCCGGCTGCGGGAAATCTGTGCATAGGCGGCGAAAAACTGAGGATTATCGTAATGATTCATGGTCTGCCTCCGCCCATTTTATGCCAGGTCCCGCTGTTCGCAAACGCGCTGTGCCAGTTCCAAAATAATTTCCGTCTGATCTGAGGGCAGAAGGCGCTCTTCCCGGTTGATCCAATCCTGCAAAAGCTTATAGCTACCGTGAATCACAAAGGAAACGGTTGCTGTACGCTTGCGTTCGTCCCGGCAGTTGATCAATGCCGCATCCAGCAGATCGCCGATCTTGGGCAGCGAAAAGATTCCTTCCGCAAAGCCGGCATCGGTATTGTTATTCATCAGCAGGATCGAAAGCTCACGGTTTTCAGCCATGTACTCCAGCACCATCGCTACCCGCCGATGAACACTCTCCCTGTCAGAAAAGTCGGCTTTTTCCAATCGTTCAGCGATAGAATTCAGAAACCGCTGACTGATGTCCCTAAGCAAATCATACTGGCTTCCGTAATGATTGTAGAAGGTCGTGCGGTTGATGCCGGCTTCCTTGCAAAGTTCGCGGATAGAGATGGCACGAAGTGGCACAGTTTTGAGCAGCTTCAGCAAGGCGTTCTGTAAAAGTTGCTTGGTCAGCATGATGCGCTTATTCTCTTTTTGCTCCATTGGATCACCCTAATTCGACACTTAGGCTTCATCTGTCGGTTGAGTATTCAACACGTGTCGTTTATAATTGTAGCGTATGTATGATGTATGTCAAGGCGGTGAACATTTGGAGCTTTTGATTTGTGCGCTGGCTGCTCTGACAGCTGGTATCGGGACAGGATTGGCCGGGCTTTCTGCAGCAACCGTCATGGTGCCGGTCATGATCGTTCTTTGCCCATCCTTTGCAGGTGAAACGGGTGCTTACCATGCAACAGCTATCGCACTGGCTTCCGATATTCTCGGTTCTGCCTTCACTTCGGCGATCTATATCAAGCATAAGAACATTGACCTAAAGCGCGGCGGCATTATGCTGGTATGCATTATTTCCATGTGCATTGCCGGCAGTATCGCAGCATGGCACGCAGGTAATGTTGTTCTGAGCACGTTTTCCCTGTTCCTGTGCGTGGGAATAGGCATTCGCTTCCTGCTCAAGCCTGATACGCAGAAGGAGCAGCCCGTCAACAAAGGGACCAAGCTGGACTGGAAGGGCATCGCTATTTCGCTGTTCTTCGGCCTGACTATCGGCTTTGGCACAGGCTTTGTGGGCAGCGGAGGCGGCATGATGATGCTGGTGGTTTTCACGGCTTTCCTGGGCATGGAGAGAAAAAGCGCCGTGGGCACCAGTACACTGATTATGACCTTCACAGCGCTCATTGCCTTTGTAAGCCATGCGCTGATAGACTCCACTCTGGTGTTGGAGAAGTGGCCGATTCTGATCCTGTGTGTTGTGGTAGAATCGCTTGCGTCAATCGCATCGGCTCAGTTTGCCAACAAAGTGAATAACCGCGTGGTCGGGCTTGTTACCGGTGCGGTACTGACGGTGCTTGGTGTGATCATGCTGGGCATACATTACCGGGAAACGCTGGCGAGTTTCACGCTCCTGTGGAAGGTGCTTGAATGCTTTGATTGGTATCTGGTTTATCTGGCCGGATTGATTACTGTGCTTCTGCTGGCACGGCACTTTTTTGCGATCCCGAAGGAACTATGGCGAAAGCTCCTGCATCTTGTAGCCTATACATCCTCGCTGTTCATGATGTTCAAATCCCATAGCTGGCTCACAACTTCGGTCTGCTGCTTGCTGTTTGCAGCCATCGTGTATCCAATTCTCCATTTCGCAGAGCGTTGGAAAGGGTACGCAGTTTTTTTCAACCAGCGTTATTCCGGCGAAATAAAAAAGAGTCTTCTGCTCCTGTTCTGTACGCATGCCGCACTCATCGCATTGAGCTGGGGGTGGCTTGATAAGCCCTATATCGCTATAACATCCATCCTGATGTGGGGCATTGGAGACACCGCTGCTGCGCTGATCGGCAAGCGTTTCGGTAAGCATCATGTCCATCTGCCACTGGCCGATCCGCTGAAAACCTGGGAAGGCAGTTCTGCAATGATGATTACTGCTTTTTGCACAGGATTCGTTGCATTGTTAATGGCTTCTCCATTGAAATGGCACATATGTCTTGCACTGGCTGCCATTTCAGCACCGATAGCGGCATATGTGGAATTGATCAGTCATGGCGGCAATGATACTGTGGCGGTTCCGACCGGCGTTACCATAATTCTATCGTTGTTGAGTGTGATACTCACATGATTGAGTATGAAAATGAACCGCATCGGTCTGGAAAGAAGGTTAACTGCTTACCGGATAGACAGCATGATGAGCTGCCAAGCTTTTTTCTAAATATCCGATTTGAAATCCTGCGCCCGGAATTTAAAACCGGGCACGTGTATCGTTAAATGACAGCCCGCTGGCCCGTCATTCACTTCCTTTCTATAATCGCTTTCCTTTGCCTTCAAGGGATAAGAAATAAGACACCCAAATAGGTGTCTTGTTTTATGGTAACAGTTGATAATAATGATACGGTTTCATATGGTTGCATTATGGTTGCATTGGAACTGCAACCATATGAGCGAAAAATGCAAGCCTCAAAAAAGAGTTAGACAAATTGGAATTGGCAGAGCTTATCTGGATATTCAGAGTAATGATGCGAAGAATTCTACAGCATGACTGATTTCATCTTCGGATGGGTGTTTTTTATTCATTCCACCAATCATTTTCCAAGGGCCATAGGTATTATAACCCTTACACCCAAATTCGCCTAAAATAACAGCTTTCTTTTCAAGAGCCGCTGCTTTTATCTTTTCGGTAAATCGATGGTTTAGCTTTGCACAGGTATATAAGAAGAATACCCGCTTGCCCTCTGGTAGATTACCCTCCAGAAACTGTTCAACAAAATCATAGAATCTTCCAAAGTCAATTCCAGATGCAAAACCTATCAAATCGTATCCCGACAAGTCGGTCTGCTGATGTTTTGTCGCATCAATCTTCTCTATGTCATATTTGTCAGCAATCGCTTCTACCAATTTTAAGGTATTTTCGTGGTGTGTAGATGCGTAGATGATGACAGCCTTGTTCATAGTGTTCTCCTCCATGTAAGAATTACTAAAGCAAAGCATATCACAGAGAAACACAAATTGCTTCCAAATTTCTGCTAATGTATCTTTGTAAATATTAGGTCTTGGGTGATGGTGCTGGCAGACAGGCCAAATACACGACGGTTTACATCTGCAAAATGGGCACTGCTTGAAAATCCCGCTTCCAAGGCTGCCTCCGTAATGGTCTTGCCTTTGAGGGTTTGGGTATATACATACATAATTCTCTGATAAATCAAATAGGAGGCGAAGGTCATGCCAACCCGTTCCTTGAACAAATGAGAGAACCTGCTCTGGGATAAGTGCACAGCATCGGCAACCTCTTGGCATGATAGCCGTTCGGAGGACATAGTTCGGATGTGCTTCATAGCGGAAATGATTCTTTCATCCTTCACACGGAAAGTTGTACCCGCCAAACTAAGCTGTGATAAAACAACTTCCACAAAACGGTAATAATTGTCCGCTGTACACTCGCATTCAATGTCGGCATAAGATGCCACGATTTTTTGACAGCATTCTTCTGAGATGTGGCGAATGGACTGGATTTGTTTTGCAATATCGGTGGTACAGTCATATAAAAAGACAAGAGCAGCATTTCTATAAGTATTAACCTTATGTGGTATTCCTGATGGAATTACCACTCCATGGCATAAATACTCCGCATCCCCCGATGTAATGCACATCTTTCCGCCTATGGAAAGGATAATGTGTGCAGCCTCATGACGATGCACAACAGGATTATCATACCCCGCATGGATTAAAATATGGTTGTTGGCCTCATATAGTTTTGTCATTATTTTTCTCTAATCATAGGAATTGTTACATCAATTGGAATTAGCAGAGCTAAAAGACTTCTTTGC
>JAFSIR010000037.1 GCA_017439715.1 Clostridia bacterium | reverse complement strand
TAAGTCAGACCTCAGCTCACTTCGCTTATTCTTCTCTCAGAATCGCTTGGCTTTTCTTGTTTGTCTTCCTTTTACTATGCAGTTTTCAAGGTGCTTTTGCGCCCTCCCGGTTTCCCGGGTGCCTGATTATATTAGCAGGGCAGTTCCCAATTGTCAACACCTATTTTTGCAATTTTTTAAATTTTTTTAAAAATCTTTTTTCCGGCGATCACGCCGCCGCCCAAACAGACCTCGTTTTGATACAGGGCACATACCTGCCCGGGGGCAACGGCGCGCTGATCGGCATCAAAAAACACCTGTATATCGCCGTTTTCCTGTACTTCCGCTTCACACTCAAACAGCGGCTGCCTGTGCCGGAACCGCCCAAGGCAGCGAAAGCGCCTGCCCGGCGCATCGCCGGCGATAAACGAAAAACCTTCCGTGTACAGGCCCTGGGCATACAGCGCCGGATGATTTTTACCCTGGCAAATAAACAATGTGTTGCTGGGCGCATGCTTTTCGCAAACGAACCACGCTTCCCCCGACCCCATGCCGCCAAGGCCGATGCCTTTGCGCTGGCCGATGGTGTAATGGCACAGGCCCGTATGCTGCCCCATCACTTTGCCGGAATCGATGTCCACCATTTCGCCCGGCGGCGAAGGCACGTATTGGCTGATGAAACGAACAAAATCCCGCTCGCCGATGAAACAAATGCCGGTGGAATCTTTGCGCATGGCGTTGGGCAAAGACAACGACTGGGCGATTTGCCGCACCTCTGGCTTTGTCATGCCGCCGATGGGGAAGATCGCTTTGTCCAGCTGCTGCTTTGTGAGCATGCACAAAAAAAATGTTTGGTCTTTATTCTCATCAGCGCTGCGCAGCAGCTGTACCCCGTCAGCGGTGCGGCGGGTGCGCGCGTAATGTCCGGTGGCCATAGCGTCTGCTTCCGTTTTGAGCACAAAATCCAAAAACGCGTTGAACTTGATCTCCGTGTTGCACAGCACGTCCGGGTTGGGCGTGCGGCCGGCCTTATATTCGCGAATAAAGCTGTCAAACACGCGGGCGCGATATTCTTTGGTGAAGTTCACCGTATATAAAGGAATGCCCAGCGCGTCTGCGACACGGCGGGCCTCTTCATGATCTTCCGCCGCGGTGCAAACGCCGTTTTCATCTTCCTCTTCCCAGTTGCGCATGAAAACAGCCGTTACTTCATGCCCCTGTGAAAGCAGCACATGGGCGGCAACCGCCGAATCCACTCCGCCGGATAACCCGATACTGACACGCATGGAACACCCTCCTTTCCTCATTGGAGCTTTATCATACCACCCCGGCCGGTGGGTTGTAAATCAAAAAGAAAAGCCGGTGCGCTGCAGCGCACCGGCTTAACAGAACGAAATTACTGTTCGACAGTGTAACCGGCATCTTCGATCGCCGCGATCAGGACACCCACCGTAGCGGGCGCTTCATAGTTGATGCTCACTTCGCCTTTTTCCAGATCCACTTTGGCGCCTTCATAGCCTTCGAACATGCCAAGAGCACGGCGGATTTTTTTGCCGCAAGCTTCACATTCCATACCATTGACTTTCAATACTACGTTCATAATAAACCTCCATAAATGCCGGCACCGCCGGAAATAGTTCTTTTTTTGTTATTTTACAGGGCGAACGGAAATTATGCAAGCCCCATGAAATCGTGTTGGCGCAGCGCTTCGAACAGCACGATCGCCGCGGCGTTTGACAGGTTCAGGCTGCGCAGGCCCGGCCGCATGGGGATGCGGATCAACTGATCGGGGAACCGATCGATCACTTCCTGCGGCAGGCCCTTTGTTTCCCGCCCGAACACAAAGAACGCGTTCTCCGGATAAGACACCCGGTCATACCGCCGGCTGCCCACCGTTTCCACACAAAAACAGCTGGCCTCCGGATACGCGGTTAAAAAAGATTCAAAATCATCAAACGCGTCTACGAACACCTTGTCCCAATAATCCAGACCGGCGCGTTTTACCGCCGGTTCGCTGATATCGAACCCCAGCGGGCGGATCAGGTGCAGCTTTGCCCCCGCCACCGCACACGTGCGCGCGATGTTGCCCGTGTTATACGGAATCTCAGGCTGAACCAAAACGATATGAAACATCAGCCGATCCTCTGCAATATCTTGGAGCGCTTGATGACCACCGCATCATGCGGGCACAGCTCCTGGCAGCAGAAGCAGCGGATGCAAACATCCAGGTCCACTTCAGGCCGCCGATTGACCATCTTCAGCGCTTTGGGCGGGCAGGAACGCACACAGATCCCGCAGCCCACGCAGATCTTTTTGTTGAACCGGGGCTTGGGGCGCAGGATGCGCATCAGCCCGTTGAGCACAAACTGGGGCGCGAACCGCGGCAGGATCTTCGTGGTTTTGGGAACGGGCACTTTAAAGTCCGGCATCACGAATTGGGCAACATCGTCGCCCACCAGCGTCAGTTCATCCGCCGATATAGGCGCCAGGCCGCGGGCATACGCACGCACGGCCGTTGCCACTCGTTCGGGGGCCAGGTCCATCAGCTTCATGCCCACAAGGTCTGCCGCATACGTGCTTTTGGAAGCGATCAAACAGCCGATCTGGCGCACCTCGCCGTTGCTCGGCCCCTCGCCTTCCATACCGACAACGCCATCAATCAGGCAGAACACCGGCTTGAAATACTCGTTGAGATCAACCAGCATATCCGAAAAATCCATCACTTCCGGCAACCGGAAATGATATTCCACCTTGGCCGTGCCGGGCACGGTGCCAAACAGATTTTTAACGGCGCCCGTGTACGCGGTGAGGCCATGGGTTTTGAGCTTTGCAAGGTCGATGATCACATCGGCCTGTTTAAGATAGCGGCACACCGTGAGCCGGTTGATCTTTTTCGCTTCGGCAAAAAAGTCATCCACGGTTTCCATGTCCTTATTCAGCTCAGCGCCGGACTGCGCCGCCGCTTCCACCATGCCCGATATTTTATAGATCTCTTCCACCGCATGCAGGGTGAACGGGCCGGCCGGGCTGTCGCCAATCACAGGGGTGGCCCCCAGCGCGCGCACCTGCTTTGCCACTGCCGCTACCACGGCAGGATGCGTTGTTACCGCATCTTCCGGTTTGTTTTTCCGCAGCAGGTTCACTTTCAGCGCTACGCGCATGCCCGGGCGGATTGCGCTTTCCAGCCCGCCGAGCAGGTCAAACGCGCGCTTGACCGCAGCATCCACCTCTGTTTGGTCGTATGTTGCGCAGCCGATCACGGCCACTTTGTTTTCCATATTTCAACCTTCCTTTACAGCACAAAGCGCTCGATTGCTTCCGCCACGCCTTCTTCCGTGTTGGGCGGGCACACATAGTCTGCCGCCGCACGCGGCCCGGGCTGCCCGTTGGCCACGCAAACACCCAGCCCTGCCAAACGGATCATATCAATATCATTGTTATGATCGCCGCAGGCCATCACATGCTCCGGCGCAATGCCGTGCGCCTGGCACAAAAGGCGCAGGCCGCGGGCCTTGCCAACGCCGCCTGCCATCACATCCAGCCCGCCGGGATGAGAGCTTGTGATCGACAGTTCTCCTGCCCGCAGCAGGGAGCGGTAAAAATCGCCGCCGAACGGCTCGCCCGAAATGCTGTGGATACAGATCAGCTCTGCGCCGCTGCCCACGCGCTCCACCGTTTCTTCCACGGTATCATAAACTATGTGGCGGGGCTTGTCTTCTTCCGGCCAATCGCTCATATCCCAGGGCCGGGGCCGCCGCGCGCCGGAGAGCTCGTTGCACAGCACATAGCCTTCCTTGGTAGAGATATGCATCCGCGCGTTCGATTCGCGGCACAGGGACAAAATTGTGCTCAGCTTTTGCTTATCAAGCGCGCGCTGATACTGGATCTCTCCCGTTTTTATATCGCGCAGGGCTGCGCCGTTGCTCACCGCGCACAGCCCCGTAAACCCGGACATGGACAGCACGCGCTTTGCATCATACAAGCCGCGCGCCGTTACAGCGCACACGATCACGCCCTTGCGCCTGGCTGCCTCCAGAGCGGCAAGCACCCTGGGCGGCAGCGCATTGTGATCATCTTTGATCAGCGTGCCGTCAATATCCGTTACGATCATTTTAATCTCTTTCAATCTTTTCACCCTTATACGTTTAACACAAATTTTTCGATCGCATGGGCAACGCCGCCCTGATCGAACGGCAGGGACACATAGTCCGCCAGTTCTTTTACGCGCTCCTTGGCGCTGCCAACCGCAACACCGATACCGGCCCAAATGATCATGCCCACATCGTTATACTGATCGCCAATAGTCATCACATTTTCGGGCGCAATGTTCAGCATCCGGGCCAGCTGCTGGCAGCCGCCGCGTTTGCCGCTGCCGGCGGCCATAATTTCCATAATGCCGGGATTGGACGTTGTGATCAAAAACTCGCCCGCGCGGCACAGCGATTCATAATACGAGCCGGGGCCTTCGTTGTTGGGGAAACGCACGCGCACCAACTGCCCATGGCCCGAAAGAATGTTCATCATCTCGTCGATCGATTCCACAAAACGCCGCGTCCGCTGCAGAGAAGGATCCACATCCGCCTCATCCTCCCGCTGATAGAAAGGGTTGTAGCCGGGCAGTTTTTTATAAATCACAGCTTCATTCGATGTGTAAGCTTCCATCACGCCGCAGTGTTCCATACTCAGGCGCAGCGCTTCATACAGCCACGGATCAGGGATCGCGTTTTCCCACAGCGTTTCACCCGTCTGTGCGTCGTGGATCGCGCTGCCGTTGTTGATGATCACATGGCCCTGGAAACCCGCAGCGCGGAACAGCTTGGAGGCACAGTTATAGTTGCGCGCCGTTACCGCCACAACCGGAACACCTTTTGCCTGACTTTTATGCATCGCTTCCACATTTTCGGGGAACGGGTTGAAAATGGAATGCATAAATGTTCCGTCCAGATCTGTCATAACAATTTTGATGTCTGCCATCGTAAGCCCTCCTGTGTTTTATTTGCTTTGAGATTCGATCAGTTTATAAACTTCCTGTGCAAAGCCCGCTTCCGTGTTGGGCGCAGCTACAATATCCGCCGCCGCTTTTACAAAATCACGCGCATTGCCCATCGCCACGCCAACGCCCGCCCAGCGGATCATGCCGATATCATTGCTGTTATCGCCAAATGCCATGATGTTCTTCCGATCAATCCCCAGAATCGCGGCCAGCCGCTGCACGCCCTCGATCTTGGTGGATCCGTACGCCATGATATCAATGCACATATGGTGCGAACTTGTTAAATAAAACTCGCCCTGTTCAATGATCCGGCGATACAGCCAGCCCGGCATTTCCTCGCGCTCGTGCCCATGCAGGGTGATGTTTTCCGCAATATTGCAGTTTTCCGAGATCAGCGCTTCCAGATCCTGATACCGATGCTCATGCCGGCGCAAATGCTCCGGTTTTTCCAGCCAGGGCTTGAGGCGCTCATCCATGTTTTTCAACTGCGTAGGCCCGTACGTTGCTACATACTGGTTGGTGAAAATATCGATCTCCGCATTCGCTTCCGCCGCTGCAGACACGATCGCCCGCACCGCTTCCGGCTGCAGAAAATTGTAAAACACATGTTCTTCCGTGCGCCTGTCAATGATCGCCGCGCCGTTATTGGTCACGCAATACGCATCAAAGTTGCTTTCTGTAATGGCGTATCGCGCGCAGTCAAAATTGCGGGCCGTTACCGGGCACACCATGATGCCCGCTGCCTGCGCCGCCGCCACGGCTTTGATGTTTTCCCGGTTCAGCTCGTGATAGCTCTGCAGATAAGTGCCGTCAAGATCCGTTACGATTAGCTTAATCTCGTTCATTTTTTTGCCTCCAAAACCCGATAGATCGCTTCCGCAGCGCCGCCCTTATCGTTATCAGCCACCACGATGTCCGCAGCAGCCTTGGCTTCGCGCGTCGCATTTCCTACCACCGCCGAGAACCCGGCCCATTCCAGCATGGCCACATCGTTAGCATTGTCGCCAATGGTCATCACCTGCTCGCGCGGAATGCCGTACCGCGCGGCCAACCGGCGCACCCCATCTGCCTTATCTACCCCGGGGTTAAGGAAAAAGATAACCCTGTCACTCACGCCGGTAGTGGAAAAGCGGCTCAGATACGCCTGCTCTTCCTCCGTCCATTGCAGCGGCTTATCGCTCATCATTTCCACCAATTCCGTTTCAAAGCCGCCCATGATCATCATCTGGTCCACATTTTCACACCGCGCTGCCGGCGTGCATAGCTCGCGCCGCCATGTACTCCACCGTTTGCGATAATTGTCATACGGCGAAGGTCCCTGCATATCCGCCGGCAAATACGGGAGCAGGCCATGCGTATACAGCCCCACATTCGCCTCGTGCGCCATGCCCATTCTGATCATCCGTTCCACATCTTCTTCCGGGATCAGCGACCGCTCGATCACCGTGCCATCCCGGTTATCCACAATGGCGCCGCCGTTGGAAACAACGGTCAGTTCATTGAACCCGGCTTCCCGCACCTGCCCGCGCGCCATGGGCCACAGCCGAGCCGTGCACGCGCAAACGAGGATGCCCGCCTCACGCGCCGCCGCCACAGCCTCTATGTTTTCCGGGCATATCCGCTCTTTATCGATCACAAAAGAGCCGTCCATGTCCGTTACGATCAACCGAACGTTTTTCACAGTGTATCCCCCAATGCAAATTTATGCACAGCCCAGGCAAACCCGTTCTCCGCGCAGGTGGGCGTCACAACGGTGGCCAATTGTTTTACGTCTTCTGCCCCGTCGCCCATCACAGCGCTGATCCCCGCCACTTTTAGCATACTCGAATCGTTGTTGCTGTCGCCCAGGGCCAGCATCTCATCAGGCGCAATGCCGTAATGTTCACACACGATCAGGATGGCTTTGCCTTTGTCTGCCTCGGGATGCGTCAGATCCCAATGATCTTTAAAGCTCATGGACAGGTTATTGCCCATGCCGTGCTTTGCCACGGCTTTTACCATCTCGGGCGGATACGCGCCGCCGGGCTCCACTTCCACGCGGAACAGCTCCGCTACTCCGCGCGTGCCCTCAAGCCAGCTTTCCTTGTCCGCAAACTCGCGGAACAACGTTTTGTCCTGCTCAGGCAGGGCAGCGGAGCGCTGCTCGCTCCGCCTCGTCCACCAAGAACGGCGCGGCGCATATGTGTGGATATATGGCCCGCAATACACATCAAACGCACAGCCGGACGCCCATGCCGCGTCAAACAACGGCTCCAGCCATTCATCCTTCAACGGCAGCCGATACCAGGGTTCCCCGGTTACGCTGTTGCAGATGGCCGCCCCCGCGCTGGTAACCGTCAGTTCATCAAACCCCAGCTTGGGCACCGTGCCGCGGCACATTGACCATGTGCGCCCTGTGCACGCCATCACTTTGATGCCGCGCTCCTGCGCCAAGCGCACCGAACGCACGTTTTCTTTACTGGCAATCCCATCGTTGAGATACGTACCGTCCAGGTCCGTCACGATCATCTTGATTTTTGGCATAAAGCTTCCCCCTATAAGAATTTAATCCATTTTTAAGAAAAAACAAAGGGGCTCACTGTCCCCTACCAAAAAAACCGGCGAAGCACCCCTCGTCGGTTTTTTAATCAAACACATAGCCCAAGGCAGACTCATAAATTGCCTTGGCAACGCCTGCATCACGGCTCACCACCGTCACGCGGTCTGCCGCCTGGCACACGCATTCCTCAGCATCGCCAATGGCAACGCCTTCCCCTGCCCATTCCAGCATGGGAATATCGTTTTCCTGCCCGCCGATGACAAGCACGTTCCGCCGATCGATCCCTTCGTGCCGGCAGATAGCTTCCAGCGCGTTCAGTTTGCTCACACGCTTGCTGACCACCGCCACCTCGTCTCCATTGGGATGGCTGAGATTGAACGCATCCAGCTTGTCAACGATCTGGGCCATTTTCTCCGGCAGCTCACCGCCCTGTTCGGCCAGCCCGGTCATCAGGGCCAGCTCCGTCCGCCCGCGCACCGCGCGGAAATACCGGAGAAAATCCGTATACGCGCGGAACTCTTCCCAGTCTTCCCGGGGGATCACCGCGTTGCGGATATCCGTGCGCAGCACCCGATCTTCCACGCCGCGGCCAAATCCGGCCGTAAACCCGGTGGAATGCACATAAGACGTTTGCACGCCCGTGACCCAGGCGGAATACAGTAGCGGCAGCACAGCCGTTGCCACCATGGTGCGCCGCAGCACCGGTTCATCCGTTTCAAGGTCGATCACCGCCGCCCCGCCGGACGTGATGGCAAAGGGCATAAACCCGCATTTGTGCACTATGTATCGGGCGGCGCTCCAGCCTCTGTTCGTGCTTACGCAGACAGAAATGCCGCGCTGCTGGGCTTCCCGCATCGCACGAAGATTTTCTGGATGTGTATCGCTGTGTCCCGTCAGGAACGCAGTGTCAAGATCGACTACGACCAGCCGTACATCCGCCATAAAAGACTATCCCCCACCGTTGAAATACACTATATATAGTATACCCTATTCCACTTGGATGGGCAAGTCTTGAGTTAAGATATTCTTATCTGTTTTTTAAAACGTAGTGGTAGATCGCCTTGGCAAAACCCTCGTTTTCCACCCGGTCCGTCACACAATCGGCCACTTCAAGTGTTTTTGGCACCGCGTTCCCCATGGCCACGCTAAAGCCCGCCCAGGCAAGCATGTCGGTATCGTTAACATTGTCGCCAATGGCCATCACGTTCTCCCGCGCAATGCCCAGCTTGTCAATCAGCCGCTGCAGTGAATCGGATTTTGACACGTCTTTTCCCGGCACGATTTCCATTCGGCCCAGCCCGCCCGTTGTGATGGACACATCGGCATACGGCGCCAGCAGCGCCTTGACGCGCGCCCCTTCTTCATAGCAATCCAGCGAGTAATTGATGCGCTGTGCATCGTGCCCGCACGCGTCGATCCATTCCCCGATCGTTTCATGCATCTGCGTGTTCTGCCAGCGCCACAGCGTTCTCGTTTCCCAGGCGTGCAGCTGCACGGGGTTGGAAACCTCTCGGCAAATATGCGAAGAAAACATGCATGTTACGCCCAAATGGCTGCCCGGATGGCGGCGGCAGTCTTCCACCAGCGCTTCCAGCGTGGGCTTTGCCATTTTGGGGTCCAGCCGCCGCTCCAGCATATATTCCTTGGTGCGCCAGTTGATGATGGACAACCCGTTTGTGAGCACCGCAAGATCATCCACCTCGCCGGCGCGGCAGATATCCACCACCTCGGCATAGCTGCGCCCCGTGCACACACAAACGCGGATGCCTTTATCGCGGCATGCGCGCACAGCCTCCACCGCTTCCCGGGAGGGCATGCCGTTTTCCTGCAAGAACGTTCCGTCAAGATCCGTTGCTATCAGCTTTATTTCCTGCATAACACATATTCCTCAATGGCTTTTGCAAAGCCGTCTTCCTCATTTGTTTGGCAGATTACGTCTGCCAGCGCTTTCAGGCTGGGCACTGCATTGCCCATTGCCACGCCAAGCCCTGCCCAACGGATCATGCTGTCGTCATTCCAGCCATCGCCAATGGCCATCACGCTCTCCTGCGGCACGCCGAAATGCTCCGCCAGATGCATCAGCCCCTCGCCCTTGTTGATCCCTTTCGGCACCAGTTCCAACCGCCGCGGGTCGCCTGTTGTGATATCCAGCGGCACAATGGGCATCAGAAGCTCCTGCACCCGTGGCCCGTCCGTGAACGGAACGGAATAGTCGATCCGCTGAATATCAAGTGCGGACGCCTCGATCATTTCCTCAATCGTTTCATGGATCACACGGCCCGGCATGGTTTCCCACGCGCTGAGCTGGTTCGGGTTGGCACAGGCGCGCAGCACATGTGTTTTGAACATCCCGGACACAAAGAAATGCCGGCCCGGCACCGACTGGCAGTCCGCCATCAGCGCGCGCAGCATAGGCTCCACCAGCTCAGGATCCAACCGGCGATGCAACACATATTCCTCCGTGCGCCAGTTGATGATGGAGGCGCCGTTGGTTACAACGCACAGCTCGTCCACCTCGGCGTTAAACGCCAAAATATCCTGTATCTGTCCAAGCGACCGCCCCGTGCAAATACATACAGGGATGCCTGCTTTTTTGCAATCGCTCACCGCTTTAAGCGATGCCGCAGACGGTTTCCCGTTCGGCGCCAAAAACGTGCCGTCAAGATCAATACCCACCAATCGGATCTGTGCCATTCTTAGCCTCTCCCTTTATAAAGATTGAACAAATGCTTCGATGCCTTTTAGCGCAAACCGGATATTGTCCATGCTGGCTGCATACGAAATGCGGGCATACCCCTCGCCGCTTTGGCCAAACGCCGTGCCCGGCACAATGGCAATCTTCTGCTCGCGCAGCAGCCTTGTGCAGAATTCTTCGCTGCTCAGCCCCGTTGCCCCAATGTTCGGAAACGCATAAAACGCGCCTTCCGGCTCAAAACAGGGCAGCCCAATCTTGCGCAGCCCGTCTACAATCACGCGGCGGCGCTTGTTATATTCCGCCACCATTTTTTCAACCGTGGCAAAATTTTCTTCCAGTCCGCTGCGCAGCGCTTCCAGCCCGGCATATTGGCTCATGGTGGAAGCACACATGATCACATACTGATGGATGCGCAGCATGGGCGTGATCAGTGCCTGCGGGGCCAGGATATAGCCCAGGCGCCAGCCGGTCATGCTGAAAGCCTTGCTGAAACCGTTCAGCACAATCGTGCGTTCTCGCATGCCGGGTATGGATGCGATTGACACATGCCGCTTTCCATAGGTAAGCTCGCTATAAATTTCATCCGAAATCACGATCACATTGCTCTCCAGCAGCACTTCGGCCAGGGCCTTGAGTTCTTCTTCCGTCAGAATCGCGCCCGTCGGGTTGTTTGGATACGGCAAAATCATGGCCTTGGTGCGCGGTGTGATCAGTTTTTTGAGCGCATCCGGCGTTAGTTTGCACGCGTTTTCCGTTGAAACCACCGCGGAAACAGGCACGCCGCCGGCCAGCACCACGCCCGGCGCGTAAGAAACATAGCTCGGCGCCGGCACGATCACCTCATCGCCCGGGTCGATCAGCGCGCGCAGGGCAAGGTCTATCCCTTCGCTCGCGCCCACGGTTACGATCGCTTCCTCCGGCTGATAGGAAACGTTATACCGCACCTTGTAATACTCACAGATCTTTTCCCTGAGCGGCAAAATGCCTGCATTGGAAGTGTAATGCGTGTGCCCGCGCTCAATGGCGTAAATCGCGCTTTCGGAAATGTTCCACGGCGTGGGAAAATCCGGCTCGCCCACGGAGAGCGAAACCGCATCCTTCATGTCAGACACGATATCAAAAAACACGCGGATCCCGGACGGCGGCAGCGCCGCTACATGGCGGGCCACCCTATCAGCGGGCTTCATGGTGTCACCTTCAGGCGCGTGTCTTCGCTCGTCTGGCCGTAACAAACGCCCTGATCCTTATATTTTTTAAGCACAAAATGCGTAGCCGTGCTCAAAACTCCGTCGATCGTGCTCAGCCGCGATGACACAAACTGCGCAATATCGCGCATGCTGCGCCCCTGCATGACCACCATCAGATCATAGCTGCCGCTGGACAGATACACTGTTTGCACTTCTTCGTATCGGGCAATCCGCTCGGCAATGCCGTCAAACCCGCGGTCGCGCTGCGGCGTGATTCTCACTTCGATCAGCGCCTGCACACGATCATGGTTGTCCAGCTTCTCCTCATCGATCACCGCTGTGTATTTAAGGATCACACCATCGCGCTCCAGCCCCGCAATCGCCTGCGAAACGTTTTGTTCGCTTGTGCCCAGCATCACGGCAAGCTCAGCATTGCTGACCCGGGCCTCTTGCTCCAAATGATCCAAAATAGTTTTCTGCAGTTCATCCATGCGGCTGCACCCCCCAAAAAAAGTTACGTTTACTATATCATTGCAAAAATATATGCGTCAATGAAAAAACAGCCGGGAAGCACGCTTCTCAGCTGTTTTGTTTGTTGGGTTTATTGGGCCGGCCCAGGCGTTAGGCCCGCGTCTCCCCCTGTGCCGGGCGACGGCGAAACCGGCTCAAGCACATAGGGCTTGCTGCCCGCATAGGTGCTTGTGTTCGCTTTTACGCGCTTGACTTCCTTTCCTGTGGCGTCTTTATACACTTTCCATGCTTCAGAGACGTAGCGGTTGCGTCCGTTGCGCACCAGCTCCTCATCGGTTACATACACAACATCCAACGGATCAAACGGGGTTATAGACACGTCTACACTCAAAAGCTCGATCGTCATCCCGTTTTCAACCGGGCGTCCGTAAATATCCGCATACACTTCTTTTTGCCTGGAGCCTTCCGGTTCCACCGTGTACAGAATCAGGTAGATCGGCCAATCCGTATTGTTGGTGAACGCAAGGTCCGGCCCGCCGGTGCTGATGGCAGCATCCAGCGCGCGTTTGCAATATCCGCTCGGGATGGTGTGCGGGCGGCGCGCCGTTATCTGCAGGTCCGCTTTAAGCAGCGAATTATACAGCGTGGTGCTCACCTGGCAAATGCCGCCGCCGTATTGCTTGGTGTACACGCCGTTTTCAATGCCGTTGGCCAAGAACCAGCCGTTGGCCGCGTTGCGCGGGCCGGCCGTGTCATTCACACTGAACGTTTCACCCGGCATCACAACGCTGCCGGAGAGCTTTTCGCACATCAGCTTGATGTTCTTGGCGCGGCCGGATGTGGGCGAATCGGTGTAAATCGTTTTAGACGAGGTGATCAGCACCGTGTTGGCCTTGATATCCTCTGTGC
Organism: Clostridia bacterium; assembly: GCA_017439715.1. Classification (GTDB taxonomy): domain Bacteria; phylum Bacillota; class Clostridia; order Christensenellales; family QAND01; genus RGIG3178. Next base: position 57,778 of record JAFSIR010000037.1, on the reverse strand, counting down.
TGTATGTCGGATTAAGCGGTTCGCCGGGCAGCGTCACGGGGCCAAAGGTTCCGTTTTCCACCGCTTCTTTCACCGCTTTTACATACTCTTCTTTGTCCAGCACGATGCCGGCCTTGCCTTCCACAACCCGAACGCCGCTGAGCTCATCCACCACCACGCTGGGCTCCAGCGCTTTGGTGTCAAGCGTGTCGGCGCTGGCACGAATGGCGTCTTCCAGCGTGTTCTCATCATAGGTGTATCCCAGCGTCAGCGCGGTAACGGCAGGGTTGCCCATCTCGTTTTTGCGCTGGGTGATGTTGCCGCGGCGGCCCTGCTTCATCGCTTCGGCAATCGTTGCATCCGCGTTCGGATACACGCCGATGCTCTTGGCTTCCAGCTTTTCCGTTCTGTCGGAAAACGCCAGTTTAACCGCGATCTCTTCGGCTTTTTTCTGCACTTCTTCTTCAATGGCAACGCGCGCTTTGGCGGGCGTCATCCCGCTCACTTCCACACCGTTTATCGTAGTGCCGGACAGGATCAAGCCATTATCGAACACAACCGTCATATCCTTTTGGCTGGGCACTGCACTCGTCACCACAAGGGCTACGCACGCACCGATCACGCACACTGCAAACGCGATCGAGATGCTCAGGATCAAGCGCAGATTCTTTTTCTTATTGTTTTTTCTCCGCTTCCTGCGTTTTTTCTGAACCATATTTCAAACTATCTCCTATGGTTGATAATCATTCAACCGGGGGGGCCGGGATCGGATCCCCGCCATCGCCCGGGTCCGGTGCCGGGTTTTCCGGGCTGGGCGGAATCGTGCCGCCGCCATCACCGGGATCCGGTACCGGATCGGTTCCGCCGCCGCCATCACCGGGATCCGGTGTCGGATCCGTGCCTTTAAGCACCCTGTTCGGCTGCGGGCGGTAATAGTTCGTGTGGATAACCTCGCTCTTGATCAGGTTGCCTTCAGCGTCATACCAAAGCTTGGTCGTTTTGCTTCTGTAGCCAACGCGGCCGGGGCCTACCTGGCGCGGATCGGTCACATAGCGCGGGCTGGACGGGATGCCCACCGTTGCGGTGCGCTCACCCTTGATATCAATCGTTATGCCATCGGGCAGCGGACGACCCCACACTTCAATGGTCAGCCGGCGCGTGCTTTCATCGTAAACGCCCACAAGATAGATCGGCCAATCCGTGTTGTTTTTAAACCGGAAATCGGGGCCGGGCGTGCTGATCGTGGCATCGCAGCCGATCGGCACATAGGACGAGGGCCAGGAATGGTGCACCCACTCCACAATCTCAAGGTCTGCACGGGCCACGGCGTTGAACAGCGTGCTGCTCACCTGGCAGATGCCGCCGCCGTATTCGCTCACGGAAATGCCCATCGCAATAGCGCCCGCTTTGCGCCACAGGCCGCTTGATCCATCACGCGGGCCAAGCGTGTCGTTCACGCTGAACACTTCACCCGGTTGGATCACCTGGCCGTTGATCATGCTGGCGCCCTGCTTAACATTGTGGCGGCGGTTGGCAGAACCATCCACCTTCGTTGTATATTTGGCAATAAGAACGGTGTTTTCCCGCGTGCCTTCAGGCAGCATTTCCGCAGGCTCGCCATTGGCCTGGCCGGGCACAACGATGTTCGTTACATCGCCGGATGCCAGCGCTTCGAGCACGGCAGCCTGCATGCCCTCGTTATCGGGGGTAAAACCGCTGCGCCCGTCGGCAATGATAAACCGCTCTGCCAAAGACGGATCAAACTTCAGCTCGTAAGACACACTTTCCCGCGGGATCGCGTCCGCCACTTTGATCGTTTGCGCTTTAACGGTTTCTTCGTCATATACAAAGGAAAGTTTGGAGGCCACGCCTTCGGCTTTCGCCGCGTCTATGGCCTGACGGCGCTCGCTGATGCTGCCGCTGCGGCCGATCAGCATAGCTTCGTCCACGATCCCTTCCATATCCAGCGTTACGCCAAAATCGGCCAACGGCTCGGGCTGCCGGTAACCGTCGATATTCAAATACATATGCCCCAGCTGCAGCGAGGCAACAATCTCTTCCTGGTCCAGCTCTATCTGGCTTTCGTCAAACAGTTCACCGGATGCATCAGGATCTTCTTCCTCTTCCTCTTCCTCTTCTGCGGGCGGATCATCTGCATCCACCGCCACATCGGGCACTTCCGACGGGGAAAGCATGGCCAGCGCTTCATCTCTTGTCAGCCCGCCTACGGGAATGCCGTCAACCGTAACGCCGGCGGCAATCCGGCCATCATCAAAAATAACGATGATCCTGTTAGGATCTTCCGTTTCGCTCTCCGGCGGGGCCTGCGTCGGCAAATCTGCCGGCGTTTCCTGCGGCGTTTCAGCCGGGGTCTGCGCAGCATCGGGCGAAGCCGTCGGTTCCGCCAGAGCGGTTGCACAAACGCCAAGCATAAAACAAAGCGCCATCAAAAAAGCAAGGCTCTTTTTCATTATTCCCGAACAGCCGTGTTTTTTCACTGTCTTTAGCTCCTTATTGTTTGGGCAACGGATACTCCGTTTCCATAGTGAATGATAGTATACCATATCCGCCAAATTATTTCTACTCTATCATCCCATCGCCCATGCGATAAGACAGAACGAGCAAACTGTCAGACATGTTCACGTTCTCGATCGTCATCCACGCCGGGCCTTCCAGTTCTACCGGCGCAAAATTCCATACACCCCGAATCCCAAGATCTGCCAAGCGATCGCACACCGACTGCGCAAACGCCCGCGGCGTGCAGATCACCGCAATATCCACCGGGTTCTCCCGCACATAGGCTTCCAGCTCGTCCATGGGATACACCGCTATCCCCCGATCTGTTTGGCCCGTGCGCACAGGATCTGTATCAAACGCGGCCGCCACTGAAAACGGCTTGCCATCAAACCCCGTGTAGTTAATCAGCGCGCGGCCGATGTTGCCTGCGCCGATCACCACACACCGGCTTGGCTGCTCCATCCCCATGATGCGCCTGAGCTCGTGATACAGTTTTGCCACGGCATACCCGTATCCCTGCTGTCCAAACCCGCCAAAACAGTTAAAGTCCCGGCGGATCTGAGAGGCATTCAGCCCCATTTCCTCGCTCAGCTGGCTGCTGGACACGCGTTCAACGCCCTTTTCATACATTTCCTCAATTTTGCGGTAGTACCGGGGCAACCGCCTTATGACCGCCTCGGAGATATACTTTTCCACACGAATCCCTCTTTAAAATTAAAATTTATAAAACTGCACAATCCGGCTGCAAGCGCCGGCTTTACTCGATCAAAAAACAGGTGGCTGTGCCCATGCAGTCAACCGTTTGTATGCAGGGCGTGCCCGGCCCCGGCCCGATCGTCAGCAGCGGCTGCAGCGCCGGATGGCGCAGCGTGCGCAGCACACGGTCATGCACGGTAAACACCCCGTCTTTCCAGCGGCCGGCCGCCACCATATCAAGCATATACAGGTCCGCATTGGGCGGGCAACCGTCCGTTTGCCCGGCTTCCCCCGTCATCGCCAGCGACTGGCGCAGCGTCATTTGCGATTCTACAGGCTCTGCGCCACGGTAAGGCGCTCCCTGTTCATCGGGCGCATACCCCTGCACCCACACATCCATCTCCTGCGCACTCGTATGCCGGCATACCGACAACTGCGCACGGCTTTGGGGCGATGGGCCTTGTGTTTCTACATCAAACCCGTGCTCCCACAAGCGGCGGCGCAGCACCTGGCGCGCCAACGGCGCGCAGTCAACCGCAACAAACCGGCGGCCCGTGTTCGCCGCGGCCAACGCCGTGGTCCCGCTGCCGGAAAAAAAGTCCATCACCAGGCCGTCGGGCGGGCAGGAAACTTGCACAATCCGCTCCAGCAGCGCCAGCGGTTTCTGTGTGGGATGGCCGGTGCGCTCAGGATCGCGCTGCTGCAGGGCGGAAATATCCAGCCAAACATCGCCGGGCAGCACCGTTTCATCCTCATAATACCGGTATTCCTTGCCGGCCGTTACCAGCGAAAAATACACCCGGCCCGTTTCGTCCACCGTGCGGCGCAGGTTGTTGCGCTTTTGCATGCCGCGCTTTTCACCCGCCGCTTCCGGATCAAAAAACGGTTTTCTGCTTTTGCGGTAAAACAAAATGGTGTCATGCCGCCGGGCAAAAAAGTTCCGCGCCCGGCCGCCCGATTTATAATGCCATACAATCTCGTTTTGGAATTTGTCGGCGCCAAACACCTCGTCCATCAATAGCCGCAGGTGCGCGTTAACATTGGAAGCACAGTGTAAATACAGGCACCCTGTTGGTTTCAGGCATTCCCGTGCCCGCAAAAGCACCGCGCGCATAAAAGCAACATACGCTTCCATCGTGCCGGAAAAAGCATCCTTTTCATTCGCCAGCTTAACCCGCTCACGCCCGTTGCTGTACCCCGCAGGGCCAAGCCGCTGGCTGATCGGCGCCGCTTCATCGGCAAACAGCGGCGGATCAAGATAGATCAGGTCTGCCGACGCACGCAGCTCTTTCCAAGCCGCTTCTCCCTCGTTCGCAGCATCCATTTGAATAAACCGGCCGCTCACGGGCGACATGCTGCCGTCAGCCATATGATATGTGCGCGTTACTTTCACCTGCCGTCCGCCTCCTTTGCTTTACATACAGGGCCGAAACAACGTATAATTATCGCGATAAAAATACATACTTTTCTATATTTTATTATAGAGGGGGAGACCCGCACTTGCAATCCAAAAAAACTCTGAAATGCTGGGCTTTGATTCGAAAAAAAGAAAAAATCGTGCAGGAAATCATTGCCGATACGCGCGAAGAAGCCGTTCTGTCCGACACGCTGACGGAAGCCTGCCGCCAATTTGATGTGGCCGTTCCCGTTGTGCTTTCCAAGCACCGGAACGAGCTGGCCCAGTTCCGCCGGGTGGTGTTTTTCCCGCGTGATTTTCTTGAACCGTTTCCCTATACCACGCTGGAATTGACCGTGTTTGAGGAAAATTGAATAAAATGCGCCCTGTTCGGCCATACTGGCAGGGAAAGGCGAGTGATAGCATTGGATATCGTATCTTTGGCGTTGGTCATTGTTGGCGCTTTGAACTGGCTTCTGGTCGCTCTGGCGCGTTTTGACCTGGTGGCCTGGCTGTTCGGCGGATATACGCTGGCGGCCCGAGTTGTGTATGGCCTGGTTGGCCTGGCCGGCCTGTGGTGCATCCGCCTGCTGTTCAACGGCGCGCTGACACACAGGCATGAATAGCCAAAAAAGCGGAGGCTCTCTTTTCGGGGCCTCCGCTTTTGCTTGCGCCCCGCGGAGGATTGACTTTTGCCACCGCCGTATGCTATAAAATAATCAACCTATCGGCTGAAGCTGATTTTTCCAACCATGAAGGGACGGATCCGAAGAACCGTTTTTTTGTGGTTTCTTTTATTTTTGCAGAGTAGGAGGCATTATATCCATGAAATCCATCAACATCCGCCGCCTGGTCATGGCCGCCCTTTGTTTGGCGCTGTGCCTGTATTTGCCTTTCCTCACCGGCCAGATCCCGCAGATTGGGCAGGCTTTATCCCCCATGCATATCCCCGTGCTGCTGTGCGGCTTCCTGTGCGGCTGGCCCTTCGGCCTTGGCGTGGGCGCTGTGGCGCCCGTGCTGCGGTATTTTATGTTTGGCATGCCGCCGCTGTTCCCCACCGGCGTTGCCATGGCAGCTGAACTGGCGGTTTACGGTTTTATGACCGGGTTCCTGTATGCACGACTCCCCAAAAAAACCATCAACATCTATGTTGCGCTGATCATCTCCATGTTGGCGGGCCGCGTTGTCTGGGGCGTGGTGCAAACCGTGATCGCCGGCGCATCCGGGTCCGCGTTCGGATGGGCAGCGTTTTTCGCCGGCGCGTTTACCAACGCTGTGCCCGGCATCATCTGCCACATCTTGCTGATCCCGGTGATCGTGATCGCACTGAAGAAGGCCGGGATCCTGCACGCATGAATGAGCTGCTTTGCCGGCATTTTGCCCGCTATCCGAATATGACCGTGCAGGACGCCGTAAAGCTGTTGTATCAGCGCGCTTTTGGAGCCGAGCATGTGGTTCGCGATGCCCAAGCGTCACTCGCCTGGCTGGCACAGGAGCGGGCCGGTGTTCCGTTTGATCCCGAGGCCGCGCTGCTGGAGCCATTGGGCAACGGGCTGTGCCGCGTTCATCTGGCGGCGCTGCCGCCGGCGCTGAAAAATGAAACGATCAACCGTTTGTTTGTACTCGGCGCGCAGGCGCACCGGGGCGACAAAAGCGGATTTGAACAGGCGCTGTGCACCCTTCGTGCACTGGCGCAGGCCGGAAAAGCACCCTTTTCTCTTTCGGAAGCAGACGAATATTTGAAAACATATCGGGCGGCCGGCTGCCCTTCTGTGCGCCACAGCACGCAATACCGCGCGCAGTATGCCCCAGCGTATCGGGTGATGCCCGAAAGCATGGCCCGCTTTCTGCCGCTGTTCTGCGCTGTGGATGAACAGGCGCGGACAAACGGCGCTGTCCGCCTTGCCATTGATGGGAACGCCGCGGCCGGCAAAACAACGCTGGCCAAGCTGCTGCAGGCGGTGTATGACTGCCCGGTGATCCATATGGACGATTTCTTTCTGCCGCTTGAAAAACGCACGCCCGATCGGTTGGCAGAGCCGGGCGGCAATGTGGACTATGAGCGGTTTTTACACGAAGTGGTGCCTGCGCTCGTTGCGGGCAGGCCGGTCAGTTATCGGGCGTTTGATTGCTCTGTTATGGCGCTTGGCCGCGCCGTAGCCCTGCCCTATGCGCCGATCACCGTGGTGGAAGGGTCATACAGCCATCATCCGCAGCTATCCGGCTCGTACACGCTGCGCGTGTTTTTATCCTGCCCCTATGAACTGCAGCAGGCGCGCATCTTATCGCGCAATGGGCCGGAAATGCTGGCCCGGTTTAAATCGGCATGGATCCCGATGGAAAACAGCTATTTTGAAACGTTCTCCATAAAAGAAACGAGTGATCTTGTTTTCAATGCATAAAAAAAGGGCCCTGAACGGGCCCTTTTTTGGTTGTTTTTTTATCTCTTTTTGCGTTCAAACAGCGGGATTTGCGCTTCTATTTTGAGAACGCGGCCCAAACCGTACATGCCAAGGAACAGCGCAACCCAGAGCAGCGTGCAGCCAAGGCAGCACAGATACACCACGCGCACGCCCACGGAGGCAACTATCGCGCCGCCGATCAGCATCACCAGGATGCCGGCCACATAGCTCGTTGCCAGCCACAGCGACACCGCCGTTGCTTCCAGCCCTTCGGGGCACAGCGCATGCACATAGTTGATTGCGCTGGAAAGCACAAAGCCGTATGCCGCGCCTCCAAAACAGAAGGAGATTGTGGCCAACACCACATTTTGGGCAACCTGATAGCCCAGCATTTCAATGCTGAAGCAAACCGCCGCGCCCACCAGCAGCATCGGCAGGTTCATAAAGCGTTTGAGCTTGGGCGAGATCAGCAGGATAAAGATTTCAGCCACAACGCGGCAGGCCGTGATCAGGCCGACCAGCGTTGTATCCGAGCCGATATCGGTCAGCAGATACGCCAAAAACTGGGAAGCGTTCTGGGGAATGGCGATCAGCACATTGATCGCAAGAAAGATGATCAAATAATAGCTTTTGAACAGCCTGGAAAGCTGCAGCGGCTGTTTTTCCTTTTTCCGTCTTTCCGGCGCCGCTTCCACCGGTTCTTCATACTGCTTGATCGTTTTGCGCTGTGTGAACAGCAGGATCACGCAGATCACGGAAACCAAAAATGCAGAGCTGTTCCCCAGCGCTTTCATCAGCGGCGTGTATAAAAAGTTTATCGTCGTAAAGCCCATGGACATCCACATACGCAGATTGCTGTAATCCATCGCCGGCTGTGCTGCTGCGGCAGACACGCTTGAAGCATCCACAAGGCTCTGCGTCGGCACCAGGAACATGTTTGTCATCGGCACGAGCAGCATCGCGCCAACAGCGCCGCCCCAGCGCAGCCATTCAGCCACCGGGATCAGGGCACACACGATGCCGGAGCCAATCATCGTCAGGATAAACACACGGTATTTGGATCGAATGCTGTCTGCTACCATGCCCCACAGCGGCGGTGCCACAGCGCCCAGTGCCATGGTGACGCACATGATCAGCGTAGCCATCTCAGGAGAAAGCCCCAGTCCATCCAAATACATCAGCCGAATGCTCATGCACGCGCTGGCCATGCCGTAAAACAGGTTAACCAGGCGCAGTTTCCAGATCTGCCTGCGAATATCACTCGACAAATCACGCTTCATAAAAAACCCTCCTTCGGAATAATGAATAAAAATGACAATGCAATTACTATATCTATTTCTGTCAAATATTGCAACAGCTCTTTTTGCCGATGCAAAAAAAGAAGCAACCCCAGCGGGCGCTTCTTTTCTTTATATCTCTTGGTTTTATTTCAGCTGGGCAGACGTTGCTGTGTTATCCTTGAGCGCCACGTCATGCGCGCCGCCTTCAACGATGCTTGTGGCGGATACCAGCGTGAGCTTGGCTTTATCACGCAGCTCTTCAAGTGTCAGCGCGCCGCAGTTGCACATCGTGGAACGGATTTTGTACAGGCTCAGGTCCATATTTTCTTTCAGGCTGCCGGCATACGGCACATAGGAATCCACGCCTTCTTCAAAAGACAGGCCTTCCTTGCCGCCCAGGTCATACCGCTGCCAGTTGCGGGCACGGCTGCTGCCTTCGCCCCAATATTCTTTCATGTAGCTGCCGTTGATGATCACACGATTGGTCGGGCTTTCATCAAAGCGGGCAAAATAGCGGCCCATCATGATGAAATCCGCCCCCATTGCCAGGGCCAGCGTCATGTGATGGTCATGTACAATACCGCCGTCGGAACACACAGGCACATAAATTCCCGTTTCTTTAAAATATTCGTCTCTGGCACGGCACACGTCGATCACCGCCGTTGCCTGGCCGCGCCCGATCCCTTTTTGTTCGCGCGTGATGCAGATGCTGCCGCCGCCGATGCCAACTTTAACAAAGTCCGCCCCCGCTTCGGCCAAAAAGCGGAACCCTTCGGCGTCAACAACGTTGCCCGCGCCGCATTTAACGCTGTCGCCATACGTTTTGCGGATGAAATCCAGCGTCATTTTCTGCCAGGCAGAGTAACCCTCTGACGAGTCGATGCACAGGATATCCACTCCGGCTTCCACCAGCGCAGGTACGCGGGTGGCATAGTCGCGCGTGTTGATGCCGGCGCCAACCACATAGCGTTTGTGCTCGTCCAACAGTTCGTTCGGGTTTTCTTTATGCGAATCATAGTCCTTGCGGAACACAAGATACAGCAGCCGGCCGTCATCATCCACGATGGGCAGGGCATTGAGTTTATGATCCCAAATAATATCGTTCGCTTCTTTAAGCGTGGTGTTCTTCGGCGCATACACCAGTTTTTCCAACGGTGTCATAAACGCAGACACCGGAGTGTCCGTTGCCATGCGGCTCACGCGGTAATCGCGGCTGGTCACAATGCCCAGCAGCTTCCCGTTGGACAGACCGTCTTCCGTGACAGGCACGGTGCTGTGCCCCGTTTTCTCTTTGAGCGCGAGCACATCGGCCAGCGTCATATCCGGGCGCACGTTGCTGTCAGACACCACAAAGCCCGCTTTATATGCTTTGGCCCGGGCCACCATTGCCGCCTGGCTTTCCACGCTCTGGGAGCAGTAAATAAACGAAATGCCGCCGTTGCGCGCCAGCGCCACGGCCATTCCGTCATCAGAAACAGCCTGCATGCTGGCAGAAACCACCGGCACGTTCATGCTCAGAGCCGGTTTTTCGCCTGCTTTGAATTTTACAGCCGGGGTGCGCAGCGAAACATTGCTCGGAATGCAGTTTTCGCTGGAATAGCCGGGCACCAGAAGATACTCGTTAAAGGTGCGAGAGGGTTCGGGAAAATAATAAGCCATGCCTGCTGTTCTCCTTTCGATTTGCGCCGCTTGTTAAACCTGTATATTAGCGTGTATTCTACACAAACAAATGGGAAAAATCAAGGGTTTTATCCCAGTTTTTTCTCCATAAGTGCTGCCAGGGCACGGGCATCCTGTTCCATCTCGTCCCGGTCCGGTCCTTCAATCATCACGCGGATCAAATGCTCTGTGCCGCTCGGGCGGATCAAAACACGCCCGATCCCGCTGTATTTTGTTTCCAGCGCGGCGATCTGCTGCGCGATCTCTTCGTTTTCATTATACCGCGCTTTTTCTTCCGGGCGCACATGCGCGCCCACAAGCACCTGCGGCAAAATGGTGATGGCTTTTCTCAGCTCACTCAGCGGCTGCCCGCTGCGCAGCACCACATCACACAGCATCAGGCCCGTTTGCATCCCATCGCCCGTTATAGACAGGTCGCTGATCAGCACGTGGCCGGACTGCTCACCGCCCAGATTATACCCCTCTTTTTCCATCGCTTCCCAAACATATCGGTCGCCCACCGCGGTTTTCACCAGGTGGATGCCGTTTTTCTGCATGGCAAGTTCCAGGCCCATATTGCTCATCACGGTCACAACCAGCGTGTCATGTTTGAGCGCGCCGCGCGCTTTCATGTCCAGCGCCAGCAGGCCCATCACGGTATCCCCGTCGCAGATCTGCCCCTGCCCGTCGCAGGCGATCATGCGGTCCGCATCACCGTCAAACGCAAGGCCGAGATCCGCCCCTTCCCGCACAACGGCTTTGCACAGATCGTCCGGCTTGGTGGAACCGCAGGCGTCGTTGATATTCGTGCCGTTCGGGTCGCAGTGTATCGCCGTTACCTTTGCGCCCAGCGAGCGGAACAGCTCAGGTGCCAGCGCTGCGCTTGCGCCGTTGGCGCAGTCAAGCACCACTTTAAGGCCGCTCAGATTCAGCCCGCATTTGGCGCCCAGGTCACGCGCATAGGTAACGCCCGCTTCCTTCCACGCCGTGATGCTGCCCATGCCCACACCGGCGGGCAGAGCTTCGCTGCTGTTCATCACCTGTTCGATCCTGTCTTCCGTTTCATCGGGCAGTTTGCTCCCCGAAGAAGCGAAAAACTTGATGCCGTTATACGCTGCCGGATTATGCGAAGCGGAGATCACAATACCCGCATCAAACCCCAGCTTCTGCACCAGATGCGAAACGCCGGGCGTGGGGATCACGCCTGCATCCACCGCTTCTGCGCCGGTAGACACGATGCCCGCTGCCAATGTGGCGGCCAGCATCTGGCCCGACACGCGGGTGTCCCGTCCGATCAGGATCCGCGGCTTGTGCGTGCCTGTGGCCAGCACCTGCGCCCCGGCCCGGCCGAGTTTGAGCGCCAGTTCGCACGTGAGTTCTTTATTCACAATGCCGCGCACCCCGTCTGTTCCGAACAATCTTGCCAAAACGATTCCTCCCTGTTCTGTTTACGCGTGTATTTCCATTTCCGCCGTGTGCACCGCGATTGCCCCATCGGCGCAGGCCGTTATCACCTGCCGCAGCGGTGTGATCCTCACATCGCCCGCCGCATACACACACGGCACGCTCGTGCGCATATTTTCATCCGTTTTGATATATCCCGTTTCGTCTGTTTCCAGCTGCCCGCGCACCAGTTCTGTGGCCGGCACACGCCCGATCGCCGCAAACACGGCGGCGCACTCGATCACGCGGCTTTGCCCGTTTTTGTCTGTTACGCGCAGCCCCTGCACGCTCTCCTGCCCGATCACTTCCGCCGGCACACAGGAAAGCACAAACTCAATGTTTTCCTTCTTTTCCGCCCGTTCTACCACGGAGGGTGCCGCGCGGAACTCATCCCGCCGATGCACCACCGTTACTTTTTCGCACATCGTGCTTAAATACAGCGCTTCCGTAAGCGCCGTGTCCCCGCCGCCCACGATCGTAACCGCCCGGTTTTTGAAAAAGTTGCCGTCGCAAGTGGCACAGTAGCTCACGCCTTTGCCTCTTAGCCGGTCTTCCCCTTCCACACCAAGCAGGCGCGGGTCTGCACCCATGCATAAAATAACGGCACGCCCGGCATACTCCTTGCCGTCCACCGTTATTGTTTTTTCCGCATTTAAAAGCGACACCGCTTCCACCTGCCCGCTGACAAGCTCCGCTCCCGCGTTCTGCGCCTGCATAAACATGTTGAATGCAAGGTCCATCCCGCTGATCCCGTCAGGAAAACCCGGATAGTTTTCAATATGGTGCGCCGTGGCCGCCTGCCCGCCCGGCACTTTATTTTCAATCAGCAGCGCGTTCATCCCGGCCCGTGCGGCATAGATCGCAGCCGTCAACCCTGCAGGCCCCGCGCCTAAAATCAAAAGATCGTACATGTTATTCCTCCCGATTTTCTTCTTAGTATATCTAATTCTGTCTTATTTTACCCGCGCCTGCACAAGGCGCACACTTATTTGTATTGTACTTTACTTTCAGGTTTTTTGTCCATGCTTATTCAGGCGCCGCGGCGCGCCTGCTTTCCTTATTTTATGGCCACTTTTGGGGCGGGATACACACTGCTTTTCCTGCTTTTCTTTCTTATAAAATATCACATCCCGCACGCCAAAACAAACGAAAAAAGACCCGTGCAGATCGCACGGGTCTTTTGTTCCCAATACATCGGCAGTTTAACGTTTGCTGAACTGCGGAGCGCGACGGGCGGCTTTGAGGCCGTACTTTTTACGCTCTTTCATGCGCGGGTCGCGGGTCAGATAACCGGCTTTTTTCAGCGCGGGACGAAGGCTTTCGTCGGCTTCAAGCAGGGCACGGGCGATGCCGTGGCGGATCGCGCCGGCCTGGCCGGTGGTGCCGCCGCCGTAAACGTTGACATACACATCGAATTTGCCTTCGAGCTCGGTCAGCGTCAGCGGGGAGCGGGCTTCCATTTTAAGGGTCTCAAGACCGAAATAATCGTTGATGTCGCGTTTGTTGATCACGAACGCGCCGTTGCCGGCGATCAGGCGAACACGCGCCACACTCTTCTTACGCCGTCCGGTTCCAAGATACTGCACTTTGGCTGCCATTTTCAGTTACCTCCTTAGACGGTAAGCGGTTCGGGCTGCTGGGCGCTGTGTTTGTGTTCAGGCCCGGCATACACCTTGAGCTTCCGGAGCATCTTTGTGCCGAGAGAGTTTTTCGGCAGCATTCCCTTAACCGCCATTTCAAAGGCGAGTTCGGGTTTATTTGCCATCAAATCGCGGTATTTAACCTCTTTCAGGCCGCCCGGATACCCGGTGTGGCGATAGTAGATCTTCTGGTCGAGTTTGCGACCGGTGAACACCGCTTTATCAATATTTACCACGATCACAAAATCGCCCATATCTGCATGGGGGGTGACGGTGGGTTTATGCTTTCCTTTGAGAACACTGGCCACGCGGCTCGCCAAACGACCGAAGGTCTGCCCTTCAGCATCGACGATATACCATTTGCGCGCGGCATCTTCCTGGCCGGGCATATAGGTTTTCATAGTGGATTTCCTCCCAGTCCGCCTCGCAGGTGAGCAAGTCTGCGCCGCGGCACGTGTTTAATTGTTTGTTTTCCATCAAGTCCGGGGCAGGTCCTGACGGAAGCTTTATTATTTTATACAACAGAGTTGCCGCTGTCAAGGGCTTTTTCGGCTTAATCTCGCCCTTTTTTCCCTTGTTACAGCATCTCGCCGGCGTTGATCATCGTTTCAATCTGTGCAATGTCGGGCATCGGCGGATAGAACACGCGCATCAGCGTCAGTCCCCGGGCGGGTGCCGTCATGCCGCCGCTGAGCCTGCTGCCCGTAGCGATCATATCGCTGAACACCGTTTCCGTTTGCTTGCCTTTGCCCACATCGATCGCCGTGCCGGCAATGATACGCACCATGTTATATAAAAATCCGCTGCCCACCACATCGATCCAGATCATGTCCTCTGCCCGATGCAGCCGCGCCGCATAAATCGTGCGCACCGTTGATTTTACATGGCTGCCCGATGCGGCAAACGCCGCAAAATCGTGCGTCCCTTCCAGATACGGCAGCGCGCGTGCCATTGCATCCACATCCAGCTTGCCGGGCACATGCGCGCAAATGCGCCGGTGAATGGCCGCTGCCTGCTGCCTGTGCAGGATACGGTAGCGATACCATTTGCCGGCAGCATCAAAACGGGCATGAAAATCGTCAGCTACCTGCTCAGAGGCGCAAACCCTGATATCCGATGGCAGCGCATAGTTCACCGCGTACGCGATCCTGTCAGGAGGAATGCGCGTTTGGCAATCAAAATGGCAGGTCATGCGCATGGCGTGCACGCCTGCATCCGTGCGCCCTGCCCCGTGGATCACAATGGGCTGCTGCAGCAATGATCCCAGCGCTTCTTCCAACCGCTGCTGAACGGTCATCTCCTCCTTTTGGCGCTGCCAACCGGCATAATCCGTTCCGTCATATTCCACTTCAAGCCGGATGCGCATTGCTTACAGGCCTCCTACCGTGGCCGCAGCGATCGCCGCGGCGATCATCAGCAGGGCAGCATAATCCCGTAGGCCGGCTTTGAGCACTTTTAAGCGCGTGCGCCCTTCGCCGCCGTGATAACAGCGCGCTTCCATGGCCGTTGCCAGCTCTTCTGCGCGCCGAAACGCGCTTACGAACAGCGGCACCAACAAAGGCACCAGGCTCATCGCCCGCTTGATCGGCCCGCCGGTGTCAAAATCCGCGCCTCGGGCGGCCTGCGCCATGCGGATGCGGTCTGCCTCCTCAGCCAACGTTGGGATAAAGCGCAGCGCGATCGTCATCATCATGGCCAGCTCGTGCGCCGGAAAACGCAGCACGGCCAGCGGCCGCATCAGCGCTTCCAACCCCTCGGTCAGCATCAGGGGCGCTGTTGTCAGCGTTAGCAGCGAGGTGCCGGCTACCAGCAGGCACAGGCGCACCGCCATCAGCACCGCGGTTCTCAACCCCGTTTCCGTGACGGTGAAGATCCACCAGTGCCATAAAACCGCGCCGCCGCGTGTGAGAAACACGTTTAAAACGAATGTGAAAATAATGATAAACATCAGCGGCCTGAGCCCGCGGATCACCACGCGCACCGGCACGCGGCTCAGCGCAATCGCAGTGATCAGCAGCGCAAACAGCATTGCATATCCCCACAGCGTGTTCACCAAAAACGCCAGCACAATAAACGAAATCGCGACCAGGATTTTGAACCGCGGGTCCATCCTGTGCAGCACACTGTCAGTGGGATAATATTGGCCAAGCGTTATATTCTTAAACATCACGCTGCCCCCTTTCCTTCAGGGCAGCAGCAATGTTTTCTGCCATTTTTTCGGGCGTTGCGGCAAACGCAACGGCAAGGCCCGCTTCCCTAAGCCTGTCGCGCACCTTTGCCATCGTTGGCACGCCAAGGCCCAGCTGTTCCATTTTTTCCGCATCGGCAAACACTTCTTCCGGTTTGCCGATATTAACGATCCGCCCTTTTTCCATCACGATCACACGCTGTGCGCAGCGGGCAATATCATCCATCGAATGGCTCACCATCACAACGGCAATGCCCGTTTCCCTGTGCAGGCCCATGATGCGCTCCAGCAGCAGGCGTCGGCCTTCCGGGTCAAGCCCGGCCGCCGGTTCATCTAAAATCAAATATTTCGGTTCCATGGCCAGCACACCGGCTATGGCCACGCGCCGGCGCTGCCCGCCCGAAAGCTCAAACGGGCTGCGTTCTGCAATCGCGCTGTAATCCAGCGCCATCAGCTCCATCGCATGGCGCACGCGCCTGTTCTGTTCTTCCTCGCTCAGGCCCATGTTTTTCGGGCCAAAAGCGATATCGGCCGCCACCGTTTCTTCAAACAGCTGCTGTTCCGGATATTGGAACACCATGCCAACGCGGGTACGCACGGTTTTTTTGGGATACGAATCCCTGAGCGCAATATCATCCACTGTGATGGACCCGCTTTGCACGGGGATCAGGCCGTTCAAGTGCTGCACCAGCGTACTTTTGCCGCTGCCCGTGTGCCCGATGATGCCGATAAACTCCCCTTCGTGGATCGTAAGGGTCACGTTTTCCAACGCTTTTACTGCCATGGGCGTGTTTTCAGAATAGGTGTAGGAAAGGTTTTGAACGGTTATCGGCATAGCTTTTCCACCATCTCTTCCACGCTTATTCCGGCGCTGCCATCGATCCCAAGGGCTTTCAGTGCGTGTGAAAGCTGCATCAACGGGGGCAGATCAAGCCCCAAAGCGATCAGCTCTTCCCCTTTTTCTGCAAACAGCGTTTCCGGGTTGCCGCTCATCACGGCTTTCCCGTCGCTGATCACGATCATCCTGTCGGCCCGCAGCGCTTCTTCCATGGCATGGGTAATATGCAAAACGGTGATCCCGCGCTCATGCAGCGTGTCCATCGCTGCCAGCACGGAAGCACGGCCTTCGGGGTCCAGCATGCTGGTGGGCTCATCAAAGATCACCATATCCGGCTGCATGGCCAGCACGCCGGCGATGGCGACCCGCTGTTTCTGCCCGCCGGACAGCTCGTGCGGGGCGCGCAGGGCAAACTCCGCCATATCCACAATGGCCAGCGCATCATCCACCCGGCGGCGCAACTCTGCCGTTGGCACGCCGAGGTTTTCCGGGCCAAAGGCCACATCTTCTTCCACCACGGAAGCGACAATTTGGTTGTCGGGATTTTGAAACACCATGCTGGCGCGGCTGCGGATGGGGAGCACGTTGCTTTCCGTTTTTGTGTCCATGCCAAAAACGACCACGCTGCCCTTTGTGGGCACGAGCAAGGCGTTCATATGCCGGGCGATCGTGCTTTTTCCGCTGCCGTTCCGGCCCACGATGGCAATATATTCGCCTTTTTCCACAGTCATATCCAAGCCGGTAATCACTTCCGCTTCCTCATAAGCAAAGCGAACATCCGTGCATTTCACAGCCGGTTCCATGCGTTCCCCTCCCTCTTTTTTATAGCACAAAGGGGGAGCCGGTTGGCTCCCCCAGCAGGTCATGAAGCTGTTATCAGATAAGCTCCAGAATTGCCATAGGCGCTGCATCGCCGCGGCGCGGGCCGGCTTTGATGATGCGGGTGTAACCGCCGCCCTGGCCAAGGTCACGCGCACGGGCGGCATATTTCGGGCCCAGTTCGCGGAACATTTTTTCCACGACGGGGTGATTGATATGCCCGGTGCGTTTTGCATACGCCATTTTGGATTCCTTCGGCTGCTTCTCCATCGGGAAGTTGTACAAATAAGCCATCAGCTGACGACGGGCGGCCAACTTGCTCGGCGCATCGTTGACAAAGGTTTTTCCTTCTTTGGTCACATTTACCGTGTTATCATATTCGCGGACGGCCAGCGTGATCAGCTTTTCAGCGATGCTGCGCACTTCCTTGGCGCGCGTTTCGGTCGTCTCAATACGGCCGTTCCAGATCAACGCTGTGGTGAGATTGCGCAAAATGGCTTCTCTCTGATCGGAGCGGCGTCCGAGTTTACGATATGCCATGGGGTTCTTCCTCCTTATTCCTCACTCGGGCGAAGGCTCAGGCCGAGTTCGTTCAGCTTCTGCTGCACTTCCTCCAGCGACTTACGCCCCAGGTTGCGGACTTTCATCATTTCTTCTTCGGTCATTTTGACCAGTTCTTCCACTGTGTTGATCCCTGCGCGTTTGAGGCAGTTATAGCTTCTCACAGAAAGATCGAGATCGTCGATGCTCTTTTCAAACACACCGTCTTTGCTCTCGTCTTCCTTCTGCACCATGATCTCCACGCTGCTGACGTGATCCGTCAGGTTCACAAACAGCGCCAAATGCTCAGTCATGATCTTGGCGGCAAGAGAAACCGCTTCGTCCGGCGCGATGGTGCCGTTCGTCCAAACGTCCAGCGTCAGTTTATCATAGTCGGTCACCTGTCCAACACGGGTGTTCTCCACCACGAAATTGACCTTGGTCACCGGCGTATAAATGGAGTCCATCGGAATGACACCGATCGGCATGCCCGGTTTTTTGTTCTTGTCGGAAAGAACATAGCCGCGGCCGTGCTCCATTACAACTTCCATATCCAGCACTGCTTTTTCATTGAGCGTTGCGATATGAAGGTCTTTGTTCAGGATCTCGATCTCAGGATCGGGAATAAAGTCCGCCGCCGTAACAACACGCGGGCCTTTGGCGTTGATCCGGATGGTTTTGGGGCCATCCACATGCTGGATCACTGCCAGTTCTTTGAGGCTGAGCACGATATCCGTTACATCTTCTTTGACGCCTTCGATGGTGCTGAACTCATGCAGTACGCCTTCAATGCGGACGCTTGTCGCCGCAACGCCGGCCAGAGACGAGAGCAGGATACGGCGCAGCGAGTTCCCCAGGGTGGTCCCGAAGCCCCGCTCCAGCGGCTCAATGACGAACCTGCCGTAGCCGTTTTCCAACGCCACACACTCAATGGTCGGTTTTTCAATTTCTATCATGCGCGGGTCTCCTCCTCTTACTGTCGTTGTGTACAGGGATTAACGGGAGTAGAGCTCGACAATCTGGTGCTCCTCGATCGTCAGGTCGATGTCATCACGCTGCGGCAGCGCGAGCAGGGAACCTTTGAGGTTCGCCGCATCCAAGGACAGCCATTTCGGCACACTGCGGTTGCCTTCTTCGCGCAGCGCTTTGAGATGCTCCATCCCCTGCGAGCTTTCGCGCACGGTGATCTCGTCACCCTGGCGGAGCAGGTAGGAGGGGATATCCACTTTCTTGCCGTTCACGCAGATGTGGCCATGGCACACGAGCTGACGCGCATGCGCGCGGCTCTCGCCCATGCCAAGGCGGAACACAGCGTTGTCCAGGCGGCGCTCAAGCAGGATGAGCAGGTTTTCACCCGTGACGCCCTGCATGCGGGAAGCTTTTTCAAAATAGCTGCGGAACTGTTTTTCCTGCAGGCCGTAGGCGCGGCGCGCTTTCTGTTTTTCACGAAGCTGGGCGCCATACTGAGACGCGCGGCGACGGCTGATGCCGTGCATACCCGGCGGGGTGGGCCGCTTGGTAAAAGCGCATTTGGGGCCGTAGCAGCGCTCACCTTTGAGGAAGAGCTTGCAGCCCTCCCGACGGCACTGACGGCAAACAGAATCTGTATATCTAGCCATAAGCGGGATCCTCCTTCATCAGATGCGACGCCGCTTGGGCGGGCGACAGCCGTTGTGCGGAATCGGCGTTACATCTTTGATCATGGTTACTTCCAATCCGGCAGCCTGCAGCGCACGGATGGCGGCTTCACGGCTGGCGCCGGGCCCTTTTACGTACACTTCCACCGTGCGGAGGCCGTGTTCCTTGGCCGCTTTGGCAGCGGTCTCGGCTGCGACCTGCGCAGCAAACGGCGTGCTCTTACGGGAGCCGCGGAAACCCATGCCGCCCGAGGAGGCCCAGGAAATCGCATTGCCGCCCATATCGGTGATGGTGACGATGGTGTTATTGAAAGAGGAATGGATATGCACCTGTCCCCGTTCGATGTTTTTGCGTTCGCGACGACGACGCACGGTCGTATGACGCTTCTGTTTGGGTGCTGCCATAGTCGATTACCTCCTACCCTTTCCGCTCACGGTGCGCTTCGGACCTTTACGGGTACGAGCGTTCTGCTTGGTGCTCTGACCGCGCACGGGCAAGCCGCGGCGATGGCGCACGCCTCTGTAGCAGCCAATTTCGATCAACCGTTTGATGTTGAGCTGAACTTCACGGCGAAGGTCACCTTCGACCAGGATATTGTTGTTCGCAATATAGTCGCGGATCAGGTTGGCCTGATCTTCCGTCAAATCATTGCAGCGGATGTCGGGATCAACGCCCGTTTCCGCGAGAATTTTCGTAGCGGTGGTCCGACCGATGCCGTAGATATACGTCAAACCGATCTCCACACGTTTTTCTCTTGGCAAGTCAATGCCTGCAATACGTGCCATATGTGTTTACACACCTCCAAGAATATTTATGCATTGACGCGCGGTTGGGAAGATGCTCCCTCAGCCGCCCGCGCGGGATTGTCAGCCTTGTTTCTGTTTGTGTTTGGGATTGTTGCAGATGACCATGACGTGGCCGTGCCGACGGATGATCTTGCATTTTTCGCACATCGGTTTAACCGAAGGACGTACTTTCATGATGATTGCCTCCTTGCAAATAACAATACATATCTATCAGGCTTTTCAGCCTTTTCCACGCCACGTGATCCGGCCGCGGGTCAGATCATACGGCGATAATTCCAAAGTTACCTTGTCACCCGGCATTATCCGGATATAATGCATGCGAAGTTTGCCTGAGACATGGGCCAAAACCTTGTGCCCGTTCGGCAGTTCCACTTCGAACACTGCGTTCGGAAACGCATCGGTGACTTTACCTTCCACCTCGATGACATCCTGCTTGGACAAATGAATCCTCCTTCTCAGGCTTGTTCGTTCTTGCCGGCAAAGCCGGCGTCCTTGAGCGCCCTGCGTATATGGGCATCATTCAACGGCGCGCCTGCCTCCCGCTCAAATAAAGACACCAAAACTACGCCCATAGGGCGCAGATGCTTGATTTTTTTGCGTTTGGGCTTTGCGAGCGTGCGCAGATCTCCATCCACAAGGCAGACAAAACCGTCTCCAGACATAGAGTATACCACAAAGTACCGGCCTTTGTCACGCCCTGCTTTGCTTTTTACGACCATTCCAACACAAATTTCTTGCATTTTTTCACCCGTCACGCTGTTAAGATCTCCGGACCCGATTCCGTAACGGCTACGGTATGCTCGTAATGCGCGCTAAGCTGGTTGTCTTTCGTCACAACAGTCCAATCGTTATCCAGCACGACCACGCGGTGTGTACCCACGTTGATCATCGGCTCGATCGCAATCACCATGCCGACACGCAGCGTATCTCCGGTGCCCGGCTTGCCGTAATTGAGCACAGCAGGATCCTCATGCAGGTTTTTGCCGATCCCGTGCCCGGTAAACGAGCGAACGGGAGAAAACCCTTCTGCGGCTGCACATGCAGCCACGGCGTGGCCGAGGTCGCCCAATCTTGCGCCGGAACGAGCAAACGCGACGCCTGCTTCAAAGCAGGCGCGCGTATTGTCGATCAACCGTTGTGCGGTTTCGGACACTTTGCCAACGGCAAAGGTGTCCGCCGTATCGGAATGAAAGCCGCGGTAATAAGCGCCGATATCGACTTTTACCAAGTCTCCGTCCTTGATCACCCGGTCTCCCGGGATCCCATGCACAACCTCCTCATTGATGGACACACAGATGTGCCCGGGAAATCCTGCGTATTTGTAGAACGATGCTTTTGCGCCCAGGCGAACGATCTCTCTGTATACAAGCTCGTCCAGGTCCCGCGTTGTCATTCCCGCGCAAATGCTGCGCCGCGCAAGCTCGCGGGCCTGCGCTGCAATCGCGCAGCTTTCACGCATACATTGTAAATCCGCTTCGGTCTTAATTGGGATCATGCGCCGAACGCTTCTTCCAGCTTCCGACAGATCTCGGCAAAGACCGTGTCAATGTCTTTCGTGCCGTCTACGTTCACCAGCACGCCGCGGCCGCCGTAAAAATCGATCAGCGGCTGGGTCTGCTCATGATACACATGCAGACGGTTCAAAATGGTTTCCGGCTCATCATCCGCACGGCGGATCAATTCCCCGCCGCAGGACGAACAGACATCGCCTTTGAATGTATCAACGTGATAGGTCGCACCGCAAGCTTTGCACACGCGGCGGCCGCTCAGCCGATTCACGATCGCTTCATCAGGCACGTCGATATTAACGGCCATTTCAATCGTGGTTTTCTCCGCCAGCGCTTCCGCCTGCCGGATCGTGCGGGGGAACCCGTCAAACAGGAACCCTTTCTGGCAATCCGCTTCCTGAAGCCGGGATGCGACGATCCCGATCACCACTTCGTCAGGCACAAGACCGCCTGCATCCATGTAGCTTTTCGCTTCGAGGCCGAGTTTGGTGCCGCGCTTGATCTCACTGCGGAGGATATCCCCCGTAGAGATGTGCGGAATACTGTATTTCTCACTGACACCCAAAGCCTGCGTTCCTTTGCCTGCCCCGGGAGGGCCTAAAAATACCAGATTCATACCAACGCCTCCTTATTTGTTCAGGAAACCCTTGTAATGACGCATAAGCATCATGGATTCGAGCTGCTTGGTCGTTTCCAGCGCCACGGACACCGAGATCAGCAAACCGGTTGCCGTTAAAGCAAACGAGTCTACAAACAATCCGATCACCAGGGAAGGAATCGTGGCCAGCACAGCCAGGAACATGCCGCCGAACATGGTCAAACGGGTGTTGATCGTGGAAAGATACTCACTCGTCGGCCGGCCGGGGCGAATGCCCGGGATAAACCCGCCGTTTTGCTGCAGGTTTTTTCCGATCTCAGGGGCATTAAACGTAATTGCATTGTAGAAGAAGCCCAGTGCAACGATCATCACTGCGAACAGCACCGAGTAAATGATCGTGCCGCTGCCAAGCCATTTCATGTACCAGATCGTAAAACTGCTGGTGGGCCAGAACTGACAGATCATGGCAGGCACCTGGAGCAGCGTCATCGCGAAGATGATGGGCATAACACCCGCGCTGTTCAGCTTCATGGGGATATGCGTGCTCTGCCCGCCGTAGAGCCTCCGGCCCACGACGCGTTTGGCATACTGCACGGGGATGCGGCGTTCCGCACTGTCGATCAGCACGATACCGGCAAACAAAGCCACAACGATCACCACCAAAGGCAGCAGTACCCAGAAGGTCGTTGTGCCATTGATGATATTGGCCACCAGCGAAACCACGGTTACCGGCAGGCGGGACACAATACCAATGAAGATGATCATGGAAACACCGTTGCCGATGCCTTTTTCGGTGATTTTCTCGCCCATCCACATCACGATCATGGAACCGGCCGTCAAAGTGCAGACGACGGTCGCCATGGACAGGAAGGTGGCAGTCAGCAGAGAGCTGCGCAGTGAGAACACCATGCCGATACTCATCATAAATGCCAGACCAACAGAGACATAGCGCGTGATGCGCTGGATCTTTTTCCGGCCTTCTTCGCCGCCTTCTTTGCTCAACCGCTCCAGAGACGGAATAGCAAAACTGAGCAGCTGCATCACAATACTGGACGTGATGTGCGGCGAGATGCCGACGGCAAAGATCGTGAACCCTTCAAAACTACCGCCGGTGATCAGGTTCAAAAACCCGAGGATATCATAGCTGTTCACCATTTCCGAAATGATGGCGGTGTTAACGCCGGGCACCGGAATAAACGAAGCGCCAATACGATACAGGAAGAGGATCAGCAGTGTGAACAGAATCTTCTTTCTCAGTTCTTCGATGCGCCACGCGTTTTTGAAGGTTTCAAGCATTAGCCGATCACCTCTGCGCTTCCGCCGGCAGCTGTGATCTTCTCGGCAGCACCTTTGGAGATCTTCGTCGCCTGAACGGTGAGCTTTTTGGTCAGTTCGCCTCGGCCAAGCACTTTAAGGCCATCATACACTTTGTTGATCTTGCCGATCTCTTTAAGAGATTCGGCGGTCACCACAAAACCGTCTTCCAGATCGTTGAGATCGGAAACGTTGACCATGGCATATTCTTTGGAGAAGATGTTGGTGAAGCCGCACTTGGGCAAACGACGGGTCAGAGGCATCTGACCGCCTTCGAAACCGGGGCGAACGCCGCCGCCGGAGCGGGCCCACTGGCCTTTATGGCCGCGCGTGGCGGTTTTGCCGGTGCCGCTGCCAATGCCGCGGCCCACGCGCTTGGAGGCTCTGTTTGCGCCGTAAGCGGGGCTGAGTTCATGAAGTTTCATGGGTTGACCTCCTTACGCTTCCACTTCATCAACGCGGACCAGATAAGCAACTTTGTTGATCATGCCGCGGATGGTGGGCGTGTCGCAATGGACGGCGGAGGAATTGAGTTTCCCCAGGCCCAGCGACCGAACAATATCTTTGACCCGCTGCGTGCAGCCGATCGTGCTCTTAACGAGCGTGACACGGATCTGTTTCATGGCACGCCTCCTAGTTCAAGATCTCAGCGACGCTCTTGCCGCGCAGCCGTGCCACCTGTTCGGCGGTACGAAGCTGGCTCAGGCCTTCCAAAGTCGCTTTGATGCAGTTGGCCGGGGTGTTGCTGCCCAGGCTCTTGGTCCAAACGTCTTTGATGCCCGCCATCTGCAGGACGGCACGCACCGGGCCGCCGGCGATAACGCCGGTACCTTCGGGAGCCGGCATCAGGCGCACAAGGCCTTTGCCGAACTTGCCCTTGACTTCGTGGGGGATCGTGGTGCCGACGATCGGAACCTCGATCAGATTGCGTTTGGCATCTTCTGTAGCTTTCCGAATGGCTTCGGGAACTTCCGCAGCCTTACCGGTGCCCATACCCACATGGCCGTTCTCATCACCTACCACGACGATCGCCGCAAAACGGAAGTTGCGTCCGCCCTTGACGACCTTGGTAACACGATTGATGGTGACCATTTGTTCTTTTAAATCCATGCCGGTTGTATCAATACGCACTGCCTGTTTCCTCCCTTAAAAGTCCAGTCCGGCTTCGCGAGCGCCTTCTGCCACTTTGGCCACACGGCCCGTGTACAGATAGCCGCCGCGGTCGAAGACGACTTCTTTGATGCCGGCAGCAAGCGCTTTGCGGCCGGCGGCCAGGCCCACCAGGCGAGCCGCTTCGGATTTCGTTGCCGCCGCACACTGCTCACGCAGCTCGGCGTCCACCGTAGAAGCGGATACCAGGGTGTGTCCCTGCACATCGTCGATCAACTGGGCATAGATGTGGTTGGTACTGCGGTAGATGTTCATCCGCGGACGCTCGGCGGTGCCATGGATATTCTTGCGGGTACGCATATGCCGCGCTTTGCGGATCTTGTTGCGATCCGGTTTCTGAATCATACCTGGCTCCCTCCTTATTTACCGGTCTTACCGGCTTTGCGCCGGATGACTTCGTTCTCGTATTTGATGCCCTTGCCTTTGTAGGGTTCGGGGCCGCGGACTTTGCGCACTTTGGCGGCCGTTTCACCGACCATGTGTTTGGAAGCGCCGCTGATTACAATACGGGTCTGAGACGGGGTCTCAAATTTGATGCCTTCGGGCTGTTCGATCTCAACGGGATGGGAATAACCCATGTTGAGTACGAGCTTGGTGCCCTGCATCTGGGCGCGGTAACCCACGCCTACGATATCCAACGTTTTGGAGAAGCCTTTCGTCACGCCTTCCACCATGTTGGCAATCAGTGTCCGGGAGAGGCCGTGCAGAGCACGATCTTCCGCCACATCGCTCGGCCGTTCCACGGTGAGAACGCCGTTTTCGATGGACACTTTCATTCTGCTGCTGATTTTCTCCGTGAGCGTACCTTTGGGGCCCTGAACGGTGACAAGGTTATTCTCATCCACCGTGACGGATACGGTACCGGGCAACTCGACGGGTTTTTTGCCTATACGGGACATATCACACCTCCTCGTGCCTGTCGCTTACCAAATGTAAGCCAGGACCTCTCCGCCAACGCCTTTGGCGCGGGCCTGTTTATCGGTCATCACACCCTGAGAGGTGGAGATGATCGCGATGCCGAGGCCGCCCAGTACGCGCGGGATCTCGCCCTTGCCGGCGTATACACGCAGGCCGGGCTTGGAAATGCGGCGCAGACCACTGATGATGTGCTCTTTGTTCGGGCCGTATTTCAGTTCCAGTTTCAACATGCCCTGCGGGCCGTTGTCAATCAATTCAAAGCTCTTGATATATCCCTCGTCCAGCAAAATCTGCGCAATGGACTTTTTCATGTTGCTGGCGGGCACTTCTACCGAACCGTGCCGCGCAACCTGCGCGTTGCGGATGCGGGTGAGCATATCGGCGATGGAATCCGTTACTACCATAATTGCTCTTCCTCCTTACCAGCTGGCCTTCCGCACGCCCGGGATCTGGCCTTTGTAAGCCAGCTCACGGAAGCAGATGCGGCAGATGCCGTACTTGCGCAGCACACTGTGCGGACGTCCGCAGATGCGGCAGCGGGTGTAAGCACGCGTGCTGAACTTCGCCGGCCGTTGCTGTTTATTGATCATGCTTTTCTTTGCCAATGTAAGTTCCTCCTCACTGGCCCTGGGCAAACGGCATACCCAACAGGGTCATCAGCGCACGGGCTTCTTCGTCCGTTTTTGCCGTGGTTACGAACACGATGTCCATACCACGCACTTTGTCGACCTTATCATAGTCAATCTCCGGGAAGATCAACTGTTCGCGAATGCCGAGGGCATAGTTGCCGCGTCCGTCAAAGGATTTGTCGGACACACCGCGGAAGTCGCGCACACGGGGCAGGGCGATGTTGAGCAGCTTATCGGCAAACTCATACATGCGCGCGCCGCGCAACGTTACTTTCGCGCCAACATTCATGCCTTCACGCAGACGGAAGTTCGCAACAGATTTGCGGGCTTTGGTCACGATCGGTTTCTGGCCGGTGATCTGCGCCAGGTCGCCAACCGCCGCTTCCAGACCGCGGGGATTGTCGCGCACATCGCCCAGGCCCATGTTCAGCACGATTTTGTCGAGCTTGGGCACCTGGTTGATGTTTGTATATCCGAACTGTTTCTGC
This sequence comes from Clostridia bacterium, assembly GCA_017439715.1. Lineage (GTDB taxonomy): Bacteria > Bacillota > Clostridia > Christensenellales > QAND01 > RGIG3178. The sequence continues at coordinate 31,312 of JAFSIR010000037.1, read as the reverse complement.
ATCGCAGCCACGATTTCGGATTCATATTTCTGCCTCAGGCGAGGCTTTACTGCTTCTGCCATCTTCGTTTACCTCCTTAGCCCAGCTGCGCGCCGCATTTTTTGCAGACACGCACCTTGCTTCCATCGGAAAGTACTTTGACGGAGATACGGGTCGCTTTCTTGCAAGTGTTGCAGTACAGCATCACTTTGCCGGCAGGGATCGCCGCTTCCCGACGAATAATGCCACCCTCGTGGCCTTGCCCACGCGGTTTGGTGTGGCGGGCTACGATGTTGACGTTTTCCACTATGACCTTGCCGGTCTTCGGGAACGCCGTCATAACCTTGCCGATCTTACCTTTTTCTTTGCCCGAGATCACAACGACTGTGTCATCGCGGCGGACATGCAAATTGTTAGCCATGGCGTTCCTCCTACAGCACTTCGGGAGCCAGCGAGACGATACGCATGTAATCCTTCTCGCGCAGTTCACGGGCTACCGGCCCGAAAATACGGGTGCCCCGCGGCTGTTTCTGATCGTTAATGATAACGGCTGCATTGTCATCAAAACGGATGTAGCTGCCGTCCGGACGGTCGATGCCTTTGCTCGTTCTGACGATAACGGCACGCACAACGTCCTTTTTCTTGACCACCCCGCCAGGCGAGGCGCTCTTGACAGATGCGATGATCACATCGCCGATGTTGCCGGTTTTGCGGAACGAACCGCCCAGCACCTTGATGCACATGATCTCTTTGGCGCCGGTGTTATCGGCAACTTTCAACCTTGTTTGCGGCTGAATCATTGCGTTTCCTCCCTCCGGTTATTTGGCCTTTTCGATGATTTCCACCACGCGCCAATGTTTGTCTTTGGACAGCGGGCGGGTTTCCATCAGTCTTACGGTATCGCCCACGCCGCACTCATTCTTTTCATCATGAGCTTTGATGCGGGTGGTTCTACGGGTGGTTTTGCCATACAGCTCATGTTTGACCAGCTCGTTGATGGCCACCACGACCGTTTTATCCATCTTGTCGGACACAACAATACCGGTGCGTGTTTTACGAAGTCCTCTCTGCTCCATGATCGTTGCCTCCTTACGCGTTCTTCAGTTCGCGTTCACGCAGGATGGTCTGTACCCGCGCGATATCGCGTTTGGTTTCTTTGATCACCATGGGGTTGCTCAGCTGATTGGTAGCCAACTGGAACCGCAGGTTAAACAGCTCTGCTTTCAGCTCGCTCAGCCGATTGGTCAGCTCACTGTCCGTCATTTTGTGAAATTGGTTGGCCTTCATTTCGCTTCACCGCCTGCCTCAAGGTCATCGCGTTTGACGAATTTGCACTTGCAGGGCAGCTTGTGCATCGCCAGACGCATTGCTTCGCGGGCCAGCTCTTCGCTGACGCCGCCGATCTCAAACAACACACGGCCGGGCCGCACAACCGCTACCCAGTATTCCGGGGAGCCTTTGCCGGAGCCCATGCGCGTTTCCGCGGGTTTCTCCGTAACGGGTTTGTGCGGGAATATCTTGATCCAAACCTGGCCGCCGCGGCGGATGTAACGCGTCATCGCGATACGGGCCGCTTCGATCTGATTGGAGGTGATCCAGGCGGGTTCAGTGGCCATCAGGCCAAATTCGCCATAATTCACCTTGGTGCCGCGCGTCTCGGTGCCCTTCATACGGCCACGGAAGACACGGCGGCGTTTGACACGTTTGGGCATCAACATATCAGTTACGGCCTCCTTCGCGTTTTCTGTCGTTTCTGTCACGACGATCACGGCGGTCACGCCGTTCCGGACGGTCGCTGCGTTCGTTGCGCTCGTTGCTTTCGTTGCGCTGCAGGCCTTTGCCCAGTTTTTCGCCTTTGTAGATCCAAACTTTGATACCGATACGGCCGTAAGTCGTATGCGCTTCGGCAAATCCGTAATCGATATCGGCGCGGATCGTCTGCAGCGGGATGCTGCCTTCGTGATAGGTTTCACTGCGCGCGATTTCGGCGCCGCCCAAACGACCGCCGCAGGTGATTTTGATACCGCGGGCGCCGCCCTTCATGGCGCGGCCGATCGTCTGCTTCATGGCGCGGCGGAACGCGATGCGGCGCTCGAGCTGGGAAGCGATGGATTCCGCAACCAGCTGCGCATCGGTGTCAACACGGCGCACTTCGATGATGTTCACCGCACAGGCCGTGTTGGTCAGCTTGCGCAGATCCTCTTTCAGTTCTTCCACACCGGCGCCGCCGCGGCCGATCACGATGCCGGGTTTGGCGGTATGAATGTTAACGGTCGCTTTGTTCGCAGCGCGCTCGATCTCAATTTTGGAGATGCCGGCCGCGTAAAGCTTCTTTTTCAGGAACTCACGGATCTTGTAGTCAGCAATCAAATTGTCCGCAAAGTCTTTGCGGGAGGCATACCAGCGGGTATCCCAATCTTTGATGACGCCAACACGGAATCCATGGGGATTAATCTTCTGACCCATTTGTATCCTCCTACTTGACCTGATCCAGGATCACGGTGATGTGGCTGGTGCGTTTCATGATACGGGCGGCGCTGCCACGGGCACGCGGACGGTACCGTTTGAGCGTGGGTCCCACATCGCAGAAGATCTCGGCGATATACAGGGAATCGCGGGCCATATCCAAGTTGTTTTCAGCATTCGCAGCCGCGCTCTTGACCAGCTTGGCCACCGCTTCGCTCGCGCCACGGGGGGAGAGCATAAGGATCGCTTCCGCTTCCTCAAGTCTTTTGCCGCGGATCTGATCGATCACGGGGCGCACTTTGCGCGCGCTGATGCGGGCATACCGGAGGACGGCGCGGGGGCGAGTGTCACGGTTTTCCTGACGCGCTGCCGCTTTTTCTTTCTGACGAGTTGCCATTGTTGCCTTCCTCCTTAGCGAGCCGAGGACGATTTTTCGCTGCCGGCGTGACCGCGGAAAGTGCGGGTGGGCGCGAATTCGCCAAGCTTATGTCCAACCATATCTTCCACCACGTACACCGGCACGTGTTTGCGGCCGTCATGCACGGCGATGGTGTGACCCACCATGTCGGGGAAGATCGTGGACGAACGGGACCAGGTGCGGAGCACCTTGCGCTCGTTCTTCTCGTTCATCTGCTGAATACGGGCCAGCAGTTTTTCATTCACAAAAGGTCCTTTTTTAACTGAACGGGACATTTGCCAGCCTCCTTTTACTTAGAATTGCGGCGCCGCACAATGTATTTGTTCGAGCGCGCTTTGGGATTGCGGGTCTTGTGGCCCAGAGCGGGTTTGCCCCAGGGCGTCACCGGACCCGGACGACCGACCGGGGACTTGCCTTCGCCGCCGCCGTGCGGATGGTCGTTCGGGTTCATAACAGAACCGCGTACGGTGGGACGGATGCCGCGATACCGGGTGCGGCCGGCTTTACCGAGAGAAACGTTTTCGTTGGTCTCGTTGCTGACCTGGCCGATGGTTGCACGGGCATCGATCGGGATCATACGCACTTCTCCGGAGGGGAGACGGACCTGCGCATACGCGCCTTCCTTCGCCATCAGCTGAGCGCTGGTGCCCGCGGTGCGGCACAGCTGCGCGCCTTTGCCGGGGATCATTTCAATGTTATGGATCACGGTGCCGAGCGGGATGTTGCGGATCGGCAGGCAGTTGCCCACGATGATATCCGCTTCCGGGCCGGAGACGACCGTCTGGCCAACGGTCAGGCCGATCGGCGCGATGATGTAGCGTTTTTCGCCGTCCGCATAGTTGAGCAGCGCGATGAACGCCGTGCGGTTCGGATCGTATTCCAGCGTCGCAACTTTGGCGGGGATCCCGTCTTTATTGCGGCGGAAATCGATGATGCGGTATTTCCTTTTGTTGCCGCCGCCACGATGACGGACGGTGATTTTGCCCTGCGCGTTGCGGCCGCCGGATTTGCGAAGATCGACCAGCAGGGACCGTTCCGGCGCCACTTTGCTCAGACCGCTGTAATCCGTAACGGACATGTTGCGGCGGGCAGGCGAAGTCGGCTTATACAGTTTGGTTGCCATAATGTTTCCTCCCTCTCGCCTTACTGCGCCATGCCTTCGAAGAACTCGATGGCTTTGGATTCTTCAGTCAAGGTAACATACGCTTTTTTCACGGTCGGACGGCGCCCGCTCGTCATGCCCTGGCGTTTGACTTTGCCAAGCTGTTTGAGGATGTTAACCTTTTTCACTTCGACGCCGAACACGCTTTCAACCGCTTCTTTCACTTCGGTGCGGGTCGCATCCGTGCGAACCTGGAACACATATTTCTTATCCGCCATATCCTGATAGGATTTCTCCGTCAGGACCGGGCGCAAAATGATATCATGTCCGTTTTTCATTTTGCGTACACCTCCGTAACCATCTGGGCGGCTTTTTTGGTAACGATCATTTTATTGCAGTTCATAATGTCGTACACATTGAGCGTTCCGCTGGTAATGGTTTTCAGGCCCGGCAGGTTGCGGGCGGACAGCTCAACCATTTCGTTGGGCGCATCCAGCACCAGCAGCGTTTTGCTGTCAACGCCGAGCGCGTTGAGGACTTTGACCATTTCCTTCGTTTTGGGGGCGCTAAATGCGATGTCTTCCAGCACGATCATATCCTGCTCTTCCACTTTGGCGGAAAGGGCGCTGCGCATGGCCAGCTGGCGGACTTTCTTGTTCACGCTCTTACGATAGGAGCGGGGCTTCGGGGCAAACACGATGCCGCCGTGACGCCACTGCGGCGCGCGCGTGGAGCCCTGGCGGGCACGACCGGTGCCCTTCTGGCGGAACGGCTTGATGCCGCCGCCGGAGACCTCGGCGCGGGTCAGCGCACTCTGCGTGCCCTGGCGCCGGTTGGCGAGGATCGCGGTCACAACAGTGTGGATGGCAACAGCGTTGGGGATGATCCCGAACACGCTGTCATTCAGCTCCATTTCTCCGACCTTGTCCCCGGCCATGTTGACGATATCGACCTTAGGCATTTGGGTTGTTCCTCCCTTGTTTCCGATCAGTGCTTGACCGAATCGACTAAGCAGACAAGCGCACCGTTGGGCCCGGGGACCGAACCGCGCACCAGAATGACGTTTTTCTCAGCATCGGCGGAGAACACCGTCAAGTTCTGCACTGTAACCCGCTCAAAGCCCATGTGGCCGGGCAGGTTTTTGCTCTTCATCACGCGGCTCGGATCGCTCGCGCCGCCCATGGAACCGGGGGCACGGTGGAAACCGGAGCCGTGCGTCATACGGCCGCGCGCCTGGTTGTGGCGCTTGATGACGCCCTGGAAGCCTTTACCTTTGGAGGTAGCGGTGGCATCCACTTTGTCGCCAGCGGCAAAAATATCGCACTTGATTTCCTGGCCGACTTCATAGCTTTGAGCATCCTCAAGCTTGAACTCGCGCAGGTAGCGCATCGGCTCGAGACCCGCTTTTTTGAACGCGCCGGCTTTGGGTTTGTTCACCAGCGACGCACGGATCTTGCCAAAACCGAGCTGAACGGCATTATAGCCATCGTTTTCAACGGTTTTCTTCTGCACCACGTAGCACGGGCCGGCTTGCAGTACGGTGACGGGTACGACCGTGCCGTCCGCCGCATAAACCTGGGTCATCCCCAGTTTTGTTGCCAGTATGGATTTTTTCACTTTGGTACCTCCAGTATCACAGCTTGATCTCGATGTCCACCCCGGCGGGCAGATCCAACCGCATCAGCGCATCGACTGTTTTGCTGGTCGGTTCCAGGATGTCAATAATGCGTTTGTGGGTCTTGATCTCAAACTGCTCGCGCGCATCTTTGTATTTATGCGTGGCGCGCAGAATGGTTACGATTTCCTTGTCGGTCGGCAGCGGGATAGGTCCGGAGATCTTCGCTCCCGAGCGGCGGGCTGTATCCACAATCCGTTCGGCGCTCTGGTCGATCAGGTTGTGGTCATACGCCTTGAGTTTGATACGAATCTTTTGGCTTGGCATGATACCCTCCTTGATTGGCGGCACTTACACGCTCCCGTGCGTACCGCTTCTGTTTCCGATACGGCGAATCTTCTTCGCCGCTCTTTCTTGCTCCCCGATGAAAACTACCCGGTGTTGCCACGACCGGCAACCTTCCATCGCAAAGCGATCCCTGTGTACACACAGAGACTTTTAGATTATACCCATACACCCTGTAAAAAGCAAGGGTTTTTTTGCACGAATTTAAAATTTATATGCAAGGGGCGAAACGCAAGCGTTCCGCCCCAATTTTGCTTATTTTTTCGCCTGTTTTTCCAGGATGGATTTGGGCACTTCCTCGTAATGCGAGAACTGCATGGTGAACACGCCGCGGCCCTGCGTAATGCTGCGCAGGTTGGTGGCATAGCCGAACATTTCGCTCAGCGGCACCATGGAGTGGATCACCTGGTTGTTGTTGCGCGCTTCCATGCCTTCGATGCGTCCACGGCGGGCCACAAGGTTGCCCATAACGTCGCCCATGTATTCTTCGGGGATGACGATCTCGTTCTTCATCATCGGCTCAAGCAGCACAGGAGCCGCCTTGGCCATGCCCTCTTTAAAGGCCATAGAACCGGCGATCTTGTACGCCATTTCGGAGCTGTCAACTTCGTGGCTGCTGCCGTCAACCAGCGTGGCGCGGAAGTCCATCACCTCGTAGCCGCCGACAACGCCGCTCTTGGCCGCATCCTGAATGCCCTGATCAATGGCGCCGATAAACTCACGCGGCACAACGCCGCCCACCGTGGCATTGACAAACTCATACCCGGCGCCCGGCTCCAAGGGCTCCAGCTCGATCACGCAGTGACCGTACTGGCCGTGGCCGCCCGTCTGGCGGACATAACGGCCTTCGGCCTTGACTTTCCTGGTGATCGCTTCGCGGTATGCCACCTGCGGATTGCCCACGTTGGCTTCCACTTTGAACTCGCGCAACAGGCGGTCCACAATGATATCCAGGTGCAGCTCGCCCATGCCGGCGATGATGGTCTGCCCCGTTTCCTGATCGGTATACGCCTTAAAGGTCGGGTCTTCTTCGGCCAGCTTCGCCAGCGCAGTGGACATTTTTTCCTGGCCCGCTTTGGTCTTGGGCTCGATCGCAACACGGATAACCGGTTCCGGGAACACCATGGACTCAAGCAGGATCTGATCGTTTTCAGCGCAGAGCGTGTCGCCTGTAGAGGACTCGCGCAGGCCGACAACGGCGGCGATATCGCCCGCGTACAACTGCTCGATCTCTTCGCGGCGGTCAGCATGCATCTGCAGGATGCGGCCCACACGCTCGCGTTTGCCGCGGCTGGAATTGTACACCGTAGAGCCCGCTTTGAGCGTGCCGCTGTACACGCGCACATAGGCCAGCTTGCCCACGTACGAGTCGGTCACGATCTTGAAGCACAGCGCCGCAAACGGTCCGTTATCATCCGATTCACGGGTCATTTCTTCACCGTCATCGTCCGGATGGGTGCCCACTGCCGCCGGGATATCCAGCGGGGACGGCATGTAATCCACGATCGCGTCCAGCAATGCCTGCACGCCTTTGTTGCGGTAGCTCGTGCCGCACAGCACGGGCACCAGCACGCCGGCGATGGTCGCTTTCCGGATGGCGGCTTTGAGTTCTTCCACCGTGATTTCTTCACCCATGAGGAATTTCTCAGTCAGATCGTCATCCGTTTCGGACACTTTTTCGATCATTTCATCGTGATACTGCTGCACTTTATCCTGCATGTCTGCGGGGATATCGATCACTTTAGGCGTGCCGTCTTCCTCGTATTCATACGCGGTCATCGTCAGCAGGTCGACGAGGCCGATAAATTCGCTTTCAGCGCCAATGGGCAGCTGCAGCGGCACAGCGTTGGCGTTGAGCCGGTCGTGCATCATCTGCACAACATTGTAAAAGTCCGCGCCCATGATATCCATCTTGTTGATGTATGCCATGCGCGGAACGCCGTAATTCTCCGCCTGTCTCCAAACGGTTTCGCTCTGCGGTTCCACGCCACCTTTGGCACAGAACACCGCTACCGTGCCATCCAGCACGCGCAGGGAGCGTTCCACTTCCACAGTAAAGTCCACATGGCCGGGGGTGTCAATGATGTTGATGCGCTTCCCTTGCCAAAAACAGGTCGTGGCGGCGGATTGGATGGTGATGCCGCGCTCGCGCTCCTGAACCATGAAGTCCATTGTGGCGCCGCCTTCGTGTGTTTCACCGATCTTATGGATTTTGCCCGTGAAGAACAAAATACGCTCCGTCGTCGTGGTCTTGCCGGCGTCGATATGAGCCATAATGCCAATATTTCTAGTGTTTTCAAGGGAATATTGCCTGGCCATGACTTCCCCTCCTTATTGTGTCTATTATTAGAAGAGCAGCGCCCATTTCTCCGGAATTCCGGAAAAACAGGCGCAGCAAATAAACCGGTATGATTATTACCAGCGGTAATGCGCGAACGCACGGTTGGCTTCGGCCATGCGGTGCATATCTTCGCGCCGTTTCACGGTGTTGCCCGTGTTGTTCGCAGCGTCCATGATCTCACTGGACAGACGCTCACGCATCGTTCTTTCGCCGCGGGCGCGGGAGAACATAACCAGCCAACGGATGGCCAGCGTCTGCTGCCGCTCGGGGCGAATTTCGATCGGAACCTGATAGGTCGCACCGCCGACACGGCGGGCTTTAACTTCGATCTGCGGTTTGATGTTTTCCATGCACTGATCGAACACTTCGCTCGGTTCACGGCCGGTTTTGGCCGCGATCGTATCGAACGCATCATATACGCAGCGCTGAGCCACGCCGCGTTTGCCATCAAGCATGACCTGGTTGATCAGCTTGGTAACGACTTTGCTGTTATAAATAGGATCCGGAAGCTCTTCGCGCTTAGGGATGTTGCCACGTCTAGACATCGATAGTACCTCCTTTTACCGTTTGGGTCTCTTCGCGCCGTAGAGCGAACGGGACTGCATGCGTTTGGCAACGCCCGCGGTATCCAACGCGCCGCGGATGATGTGATAACGCACACCGGGCAGGTCCTTAACACGGCCGCCACGGATCAAAACCGCGCTGTGCTCCTGCAGGTTGTGGCCGATACCGGGGATATAGCAGGTACCTTCCATGCCGTTGGTCAAACGCACACGGGCGATTTTACGGAGCGCCGAGTTCGGTTTTTTGGGGGTCATTGTACGCACGGCGGTACATACTCCGCGCCGCTGGGGGCACTGTTTGAGGATCGGGGCGTTGGATTTATATTCCACTTTTTTCCGACCTTTGCGTACCAGCTGATTAATGGTGGGCATTCAAATCCTCCTCGTAATGGACCGAATCCCTTAGCAACCCGATAAGAGATTCTACGAAGTTTGTAAGTTACCCGAACGGACGCCAGCCGGTGATCGGCGCACAGCACCCGGATTTCTCCGGTACGCCGGCCGACCGCTTTTCCGCGCGGTGATCAATCTTTTTTGAGCCGGAACGCAGGAAAAAACCCCCGTTTCCGGCAGCAATGGTTATTTTAGCAAAAGGCATGCGCCCTGTCAATGCCTTTTTTAGGCTTTGTTGGGCGTTTTTTTCTCTTCTTCCCTGCGTTTGCGGCGCGCCTGCTCCGCCTGCTGCACAGCCACCGGATCCCGCTCATCATAAATGAACATGGGCGGCTCGGCATGCAGGGTGGGTTTGAAGCGGCTCGTGCCGCGCACATACCATTTCTTTTCCTTGAACCCTTTCAACGCCGGCAGGTCCATAACATCCGTTACCGTTTCGCTGTTGATGCGGTTTTGCAAAGAACGGTTGGTGATCATATATCCGCCAAAGCCCAGCGCCGCGCTGGCGCCCAGAATGGCAAGCCCCGTCAGACCGCCTTGAAGATTCATCAGCGTGCTGACCGCAAACGAAACCAGCACAGTCAGCACAGAGAAAATCACCAGTGTGCGCTTGCTTGTTTTTTCGCATTTTGCCAGGTTTTCCAGGCAGTGTTCACAGGCAGGCGCTTTCACTTCGATCTCGCCGCCGTTGATCCTGCCGCCCGTGCCGGCCAGATCGCGTTTTACATCCATCGCCTGGTTGGCGATCTTTGCATAGGCAACGCCGGTGGCAGAGTTGGGTGTTGCGCCTTTGCAGAGCGCGCATACATGCTCATCTTCCATCACGCGGATGGGATATTCTTCCATCAAGCCTTCGCGCACATAATAATCGCCCACAAAAGCCATGCGCTCTTCATCGTTGAAATCGCGATATTCACACGCTATGCAGCGGCTCACTTCGCCCGTTATGAATTTGCAAACGGAAGACGCACGCAGCGGACATCCGTGATCTTGCAGTTCTTTATGCAGTGCCATGCCGTTCTCCTCTCATAAAACGGCGCCACAGTGGCATTTCACAGCGGCGCCGTTTTTGACGTTCTTTTGTTAGATTTCGATGCTCTCAAAATCAATGCTCAAAGCATCGTCGTCCATCAGGTCATCCGCCAACGCTTCTTCGAATTCCATCGGTTCAGCAATCTCAAGCTCTTCGGTGATGTTGGCAAAATCCTGCGCATAGCTGCGCGTGTTTTCCTTCACCACGTCGATGTCTCTGTAACGCCGCAGGCCCGTGCCCGCCGGGATCAGCTTGCCGATGATCACGTTTTCTTTCAGGCCGAGCAGCGGATCGGTTTTGCCCTTGATCGCCGCATCGGTCAGCACGCGGGTGGTTTCCTGGAACGAGGCCGCCGACAGGAACGAATCCGTTGCCAGCGAGGCTTTGGTGATGCCCATCAGCACGTATTTGCCGCTGGCCGTTTCGCCGCCTTCCATGATCACGCGCTCGTTCTCTTCTTCAAAGCGGAACACATCCACCACTTCGCCGGGCAGCAGCTCGGTATCCCCCGCTCTTTCAACGCGGACCTTGCGCAGCATCTGACGAATGATGACTTCAATATGCTTGTCGTTGATCTGAACACCCTGCAGCCGGTAAACCGCCTGCACCTCGCGCAGCAGATAATCCTGCACGCCTTTGATGCCCTTGATTTTGAGGATATCGTGCGGGTTCACCGGCCCTTCGGTCAGCTCCGTGCCCGCTTCGAGCACATCCCCTTCGCGCACGCGCAGCTGCGCCGTGGCCGGCACCATGTAGGATTCCCGTTCGCCCTCTTCGTTGGAGATAACGACTTCGCGGCGTTTTTTGTTTTCCGTGATGCTCACTTTGCCGGAGATCTCAATGATTGTTGCCTGGCCCTTGGGCTTGCGCGCTTCGAACAATTCTTCAACGCGCGGCAGACCCTGCGTGATATCCTCGGCACTGGCAACACCGCCGGTGTGGAACGTACGCATCGTAAGCTGCGTGCCCGGTTCACCGATTGCCTGCGCCGCGATGATGCCCACTGTTTCACCGATCTTGACCGGCTGGCCGGTGGCCATATCGGAGCCGTAACACTTGCTGCACACGCCGTGGCGGGCGCGGCAGGTAAGCACCGAGCGCACCTGCACGCGGGTGATGCCGTCGGCCACGATGGCTTTCGCCTGCGCAAGCGTGATCATCTCGTTGGCTTTAACCAGCACTTCGCCGGTTTTTTCCGAGATCACGTCTGTCACGGCCGTGCGGCCGGGCAGGCGGTCAATCAACGGCTCGATAACCTCTTTACCGTTGGTGATATCAGAAATCCAAATGCCCTGAATGTCTTCCAAATGACCGGCGCAGCAGTCTTCCTCGCGCACAATCACTTCCTGCGAAACGTCAACCAAACGGCGGGTCAGATAACCCGAGTCAGCCGTGCGCAGGGCGGTATCAGCCAAACCTTTGCGGGCGCCGTGGGAGCTGATGAAGAATTCCAGCACTGTCAGGCCTTCGCGGAAGTTGGCGCGGATGGGCAGCTCAATGATGTTACCGGACGGGTCCGCCATCAGGCCGCGCATACCCGCCAGCTGGCGGATCTGGTTGGTCGAACCACGGGCACCGGAGGTGGCCATCATGTAGATGGGGTTGAAGTCATCCATGCCTTCCATCAGCGCAGTCGTGACACGCTTGGTTGTTTTATCCCAAATATCGATCACCCGGCTGCGGCGCTCCTTTTCACTGAGCAGGCCGCGGCGGAACATGCCTTCCACTTGCAGCACCTGCTTGTCGGCCTCAGCCAGCAGTTCTTTTTTCTCGTCCGGCACCGTCATATCATGCACGCTGACCGTAACTGCGGCGCGCGTGGAATAATAGAAGCCCAAGCGCTTGATCTCGTCCAGCACGACAGACGTCGGCGTGGAACCATGCACACGATAACAATCTTCCACCAAACGGGCCAGGCCGTTTTTATCGATCGTTTCATCCACTTCAAGGTCAAGGAAGGTTTCGCGGTTGGTGCGGTCCACCCGGCCCAGATCCTGCGGGATGCCCTGGTTGAAGATCACACGGCCCACCGTGGTCTCCAGGATCTTGGTGACCGTTTCGCCTTCAAATTCGCCGCACAGGCGCACTTTTACAGGCGCCTGCAGGGAAACCTCGCCCGTCTGATAGGCCATCACAGCCTCGTCGGGGTTGGCAAAGATCATGCCCTTGCCCTTGGCGTTGGGGTTGACGATGGTCAGATAATAGATACCCATAACCATGTCCTGCGTCGGCACAACAACGGGCTTGCCATCCTGCGGCTTGAGCATGTTGTTGGCAGACAGCATCAGGAACCGGCACTCGGCCTGCGCTTCTACGGACAGCGGGATATGCACGGCCATCTGGTCGCCGTCAAAGTCGGCGTTGTACGCCGTACAAACCAGCGGGTGAATCTTGATTGCGCGGCCTTCGACCAGCACCGGCTCGAACGCCTGAATGCCCAAGCGGTGCAGCGTGGGGGCGCGGTTGAGCAGCACAGGATGTTCTTTGATGATATCCTCGAGCACGTCATATACGCGCGCATCGCCGCGTTCGATCAGCTTTTTAGCCTGCCGCACATTGTGCGTGTGGTTATCCTGCACCAGGCGGCGCAGCACAAAGGGTTTGAACAGCTCCAGCGCCATTTCATAGGGCAGGCCGCACTGATACATCTTCAGTTCCGGCCCGACAACGATAACGCTGCGGCCCGAATAGTCAACGCGTTTGCCCAGCAGGTTCTGGCGGAAACGGCCCTGTTTGCCGCGCAGCATATCGGACAGGGATTTGAGCGGGCGGTTGCCCGGGCCCGTCACGGGGCGGCCGCGCCGGCCGTTATCGATCAGCGCATCGACCGCTTCCTGCAGCATGCGCTTTTCATTGCGCACGATGATATCGGGGGCTTTGAGCTCCAGCAGGCGTTTAAGGCGGTTGTTGCGGTTGATCACGCGGCGGTACAGATCGTTCAGGTCGCTGGTGGCGAAACGGCCGCCGTCAAGCTGCACCATGGGGCGCAGTTCCGGCGGGATCACGGGGATCACATCAAGAATGATCCATTCCGGTTTGTTTTCGCTCTTGCGGAAAGATTCCACCACTTCCAGGCGTTTGACGGCACGCAGGCGCTTTTGCCCGCTGGAATCGTTCACATCTTTGCGAAGGCTGGCGCTCTCCGCATCCAGATCGATGTTTTTCAGCAGTTCTTTTACCGTTTCCGCGCCCATGCCGGCCTTAAAGCTGCCTTCGCCATAGGTCTGCACGGCTTCATAATATTCGCGGTCGGTGATCACCTGTTTGTAGGTGAAGTTCGTTGTGCCGGGGTCGGTGACCACATAGGCTGCAAAATACAGCACCTGTTCCAGCGACCGGGGCGACATATCCAGCAGCAGGCCCATCCGGCTCGGGATGCCCTTGAAATACCAGATATGGCTCACCGGAGCGGCAAGGATGATGTGGCCCATGCGCTCACGGCGCACTTTGGCGCGGGTAATCTCCACGCCGCATTTATCACACACCATGCCCTTATAGCGCACGCGTTTGTATTTGCCGCAGTGGCATTCCCAGTCCTTGGTCGGTCCAAAAATGCGCTCGCAGAACAAACCGTCTTTCTCGGGCTTGAGGGTGCGGTAGTTGATCGTTTCGGGTTTGCGGACTTCGCCGTACGACCATTCGAGGATCTGCTCCGGGGACGCCAGGGAGATCTGAATGCTGTCAAAGTTATTGAGTTCTACCATTCTGTTTCCTCCTCAATCGCAGCGAGCGCGTCACTCTTCATCACCATAATCGGCAACTTGCATGAAATCATCGCTGATCTCCAGCATGTCGTCGTCAAGGGTGATGGCATGCACGCCGGGAATCTCAAACTCATCGGCGCTGTTGTCTTCATATCCGTCGTCTTCTCCGCCATCCACGCTCGTGTCGGCGGCCATCACATAATCGCTGCTCTGCAGCATCATGCTGCGCCGCTCGGCGTCACGCTGATCCATCATTTCCATTTCCTCATCCGTTGTTTCCTTCAGCTCGATCTCCGTGTGATCGTCTGCAAACACGCGCATGTTCAGCGCCAGGCTCTGCAGCTCTTTGATCAGCACCTTGAACGATTCCGGAATACCCGGTTCGGGAATATTTTCACCCTTAATAATGCTTTCATACGTTTTCACACGGCCGATCACGTCGTCACTCTTGACGGTCAGGATCTCCTGCAGGGTATGCGCTGCGCCGTATGCTTCCAGCGCCCACACTTCCATTTCACCAAAGCGCTGGCCGCCGAACTGCGCCTTGCCGCCCAGCGGCTGCTGGGTAACCAGGGAGTACGGGCCGGTGGAACGGGCATGGATCTTCTCATCTACCAGGTGGCAGAGCTTGAGGAAGTACATATACCCAACGGTGACCGGGTTTTCAAAATATTCGCCGCTCCGGCCGTCGCGCAGCCAGATCTTGCCATCCTTGGGATAGCCGGCTTTTTCCAGCATTTCTTCAATTTCAAGCTCGGTCGCGCCATCAAATACCGGCGTTACGATCTCGTAACCGAGGGCTTTTGCCGCCAGGCCCAGATGCGTTTCCAACACCTGGCCGATGTTCATACGGCTGGGCACGCCCAGCGGGTTGAGCACGATCTCAAGCGGCGTGCCATCCGGCAGGAACGGCATATCTTCTTCGGGCAGCACGCGGCTGATAACGCCCTTGTTGCCGTGGCGGCCGGCCATCTTGTCGCCCACTTTGATCTTGCGGCGCTGCGCGATATACACACGCACCATTTGGTTCACGCCGGCGGGCAACTCATCTTTATTTTCGCGGGTAAACACTTTGACATCCACCACGATTCCGTCCTGCCCATTGGGCACACGCAAAGATGTGTCGCGCACTTCGCGCGCTTTTTCGCCGAAGATGGCGCGCAGCAGGCGCTCTTCCGCCGTCAGCTCCGTTTCACCCTTGGGCGTTACTTTGCCAACCAGAATGTCGCCGGCACGCACCTCGGCGCCCACACGCACAATGCCTTCATCATCCAGATCTTTGAGCCCTTCGGGGCCAACGTTGGGAATATCCCGCGTAATCTCTTCCGGGCCAAGCTTCGTATCGCGCGCTTCGCACTCGTGTTCTTCAATATGGATGGAGGTGTAAACGTCTTCCTTAACCAGTTTTTCGCTGATCAGAACGGCGTCCTCGTAGTTATACCCTTCCCACGGCATGTAGCCGATCAGCACGTTGCGGCCGAGGGAAATCTCACCCTGCGCGGTGCTCGGGCCATCCGCCAGCACCTGGCCGGCAAACACACGCTCGCCCGCTTCCACGATGGGCCGCTGGTTCACACAGGTGCCCTGGTTGCTGCGGGTGAACTTGATCAGTTTAAAGGTGTCTTCCACGCCGTCATCGCCCAGCACGGTGATGCTGCGGGCCGTGACATCTTTAACAACGCCGTCACGTTTGCTCAAAACCACCATGCCCGAGTCGCACGCTGCCTTGTGCTCCATGCCCGTGCCCACCAGCGGGACCTGCGGGTTGAGCAGCGGCACGGCCTGGCGCTGCATGTTCGAGCCCATCAGGGCACGGTTGGCGTCGTCATTCTCAAGGAACGGGATCATGGCCGTGGCCACGGACACCAGCTGCTTGGGCGCCACATCCATCAGCGCAACGCTTTCGCGGGGCTGTTCGGTAATCTGGTCTTTAAAGCGGCAGGTAACGCGCTCGTTGGAGAAACGGCCGTTTTCATCCACCGGTTCGTTGGCCTGCGCCACGATATATTCATCTTCCTCGTCCGCGGTCATATACACTACTTCGTCGGTCACAATGCCTTTGCCGAGCAAAACTTTGCGATACGGCGTTTCCATAAACCCGTATTCATTGATGCGGGCATAGGTCGCCAGCGAGCCGATCAGGCCGATGTTGGGGCCTTCAGGCGTCTCGATCGGGCACATGCGGCCATAGTGAGAATGGTGAACGTCGCGCACTTCGAAGCTGGCGCGTTCGCGGTTCAAACCGCCCGGGCCCAGGGCGCTCAGGCGGCGTTTGTGCGCCAGTTCCGCCAGCAGGTTCGTCTGGTCCATAAACTGGCTCAGCTGGCTGCTGCCGAAAAATTCTTTAATGGCCGCGGAAACGGGCCGGATATTGATCAGGTTGCTCGGCGTTGCCACATCCATATCCTGGATGCCCATGCGCTCGCGCACAACGCGCTCAAGGCGGCTCAGACCCACGCGGATCTGGTTCTGCAGCAGCTCGCCCACGCAGCGCAGGCGGCGGTTGCCCAGATGGTCGATATCATCCACATCACCCACGCCATGGTACAGGCAGATAAGGTAGTTGAGCGTGGCCATAATGTCATCCGGATGGATGTGCTTGGGCAGGATCTCGTCTTTCTGCTGGAGCATGGCGGCACGAAGCTCGTCCTCCGTCCAGCTTTCACGCGTGTTATACAACGCCAGGAACGTGGGAAAATGGCCGTTCTCGTTCAGGCCGATCTCCTTGGGATCAAAGCCGCAGAAGGGCTTGAGATCAACAAAGTTGTTGCCGAACACTTTGAGTTCGCCGTCTTCCACTTCGATGAAGGCTTCGTTCACGCCGCGGGCGGCCAGCATCCGGGCCTCTTCGCGGGTCAGCTTCTGGCCCGCCACGGCAAGCACTTCGCCGGTGATCGGGTCTGCCACGTCGCGGGTCAGCGTGCGGTTGCGCAGGCGGGGCGCGATGCTGAGTTTTTTGTTGAATTTGTAGCGGCCCACGCGCGCCATATCATAGCGTTTGGGATCGAACATCAGCGAATGGAACAGGTTGCGGGCGCTTTCTTCCGTAGGCGGTTCGCCCGGACGCAGGCGCTTATAAATCTCGATCAGGCCCTCCGCCTCGTTTTTGGCAACGTCGCGGCGGATGGTGTCGATGATCAGCTTTTCTTCCCCGAATTTTTCGATGATCTCGTCATCGGAACCGTAGCCCAGCGCACGCATGAGCACCGTGGCCGGGATCTTGCGGGTGCGGTCAACACGCGCCCACATAATGTCGTTGGCATCTGTCTCGTATTCAAGCCAGGCACCGCGGTTGGGGATAACGGTGGTAGCATACAGCTGCTTGCCGCTCTTGTCCGTGCTCGTGTTGTAATACGGGCCGGGAGAACGCACCAGCTGAGAGACGATCACGCGCTCGGCGCCGTTGATAATAAACGTACCCTGCGGAGTCATCAGCGGGAAATCTCCCATAAATACTTCCTGCTCCTTGACTTCGCCGGTCTCCCGGTTGATCAGGCGCACGGTAACGCGAAGCGGCGCGGCATAGTTCACGTCACGCTCTTTACACTCTTCTACAGAATACTTGGGATTGTCTTCCAGCGTATAGTCAACAAACTCGAGAACAAGATTGTCACCATAGCCTGTGATCGGCGAAATGTCGTCAAACGCTTCTTTGAGCCCCTCTTCGACAAAGTGCCGGTAAGAGTTTTTCTGGATCTCGATGAAATCCGGCATCTTGAGGATCTTTTCCTCGTCAATGCGCGAAAAGCTCATTTTTCTGCGTTTGCCCTGGTAGATCTCATGCACCATTATGAAGCTTCACTCCCCACTCGATTTGTTCCGCAGTGCCCTTTGAAAAGACCCCTTGCGCTTTTTGCGCGATTTGAGTACAATGGAGGCGAACCGGATGGGATTTTCCCTTTTCCGATAGGTTCGCGCACCTTTTTCAAGGGCTTTTGATGCAATGTAATACTATACCACCAGCATAGGCTTTTGTCAATAAGCCTTTTTCTTTTAAAAAATTCATGCCGCGCATAAAAAAAACCGGGGGCCTCGCCCCCGGTTTTTGCGGTTTTTTTGTTATTTGAGCCTGGCAAAAATCATGCGGCCCGCGTTGGTCTGCAGCACGCTGGTAACCACCGTTTCAACAGCTTCGCCGATAAATTCCACGCCCTTGTCGACCACGATCATCGTTCCGTCGGGCAAGTAACCTATGCCCTGGCCCGGCTCGCGTCCTTCGCGCACGATCGGCACAACCATCTCTTCGCCCGGCAGCACCGTTGTTTTCAGCGCATTGACCATCTCGTTAATGTTGATCACTTCCACGCCCTTGACCGTCGCCACCTTGTTCAGGTTGAAATCCGTTGTCAAAAGCTTGCCTTTCATTTCTTTGGCAAGCTCAATGAGCATTTCATCCACTTCCAGACCCTCATACCCTTTTTCCACAATCTGGACGCGTTTGAGTTCTTCCTGCATCTTGGCCACGATGTCCAGCCCGCGCCGGCCGCGCTGGCGGCGCAGCGGGTCGGCCGAATCGGCAATGTGCTGCAGTTCGCCCAACACAAAAGACGGTACGATCAGCCTGCCTTCCAACACGCCCGTGCGCGCAATGTCAAGCACACGGCCGTCAATCAGCACGGACGTGTCCAGTACCTTGGGCGGAATGCCGCGCAGCAGCCGGTCAATGTTGCGCTCGTTCTTGCGGCGCTCGGCCCTGCTCGGCTCAGCCACGGGTTCTTCCCCGTCGGCGGGCGTATTGATCTTTTTAAACAGGGATATTTCATCCTGCCGTTTGGAGCCCAGGGCAGCGCCCAGGTATCCCAACAGCAAATACACCAAAAGTGTCAGCGGCACCGACACCCAGTTTGTCGGGATGCGGGAAATAAAAGTAGAGAGCAATAAAGCGAGTATGAGTCCTATCATGAGGCCCGCGATCCCACCGAGCACATTCTGCAGCGGCAGCTGCGCGAGTGTTGACTCAATGGCGGTGACAAAAGCAACTACGCCGTGGCGGATGACATTGGCAGCCAAATAATTGAGCAGGAAACCGACAACGCCCAAACCGATATATACAGCACTCATCTGCCCGGGAGTCAAAACAGCCGCAAGATCCACGATCCCAAGAGACTGCAGCACGCGGATCACCAATATGCTCAGCCCGAAAAACAGCAGGCCGCCCAGCAGCGCAATTAACACTTTGATCAATCGTTTCATTCATTTCACCCCCTTTCCGTTTACAGTTATATCAAACAGCGGCTTTTTAAACCGCGTGTTCGATCAAATCAAGCACTTCCGCCTCGCTCAAGCCGAGCGAGAGGATCAATTCACTGGCCAGAATATGAACGGCCGTGACCAGCATTTTCCTTTCCCCGGTGGAAAGGCCGCGGGTCCTGTCGCGCACGGTCAGGCTGCGCACCACGCCCGCCACATCATAAATATCGCCTGTGCGCATCTTTTCAAGGTTTTCCCTGTACCGGCGGTTCCAGTTCGTTGTTTCTTCCGGGCACTCCACGGATAAGGACGCGAGCACTGCGTGCCCCTCTTCCGCCGGGATCACCGCGCGCAGCCCACTTTCCTGCGCCGAATCCACTGGCACGAGCACGCGCATATCCCCGGTCGGGAACTGGAGCACAAAATAACGCCTCTCTTCCCCCAAAATGTTTTTCACTTCCATGGCCGCAATCCTGCCCGCGCCATGCATCGGGTACGCTACACAATCACCAATGGTAAACACAGGCATCCTGCTCCTTTCCGTTTCTTTTCCGGGGGCACCGGGTTATACGAATCTAATTCTATATTACTCTTTCTGATCTTCCCTGTCAAACCGCGCAGGGCCGTTGTTTGCCTGTTTTCCAAGCACTTTTGCCAGCATTTCGCTCACATTTTCCACCGGGATATACTTCATTCCGCTCCCGGTGTGCCGGCTGCCCAGTGTGCCTTTGGGCACATACAGCGTGTCAAACCCCAGCTTGGCGCATTCATTGGCGCGCCGCTCCAGCATGGACACGGGCCGCACTTCGCCTGTCAGCCCCACTTCGCCCACAAACGCCGTGCCCCACGGCAGTGCTTTGCCCGCCGCGGCCGACGCAATGGCCGCCACGATGGCAAGGTCGCTGGCAGGCTCGCTCAAGCGCAGCCCGCCCACGGCATTGGCATACACATCGGCGTTATACAGCCGCACGCCCGCGCGTTCCATCACGGCAAGCAGCATCAGCATGCGGTTGAAATCCACGCCCGTTGCCATGCGCCGCGGCTGCCCGTAAGGCGAGGCGGCGCACAGGGCCTGCACTTCGCACAGCACCGGCCTTGTTCCTTCCATCGAACAGGTCACAGCCGCACCGGCTACGGCCTGCTCCCGCTGCCCGATGAGCATCTGCGACGGGTTGAGCACTTCCTGCATGCCAAAGCCCGTCATTTCAAACACGCCGATCTCATCCGTTGATCCAAAGCGGTTTTTCACTGCCCGCAGCACGCGGAAGCTGCTTTTGCGTTCCCCTTCAAAATACAACACGGTGTCCACCATGTGTTCGAGCACACGCGGGCCGGCAATGTTCCCTTCCCGCGTAACATGGCCCACCATCAGCACCGTGGCGCCCGTTTCCTTGGCCGTGCGCAGCGCTTCGCCCGCACAGGCGCGCACCTGAGAAACGCTGCCCATCGTGCCGGTAGACCGATCGCTCCGCATGGTTTGAATAGAATCAATCACCACCAGCGGCGCCCCCATCTTTTCGATCGCGCCGCAAATGCTTTCAATGTCCGTTTCCGCCAGCATGTACAGATTTTCCGATTCCGCGTTCAGGCGCTTGGCGCGCAGACGCACCTGCCGGGCGCTTTCTTCGCCCGAAACATACAGCACCGGCCTGCCCTGGGCAGCCACCAGCTGGCAGGCCTGCAGCAGCAGCGTGGATTTACCCACGCCCGGTTCGCCACCCACCAGCACAACGCCGCCTTCCACCAGCCCACCGCCCAGCACACGGTCCAGCTCCGCGATACCCACCGGCTGATGCGGCATACGCTCAAGATCGATCTTGTTCATTTTCACAGGCTTGGCCGCCGGCTTGGCAGCGGCCCCCTTACCCACAGGCGCTGCGGGTGCAGCATCCGTCTCTTCCATGGTGTTCCAGGCGCGGCAGCCCGGACACTGGCCCAGCCAGCGGCCCGATTCATAGCCGCATTCCCGGCATACAAACAGCGTTTTTGCTTTTGCCATGTTCGTCCCTCAATCCAAGATCGCAAATTTGAGAATGTCGCGTTCGCGCCGCTCCATCGTGATATCAAACCAGGCAACGCCGTGCTCGCTTACAGAGGCCAGCATGGCATATTCTCTGTTCTGCGTAAGCTGGCTGGTCTGCCCGGTCTTCCAATCATAAATATAAATGCGCCCATACCGGCAATACGCCAAAAAGTTTTCGCCCAGCCCGTAGGCCGACACATTGTCTGCAATGCGCTTGTGCATCGCCCCGTCAAGGCTCAGATACAGCGACCCGTTTACATCGCCCATCTTATCCGTAAAGGCAATATCCCGCCCGTTGGTCACCGGCGAAAATGCGTACATGCCGGGGTCGTAAATCGTTTGCTGCCCGGTTTTGAGCGATAAAAGCACGATGCGGTTATACCGCTGGCTGCCCACATGCTCCGGGTCTTCCTGCACATACACCACAAGATCGCCCTGCACGCCCGGCTCCGAAAGGCCGAGCGCTGAATTGTTGAACACCGCAAGGGTGACCACTTCGCCCGAGTCGATATCCATACACAGCAGTTTTTCCTGCGTCGGCTCCGTTCTTTGCAGCCACACGCAGTACTCTCCCGCAATATAGGGCTTGGGCCAGCCAAGGTCCGCTTCGGCCAACATCCTGACCGTGCCGTCCAGCCGATCATAGAGCATCACGGCGCCGCCGCCCGTTTTCGCCCCGTCAAAATACACAATGTATTCCGCCGAAACGTCAAGGTGCAGAATATCGCCCCGCTCTGCTAAGATCTCTTCCACCTTTTCGGGTGTGCGGGCGTTGCTTGTAAACGTGTTGGCAATGTAGATCTCGGCCAATTTGGGGTTCTGCGCATTGTCGCTCCCCGCGGCAAACACAATATCATCGCCCAATATCACGGGATAACTCACATGCTTGAACTTGCTTGTCAGCAGCACTTCTCTTTCCCACTCCGTCAATGTGTTCATCGTTTCCGGCGTGCCGATGGGCACGGTGGCAATATCGCCCGGGATGAACAATTTCCGCAGCGCCGGGATCAGCGTGTTTTTTGTAAGCAAAAACAGCAGGATCGCCGCGATGATCATCAGCCCGATCAGCAGCAGCGGCCAATAGCGCGACCCCATCAGCCCGCGCCTGCGGCTCGAACGCGGATAGGCCGCCCGTTTATACCGGCGCTTCATCGCTTCGCCTCCCGCAGCAAACACACAGCCTGCGCCGCCATGCCCTCGCCGCCGGTAAAGCCCATGCCTTCGGTGGTGGACGCTTTCACGCCCACGCAGCCAACGGCAATGCCCAGCGCCCGGGCCATGTTTTCCCTCATCTGATCGCGGTAGCCCATCAATTTGGGCGCCTGTGCGATGACCACGCTGTCAATATTCTCCACTTCGTATCCTGCTTGGCGTACCTTTTCGCCGCATTTTGAAAGCAGCACAAGCGAGCAGATGCCTTTATACTGCGGGTCGCTGTCCGGGAAATATGCGCCGATATCGCCAAGGCCTGCGGCGCCGAGCACCGCATCGCACACGGCGTGCACCAGCACGTCCGCATCCGAATGGCCCAGCAGCCCCTTTTCAAACGGGATGTCCACCCCGCCGATGATCAGCTTGCGGCCGGCTGCCAGCCGGTGCGCATCAAACCCAATGCCCGCCCGCATTTGTTTCATCCTCTATCTGCTTAAAAAGCGTGACCGCATCGTCTTTGGATACATGCTCGTTCAGCGCCAGCACTTCATACCGTGCCGGGGCTTTGCCCAAATTCACGGTGATCACATCGCCGATCTTCACCTGGTCGCCCGGCTTGGCCACTTTGGCGCCGATCAGAACGCGGCCCGCATCGCAGGCCTGCTGGGCCACGGTGCGCCGTTTGATGATGCGTGAAACTTTTAAATATTTATCGATTCTCATTTCTCTCCTCCGTAGCTTCAGTATACCATATCCATTCCCGCAACGGCAAAACCCAAAAGAAAAAGCCCGGATCGTTGCGATCCGGGCCGCTGGAAGACAAATGATTATTTCACCGCTTCTTTGAGGGCTTTGCCCGCTTTGAAGGACGGGATCTTGCAAGCAGCAAATTCCATCGGTTTTTTGGTCAGCGGGTTGATGCCGTTGCGGGCCGCACGCTCGCGAACGCTGAAAGAGCCGAACCCGACCAGCGAAACCTTTTCGCCGGCCTGCAGTGCTGCGGTGATGGCATCCAAAGAAGCCAGCACGATCTGCTCCACATCTTTTTTGCTCTGCCCGGTCGCCTGCGCAACGCGGGAAATCAATTCAGTTTTATTCATTTCATTTTCCTCCTTTGTATGAACATGCCTATAAATCGTATCCGTGCGGAGCTCCGCAAGAAATACTATGGGCATTTTCCTAAATCGTATGCTAATTGTCAAGCTTTTTTTTGATTTCGATCGTGCCCATCCAATCGGCCGTTATTTTCCGTTTTGCGAAATCAAAAATTCTTCGCACGCATCCATCAGCGCCATTTCGGGCGCGATCTTCTGGCCGTACAGCATGCCCACCGCCGTAAACAGCAGCGCGCCGGCCGCGCGTTCCTGCGCCTGCCCCGTTCGGTTCATCACCTGCTCGGCCAGCGCCGCAATGCTCTGCACATCCTTCGGCCCTGTATCCACGCCGGCCTTTATTGCTGCCTTGTGCAGGCGCTCTGCGCGCATGAGCGCCGGCATCCCGTCGCCTACGCCTTTAAAGGGCGTTTTGTTCTGCCGGCCCGGCTCGGCCGCTTTAACGCGCTCCCACGTGTCAAGCACCTGCTCGGCCGTGTCCGCCTGCTCGTTGCCGAAAATGTGCGGGTGGCGGCGGATCATCTTTTCACAGATGCCGGTGGCAATATCCGTCCAGGTATATGCGCTTTCCTCTTCGCCCATCACGGCGTGCAGCGTTAGCTGCAGCAGCACATCGCCCAATTCTTCGCACATCTCATCATCATCGCCGAGCAGGATCGCCGCGCTGGCTTCACACGCTTCTTCGATCATATTCTGCCTGATGGACATGTGCGTCTGCTCCCGATCCCAGGGGCAGCCGTTCGGCGCGCGCAGGATGCGGCAAATATCCATCAGGTCCTGGGCGGTAAACGCCGTTCTTTCCGTCAATGCCACGGGCGGCAGCACCACAACGGAAAACGGAGGGTATTCCGCCAACCTGTCCAGCTCGCACAGCATAAGTGCACGGGCGGATACTTCCGTTTGTCCCATGGTAACAAACCAAACCGGCTGCTCATCGGCATACCGCGTCATCAGCGCCACTTTCACTTCTCCCGCGATCAGGCGGCTGTCCACATCCGTAACGGCAAGCGTAAGGCCCAGGTCCAGCTTTTCTTTGTCCACCGTGCGGGACACGCTCACACAGCCCGTGCACGCATCCAGCCCGCAGGCCGCCAGGGCCGCATCTTCCATGGACACGCCCGGACACACTGCTGTTTCCACACCGGCCTGCGCTGCTTTTTGCATCAGCACGCTCACTGCCGTTTGCCCTTTTACGCCGTGACCCGGCACGGCATACACCACATCGCCTGCCGCAGCCGCGGTTATCAGCCGGTCGGCGATCGCCTCGTTCAGCTCGTCATACGCGGCGGCAGATTCATACAGATCATCCATCGATCCCGCTGTTTGCCCGGCTTCTAAGCAGCCGTGCCGCGTGGTCTGCACATATACCGGCGCCGATAAAAGCGCCGCCTTGGCCTGGCCTGTCAGCCAGGCTTCCGGGCCGGGGCCCAAACCTACGATCGTAATTTTTCCCATCAGATCCACCACCCGATTCGATGCATAAAATATTCCAGTTCTATCCCATGCGGCAACAGCCGGCAGTCTTCACTGGACACGGCCTGCAGCCTCAATATGGCAAAAGGATATGTGATCAGCCCCACCAGCACACCGATAAACGCCGCGATTGATTCCCCGACCAGGATGGACAGCCCAAAATACACCGTGGCTACGGCCACCGCCATAAACAGCGTGGCAAACACCGGGCGCACAAGGTGCATCACCGGGTCCAGCCGCACGTGCACAATTTTTGCACAGCTGTACAGGTCAAGCGCCGCCGTTACCGTAAAGCCGATCAGTGTGCCGTATCCCACGGCGGCAATATCGCCCTGCAGCACGCGCAGCAGCAGCCATGTTGCGCCCAGCTTGGCCGCCGTGCCGATGCACAGGTGCACTGCCGGCCGGCGCACATGGTTCACGCCCTGCAAAATGGCCGTTGCCGTTTGCGCCAGCATCAGCATGAAAAAGCTTACCGCCGTGCTGCGCATCAAAGTGCCGGCCGCCGCCATGGAATCAGGGTCGCTCAGGCGGAACAGCACGCGCACCAGCGCCGGCCCCACGAGCATCAGCCCTGCCATGCACGGCAGCGCCACCAGCAGCGTTACCTTCAGCCCGGCCGCCGCGTTGCGCTCCACCTCGTCCCTTCTTCTCAGCGCAGCGCTGGCCGCAATGGTGGGCACCAACGACATGGCGATCGCCACGCCCACGGAAGACGCGATAAACGCCACGGGGTTGATCATCCCGCTCACAAGGCCAAAACGCGCCTGTGCCGTTTGCACCGAAAATCCCATGCTGCGCAGCATGGGCACCACCAGCACATTATCCATCAGCAAAATGATGGGCTGGATACACGCCCCCAGGATCACCGGCAGGCTTCTGAGCCCAATGCCCCGGCCCAGCGCGCGGGCCCGGCTCATATCCGTTGTTATGCGGTAACGCGTTTTTCGGCGGCGGCCGGCGCGCAGCCGACCGATCAAAAGATAGAAAAGCGCGCCCGCTTCGGCGATCGGAATACCCAGAATCGCGCCGAACGCCCCGTTTATCGGCGACAGTTTGCGCCAGAACAGCGCAAACGCCAGCCCCAGTACCGTTTTACCCAATTCTTCGATCAGCTGGCTGGTGGCCGTCATACCCATCATCATTACGCCCTGGAACCACCCGCGCAGGCACGCGATAAACACCGTAAGCAGCACGCACGGCGCGATCAGATAATACAGGCGGTAGGCTTCCGCCATGCCCTGCAGGGCCGCCAGCGGCTTTGCAAACACGCACAGCGCCGCTGTGGCCGCCGCGCCGGCCAGGCACAGCCGCCAGAACGCGGTTTTGAACATGAGGTTTGCCCCATCCCTGTCATCCATTGCCAGATAATGCGCCACCGGCCGGGAGATCGCCGCCGGGATACCCACGGAAGCGATCACCGTCAGCACAGAATACAGCGGATACACCATTTGATAATAGGCGATCCCGTTCTGCCCGATCAGGTTGGCCAATATGATCCGGAACACGCAGCCGATCGCGCTGCAAAGCAGCCCTGTGCTGCCCAACACGAGCGCACCCGAACCGAACGTTTTTTTCTTTGCCATGTTCCGGCCTCCATTTCATTGTAATTGGCCTATTATTATAACAAACAATGGCACGGAAAGCAAAAAGTGCAGCTTGCGCTGCACTTTTCCGTTCTTTTTTATACTTCGGCCTGGCGGCCAAGGAAGGCCGCTGCTGCCTGCGCACACTTTAGCTCTGCTTCGCCCATGCGCGCATTCGCTTCCCTGCTGGCAAGGATCACGATGCCCACCGTTTCACCCGCGCTGATCACCGGCACCGCCGTTTGTGCCGTGTATCCTTGTGCCTCTTCGCCCTGTATCAGCGGCGCGGGCACGGCCGCTGTGCGCGTGTCTGCCTGTACGGTGCTGCGCTTTGCCATCCATTGGTCCACCGCTGCACTCACCGGTTTTTCCATATAGCCGCGCCGCCCCGAGCCGGCCGCCGCCACCACGGTGTCCCGGTCGCACACCAGCGTCAGGCAGCCCATCGTTTTGTGCAGCGCCTCGGCGCAGGCCGCCGCATCGTTGCCCATCTCACCGACAGGGGAATATTTGCGCAGGATCACGCTGCCTTCCCGATCGGTAAACACCTCCAGCGGGGCGCCCTCGCGGATTTTCAGGGTGCGTCTTATCTCCTTAGGAATCACAATACGCCCCAAATCATCAACTCTTCTTACGATACCTGTCGCTCTCATATATCTTTCTCCTTTTACAATGCATTTGGCGGGCGGGCAATGCTCGCCCCTGCGGAGTCATTCGAACAATTCGCCCGCTTGCAATAATTTTACAAATTACGCCGTTAGTATCTGTAAACCGATGGAGATTATACCGCCTGATTTCCTTTTCACTTCTTCTGTTCTTCTGTGCTGCGATAAATAAAAAGCGGTGATTTTATGCAATCCATTTTCAATACGAAAATTGAACGGGCCTTTCAATTTGTTGACGATGCGTCACAACAATACATCGATTTTTTAGAGGAGATCTGTTCCTTTGAAGCGCGCGCTTAACAAGCAAACGATCGATCGAATGGCGGATTACATCTGCTCTTTTGCACAAAACGAAGGCTTGCAAGTGAAACGGATGCCCATGGAAAAATGCGGCAATTTCCTCACGGTGGAAATCAATCCGGGCGCGGAAAAAGGCTGCCTTTTTCCGGTTCATATGGACACGGTCCACGAAAAGGGCGTGTTTGGCGAGCCGCCGGTGCATAGAGAAGAAAACAAAATATACGGTCCCGGCGTCATTGACTGCAAGGGCGGCATTGCCATTGCCCTGCTGACAGTGAAAGCATTGAAAGAATGTGGCGATTAAAACCATCTGCGCCTGCTGCTAACCTCTGATGAGGAAATATCCAACACCCCGGGCGGGCAGAACGAATTGGATTGTTTTACGGATAACTGCGCAGTTCCCTTGCGCCATTAATTGCGAAACCTCGGAAAAAGACGAGGTGGTCATTTCCAGAAAAGGTATCCTCAAATACAGAATTGATATTACGGGTGTCGGCGGTCATTCCGGGATCCACTATTTTGAGTGCAAAAACGCCGTGGCAGAAGCCGCCCATAAGGTTGTCGCGCTAAGCGAAAAGAGCGCCCTCGGCGGCATTACGTACAGCTGCAATATCATGCAGGGAGGCATCCTGCCCAATATTGTTCCGGATCACTGCTCCGTAACCATCGATGTGCGCGTCCCCCGGCATGCACAGCAGGCGGAATCAGAAAAAACCGTGCGCCAAATCGCCGAAACCGGCTTTATCGGCGGCACCTCCGCCACGGTGACATGCATCGGCAGGTGTCCGCCTATGGAGAAAAATCCTGCCACCAGGGCACTTTTTGAGAACCTCTTGGCCGTTTGCCGCAAATACGGCCTTGGCAGCCTTGCCCCCGTAGAATCCGCGGCGGCTCTGATTCTTGCTACACCCAGGCAGTCGGCATTCCTTCCATTTGCGGAATGGGCGGCTGCGGCGAATTCTGTCACACAAATCAAGAATACATACTGATAGACTCCATTCCGCTGCGGGCAAAAATCCTGGCAGGGTTTTTGTTTGATACAAATTAAAATAAATCGGTTTCAAAAAGCGAGGTGAAGTTCACCTCGCTTTTTACATCCATCGCATTCTCTGTTTCGCAAGAAGAATGATAGTCCATCAGTGGTTTTTAGGCTTTTTGTTCTACGCCATATCCATAAACAGCATGCCGCCGGGCACAGCGAAGGAAAACAGCAAAATGCTTGCTGTATACACCGCCGTAAGCGCGTACACCACGGGCTTTGCCGCTGTTGGCAGCCGCAGCTTATCAAACAGCCACAGCCCCACTGCCAAAGAAACAACAAACAGCAAAATATCCGGCCATAACGCCTGCACACCCAGCAGCACACGCTTCGTGTATGCCACGGCGTACATCCCGAAAACGGCGATCAGCGTTCCGGCCAGCCGATTAAACAGGCGGGGCGAACCCATGGATTCCGGCATATACCGCGCCGCAAACAAGAGCGGCCAGAACACAATCTTCCCGTGCTCCCACAGGCTTTCACGCACCGGCGCGAACAGCGCTGTGGCCGGATACGGCAGCCAGCCATACAAAAAATGCAGCAAGCATCCGCCGGCCGCAAGGCCGCCCAGCCACAACACCCAACCCATCCATTTTCGTTTTCTCATTCTGTCTACCTCCGCTTTGTTCCCTGCGTCGTTCCGCCGGCCTTCTATCTTTATGACGGAGCGGGCAAAACCTTGCTATACCGACAGTATGCCCCAAAATATTAAAAAGCCCCCTGCCGAAAGACAGGGGGCAAAAATTTCCGCTTACGGCCGCTGGCCGAGACCGCCTTCCAGCGTAAGCGTTTCGCCGGTCATATACTTGAAATCCGGGTTGGCAAGCTGCACGCAAACACGGCCGATCTCCAGCTCCGCATCGCCGAAATGGCCGGCCGGCGGCGTGTGCACGTTCGCTTTGAACGCTTCGGGATACGCCTGCTCAAATTTTTCCAGCTGCGCCGTCCACGCCAGCGGGCACACCACGTTAACATTGATGCCGTCCCGCGCCCATTCGGTGGCCGCTACACGGCTCAGCCCGCGGATGCCTTCTTTGGCCGCCGCGTATGCGCACTGCCCAAAATTGCCGAAAAGGCCGGCGCCCGAAGCAAAGTTGATCACCGCGCCTTTGGTTTCCTTCAGGTGCGGGTAGCAGGCCTGCATATAATAGAACGTGGCATACAGGCCGGAATACAGCGCAAGGTCAAATTGCTCCGTGGTGTGATCCGCCAGCGGAACACCCGACGCGGACGCCTGCGCGTTATTGATCAGCACGTCGATACGGCCGAAAGTTTCCATCGTTTTTGCCACCACATTTTCAACAACCGCTTTATTGTCCGCCCCTGCGTTGACATCGGCCTGCATGGTCAGCACCTTGATGCCGTACAGCCTTTCCAGTTCTTCTTTTGCATCTTCCAGCTTCTGCACGTTCCGGCCGGTGATAACCAGATTCGCGCCTTCTTTTGCATAAGCCGTTGCAATGCCATATCCGATCGATCCACAGCGCCCATCGCTCAATACCGCGCGGCCTGCCCCTGTGATGATCGCAGTTTTACCGGTTAAAAATCCCATAGTGCACTCTCCTTTGATGATTATTGTATCTATAATCACTGCCGAACATCGGCAGGCTTTGTCCTTTATTTCACAATATCATATACTGCCCCATTTTAACAATAGTATTTGTTAAAAAAATAACAATTTTTTACAGCCGACCAGAAAACAAGCCCCGGTATGATGCCGGGGCCCATATTTAAGCTGTTATTTTACAAATTTCATGCGTTTGCTCCAGGTTTTTACGTTCCATTCCTTCATATATTCCGCAATCACGCTGTTGAATTTTTCTTCCTGCGCTGCAACATCCGCCGCCGCTTTGACAATCGGCTCTGCCACAGCAAACGGCACATCGGCCGCTTTATCGATATCATACATTGCATACAGGATATGCACGCCCGATTCGGTCACAATGGGGTCGCTGATCTGCCCCTGCTTGGTAAGCTTCAGCGCCGCTTCGCTGAACTCGGGATAATACGTTTGGTCGCCCGGGATGATCGTGTAACCCAGCACGGCAAAATCGCTACCGCCTTCCAGGCCGGGATCTTCATTATACTGATCGATCAGCGTTTCAAACGGCACGCCGTTGTGATACCCGTTCATGATCGCATCGATCTTATCCTGATATTTGGCGATGATGCTGTTGATGCCCTCTGTATGGGCCTTGATGGCCTCCTCCGCATTCTTCTTGGTAAGCGCGTGCAAAGCCTGCGCTTCCTGCAATTCCTGCTTGAGGGAGGCCACATTGGCTTTGGCGGTGTTCAGCGTGCTCTGGGCAGCGTTCACGGTGTTCACATCGGCCTCTTTGCCCAGCGCGTCCAGCGCCGCCTGCGCATCCAGAAGCTCTTCTTCCGCCGTTTCAAGGGCAACTTCTGTTGTTTTCACTTTTTGTTCCGCCTCGATCAGCTCTTCCTCGGCTTCGTTTTTGGCCAAAGAAAGATCGTCATACGCGTTGCCGTCTTCATCTTCATAGCCGAGCAGGATCTGTTTTACCACGGCATACCCCGCGGGTTTATACAGGATATAGTCGCCCATGGAATTTCTCGTGATGGCCGACCTGTATTCGTCCGCCGATTCAGCAAAGGCTTCTTTTTGCGCCTGCAGGTCTTTTTCATACTGCGCCTGTGCGGTGCCTTCCTGCGCGGCAACGCCCTCGGTCAGCTTGGCATACACATGGGCGTATTTGTTTGATTCCAGCGTGGACGCCTTGTATTCCGCCACCGTTTGGCCAAATGTTTGCTTCAGATACGCATCCATATCCGCCTCGATATCGCCCTTGTAT
>JAFSIR010000036.1 GCA_017439715.1 Clostridia bacterium | reverse complement strand
CGTCTTCCTCATCATCTTCAAAGGAATCTTCGTCCTCATCTTCATCAGCATAGTTGGCGGCACGGCGTGCTTCGCGATCAAGGCGGCGCTGCTCGCGCTTGCTCAGCACAGGTGCGTCTTCCTCATCATCTTCAAAGGAATCTTCGTCCTCATCTTCATCAGCATACTTGGCGGCACGGCGTGCTTCGCGCTCAAGGCGGCGCTGCTCGCGCTTGCTCAGCACAGGTGCGTCTTCGTCCTCCTCATCGTCTTTTTCGTCTTCATCCCAAAGATCGTCTTCTTCGTCGTAGTCCAAATCTTCTTCAAGCGAGTTGCTCTGCACACGCATGGTAATGATGCTGAGAATGATGGAAACGATCACGATGATCAACCGCACCAGGCCGGACATGCTCGAAGAAATAACGGCGAACTGGGCAAACATATTGCCGCCGGCAGAGGAAACACCGGAGATGAAACAGGTGAGGATGGCGCCTACACCGTAAACCATCAGGAAGCTGCCAATGAAAGAAGAAGAAAGCACAGGGCCATCTTCATGGCGAACCAGGCAGAAAACAACGCAAACCAGCGTGATCAGGACGCAGCTTCCGGTAAACAGGAATGCAGGGATCGCGCCAGACAGCAGAATATCAACAGCCGCCATCAGATTATATCCGTACAGGAACCCCATCAGTGCGCCGCCTACAACGTTGCCCGCGGGCAGCACCATAGCGCCGACGATGGCAGTGATCAGCGCCAGCAAGGGCGAGCCGATCAACACAGGAAGGCTTGTCAGCCCCCACTCAAACTGGACAGCAAAATAGATAACGCCGCCGATACTGAGCATAAAGCCGAGCAAAACAGCTAATATGCTGGTGTTCCGATAAGCGAAGAAAGCCATCCACAGACCAACACCGATCATGATGACCAGCGCAGCAATCAATAAAACAGTTTGCAACATTCTTTCACTCCCCGTTCTTTTTAATTATGTGCAGGGTTGTCGTACCACATATTTTCACACAAATATACCAATAAATCAAGTTTAATATAATATTAGTACAAAGAACCCAATTTATAGAAAAACAAGTGCAAATTTTTTCGGTACTATGATATAATCTCTTTCATATAGATTTTTAATAAAATTAAAGGGGGACATTAGCGTGAACTTGCTTAAGTTCAGCAGAGGTGGTGTTTCGCCGCTGCACAGCGAACATGAAGGCAAAACGCTTACCGAGAAAAAACCTGTTGTAGAGCTGCCGGCAGGAAAAACGGTCAGTATTCCGATGGTACAGAACCTGGGCGCCCCTTGCAGACCGGTTGTAACGGTGGGGCAGGAAGTCGGTGTTGGAGAAGTGATCGGCGAGCCGTTAGGCTTTGTTGCCGCGCCTGTACATGCATCGGTTTCCGGCAAAGTGATCGCAGTGCGCGATCTGCTTCATGTGAACGGGAAACTGCTGCCGCATGTGATCATTGAAAACGACGGTGAGTATCGGGTAAACAGCGCGCTTAAAGCGCATACATGGGAAGAAGTAGCAGCGCTTTCGCCTGAAGCGCTAGGCAAAATCGTGCTTGACGCCGGCATTGTCGGCGCCGGCGGCGCAACCTTTCCTACCCATGTAAAACTCAGCATACCCGCGGATAAAAAGGTTGACATGCTTGTGATCAACGGCGCGGAATGTGAGCCGTTCTTAACGGCCGACTATCGCCTGATGCTGGAACAAAGCCAGGATGTTATTGACGGCATTCGGCTGCTTATGCAGATTTTAAGCCCGGATAAAGCGTTGATCGGCATTGAAGATAATAAACCCAAAGCGATCGAAGCCATGCAGCAAGCAGGGAAAGGCGTGCCCGGGGTGCAGGTATGCGTTATGCGCACCAAATATCCGCAGGGCTCTGAAAAACAGCTGATTGAGGCTTGCACGGGCCGCCAGGTTCCTTCGGGCAAACTGCCGGCCGATGCAGGCTGTGTTGTGGTGAACGTGGGCACCTGCGCTGCCGTGGCAGACGCTGTGCTGCGCGGCATGCCGATGGTTTCCCGTATCACTACCGTTACGGGCGCGGTGCGTGAACCGAAGAATGTGCGTGTCCGCATCGGCACCAGTTTTTCGGAAGCGATCGATTTTTGCGGCGGTTATGAAGGCGACGTGAAAAAGCTGATCTCCGGCGGCCCCATGATGGGCGTGACCCAGTTTGATGATGGGGTGCATATCGTAAAAGGCACGTCCGGCATTCTTGTTCTCAATGCCGGCTATGCAAATTATCCGGATGAAAGCAGCTGCCTGCACTGCGGCAAATGCGTGTATGCATGCCCCATGGGCCTGATGCCGCTGAAGATCGACCTATGGTCGCGCAAAAAGAACTGGGAAATGGCGGAAGATTATCTTGCGATGAACTGCATCGAGTGCGGCTCCTGCAGCTATGTGTGCCCGAGCAAGCGGCATATCGTGCAGGGGATCCGGCTGGCAAAAGCGGAGATCGGCCGCATCCGGCGCGAAAAGGCAGCCAAACAGAAGGAGGGTGGAAAATAATGGAACAGGCTAAATTTGTTGCTTCTTCTTCGCCTCATGTGCGCGGCAGGCAAACTGTGCAATCCATTATGCTGGACGTTTGTATTGCGCTGCTACCCTCGGCCTTGTTTGCGCTGTACCGTTTTGGCGCCTATTCCTGGGCGGTGCTGTTCAGCTGTGTTGCAGGCAGTATGATCACAGAATGGGCCTGCAACAAGCTGATGAAAAAGCCGAACTCTCTTAAAGATCTTTCCGCAGTGGTCACCGGCCTGATGCTGGGCATGTGCTGCCCGCCGACCGTGCCGCTCTGGCTCCCCTTTGTGGGCGGCGTTTTCGCCATCGGCATCGTGAAAATGCCGTTCGGCGGCCTGGGCCATAACTTTTTGAACCCGGCGCTGGCGGCCCGTGCCTTCCTGCTTGCCAGCTGGCCCAGCATGATGACCACCTGGTCCAATGCAGTGGACGCTGTGTCGGGCGCAACACCGCTGGAAGCGTATAAGCTTGGCCAACCGGCCGGCTATTCCGATTTGCTGTTCGGCCATGTAGACGGCAGCATTGGCGAAGTTTGCAAGATCGCCCTTTTGGTGGGGGCGGCTTACCTGATCATCCGTAAAGTCATCAACCTGAACACGCCGGTCGGTTTTGTGGTGGGCGTTGCCGGTTTTGCCTGGATCTTTGGAGGCTACGGCGGGCTTTTCACGGGCGACCCGCTCTATGCGCTGCTTTCCGGCGGTGCGCTGATGGGTGCATTTTTTATGTGCAATGATTATACGACCAGCCCCTGCACGCCGGCGGGCCAGTTTTTGATGGGCCTGCTTGCAGGTATTCTTACGGGCGTGATCCGCCGGTTCGGCGCTTATGTTGAGGGTGTAACGTATGCGATCCTGTTCTTGAACGTATGCACCCCGCTGATCGACAGATACATCCGGCCGAAGGCATTTGGTGAGGGGAAAGCAAAATGAAATTCAAATCAATTGTCAAAAACGGTATAATCACGGAGAACCCGACGTTCCGGTTGGTGCTTGGCACCTGCCCGACCATCGCGGTGTCTACCTCGGCAGCCAACGGCCTGGGCATGGGCCTGGCAGCCACGTTTGTGCTTTTGGGCAGCAACCTTGTGATTTCGCTGCTGCGCAATTTCATCCCGGATAAAGTGCGTATTCCTGCATTTGTTGTTATCATTGCCAGTTTTGTTACAATCGTGGAACTGCTGATGAAAGCTTTTTTACCGGCGCTGAATGAATCGCTGGGCATCTTCATTCCGCTGATCGTTGTTAACTGCATTATCCTGGCCCGCGCAGAAGCGTTTGCCAGTAAAAACGGGCCGATCGCTTCGGCGGCGGACGGCATTTTTATGGGCCTTGGGTTTACCATGTCTCTGGTGATCATTTCCAGCATTCGCGAAATCCTGGGCGCGGGCACCTGGTTTGGTGCGCAGGTGCTGGGCGCATCTTTCCAGCCGGCCACCATGTTTGCGCAAGCGCCGGGCGGATTTATCGTGTTCGGCTTCTACATTGCGGCGGCCAACCTGATTGTTGGCTATTTTGAGAAACGGAAGGGGGCCAAAGCATAATGTCTGAGATCCTTCGCGTTCTTATTATCGTTATCAATGCCGTTTTGGTTGAAAACGTTGTGATGAGTAAGTTCCTTGGTATCTGTCCGTTCTTGGGTGTATCCAAGAAGATCGACACAGCGGTTTCCATGGGCATTGCGGTCACATTTGTATTGGCGCTGTCAAGCGTGATCACGTTTTTGATCCACTATTCCATTCTTGTGCCGATGGGCATGGAATACATGCAGACCATCGTGTTTATCCTGGTCATTGCGGCGTTGGTGCAGTTTGTGGAGATGTTTATTAAAAAAGCGTCGCCGGCACTGTATAAAGCGCTGGGCATTTATCTGCCTCTCATCACAACGAACTGCTGCGTGCTGGGCATAGCCATTTTGAACATTCAGAACGGTTATAACCTTTTTTACACGCTTTTGGCCGGCATCAGCGGCGGTATTTCCTTCACGTTTGCCATCGTGCTGTTTGCGGGCATCCGTGAAAGGCTGGACACCAGCGATATCCCGCCTGCTTTGCAGGGCTTCCCGATTGCGCTGATCTCGGCAGGGCTGATGAGCATTGCGTTCCTTGGATTCTCCGGGCTTACTTCCGGGCTGCTGTAAGGAGGAAATACTGTGAATATAATCATTCCTGCGGCGGCAGTCGGCATATTGGGCTTATTGTTTGGCCTTTTGCTGGGCTATGCTGCCAAAAAGTTTGAAGTTAAAGCAGATGAACGTGTCGATCAGGTTCGGGAACTGCTGCCGGGTGCCAATTGCGGCGGTTGCGGAAACCCGAGCTGTGATGCCTATGCTGCGCGCCTTGTTGAAGGGGTATCCGGCATTAATGAGTGTGCGGTTGTCAGCAATGAAAACCGGGCCAAGATTGCTGCCATCCTCGGCCTTGAAACAACAGCAATGGAACGCACGGTAGCCACTGTTTTGTGCCAGGGCTGTGGGAAGAATTCTCCGGCCCGGTATGAGTATAAGGGCGTGCAGAGCTGCCGGTCTGCGCTGCTGGTTGTGGATGGGCCAAAAGGCTGCCCGCAGGGCTGTATCGGCCTTGGCGATTGCGCGGCCGTGTGTGCGTTTGACGCGATCAAGATCATTGATGGGCTGCCGGTGATCGATGAAAACAAATGCCATGCCTGCGGCACCTGTGTGGCGGCATGCCCGCGCCAGGTGATCCGGTGTTTGCCTTATAAGCGCGTGGCGCGGCCGCTGTGCCGCACGCAGCTGCCTGCTAAAGATGCCCGCGCTACCTGCAAAACCGCGTGTATCCACTGCGGCATGTGCGCGCGCAACTGCCCGCAAAAAGCGATCAAGCTGGAAAATGGCCAGGTGATCGTGGATGAAGCGCTGTGCACGGGCTGCGGCGTGTGCGTTGAAAAATGTCCGACAAAGGCAATCAAACTAGCCAGAGACTGAGGACTGCATAATGGAACGAAAAATTGTGTTGGCCTCCGGTTCGCCACGCCGGCGCGAGTATCTGGCACAGCTGGGGCTGCCTTATGAATGCAAAACAGCGCAGGCGGATGAAACCGTGGCGCCGGGCACAGACCCGGCAGAGGCTGTTTGCATCATTGCGGGCAGAAAAGCCCGCGCTGTTGCGCAGACTGAGCCTGATGCGATCGTGATCGGGGCGGACACTGTTGTGGTGCATGGCGGCGAGATATTGGGCAAACCCAAAGATGAGGCGGACGCCAAACGCATGCTCATGCGGCTGCAGGGCAGCCGGCACACTGTGTATACGGGGCTGAGCGTGATCGATACGTCAGTAAACAGAACGCTTGAAAAGCCCTGCCGAACTGAAGTGACCTTTCTGCCCATGACGGAAGCGGAGATCGATGCCTATATTGCTTCCGGCGAGCCGATGGATAAGGCGGGCGCTTACGGGATACAGGGTAGAGGCGGCGTTTTCATCCAAGGCATAGAGGGCTGCTATTTCAATGTTCTTGGCTTGCCACTTTCTCAGTTAAGATCCATGTTGATCTCGTTTGGAATCAATTGTTGACCGAAAACGGCCGGATACTCCGGCCGTTTTTTTG
>JAFSIR010000035.1 GCA_017439715.1 Clostridia bacterium | reverse complement strand
GAAGAGTGGCTGAAGCAGCGTAACGACACCGAAGACGCCTAAGACAAAAAAGTGAGGGCCAAGGTTTTTACAACCTTGACCCTCATTTTCTGTTTTGACATCAGAACCGAACCTCTACGGCGAAACCGCCTTTGAAAAAATAGATGTTCGTCCAATGTCCATTTGGTGGAGGCGAGGGGAGTCGAACCCCTGTCCGAAAACCCCGTTGTATGACTTTCTCCGAGCGCAGCAGATGGTTTATTGTTCCCGCCTGTGAGCTCCGCACCTGCAGGATCTCACAATTGGTAGCTTCATAAATACAATAACCGGGCAAAGCTTACCGGTATCGGTTCCCCGTGTCATTGACGCTCCGACTCCATTCCACGGGTAAAACGGGCGGAACGTCACTGCTTACGCAGCGAGAGCGACTTTATTATTGTTCGCGTTTAATGTTTAATTGCCGGTTTTTTGCGCAGCCCCGGCGACTGCGGCTCGCTTATCATACCCCAGGCGATCCCGTCGAAACCGTTACGCCCCCAAGGTTAATTATGATCGCGCTGATGATCGCGGGCAGCCCGCTCCATCGCGCGTTGATCATCCTGTTGTTTCATGCTCTGGCGCTTATCATACAGCTTTTTGCCTTTGCATACACCCAGCGCCAGCTTGGCACGGTTGCCTTTAAAATACACTGACAGCGGAATCAGCGTGTATCCTTCGCGGGTAACCTGCGCCTGCAGCTTGCGTATTTCGGCTTTGTTGAGCAGCAGCTTTTTCTCCCGCATGGGATCGCGGTTAAAGATATTGCCCTGCTCATACGGGCTGATATGGAACGACTGCACAAACACTTCTCCGTTGCGGATCACAGCATAACTGTCTCTAAGATTGGCGTTTCCATTGCGGATGGATTTTACCTCCGTGCCATACAGCACAAGACCGGCCTCAATCGTGTCCTCCACAAAGTATTCATGGCGTGCCCGCCTGTTTTGTATGTTTATCCGTTTTGGATCAGGCATGCCATTCCCCCGCCTTTCTTTATTTATAGTATACCATATTCAGCAAAATAATTCTATCGCCTGCGGCGGCGCCGGTGAGGCGGCAGATTCCGCACCAACTCAAACTCGATCCGCCGCTGGCCAAGATCCACGGCTGCCACCTGTACTTTCACCGTGTCGCCCAGCGCGATCCTGCGCCCGGTCATATGGCCCTCCACACAAAACAGCCGCTCATCAAACTCATACTCGTCATCATCCAGCCCGGAAAGGCGCACCAGCCCTTCCACCGTGTTTTCCAGCGCTACGAACAGGCCAAACTCCGTGACCCCGGCTACCGTGCCGGTAAATATCTCGCCCAGCCTGTCCTGCATATATTCGCAGCATTTTAAATCGTCCACGGCACGCTCTGCCTCCATGGCAATGCGCTCACACTCGCTGCACTGATCGCCCCAGCCCGGCATGGACACGGCAAACCGCTCCGTATCCTTTTCTCGCCCCTCGATTGCCGCGGTGATCGCGCGGTGCACCGTGATATCCGGATACCGGCGAATGGGCGATGTGAAATGGCAATAATCCTTTGCCGCCAAGGCATAATGCCCAATCGGCTCATGGCTGTAACGCGCTTTTTTCATGGCCCGCAGCGTCACATGGTTGATCGCCGCGGCATACGGCTTGCCTTCCGCTGCGCGCAGCACAGCCTGCAGGGTTTTGGGTGAGCCCAATTCCGGCGGCACCTTTTCCCCCAAAGCTTTTAACAGCTCGCTCAGCGCTTCCAGGCGGCTGTTGTCCGGATCTTCATGAACGCGGTATAAACACGGCAAATGCCTTTCTTTGGTAAACGCAGCGGCGCATTCGTTGGCCATAAGCATAAATTCTTCAATCATGCGGTTGGACACCCCGCGCGGGTGCACAAACACGTCCAGCGCCCGCCCTGTTTCATCCAGAACAAAAGCCGGCTCAGGCAAATCAAAATCCAGTGCCCCGCGGGCTAAGCGCCGTTCGGTGCAGCGTTTTGCCAAAGCTGCCATGTTTTTGAGCAGCGCCATCGTTTGCCCGGCATACGCTTCGGGCACCTCGCCCTGCTCCAAAAACGCGTTGGCCTTTTCGTATGTGACTCGCTGATCCACGCGGATCACGCTGCGCTCAAACCGATAGCTTAAAACCGTGCTGTCTTCTGCCGTTTCCATCACACAGGTAACGGCCAGCCGGTCTACCCCCGCGTTGAGCGAACAAATACCGTTGCTGAGCGCTTCGGGCAGCATGGGCAGCACAAGGCCCGGAAAATACACGCTGGTGCCGCGCATTTGCGCTTCCCTGTCCAGCGGATCCTGCGGGGCTACATAATGCGAAACATCCGCAATGTGCACGTACAGCGTCCACCCATGCTCCGTTTTTTCAAGAGATACCGCATCGTCAAAGTCTTTGGCATCGGCCCCATCGATCGTTACGGTGTACAGCGAGCGATAGTCTGCCCGCCCGCGCAGATCTTTTTCCGAAACAGAAAGCGGAACCTTTTCAGCGCAGGACAGCGTTTGCGGCTCAAACTCATCTTTCAATCCGAACTGGCGAATGATGGCAAGCAGCTGCGCCTGTGCGGAGCTGGAATCGCCCAAAATTTCAATGATCTCCACCGTGGCAGGTGCATAGTCTGTAGGATAGGTCAATATCCGCCCCACAGCGATCTGGCCTGACTGCGCATCATTGAGGTGTTTGGCCGGGATCACGACGGCATCAAATCGCGGGTCTTCCGGAATAAGTAAGGCTGTGCGCGCTTCGCGCCGCACCACACCGGTAAGGGTCGTGTGGGCGCGTTCCGTGATCTCCAGCACGGCTGCGTTCCGCATGCGGAAGCGGCCGCGCATGGGCATCACGCGGGCTACTACCGTGTCGCCATGCATGGCGCCGTTCCTGTCTTCCTGGCGGATAAAAAGATCGTCCTTCTTGTCTTCCTGTACAAGATAGGCCGTGCCTTTGCGAGTGGTAAACACAGTGCCTCTGATCTGCCCCACTTTTTCCGGCAGTGCATACCGCCCTTTGCGGGTGCGCACAACACGGCCGGCCCGCAAAAGCGCGGCCAGTGTTTGCTCCGCCTGGCGATCCCCCGTGTCCTTTGCCGCCTGTTCCACTTCAACCGGCGCTTTGACTCGGCCGAGGTAAGATATCATTTTTTGCTGTTTATCCGTTTTTTTCATCTCGACCCTATTCTTTCCCAACGATCAAAAACAATGAAAAAAGATCGGGTGTCCATAGGGATACCCGATCAATCTGTTTTCAGTATGCGAAAGTATGACTACGCCATGAACCGCTGCAGCACGACCAGCGCAAACGAGATCACCGCAACCGCAATGGCGGAATATTTGGTGATGGTATTCAACTTTCCTTCCCGGGTATGTTTTTTCATACGCTCCGTATAATTCCCGCCGCCGGACTGGCCAAAAATCGCCTGAGAGTTGGCGTCTTTGGGTTCCTGCATCATCGCCGACACAACAACGACAACGGAAAGAATGCAAAGCAGAATTTGGCTGATCGTCAAAACAATATTCAAAAGGTTCACCCTCCAGTCATCAATAACGCAAGATATTATACCATCCGATCGTTATAGATGCAACCGTAATTTCTCGCTTTTTTACACAAAAACGGCTTTATTGCCTGACCAGCGTGCAGGCAAGATCATACAGTTCGCGGTTGAACACCTTCGGTTTTTCAAGCGCTTCCATAATGTCCATATCCACCACCACGTCGCCGCGCACGCCCACTGCTCTGTTGCTCACGCCGCTTGTGAGCAGCCTTACCGCATGTTGGCCCAAACGCGCCGCAAGGATCCTGTCGCGCGCCGTGGGGCTGCCGCCGCGCTGCGTATAGCCCAGCACAACGCTCTTGGTGTCCAGCCCGGTGCGGCTGTTGATATATTTTGCCATTTCGTTGCCGTGCGCCGCCCCTTCGGCCACAACGATCATGCTCGTCGGATGGCCTTTGAGTGCTTTCTTCTTCAGTTCGGCACACATAACGTCGATATCATATTCCATCTCCGGCAGAATGATATAGTCCATCGAGCCGGCTAATCCTGCATGCAGGGCGATATCGCCGCATCTGTTGCCCATAACTTCCACAACGCCGATGCGATCATGAGAAACCATGGTGTCTCTGATCTTAATGATCTCATTGATAACACCGGACACGGCGGTATCAAACCCAATGGTATAATCCGTGTAGCTCAAGTCGTTATCAATGGTGCCCGGCAGGGTGATCGTCGGGATGTTGAGCGCGCACAGCGCCGCTGCGCCGCGCATGGTGCCATCGCCGCCAATGGTCACAACGCCGTCAAGATCATACGCCTGCGCCATCTGCACAGCGCGTTCCTGCCCTTCCTTTTCTACAAATTCCGGGCAACGGGAAGTTTTTAAAATTGTGCCACCTTTGTGGGCAATCGTGCGCACTACACTCGGATCCAAATGAACGATATCGCCATTGATCATGCCGCGGAAACCGCCGCGGATTCCATATGTCTCAATTCCATTCTCTTCCGCAACCATCACGATGGCCCGGATTGCTGCGTTCATACCGGGCGTATCTCCGCCGCTGGACAGAACACCGATGCGCCTGATTTCTTTCTTTTTCGCCATTTTATACTGCCTCCCTAACCGGAATGATTATTAAATGAAGTTTTAAGTCAATTTTACATTATTTTCGCCCAAATATACAGATAGAATTTCCATAATTTCGGAGCCTGCGTCCGTCGTTGCCCTTAGTTTAAGCATCCGGCCGCTATCAACCGCATAGGCTTTTACCTCAGTTTTCCCGCTATGTTCGTTCAGCAGCGCTAAAAGCCCTGTCATCATAAACCCATTGTCAAAGCTTTTAAGGCGCAGCCAGAGCGTTTTATTCGCTGCAGGCGCTTTATTTGCCACTTCTTTATACCGCGGCAGGTTTTCGCCGCTGGGCGCGTGAGCCGCGCTTGGCATGCGCTGGCGCTGCATTGTGCTCATCATGGTTTCCGGGTCACCCCGGCCGGGGGCAAACGTCATCATCGAATCCAGCAGGATCGAAGGCGCTTCATCTTCCCGGATGCTCACACGGCCGCGGATGAGCACCACCACGTCTATTTGCAGCAGCTCGTCATACTGTTCAAGCAGGCGGGGGAACACCGTAACTTCAATAGACCCTGTCATATCCTCCAGCGTGCATACCGCCATGAGCGATTGGTTACGGGTCGTTCTGTTCCGCCGTTCGGTGATCACGCCGCCGAGCACAACGGTATCCCCGTCCATGCCGCCGGCTTCCCCATCCGCCAATATGTCTGTTACCGAATAAGGCAGCTTTTCCATATCGTCGGCATATTCATCCAGCGGATGGCCGGAAATATAAATGCCTGTTACGCTCTTTTCCAGCATCAGCCTTGCCCGGGGCGCAAAATCAGGCAGATCCGGCAACTCGCGGTTAAATTCGCTGCCAATGGCGCTGCCGTCATCAAACAAAGACAGCTGGCCGGGCACATTGCGTTTATGCGCCTGGGCCATTTCGTCCATCACTTTTTCGTATACCGCCATCAGCGATGCGCGCTTATAGCCCATCGAGTCAAAGCATCCGGCCGCTATCAGACTTTCCACCATGCGTTTGTTGATCATGTCGCCCGGCACGCGGCGCACAAAATCAAAGAAATCATGATACAAATGGTGCTGCCGCTCGGCAATCACGCTTTCCACCGCTTTTTCGCCCACGTTTTTCACCGCGCACATGCCAAAGCGGATCTTGCCATCCTGCACGGCAAACCGAGTTTCGCTATAGTTGATATCCGGCGGCAGCACCTCAATACCGCAGCGCCTGCAATACGTGATGTATTGGGCGATCTTGTCCGTATCCGATAAGCAGGAATTCATCAGCGCCGCCATGGTTTCCACCGGGTAATGTGCTTTGAGCCATGCCGTGCGGTAAGCGATCAGCGCATAGGCCGCCGCATGGGATTTGTTGAACGCATACGAGGCAAAATCCGTCATGGAATCAAACAGGGTGTTGGCTATCTCGGCGCTTACGCCGTTTTTCACCGCGCCGGGCACAGTCCCGTCTTCCGAGCCGTATACAAAGGTGCGCCGTTCCTGCTCCATCACATCATGTTTTTTCTTGCTCATGGCGCGGCGCACAAGATCGCTTCGGGCAAACGAGTATCCTGCGATGTCGCGCACGATCTGCATCACCTGTTCCTGGTACACCATCACACCATAGGTTACATCCAAAATATCATGCAGCTTTTCTGTGGCCACCTTTACTTTGGAAGGATCGCGTTTGCCGGCCACATACCGCGGAATTTCCACCATGGGACCCGGACGATAAAGCGAGATGCAGGCAACGATATCTTCAAAGCAGTTGGGCTGCAAATCGCGCAGCAAGGCGCGCATGCCACCGCTTTCCAGCTGAAACACCCCGTCCGTATCTCCGCGGGAGATCATGCGGAACACTTCCTGGTCATCCAGCGGAATGGTGCGCATGTCTAGCCGCCGCCCCGTTGTTTGTGCAACGAGATGCACCGCATCTT
This sequence comes from Clostridia bacterium, assembly GCA_017439715.1. Lineage (GTDB taxonomy): Bacteria > Bacillota > Clostridia > Christensenellales > QAND01 > RGIG3178. The sequence continues at coordinate 21,005 of JAFSIR010000035.1, read as the reverse complement.
CAATGATCGTAACATTGCGCAGGCCTAAAAAGTCCATCTTCAGCAAGCCCAGTTCTTCAATCGCGCCCATGGGGAACTGGGTTGTAACCGTTTCATCATTGCGCTGCAGCGGGATGATATCCGTTAGCGGTTCGCGCGAGATCACAACGCCGGCCGCGTGCGTACCGCTGTGCCGCGGCATACCTTCCAGCTTGCGCGCCATTTCGATCAGCCGCCGCGTTTGCTCTTCTTCGGCAATGGCTGTGCGCAGCAAAGGATTGATCTTGATCGCGTCATCGATCGTGATACCCAGCTGCTGGGGGATCATTTTGGCGATCCGGTCCACCTCGCTGTATGGGATGCGCATCACACGCCCCACATCGCGGATCACGGCGCGGGCTTTCATTGTGCCGAACGTAATGATCTGGCACACATGATCAGACCCGTACTTTTCAATCACATAATCGATCACTTCCTGCCGCCGTTCGTAGCAGAAATCCGTGTCGATATCCGGCATGGTGATACGTTCCGGGTTCAAAAAGCGCTCAAAGATAAGCCCGTGCTCAAGCGGGTCAATATCCGTGATGCCAAGGCAATAGGCAGCCACGCTGCCGGCTGCGCTGCCGCGGCCGGGGCCCACACCGATGCCGTTTTCCCGGGCAAAGCGGATAAAATCCCACACAACCAAAAAATAATCCGCAAAGCCCATCGAGTCGATCACGCGCAGTTCGTTCATCAGCCGCTCGAATGCGTTTTTATTCTTCCCATAGCGCTCGTTAAACCCGGCCTGTGCAACCTCGGTCAGCAGCGCGATGCTGCTGTCCTTGCCTTCCGGCAGCGGGAATGACGGCAAATGCCTGCTGTTAAAATCCATTTCAACATGGCATTGCCTGGCGATCTCCATGGTGTTTGTGATCGCTTCCGGGCAATCGGGGAACAGAGCCGCCATTTCTTCCCTGCTCTTGAAATACATCTGGTCGGTGCCCATGCGCATGCGATCCGTTTCATCGAGAAAACGGCCGGTCTGCACACAAAGAAGTACGTCCTGCACCGCAGCGTCTTCCTTGGCCATATAGTGCACGTCATTGGTTGCGGCCAGCGGGAGGCCAAGCTCATCGGCCAGCTGCTTGAGCCCTGCATTCACCCGCTTTTGCTCGGGCAGGCCATGATCCTGGATCTCCAGATAAAAATGGCCGGGCGCAAACATGTCTTTCAGCCGTGCCGCCAGTGCCCGCGCGTCATTCATGCGGCGGTCGGCCAACAGCTGGGGAATATCACCCGACAAACAGGCAGACAGGCAGAACAGCCCTTCGCTGTGCTGCGCAAGAAAATCATAATCGATCCGCGGTTTATAATAATAACCTTCCAGCCAACCCTGCGAAACAAGGCGCACCAGGTTTTTATATCCCGTTTGGTTTTCGGCCAACAGCAGCAAGTGGCTGTATTCCCTGTCGGCCCGGCCCTGTTTATCCGTCATTGATTGGCGGGCCACATACACTTCACACCCGATGATCGGCTCTATCCCCGCCGCTTTGCAGGCCTTGTAAAACTCCACAACGCCATACATCACGCCATGGTCCGTGATCGCCAGATGGGTCATACCCAGTTCTTTTGCTTTGGCAACAAGGTCACGGATGCGCGCCGCGCCATCAAGCAAACTGTATTCCGTATGCACATGCAAGTGACAAAAATCGCTCATTCCGTTCCCCCTTTCTCAGCCGGCAAAGCCGCTCTCTGCCGCTAAATTTTCCAGTTTTGTAAGCCGCCTGTGCATCGTTGATTTGGCAACCGGCGGTTCCATCTCTGCCGCCAGCTCGCTCAGGTTCGCTTCCGGGTTGTTCAGCCGCGCTTCCGCCGCATCGCGCAGCGCGCTGTCCAGCTGTTCCAAAATTCCGTTATCGCGCAAAAAGCGCAGGCAGGCGATCTGCCGCATCGCGGTGTCCACCGCGCGTGTCACATTGGCCGTTTCGCAGTTCACCGCGCGGTTCACATCGTTTTTCATCTGGCGCACAATGCGCGTGTTCTCCAACGCAAACACCGCGTTATGCGCACCCATGCCCGCCAACACAGTGCTCACGCTTTCCGCGTCTTTGGTGTATACAACAAAGCGCTTGTTCCGCTCTACAAGGGAAGCGGAAATATCCATGGTCAGCAAAAACACCTGCACGCTCTGCGCCAGTTCGCTTTGCTTGAACACCCATTCAATATGATACGCCTTTTCCGGCTGCACAATGGTGCCGCACGCTAAAAACATGCCGCGCAGATACGCGCGACGGCAGCAAGAGCGGCGGATAAACGCCGGCGTTGTGCGAAGCGGCTGCCCATTTTTAAAAATACCCAGCCGTGTCATCAGGTCCAGCGCTTCTTCCTGCCCGGAAAGATCCACCGCAATGGACGGGCGTGCCGTTACGCTGCTGCCCCGATTCACGATCAGTTCGATCGGCGCCTGCACGTTCTTTTTTAAATACGAATACACCCTGCGTGCCAAAGCGGGCAATTCCGTTGTCAGCCGCAGGTGCCACTGCCGGCCGGACAGCACCAAACTGCCGCTTGCCTGCAAAAGGGCCGCGCATTCGGCATGCCGACAATCCTCATGCCGCACTTCCGTGCGCAGCAGCTCGTCTTTTACAATCGCAGAAAACGAGGGGCCTGCGCTCATGCTTTCAACGCATCCTTCCCGATATCCCGGTGCTGCACAACGCAGCGCATTCCCGTTTCCTTGAGTCGTTTATACACGCTTTGCGCCACGGCCACCGAACGGTGCCGCCCGCCCGTGCACCCAATGGCGATCACCAGCTGAAACTTGCCTTCCTGCTGATAATGGGGCAGCAAATACAGCAGCATGTCCATCAGTTTTTCTTCAAACTCGCGGGTGACCTCATGATCATACACATAGCTGCGTACCGGCTCATCCAAACCACTGAACATCCTAAGCTCCGGATCATAATACGGGTTGGGCAGAAAACGCACGTCAAACACCAGATCCGCATCCACCGGAATGCCGTTTTTATACCCGAAGGAAACAACCACGGGCAAAATCGTGTCCCGCCGCTCACCGTCGGAAAACATCGCCCAAAGCATATCGCCCAGTTCCCGTGGCAGCAGCACGGACGTGTCGATCACATAGCGCGCCATTTCGCGCAGCTTGGCCATTCTTTTGCGTTCCTGGGCAATGCCGGAGAGCACGCTGTCCGCATCAAGCGGGTGCCGCCGCCTGCTTTCCTTGTAGCGGCGGATCAGCACTTCATCCGCCGTTTCCAAAAACAGCAGATCACACTGCACGCCCATGGCGCCGATATCGTCTACCGCCTGATAAATATTATCAAAGAACACGCCGGCCCTGGTATCTACCACCAGCGCTGCTTTTTCCACCGAGTTGTTTTGCATGCAACTGGTGATAAACGCTATGATCATCTGCGGCGGCATATTATCCACGCAGAAATAGCCCATGTCTTCAAGCTGATGCAAGGCCATGGTACGCCCTGCGCCCGACATCCCCGTAACGATCACACAACGCATTCTTTTCGCTCCCTTCTTACAAGCCTTTGGGCTGCACGCCCGTGTACCCCGCCGCGTTGACCACATCTTGTGCGCTCAGCCCGGCCTGTTCTGCCAATGCCAGCGCCTGATCAAACACGCCCACTTCGTTAGACTTATGCCCATCGGAATTGATGATAAACCGTGCACCCGCACTTTTCATGGTTTTCACATCTTCAGCGCCAACACCAGATGCCCTCGCCGGGCGCTGATCTCAAGCGCTGTACCGCGCCGGGCGGCAGCGGCAGCCAAACGCCCGTATTCCAGCGCCAGATGATGGCCCGGGTGCGTGACGAATGAAACCGCATTCTTTTCGATCGCGGCGATCATTGCATCCGTCATCCGGCGCGAAGCGGCCGCTTTGTTGCTGATACGCCGGCCAATCTGAAAAAATAAGTTGTCTATAAACCGCATGCCGCGGCCGCTGAGGTGGTATCCTACGCCCACCACGGCAAAATCAGCCAGCCTGTCCGTCGGCACGTCGATCACCCCATCAAGTGAAACAAGGTTCGCTTCAATGCCGGGCAACACTTCGATCTGACCGGCATATTGTTTAGACAGCCCGTCCACCATGCGCAGCCAGCCGTCTATCCGTTCGCCGCGCAGTCCGGCCTTCAAATGCCGCGGGCCATGCTCGGTGATCACAACGCGTTTCAGGCCTTTTTCAATCGCGGCGCGCACCAGCGCGTCTCCCTCCTGCTTTCCATCGCTCCAAACCGTATGAGTATGGCAATCCGAAACGATCTTCATGCATCTTCTCCCAAAAAGCGGATCTCAGGTTCCAGCCGCACCTGAAACTGGCGATACACCTCATCCTGTACTTTCTTGATCAGCGCTTTGACCTGCCGGCAGGTGGCATGCCCTTTGTTTACAATAAACCCGGCGTGCTTCTCGCTCACTTGCGCATCGCCCTCATGCGCGCCCTTGAGCCCTGCATCGTCGATCAGTTTGGCGGCAAAATAGCCCTGCGGCCGTTTGAACGCGCTGCCAGCGCTCGGATACTGCAGGGGCTGCTTGTCGCGCCGACGGCGCGTGTAATCATTGGTTCGCTCATGGATCGCTGCCGGATCGTCTTTGAAAAGCTGCAGAGCAACACCCAGCACGATCCAGTTTTCTTTCTGCACGCGCGAGGTTCTGTATCCAAAACCCATTTCCGCGCAAGGCACCCATTCCACCGTGCCGTTCGGCTTTAAAACGCGCACGGCGTGCACCACATCTTTCATTTCTTTTTCATAGGCGCCGGCGTTCATCGCTACCGTGCCGCCCAGCGAGCCCGGGATGCCCGACACGCATTCCATACCGGCCAGCCCATGCTCCGCGCAAAAACGCGCCACAGTAAGCATATTTTCGCCCGCACCGGCATACACGCGGCCCGCCCTTTCATCCAGGGCGATCGTATGACCGCCGCCCACCATGTGCACAACACAGCCGCGATACCCCGCATCCGCCACCAGTATATTCGATCCGTTGCCCACCACAACAAACGGCGCCTCCATTTCCCGAAGCACATTGATCGCAAACACCGCTTGCTCTTCCGTTTCCGGCAGCACCATCAGATCGCAAGGCCCGCCGATTCGAAACGTTGTATACTCGCTCATGGGAACATCGGTTTGCACCGCATGGGCAGGCAGGCTTTGACGCAAGCGCTCAGATACGGTCTTTATATCCATTCATATCATTCCATTCATTGGTATCTCTAACAGATTATTTTACACGGCGAAAACCCACTTTGCAAGCCGTTTCCAGCCATTGCCGCAGGTCCTCAGGCGCGGCTTTTCGAGCCAGCAACTCAGCCCATTGCCTGCGCTGCGCCGCATCCAACACAAGGGTTGGCTGCGGCTCGGAAAAGGTGAGCCACAGGCTGTTCAGTTCTGCCGTGTCACAAGTCACATCCGCCCGTACCGGCACCGCCCAAAGCATTGATACGGCCCGCTGAGACGCTTTGTTCAACAAAAACGATACAAAGGCGGAGGCGGCCGCCATGCGCTCCTCCTCCCCGGTGCTGCACACCGCTGCATACTGCCCCTCTCCCGCAAGGCCGGGCAACGGGATCGCAAGATAAGACGGGCTGCTTTTATCCGCATACAGCGCATATAAAAGCTTGGTTGTGCCCACCGATACGCCCACCTTGCCTGACGCCAGCTCTTTTGCGGTGTAGGTTTGGGCCATGCACAACGCCTGCTGAGTGCTTTCGTCCAGCACAGAGGTCAGCAGCGCTGCTGCCGGGGCCAGGAGCGCGTCCTCCTCCAATCCAAAAGCTTCCGGCCATTTTTGCAGCGCTTCTTCCGTCCACGCGCTGTCCGGCCCATAAAGGCCGGGCGGCAGCACGCCGTGAGCATACAGCGCATCTTCATGGATCGCAAGCACAAACCCGTTTTGACAAATCGGTGTCAGCCGTCCCTGATAAAGCTGCGGTGCCGTTAAAAAGGCGGGGGCGTTCAGCGGGGCAAAGGTGCGCAGCGTTGCATCTTCCATCTCTGAGGAACAAAGCACCACATCCGGCATGTCGCCTTCTTTGATCCTGCTGTTAAGCGTTTGGGCGCTCATCACCGTAACGCTCGGATAGATGCCAAAATATTGCTTTTCAAACGCCGCGGCCCGGCCGCGCAGCCAGGTTTGCAAGCGGGCGCTACCGTCCGCCTGTGCATTTATCAGCACAATCTCCAATTCCCCTGCGTATGAAGGCCGCCCGGCGCTGAGCCATTGGGCGATCAGCCGTTCGGATGCATCAGTACGGAACAGGCCGGGAAAGCAGATCAGCAGCATCAGCAACAGGGCGCAGAACACACGCGCCCATTTTTCTGTCATGCCGTCACCCCTTTTCCCTTCACTGTATGCTGACGGGTTCAGAAAAAGAAAAGCGGACAACCGAGCCTCGGTTTATCCGCTATGCCTCATTATTTAACCGTTATGTTCAACGCCTCATCCACAACAAGCACGATCGTTTCCGTTCGAATCGGGGCGGTTTCCCATGCGCGCTGATACACGCACTGCACCACCGCCTCGCCCGGCTGCACGCCCTGAAACTCAAACAACTGTGTGCCGCCACCGCCCACCAGGCCCGGCTCCGCCTCGTGCGGCACATACTCGCTTTTCACAAGCGTGACAATGCCGCTCGGTTCCGTTGTGCAGGTCCATTCATACCCGGTGGTAATGTTTGCTTCCAGCGCTGCCGTGTAATTGAGCGGCGGCTGCGGTTTTGTGCAGCCTGACATGCACAACAACGCGCACAACAGCAGCAGCAGTTTCGCTTTCACGCCGTTCACCCCTTAGCGAAAAATGGTTTTCAGCCGTTCGTTCAGTTCTTTTTCAATGTCAAACCCGGAGCGTTTAGAACGATAGTCCATCGCCGTGGCTTCCAGCACAACGGCAATATTGCGCCCCGGCCGCACCGGCACCACATAGTGCGGGATCTTAACGCCCATGATCACTTCATATTTGGTGTCAAAGCCCAGGCGGTCATAATCCTTTTCGGGCACCCAGCTTTCCATGTCTACCACGATCTGAACATTCTTGGTGTCCAGCACGCTGGCCCAGCCATAAAAGCGGCGAATGTCCATCACGCCCAAGCCGCGGATCTCCATCAAACCGCGCGTTGCTTCCGGCGCCATGCCCACCAGCGTAGCGGGGCCCACTTTGCGGATCACCGTTGTGTCGTCCGCTACCAATACGTGGCCGCGCTTGATCAGCTCCAGCGAAATCTCGCTCTTGCCCATGCCGCTTTCGCCGCGGATCAGGATGCCCACGTTGTGCACGTCTACAAGGTTGCCGTGCACCGAGATCTCCGGCGCCAGTTTCTGCATTAGATAGTGCATGATCGTTTGGCCGGCGATGCCGCTTGAATTGTTCGTGCGCAGAATGGGCACCTCGCACCGCTGCGCGTGCTCGATCATCCAGCCCGGCACTTCATTGCCGCTGCAAACCACGATCACGGGAATCGGATAGGCGAAATAGGTGCGCAGCCGCTCTTCCAGCGTTTTTGCGTCTATCCCCTCGACATATTTCATTTCCTGCGTGCCAAACATCTGCACACATTCACAGCTGAAATACTCGAAATAGCCGGACATCTGAATCGCCGGGCGGTGGATATCGGCGATCACCGCCGTGAAATCCCCGCGGCCGGCATACACGATCTCCAGGCCGACCTCTTTTGCCATCTCGTTTACAGAAATGGTTTTGTTCATCTTGCGCCTCTTTTCAGGTAGGATCGTTCAAAATATAGTTCTCGATCACCCAGGCCACCCCGTCTTCATCGTTGGTGGGGCAGATCAGGTCCGCACGGCTCTTAGTCAGCGAGTCGGCATTGCCCATCGCCACGCCAAGGCCGGCGTATTCAATCATGGGCAGGTCAAGCGTTGCATCGCCCATGGTGATGCAGTTTTCCGCTGTTAAGCCCATGGATTTTACAAGGAAGTCCAGCGCGTTGCCCTTGCTGGCGTTCGGGTTGTTGATTTCCATAAACCTCGGTTTGCTGGTTGAAATCTGCAAACGGCTGCCATATTTCTCGTGGGCCATCCGCTCATATTTAACAATGTTTTCCGGCTCGGAAATGAACAGGATTTTGGGCGTGCGCAGGTCTTTGCGTTCGCGCAGGTTCGGCATTTCCACGCCGGGGAAGTTGCAAAACTCAGCATATTCATCGCTGTAGCAGCAGGTTTTTTCAAACACAAAATCGTCGCCGTCATATGCCTGAGCATACGCGCCGATCTCATGCGCCCAGTTGAGCACTTCGTGCGCCATATCCGGATCCAGCGGGCATTCATAAATGATCTTGCCGTCTTTCACGATCTGGCCGCCGCCATAAACCATACAGGGCATGGTCAGCCCCAACGACTGATTGATCTTATACATTGCGCGATACATGCGCCCGGTGGCCAGCAGCACGAAGCACCCTTTGTCTACCGCTGCGCGCACAGCTTTGCGCACCCGATCGGTGATCTGTTTTTCAGAGTTGAGCAGCGTTCCGTCAATGTCCAGCGCCAGAAGTTTGTATTTCATTGCATTCCTTATCCTTCCAAAAAATGAATTAATTTATTATATAAGATTTAGCAATCACTGCGCAATCCCCGAAACGCGGCAAATCAAAAAGGCCGGAAAAATTCCGACCTTTTTCTGGCTCTGTTTGCTGTTATTTGATCAGGCTGCGGCCCGTCATCTCGGCCGGCTGCTCAAGGCCCATCATGGCCAGCAGCGTCGGTGCGATATCGCACAGGGCGCCGCCGTCTTCCAGGGCGCTTACGCGTTTATCCACGCAGATGAGCGGCACCACATTGGTCGTATGCGCCGTCATCGGTTCACCGGATTCGTCTTTCATCATCTCGGCATTGCCGTGGTCAGCCGTGATCAGGCAGGAACCGCCGCATTCCACAATAGCGTCCACCACGCGGCCAACGCACGCGTCAACGGTTTCCACCGCTTTGACAGCCGCGTCCATAATGCCGGTGTGGCCCACCATATCGGGGTTGGCAAAGTTCAAGATCATCAAATCATACTGGCCGCTGCGCACCCGTTTTTCCGCTTCTTCCGCCACTTCATACGCGCTCATTTCGGGCTTGAGATCATACGTCGCCACTTTGGGAGACGGGATCAGCGCCCGATCTTCGCCCTCGTTCTCTTTTTCAACGCCGCCGTTGAAGAAGAACGTGACATGCGCATATTTTTCCGTTTCGGCAATGCGCAGCTGCGTTTTGCCCTGGCTGGCCATGTATTCGCCCAGCGTCATCGTAAGCTTAACGGGCTTGAACGCCACATCAAGCAGCTCAGCAAAGTTCGCATCATACTGCGTCATGGAAACATACTGCAGCGGGAACCAACCGTTTTTGCGCGTGAACCCATCAAAATCCTGGAACAGGAATGCACGGGTGATCTCACGGGCACGGTCGGGCCGGAAGTTAACAAAAATCACGGAATCGCCGCTCTGCACACAGCCGATCGGCGCACCGTTTTCGGTGATCACGATGGGTTTGATGAATTCATCGGTCTCGTTGCGATCATAGTTTTCCTGCACCATGGCAACCGCATCGGTACCAAGGTTGCCTTCGCCGAACGCCAGCGCATTATATGCCTGCTCAACGCGCTCCCAGCGGTTGTCGCGATCCATCACATAATACCGGCCGATCACCGTGGCGATCTTTCCCACGCCGATCCTGTCAAGCGCGGCCTGCATCTGTTCCAGATATCCTTTGCCGGAAGACGGGGGCACATCGCGCCCATCCATAAAGCAGTGCACAAAAACTTTTTCAAGGCCGCGTTTGGCCGCCATTTCCACCACCGCAATAAAATGATCGATGTGGCTGTGAACACCGCCATCAGAGCACAAACCGAACACATGCAGTGCGTGGCCGGTTTCTTTGGCATTGTCCATGGCTTTTACCATGGCCGGGTTTTCAAAGAAATCCCCATCCTGGATGCTCTTGGTGATACGGGTAAGCTCCTGATACACAACGCGCCCGGCGCCGATGTTCAGGTGGCCCACTTCGCTGTTGCCCATCTGCCCTTCGGGCAGGCCCACCGCAAGGCCGGAAGCCTGGATCGTGGTGTGCGGGCACTGCGCCATCAAACGGTCAATATTCGGCGTTTTAGCCGCATAAACGGCATTGTCGCTCTGCTGATCGCTCGCGCCAAAGCCGTCGAGGATCAACAGTGCGGTCAATGTTTTAGACATATGGTTACCTCTGGTTGTTCACGAGCGCCGCAAAGTCTTCCGCTTTGAGGGCCGCGCCGCCGATCAGGCCGCCGTCGATGTTCGGCTGCGCCATCAGTTCAGCAACGTTTTTCGGGTTCATGCTGCCGCCATACTGGATACGGATCTTCGCCGCAGCTTCTTCGCCCAGCATCTGGCCCACTTTGTCACGGATGATGCCGCAAACACGGTTGGCTTCGTCCGCCGTGGCGGTTTTGCCGGTGCCGATCGCCCAAACGGGTTCGTACGCGATCACAACGTTGTCGATGCACTCGACGCCCGCCAGACCTTTTTCCACCTGGCCGCAAACCAGCTCGTCGGTAACGCCGGCTTCACGCTGCTCGAGGGTTTCGCCCACGCACATGATGGGTTTGAGGCCGTGCGCCAGCGCGGACAGCACTTTTTTGTTGACCGTTTCGTCGGTCTCGGCAAAATACTGGCGGCGTTCGCTGTGGCCGATGATAACATATTCCACGTCAAAGGCGTTGAGCATCACAGGGCTGATTTCGCCAGTGAACGCGCCTTTTTCTTCCCAATGCATGTTCTCAGCGCCAAGGTGGATCTGGGAGCCTTCCATGGCTTCTTTGACCGTGCCGATCAGGATGGCGGGCACACACACGGCCGCTTCGGTCGCTTCGTTGCCAGCGATCAAGGGTTTGAGGCCTTCCAGCAGTTCTTTCGCCTGGGCGGGGGTGTTGTTCATTTTCCAGTTACCGGCAATGATGGGTTTACGCATAATGGTTTCCTCCTAAAAGAATAAATGTGCGCCCGGCGGCGCTGCCGCCGGGCGAATGGTGCTCAGATTATTTGTTGGGGATGCAGGCGATGCCGGGCAGTTCCTTGCCTTCGAGGAACTCCAGGGACGCGCCGCCGCCGGTGGAGATGTGGCTCACTTTGTCGCCAAAGCCAAGCTGTTCCACGGCCGCCGCACTGTCGCCGCCGCCAATGATGGAGATGCATTTGCTGTCCGCCAGAGCCTGCGCCACAGCGCGGGTGCCTTCGGCGAATTTTTCAAATTCGAACACGCCCATCGGGCCGTTCCACACAACGGTGCCCGCTTTTTCGATCTCGGCCGCAAACAGTTTGCGGGTTTCCGGACCGATGTCAAGCCCCTGCCAATCGGCCGGAATTTCGCAAGCCGGCACAAATTTCGCTTCGGCATCGGCCGCAAAACGGTCAGCCACAACGGTGTCAACCGGGATCAGCAGTTTAACGCCCTGCGCTTCCGCTTTTTCAAGCAGGTCTTTGGCAAACTGAACGCGCTCTTCGTCAAGCAGGGATTCGCCTACTTCATAGCCTTTGGCTTTGAGGAAGGTGAAGGCCATGCCGCCGCCGATGATCAGCGTGTCGCATTTTTCGATCAGGTTGGTGATAACGGCAATCTTGTCTTTCACTTTGGCGCCGCCCAGGATGGCCACGAAGGGACGATCCGGGTTCTCAAGCGCTTTGCCCATCACTTCCACTTCCTTCTGGATCAGGAAGCCGGCATAAGCGGGCAGATAATCGGCCACACCGGCGGTCGTCGCATGGGCGCGGTGCGCGGTGCCGAAAGCATCGTTGACATACACATCGGCCAGAGCCGCCAGCTGTTTGGAGAACTCAGCGTCATTGGCTTCTTCTTCAGCGTGGAAGCGGGCATTTTCAAGCACAACGATTTCGCCGTCCTGCATCGCCGCAACGCAAGCTTTGGCATCTTCGCCGACAACGTCTTTGGCCATGTACACTTTGGTGTCAACCAGTTCGGCCAGGCGTTTGGCAACGGGGGCCAGCGAGTATTTCATATTAAACTTGCCCTTCGGACGACCAAAATGGGAAGCCAGGATAACCTTCGCACCGTTTTTGTACAGATAGTTGATGGACTCCATCGCGCCACGGATACGGGTTTCGTCCGTAATGTTGCCTTCATCGTCCATGGGAACGTTGAAATCAACGCGCATCAGCACTTTTTTGCCTTTCAGATCTTGGATGTCTGTGATGCTCTGTTTGTTCATACTGCTTCTCTCCTTTATAATCATTTTTAGGAACCGAACTAACAGGTATATTCATACCTATACTATTTTATAACACAGCGCAAAAAATGCAAGTCTTTTGTGAAATAAAGCCCATATGAAAGTGCGGGCGCAACGAACGCGCCCGCACCCGGTTAATCCAGTTCAAAATCCCCGGTGTATAGCCGATAATACCGCCCCTTGAGCGCAAGCAGATCTTCATGATCCCCGCGCTCGATGATGCGGCCGCTTTCCAGCACCATAATGGCATTGGCGTTACGCACGGTGGACAGCCGGTGCGCGATGACAAACACCGTGCGCCCCTGCATGAGATTGTCCATGCCCTGCTCAATGTGTTTTTCCGTGCGCGTATCGATGGAGCTGGTCGCTTCATCCAGGATCAGCACCGGCGGGTCGGCCACAGCTGCCCGCGCGATGGCCAGCAGTTGGCGTTGCCCCTGGCTCAGGTTTTCCCCATCCCCGGTGAGCACCGTTTGATAACCGTTTGGCAGCAGGCGGATAAACGCATCGGCGTTGGCCAGCCGCGCCGCCGCTTCCACCTCGGCATTGGTGGCATCCAGCCGTCCATACCGGATATTGTCATACACCGTGCCCGTAAACAGATGCGTGTCTTGCAGCACCATGGACAGCGAACGCCGCAGGTCCGCCTTTTTGATGCGCTGAATATCGATCCCATCATAGGTGATGCGCCCCTGCTCAATATCATAAAACCGATTGATCAGGTTGGTGATGGTGGTTTTTCCTGCGCCGGTCGACCCGACAAACGCAATCTTTTGCCCGGGTTTTGCGAACAGGGAAACATCATGCAGCACCGTTTTTTCCTGCGTATAGCCAAACGTTACCCCTTCAAAGCGCACATCCCCGCGCAGCCGCACCAGCGTTTCCCCGTCTTTCCAGGCCCAAAGGCCCGTGTATTCCGCGCTCGGTTGCAGCGATCCATCCGCTTCTTCCTGCACATACATCAGCGTTACCGTGCCCTCGTCTTCTTCCGGCGGCTGATCCAGCATTTCAAAAATGCGTTCGGCGCCCGCCAGCGCGTTCAATATCGCATTGAATTGCTGGGAAAGCTGGGTGATCGGGTTGCCGAACGAGCGGGTGTACTGCAAAAACGCAGCCAGTGAACCCACGTCCATCACGCCCAGAATGGTCAGCACCGCGCCCACCATGGCAGTCAGCGCGTAATTGATGTTCGATAGGTTGCCCATCACCGGCATCAGCACGCTGGCATACGTGTTTGCGTTGGTGGCCGCCACGCGCAGCGCTTCGTTTTTCGCCAAAAACTCGTTTACGATCTCATCTTCACGGCAAAACACTTTCACCACGCGCTGCCCTTCAATCATTTCCTCGGCAAAGCCGTTCAGGTCACCCACCGATTTTTGCTGCTGCTGATAATAGCGCGCGCTTCGCTTGCCCAAAAATTTCAGGCAGAACAGCATGACAACCATCATCAGCACGATCAGCCCCGTCAGGATCGGGCTGAGCCACAGCATCATGGCAAACGTGCTGACCAGACTGACCGAGGAACTGATCAGCGTGGTGAGCCCACGGGAAAGCGCCATGCGCAGCGTGTCCGTATCGTTGGTAAAGCGGCTCATCAGATCTCCGTGAGCATGCGTGTCAAAATAACGGATGGCCAGCGTTTCCATATGCGCAAACAGTTCTTTGCGGATACGGGCCAGCGTGCCCGTTGTGACCGTTACCATCAGCCGGTTATACGCATAGCTTGCCAGCGCCCCCACCGCATATATACCGGCCAAAACAGCAATCCATGCAGCCAGCATTGAAAAATCGGGCGCTGCCTGCCCCATCAGCGGCTCAATGCACTCGTTGATAATGGGTTTTAAAAAGTATGTGCCGGCCACACCGGCGATCGCCGAAACAATCACCCCTATCGCCACGGCGATCAGATGCCCGCGGTATGGCTTCAGGTATCCCATCAGGCGCACAAGCGTTGCCCTGGAGACGCGTGGCCTTGCCATTCTTTGCCCTCTATGCATGGCTCTGCACCCCTTTCTGTTGGCTGTTGTAAACCTCTTTATATACCCGGCATCTGGCCAGCAGTTCTTCATGCGTGCCGATATCTTCAATCCTGCCCCGTTCCATCACCACGATCTTATCCGCATCGCGCACGGAATCAATCCGCTGGGCGATGATCAGCGTGGTCTGATCATGGTAAGATTCGCGCAGTGCGGCGCGGATCACCGCATCCGTTGCCATATCCACAGCGCTGGTGCTGTCATCCAAAATTAGGATGCTGGGGTGCTTGATCAGCGCCCGCGCAATACATAGCCGCTGTTTTTGCCCGCCGGAAAGGTTCACCCCGCCCTGCCCAAGCTCTGTATCAAACCCATTTGGCATGTTCAGTACAAAATCAAGTGCGCCGGCCGCTTTGCAGGCGGCCTCCATTTCTTCCGTTGTTGCATCCTGTTTGCCCCAGCGCAGGTTCTGCGCGATTGTGCCGGAAAACAGCACGTTGTTCTGCAGCACCATGGCAACGCCGTTGCGCAGGTCGTTCAGCGCATAGCTGCGAACGTCCTGCCCGCCGACCAGCACACGCCCCTGCGTTGCTTCATACAGCCGAGGGATCAGCTGCACAAGCGTGCTTTTGCCGGACCCCGTAGATCCGATGATGCCCACCGTTTCCCCCGACGCGATTGAAAGATCAATATCGTGCAGCACGGTGTTCCCCGGCGTGTATGCATAAGACACATTTTCAAACCGGATCGACCCGTCTTTTACCGGGCCGCAGGCGGTTTGCAGGTCCGCAATATCCGGCGTTTCGCTGAGCACTTCGTGCACGCGCGACAGCGCCGCCCGGCTGGTGACCAGCTGGATAAAAATCATGGAAAGCATCATCATCGAGCCCATGATCTGCCCCACATAGCTGACAAAGCTCATGAGCTGGCCGGTGCGCATCGAGCCGACCGCCACCAGCTTGCCGCCAAACCAAAGCACTGCGATGATGCACCCGTAAATGGTAAACTGCATCACCGGCATCATCAGGATCATCAGTTTTTCCGCTTTCATCATGGCAGCGGCAAGTGCTTCGTTGGCATCGTTGAATTTGCCGGTTTCATATTCTTCCCGCACAAAGGCCTTTACCACGCGCATCGCGATCAGGTTTTCCTGCACAACGCTGTTTACGCGGTCCATCTTCTTGAACAGGACCCTGAAACGCTTAAAGCCGAAAACGCCGCCCGTGTACAGCATCACGCCCAAGATGGGCAGCGCCACAAAGAACACGCCGGACAATGACCGGTTGATCGCCAGCGCCATAACAACAGCGCTGATAAGCATCACCGGGGCGCGCGGCAGCAGGCGGATGCCCATCATAAACGCGTTTTGAATATGCGTTACATCGTTTGTCAGCCTTGTTACCAGCGACGCGGTGGAAAAATTATCAATGTTTTTAAATGAATAATGCTGCAGCTTTTCAAACATGGCCCGCCGCAACTCAGACCCAAATCCGATCCCCGTTAGCGACGAAACGCGGGATGCCAATATCCCGCAGGTAAGTGAAACCATCGCCACCAGCACCATGCAAAGGCTCATCCTCACAACGTATCCAACATCGCCGGCATAAACGCCCTTGTCAACGATGTTGCCCATCATCAAAGGGATGAAGATTTCACAAACTACTTCTCCTATCAGGAGCGCAGGGCCAACCACCATGCCCCAGCGGTATTTTTTCATATACGGTATCAGGTTTTTCCACATTATGTTCCTATGCTTCCTTTTCTGTGTTAACGGTTTTCCGTAATTGGCGGATCAATTCCCGCGTAGGCGTTTGCCTATCGCCAATGTTTTCGATCATCCGCAGCAGCAGCGCTTGCACTGTGCTCAGTTCTTCTTCGCTAAAACCGCTGAGCATCTGTGCGTCCAGCCGGTCGAACTCTGTGCGGCAGCGGGCCGCATGCGCCCGGCCAAGCTCCGTGGTGTACAGCCGCGTTACGCGCAGGTCCTGCTCATCCCCAACTTTTTCGATCAGTCCTGCCCGCTGCATGCGTTTTACGCTGGTGGCAACACATGGGGGCGATATACCCAGGCGATCCGCCAGTGCCCGCTGTGTGCATCCTTCGTTTTGTTCAATATATTCCAGCGCCGGCAGCTGGCCGAAATACAGCCCGTTTTCCTGCGCTGTCTGCATGCCTATGACCCGCATGAACAGATCAAGCCTGCGCAGTGTTATGGACACTTCTCTGCGTTGCTCGTTTATCATATTCTTCCGTCCCCCGCTTTTGTTCAAATATTGATTAACCGGTTAATGACCAGTATAACCATTATAGGTTTGCTGTCAATTCACATTCACGTTTTTTTGCGAATTTTCACAATTTCCGTCTTTTATCCCAGGCGCAATTGTGGTATACTTGCGTGTCGTCTTAATAAACTTGTTAAGAAGGGAGACCGATAAACATGTCAAGTTGTTTTGGAACAATTGCCCGCGGTGTGCGCGCGCCCATCATTCGCCAAGGCGATGATCTGGCGGCGATCGTTACGCAGTCCTTGCTGGAAGCTTCCGAAAAAGAAAGCGTCCCGTTCCGTGATCATGACGTTGTTGCTGTGACCGAAGCCGTGGTGGCTCGTGCGCAGGGCAACTATGCCACTGTTGACGCGATTGCGGCCGATGTACGCGCTAAATTCCCGGATGGGCATATCGGCGTTATTTTCCCTATCATGAGCCGTAACCGGTTTGCGATCTGTCTGCGCGGCATTGCCCGCGGCGCCGATAAGATCACGCTGATGCTATCTTACCCTTCGGATGAAGTGGGCAACCCGCTCGTCACCCTTGATCAGGTGGATGAAGCCGGGCTGGACCCGCATACCGATGTGCTCTCGCTTGAACAGTATCGGGCGGCGTTCGGGCGGAACCTGCATCCGTTTACCGGCGTGGACTATGTGGATTATTATTCGGATCTGATCCGTGAAGAAGGCGCTGAGGTGGAAGTGATCTTTGCCAACCGTGCCACGGCCATTCTCCCGTATGCCGAGCATGTTCTCTGCTGCGATATCCATTCCCGCCGCCGCAGCGAACGCCTGCTCAAGGCTGCCGGTGCCAAATCCGTCTATTGTTTGGATCATCTGCTCACCGCGCCTGTTAACGGCAGCGGCTTTAACGCTGAATTCGGCCTGTTGGGCTCCAATAAAGCCACGGAAGAAACCGTTAAGCTCTTCCCGCGCGATTGCCAGGCCTTTGTGGAAGATGTGCAGGCCCGGTTGATGGAAGCCAGCGGCAAAACCATTGAAGTAATGGTGTATGGCGACGGCGCGTTTAAAGACCCGGTGGGCCACATTTGGGAGCTGGCGGATCCCGTTGTTTCCCCCGGCTATACCGCCGGCCTTGTGGGCACACCCAATGAGCTTAAACTGAAATACCTTGCGGATAACGATTTTGCTTCCCTGAGCGGCGAAGAACTGCGCGCCGCCATCAAGGAGAGCATCCGCCAGAAGGATGCTGACCTGAAAGGCTCCATGGCCACGCAGGGCACCACGCCCCGCCGGTTGACAGACCTGATCGGTTCGCTGTGTGACCTTACCAGCGGCAGCGGCGATAAAGGCACGCCTATCATTTGGGTGCAGGGATATTTCACCAACTACGCCGAATAAATGCTGTTTAAAAAGGCTCCGGTTTCCGGGGCCTTTTCTTTTCTTGTCATTTCCCTCTTTACCGCGCTATAATAAACTTAACCAAAATTTATAAAGGAGTAATCATCATGGCTTTTATCACCTCTAAAGAAATGCTGCTCAAAGCCTATGAAGGCGGCTATGCCGTTGGCGCGTTCAACGTGAACAACATGGAGATCATCCAGGGGATCACGGCAGCCGCCAAGCAGGAGAACTCGCCGTTTATCCTTCAGGTGTCCGCCGGTGCCCGCAAATACGCCAACCACAATTATCTGATCAAGCTGGTGGAAGCCGCCATGCTGGAAACCGGACTGGATGTTTGCCTGCATCTGGACCACGGCAGTTCTTTTGAACTGTGCAAATCCTGCATCGACGGGGGCTTTACATCTGTGATGATTGACGGCAGCCACCTGCCGTTTGAAGAAAACATTGCGCTCACCCGCCGGGTCGTTGAATATGCGCATGACCATGGCGTTACCGTGGAAGGCGAACTGGGCCAACTCTCCGGTATTGAAGATGCCGCGAACGGCGCCAGCGACGATGCTTTGTATACCGACCCCAACGATGTGGAAGAGTTTGTGCGTTCCACCGGCGTTGACAGCCTGGCCATCGCCATCGGCACCAGCCACGGCGCGTATAAGTTCAAAGGCGAGCCGCGGATGCGCTTTGATATTCTCGAAGAAGTGTCCCGCCGCCTGCCCGGCTTCCCCATCGTGCTGCACGGCGCTTCCTCCGTTATGCCGGAATATGTGGAGATCATCAACCAGTACGGCGGCCAGATGGGCAACGCCAAAGGCTGCCCGGAAGACCTGCTGCGCAAAGCCGCGTCCATGGCCGTGTGCAAAATCAATATCGATACCGACCTGCGCCTTGCCATGACCGCCCGTGTGCGCAAATATCTGGTGGAAAACCCCACTCATTTCGATCCCCGGCAATATCTTGCCCCGGCGCGTGACGCGATCTGCGAAGTGGTGGCTCACAAAATGAAATACGTGCTCGGCTCGTCCGACAAAGCATGATAAAACCGTTCCATGCAAAAAAGCCCGTTTAAACACGGGCTTTTTTGCCGCCCTGCACTTCTCTGCCTGCCTCGTTTTATCCTTGCATTTATGCACAGCGCGTGCTATAATCACTTTTGCTATGTACCCGTAGCTCAGCTGGATAGAGCGTTAGACTCCGACTCTAAAGGCCGCTGGTTCGAATCCAGTCGGGTACACCAAGCAAAGCCATCCCAACAGGATGGCTTTTTTATTTGTATTCCCTTGCAAAAATAAAGGTGTCTGCCGCAAGCCCTTCCGCTGTTCTCTGCGGAAAGACGTATGGTATAATAACAACAAGCAATTAAGAAGGGGCTATTTGTATGAATATCACTCAAACTTTTTATGATAGCTTGGCTGGTCACTATGATAAGCTGTTTGTTGATTGGCAGGCAGCAACACAGGAGCAGGCAGTGATACTGAACAAACTTTTTGAGGAAAACGGGTTCGATATTGCCGCGAATATCCTCGATTGTGCCTGCGGGATAGGTACACAGGCGATCGGCCTTGCCGCGCTTGGATACTGTGTGACCGCTTCGGATATCAGCGATGTTGAAATTGCGCAGGCAAAAGTGCGGGCGGAAGAAAACCGTGTAAAGATCCGTTTTGAACACGCCGACTTTTGCGCTTTATCGGAAACTTTTTCAGAACAGTTTGATATCGTAATCTGCATGGACAACGCATTGCCGCACATGCTGTCAAAAAGCGCGCTTGCGGCTGCCGTGAAGAGTATTGCAAACCGGATCGCAACAGGCGGCATTTTTGTTGCCAGCATCAGGGATTATGATGCGCTTCTTTTGGATAAGCCCCCGTATTCCCCGCCTTATATCCACAAAACGGAGCAAGGACAAAGAGTATCTTTTCAAACATGGGTTTGGAACGAAGACAAATACAGGCTGACCCAATATATCATTGACGATGAAGAAACGCTGCAAATCAGCAAATTTAACTGTGAATACAGGGCGGTTCGCCGCGAAGAACTGGCCAGCCTGCTGCTTGCAAGCGGGTGCAGCCATGTGGAATGGAAATTCCCGGAAGAAACAGGGTTTTATCAGCCGATCGTAATCGCAAAAAAATAACGGTCTGTGCCAAAATCAGCATCCACCCATAAAAAATCGCAGCCTTTTTCTTAAATGCCCCATCGCGTTTATAAAAGCGGCGCTCCTTTGAATTAACACCGCCTGATTTATGCGATGCAAAAATATTATCCATACGAACTAACGCAATACCTGCCGCGCCCATTTTGCTATGGGCGCTATTTTGAGTTCAAAATCTTTGTTTTCCGGGCGGATAAGCACGTTCTTTCTGCGTTGAAAAAGCTGTTTTTAGCAGGATCTATGCTCATTTCCTTTTGCTTTATGCAAAAGTGAACAGTCAGGGTTGATGGTAAACGATGAAAGCCTTATAAAAATGATGGCCCGTTTCGTTGTCGGCGGTGGCCTCTTAAAAAAGGGCGCTGATAAGAGCCGTACAATTAAGGACAGCACAACAAGATACTAAAACGCCCATAGTTTTTCAAAAAACTATGGGTGTTTTTAATAGTTTCTTTGTCAGTCAAGTTGTATTATAGTACAACTATCCAATAAATAAGAATTTGACGGAGAATTGATATGAAACTGAAGAACATTTTGATTGCAGTTAAAGATATAGAGAAATCGAGAAAATTCTATCACGACTTATTTGGTATAGATTTAGTGCTTGATAACGACGGCAATATGATTTTAACTGAAGGTCTTGTCCTTCAAGACGAGAAAATATGGAAAAACTTTTTAGGAAGAGACATCGTTTTCAAAAGTAATTCATGTGAATTGTATTTTGAAGAACAGGATATTGAAGTCTTTATTGAAAAATTGGAAAGACTGTATCCCTCTATTGAATATGTAAATCGTCTTATGACACATAGTTGGGGGCAACGAGTAATTCGTTTTTACGATTTAGATGGCAACCTTATTGAAGTTGGAACACCGGTGTAAACAGGCAAATTCCAATAATTCGAACGGTTAGATAAATAAGAATTTGATGAGGTGAGAATATGGCTATGTGGAATCCATGGCGAGGTTGCAGAAAATACAGTGAAGGTTGTCTGCATTGCTATATACATAAAGGCGATGCAAAACGAGGTGTTAATACAAACGACAT
>JAFSIR010000034.1 GCA_017439715.1 Clostridia bacterium | reverse complement strand
CCAGAGCTGATCTGGCACCGGAAGATCCGGATGAATTCGGCATTGAATCGCCGTCACTGCGCCGGCCTTCCATGACCTCTCACTTCACCCCGCGTTCCAACCGCCGCAAATAATGCTGCATAACCAAAAAGCGCTCCGCAAAAGCGGAGCGCTTTTTTACAGTTTTTTTATCCAGCAGCGGCGTTTTTTATGCTGCTCGGATTCAAACCGTTTCCATAAAGACTGTACCCTGTCGTTCGTTTCCAGTTCCGGGCCCGATTCGGCGTATTTCACACCGTTTCGAATGGCCGTTTCCGCGATCTCGTTGATCAGGATCGCCGGCACACCTTTGTTCCTCATTTCATCCACAACGCCTATCAAGTACAGATCCAGCACATCGGATTTTGCCTTAGGTGCTGTTAAGAACCTCGCCCATCCAAACGGGAACAGCCGCCCTCTGGATTTAACAGCCGCCTTGTTCAGCGACGGGAGCGCCAACCCAAAGCCAACCGCCCGGTTGTTCTCATCGCGCACGAGGCGAACATATTCCGGGTTTACCAGCAGGATAAATTGTTTATAGTATTTCTCGATCAGCTCGGGCGTCAGCGTTACGGTGCCATACAGCTTGTCATACGCTTGGTTTACAATCTCAAACAAGGTTTGAACGATCTCTTTGATCTCTTTTTTGTTCTTCGGCGTCTGAACGCTGAGCTTGTAACGCTTGAGCACAATATCGCTCATCCGCTTCATATATGGGTCGGGCTTGTCCGGAATGGTGATGCGGAATTCATGCCAGTCCACATCTTTAACAAACCCAAGCGCTTCCATATGCTCGATATAATAGGGGTGATTATAGATCGTATAAAACATGCCTGGCCTGTCAAAACCTTCGATCAGCATGCCTTCCTGATCAAGATCGCAAAACCCCATAGGGCCGTGGATCTCTTCAAAGCCCTCCAGGCGCCCCCATTCGATCACCCTGTCCATCAGCGCGCGGGAAACATCCATATCATCGATAAAATCGAATCGGGAATAGCGGATGCGCTTCGTGCCCCATTTTTCGTTAGCCGCCATATTGACGATGCCCGCAATACGCCCTACTACCTTGCCGTTTTGGTATGCCAAAAACCGCTTGGCTCTGCAAAACGCTAGCGCAGGGTTCTTTTCGGGGCGGAACGCTTCCAGCTCATCGTTCAACAGGTCCGGTATATAGTTTAGGTTTTCACGGTACATATCGACCGGAAACTTTACAAACTCTTTTTCTTGGCGTTTAGTGACAACTTCAACAATCTCTGTTCGCACACTCGCCACTCCCATCCACAAGCTTTCTATGTGAATTATTGTATATTGCACACATAAAATTTTCAAGTTAGAGGAGGTTGCTGAGCGTTAGTTTGTATCCTTGCACCATTTCGTTGAGCAGCAGTGTAAGCTCTGCCATACCGTTAAGGGCCTCATCCCGCTTATTGGTTTGCTCATACATCTTGATACGGATCAGCAGTTCTTCTGCTTTTAACAGATATTCATGGTCTATCAGCATTGCCCAATGCTTTTTAAGGCCCTGCCAGGCCGTTTCATACGCTTGCAGCAGCGGTGTTGCCGGCCGGTTCTGCATAACCTCTGTACCGGCCCTGTCCAGCAGCTGCGTTAGCTTTTCCGTGTTTGTCTGAACGTGCTGCTCCCAAATAAGCGAGCCGACTACCATCAAAAGCACCAATGCAACCGCGATCACCAACTGCTTCATGCTGTCACCTTGATTTGGATCTGTTTTGTTTCCTGTGCGTTTTGTTTCTGCACGGTCAGCATCCCATTGGTATCCATCAGCGCCGCATACACTGTTTTTTCGCTATCTATCCCCAACGCGCAGAGCGCTGCTTTGAGCGCCGTTTCGCTGACACGCAGCATGGCCAAGTGCGCCCTGTTCACTCGCCCTTTTTCAATCACGGTGATTTGGATCGCCTGTTCCTGCGTTTTCATGCCCAATTCCCTTGCCGTGGGCGGGCTTGCCTCCCGCCGCAGGATAAGGCTGATCTGCCCGTTCGTTTCAAGGATCGCTCGGTGCACATCCTGAATATTGCCCACCTGACGCACGCGCAGGTGCTCCATCAGTTCCACAACGGACATGTTCAGCTTTTCCATTTCTTTTGTGTTGATCAGCCCGTCTTCGATCAATATGCTCGGTTTGCCGCAAAACAGCGTGCGCAACCAGTTAAAGCGATAGGTCAGCAGTGCAATCAGGTTATGCATGAACAGCAGCGACAACAGCGGGATGATCCCTTCTATCAGCGGAAGGCCCACGTTTTGCATCGGCGTTGCCACAAGATCGGCGATCAGCAGCGTGATCACCAGTTCATACGGCTGCAGCTCACCCACCTGCCGTTTCCCCATCAGCCTGATAAACGCCACCACCAACACATACAGCACAAGTGCGCGAAAGAAAATAATCAGCAATCGATTCCCTCCTTTGCTTCTATTGTGCGCGTTTATGGATAATTCAATCCCGACTCGGGCATAATAGGCCCATCACAAAAAGGAGTGATCACATGAAAAAAGAAAACAGCAACAACAGCAACAGCAAACAGCAGAACAAAAAAAGCACTGATTCGTCTGTGAATCAGAACAGCTCCCGCCCCGTGAAAACCACGCCGGCGGAATGAGAAAAACCGGCATCCTTTTGGGATGCCGGTTTTTAATTATCTTCCGTTGGGCGAAACACGATACCCTGTTTCCCTGTCGATCAGGCTGGGGATCGGTTCCCCGTTCAGATATGCTTTGAGGTTTTCACAACACACTTCAAAAGAGCGCTGGCGTTGATAGGGGTTTTCCGCAGAGCAGCAATGCGGCGTGATCACTACATTTTCAAGATCCCAAAGCGGGTGATCTTCCGGCAGCGGCTCAGGATCGGTCACATCCAGCACTGCACCGCGGATGCGGCCCGATTGAAGCGCCTCATACAGCGCCATCGTGTCCACCGCCGTGCCTCTGCCAACGTTGACCAGTACCGCATCTTCCTTAAGCGAAAAGATCCGTTCCCTGTTCATGATGCCAATGGTTTGCGGCGTGTGCGGCAGCGCCATGCCGATGATATCTGCTTTAGGCAGCACTTCATCAAGCCGATCGATGGTTACCATTTCATCCACATACGGCGGCGCTTCGGCTTCCGTGCGGCGCACGCCAATGGTTGTGCAGCCCAGAGCCTTCATGTTTTTCAAAAAATTGCTGCCAATATCCCCCGCGCCCAGGCACAGCGCCACAGAGCCATACACACTTTTGTTGTTGTACCGCCCGATTCGGGACCAGAGATGCTGTTTTTGCTGATCGCGGAAAATGTGCAGGTTTTTGCAAAGCATCAGCACGGCAGACACCATATATTCCGAGATCGGAACACCGAACGTGCCCGTGCCACTGGCAAGGATCACATCCTCTTTGAGTACACCCGGTTTAAGCCATCCTTCCACGCCGGCACTGGAGGTTTGCAAAAAGCGCAGGTTCTTCGCTTTCATAACATTTTCCCGGCCCGGATCGCCCACGATCACATGTGCCCATTCAAGATCTTCTACCGAAACTGTTTGCTTTGAAGCGTAACGCCATTGGCATTGTGGCCCCAGTTGCTCGATCTCGGCCTTCTGCTCCTCGTTGATATGGCGAAGCATAACTAAAATGTGCTGATTTTCCATGCACGTCACTCCCTCTCTATAGATTTATTATAATCAGCCCTTTTCCGCAGCGCAATGCGTCTTTTTCGTGATCCGTGCATACGCTAAAAAGAAAAAGGAGGAGATCGCATGGATCCTGTTCGCTTTGGTGCCCAAGGCCCCTTTGTCAGCTATGTTCAGCTTGCGCTTGACCGCGCCGGCATGATGCCCGGCCCTATTGACGGCTTATTTGGCCCGCAAACGGAAAAAGCAGTGCGCATTTTTCAAACGCAGGAAGGGCTGAACGCAGACGGCATCGTTGGACCGGCAACACGGCTTGCGCTTACGCCCTATCTTGTCGGATATCGCAGCCTGCCCATCCGCGTGGGGGACACGTTTTATCAAATCGCCCGGTCATACGGCACCACCGTTACCGCCCTGATCACGGCAAACCCTGATCTTGATCCCACGAACCTGCCCATCGGCGGCACAGTTACTGTTCCATTTTCGTTTCGCACAGTGCCCACCGGTGTTCCCTACACCGCTTTTTTGGTGGATCAGATTGTGACCGGGCTAACCGCCCGATATCCTTTTATCCGTGCAACTGAGTTTGGCCGCAGTGTGATGGGGCGACCGCTGCACGCACTGTGTATCGGCCGCGGCCCCACGCATGTGCTGTATAACGCCGCACACCACGCCAATGAATGGATCACAACACCTGTTTTGCTTCGTTTTCTGGAAGAATATGCAGCGGCATACGCACACAACGGCTCGCTTCATGGGCAATCAGCCAGCAATCTGTTTGACAGCACAACGCTAACAGTTGTTCCGTTGGTGAATCCGGATGGCGTTGATCTTGTGACCGGCGCCCTGCCGAATGAATCACCCTTTTTTATCAATGCACAGCAACTGGCGTTCAATTATCCGGCTGTTCCTTTTCCCGATGGATGGAAGGCCAATATCCTCGGCGTAGATCTGAACCTGAACTATCCCGCCGGTTGGGAGGAAGCCAAAAAAATCAAAGAAAGTCAGGGGTATACCCGGCCAGGCCCGCGGGACTATGTTGGCCCTGCTCCTTTCAGCGAGCCGGAAAGTGCTGCTTTAGCCGCTCTAACAGAAGCGCATTCATACAGATTAACGCTGTCTTACCATACGCAGGGTGAAGTGATCTATTATAAATATCTTGATTTTCAGCCGCCCTACGCCCTTGCCATTGGTCAAGCGTTCAGTCGAGCCAGCGGATACGCGTTGGAACAAACGCCGTATGAATCCGGCTTTGCCGGGTATAAGGATTGGTTCATCCAATCGTTTGACCGGCCGGGTTACACCATTGAAGCCGGCCGCGGCACAAATCCATTGCCGTTAGATGATTTTGATTCTATATATCGAGACAACCTCGGCATCCTTGTTCAGGGGCTCGTACTTGTCAGATAAATTGTGTATAATAAGAGCGGAGGTGCTAAATGAAAAAGCTTTTATGCATCATGCTCGTATTATGCGCTGTATGCGCCGCCGCCTGCGCCGGCAGCTCACATGCGAACACGCCGGGGCTTGAAATGCGCATCCTGAAAATCGGTAAAGCGGATACCATCCTGATCAACACGGGCAACCATGCTGTTGTGGTGGACACTGGCGAGGACGATGATGGACAGGAGATCCTACAGGCCCTTCAAAGCATGGGGATCTACAAGATCGACACGCTGATCATAACGCATTTTGATAAAGATCATGTGGGCAGCGCAGATATTTTGCTGGAAAATGTTGAGATCGGCTCAGTGATTGATCCCGGCTATATCGGTGAAAAAACGCCGTATGATGAGTATATTGCCGCGATTGAAGCCAAAAAAATACAGCGAACGCATCCTCAAAGCGCGATGACGTTTACCTATGACGAAACGGTGTTCACCGTTTACCCGCCCAAAGAAGCTGCCTATAAGGGGGATAACAATTATTCTCTTGTGGTGGATATTCGGTGCGGCGAAACCAGCTTTTTACTGGCCGGTGATGCAGAGAAAGACCGCGTGGCAGAACTTATCGATGCTTCTCTGGGCGCCTATGATTTTCTCAAAGTGCCGTATCATGGAAACTGGATCAAAAACTTTGAAGAGTTTTTGCAGATGGTGCAGCCAACATATGCGGTTATCACTTGTTCGGATAAAAACCCGGCGGACGACAGGATTCTTGACCTGCTGGATGCACGCAAAGTGAAGGTGTATCAAACCCGGTTTGGCGATGTGCGTATCTCAAGTGACGGGGCGCGCATCAGTGTATCCCAATAACAATAAAAAGCGGTGTGAAAACACCGCTTTTTTTATCGCTGCATACCGGCGCCGAACTGCGCCTGCCTGCCGAGCATCTGTTCAATGCGAAGCAGGCGGTTGTATTTGGCGACCCGCTCCATCCGTGCCGGGGCGCCCGCCTTGATCTGCCCTGCATTGACCGCTACCGCAAGGTCTGCAAT
>JAFSIR010000033.1 GCA_017439715.1 Clostridia bacterium | reverse complement strand
GCCGTCAGCAGCGGAAACGACGAGGATAGCGCCGTCCATCTGTGCAGCACCGGTGATCATGTTCTTAACATAGTCAGCATGGCCGGGGCAGTCAACGTGGGCATAGTGACGATCCGCAGTCTCGTATTCAACGTGAGCGGTGTTGATGGTGATGCCTCTGGCTTTTTCTTCCGGAGCTTTGTCAATTTCGTCATACTTGACAGCGGCTGCATTGCCCTGCTTCGAGAGCACCATGGTGATCGCAGCGGTCAGCGTGGTTTTGCCGTGGTCAACGTGTCCGATCGTACCGATGTTAACATGGGGTTTGGTACGATCAAAATGTTGCTTTGCCATTTTGTTTTCCCTCCTAATGGGTTTTGCCTTTTGGGTTTTGGAGCGGGTGATGGGAATCGAACCCACATAGCCGGCTTGGGAAGCCGGTGCTCTGCCACTGAGCTACACCCGCACGCATAGCAAACAGGCCATAGTACGCGTATGCGATTGATATTTTAATGCAACGGTTTGGTTTTGTCAACGATAAAAACGCAGTTAAACCAAATCTTGCAGTTTATGTTTTACGCGCTGGAGCGCATTGTCAACGCTTTTGCTCGTGCACCCCAGTTCCCCCGCGATCTCGGCATAACTTCTGTCTTCCAGGAACAGATGAAACACCGCTTTTTCGCGCCTGCTCAGCCTTTCTTCCACTGCCTGCATGCAATCATCCACCCACTGCTGGGCGGCCAGGATCGTTTCCGGATCGGCTGCAGTCGGATCGGCAATCAGGTCACCGTATGTGCCCTGTCCCTGCTCGATCTGTGCTGAGAGCGACAGCGCGTTGTTGAGCACCAGGTGCTTGTCACGCTGGGAGCCTTTGATCGCGCTGAGAATCTGCCGCGTGATGCACAGCTCGGCAAACGCACGAAAGGTGGACCGGCCGGGCTTATAATCACGCACGGCCTTGAACAGCCCGATCATGCCCTCCTGCAGCACATCGTCGCGCTCTGCGCCCATGAGAAAATACATCCGCGCCTTTACGCGCACCAAATAATTGTATTTGCCGAGCAGATATTCCATCGCTCGGTCGTCTTCCCTGGCAAGTTCTACGAACGCTTCATCGCACAGCAACGCATACTTATCTTCCATCGTCATCCTCCGGCACGCGCAGCCGCTCCAGCTGTGCCTGTGTATGCGCATCCAGCCGCCCGAACAGATACTGCGGCCGGAACACTTCGATATGCTCGGCCCGGTAAGACTTCTGCGCATCCTCTATTTGGCGCAGCAGCTCCCGCGCCGTCATGCGAAGGCCGCCGCCGCCCAGCACAATGTGCTGCTCCAGCCCGTCATTGGTGCAAACGCGCACCGTTTGCCCCCGCCGCACACGCAGCATGGTTTCCCGTTCAATATATTGGTCTGCCGTTTCATCTTCTTTGGTGAACACCACCGTCAGCGGTCCGGCCTGAGTATACTGCGCGCCGCGCCCGCGCTGCACCTTGTGCCCGTCAAACACAAGCACACACTCTTTTTGCGTGTACCCAGCAAAATCAGACACCATATCCATCAGCCTGTCCCGCGCATGCGCCAGGGAAAACATTCCCTCGTCGCCCATCGCGCCGATGATGTTGTATCCGTCAATCAGGTATACCTCGTTCACGCCCGCACCCCGCGCTGCCGCGCCACTTCATAAATCAGCACCGCCGCCGCACACGACGCGTTGAGCGATCCTGTACGCCCTGAAAGCGGGATGCCCGTCATAAAATCACAGGTTTGGCGAACAAGGCGGCTCATGCCGTCTCCTTCGCTGCCGATGCACAGCGCAATGGGACCGGTCAGGTTCGTTTGATAGCACGGGTCGGCCTCCGCCGCCGTGCCTACCAGCCACACGCCCTTGCCTTTCAGTTCTTCCATGGCAGATACAAGGTTTGTCACCCGTGCAACAAGGATGTGCGCCGCTGCGCCCGAAGATGCACGGTATGCCGTTTCGTTCACGCCGGCGCTGCGTCGTTTTGGCAGCACCACACCGTGCGCACCCATCGCTTCCGCACTGCGCAGAATTGCGCCCACGTTGTGCGGATCGGTCACCCCGTCAAGCAGGATCAAAAACGGGTCTTCCCCCTTTGCCTGCGCCGCGGCCAGAATATCATCCACCGCGCAGTATTCCACCGCCGATAAGCGCAGCGCAACGCCCTGGTGGTTCACTGTGCGCCCGTCTTCCCGCGGCAAAAGCGCGTTCATCCGTGCTTCGTCTACCCGGTCCACCGGCACGCCGGCTTTTTTCAAAAGCGCCACAATCTCGCCCATCGGTCCGCCTTCGCGGCTCAGATAGGCCCGTTCCACCCCGCGGCCCGCCCGCAGCGTTTCCCGCACCGGCTGCAGCCCATAAACGAACAGTTCGTCAGCCATCAAAGCGCCTCCCGGCGTGCGCGCACTTCGGCCGCTCGCCCGCAGGTCATTTTCCCTTCGGGACACGCACCGTCAAGACAGGCAGGCCCCGCATTTTTAAACAGAACCGGCGCCACTTCCTGGCACAGCTTGAGCATCTGCCACGCCAGCTCGCGAATCTCCCACTGCGCGCGGTTGCACGAACGCAGGCGGAAAAAGTGCATCAGCTCGCGGGCATTCATCGTCATCGTCATCTTCGTTTCCGCGGCGTTGGGCAGCACAAAGCGCGCATCTTCGTTGCTGCCGCGAGTGCCGCCGAGCTTCTCATGCCATTCGTTGTACCAGCGCTGCATTTCGTTCATCTGCCGGTCATATTCGGCCACCGCTTCCGGCCCCAGTGCCTCGATCGCCGGCGGCAGAATATAGTTAAAGCAGCCTTCTTCCTGCACGCGGGACACATACCGCTGGCTCTGCACGGAAAAGCTGGCCAGCCGATGCCGCGTGATCTGCGCCAGCAGCGAGCGCGACACGCCCTCGATTCCGAACGTGAACGACGCATGCTCAATCGGCGACAGGTGCCCCATCTCGATCAGCTTCTGCAGATATTTGGTTTGATCTTTGCTTTCCACACCGGCGCGGATATCCTCAATATCCGTATCGGCATAGCATAGCCGCGCGCTCATCGCGATCGCTTCTTCCGGGTTGGGCGTGTGTGCAAGCAGCACCACTTTCAGTTTCGTCTGTCCCATGCTTATGTTTCCTCCCAGCTCTCTTTCGTATACGTGAGCAGCTCGCTCAGCCGCTCTGTTTCTCCCATCAGATACAGCGCTCCCAGCAGCGCTTCCAGTCCCGTAGCCGCCCGATAATCCGCCATATCGGCATGCTTGGGCACGGTGGCATGGTTGGCATTGCGCCCGCGCCGGAACACCGCCATCTCTTCCTCTGTCAGCCTGTCCAGTATGTGGTGGGCGGCCCGCGCCTGCCCGGCCGCACACACGATGCGGCTGGCCTGCCTGTGCAGGCCGTGCGCCGGCATGTTGGGGGCTTTTTCGATCAGGTCCCGCCGCACGTATATGTCATACACGCTGTCCCCGATATACGCCAGCGTTAACGCCCCCATCTGGCGCACCGCCGCTTTATCCATCTGTTCTTCTCCTCCCCGTTATCGGTTGCGGGGTGTTGGCCGCGCCCGTTCGCGCCACAGTCTCACCGCGCTGTCCACCCCGCGCACCAGCTCCTGCGCCACCTGTGTTTGATACTCAGGGTCGCTGAGCAGCGCTTCCTCCTGTGCGTTTGACACAAACCCGCACTCCACGATCAGGCTGGGCGCCTCCGTGCAGCGCAGAATAAAATATTCGCCCGTTTGTATGATCCGCGGCTTTTCGATCTTCAGCCCTTCATTGAGCGCATCCTGCAGGATCTGCGCCGCCTCGCGGCTCACTTCATCCCCCGTTCGGTACAGCACCACAGGGCCTCGGCAGCTCGCATCGGCATTGGCATTGAGATGCACGCTGATCATAAGATCGCATCCGCTGTCCATGATCATCCGGCGGCGCTGCTGCATATCACTCTGCTTCGTTTGCCCCAGCGCATCCGCATCCTGCCGCGTGAGCAGCACCGTGTATCCGCGCTCTTGCAAAAGAACTTGCGCCTCTTTGACAATAGCAAGGTTTATCCCATCTTCACATACGCCGCCCGGCCCGATGGCCCCCGGATCAAATCCGCCATGCCCGGCGTCCAACACGATGCAAAACCCCTGCGCCGATTTTGCCGCCGTTTTCACGCTGCGCATGGAAACTCCTGTCACCACCAGGCCCAGAATGCACAG
The DNA here is from genome assembly GCA_017439715.1 of Clostridia bacterium. GTDB lineage: Bacteria > Bacillota > Clostridia > Christensenellales > QAND01 > RGIG3178. Next base: position 3,012 of record JAFSIR010000033.1, on the reverse strand, counting down.
CAGCGACACCAAAATGCTCATCTTCCTTGTCCGCACATGCGTTCCCTTCCGCATCGTATGCGCCTCCGGGCGCTTCCATGCAGCGGCAGCCCGCATTTGTGCATATGCACAAACTTATGAACACTATCCACAGAGTTATCCACATCACAGCCGGCGTCTATAAGGCATTTTTCGTCGTTTTCGCACAGTTATCCACCATGCATGCCGTGTTGTGGATATGCATTCACCGCCCAAATTTAATTGTAAACCTTTGATTGTAAACCAGTTACACTTATAGTTGGAACGGCATTCAACGTTAAGTTGCTGCGATATCCGGCCAAAAAACGGCGCCTGGCCGCCTCGGCGATCATCACGGCGTTATCCGTGCACAGCCCTCGTTCGGGCAGGAAAACGCGCACGCCCATCTCCGCGCACCGCCGCTGCGCTTCGGCGCGCAGCGCGCCATTGGCGCAAACGCCGCCGGCCAGGCTCAATGTTTTAATGTCTTCCTCGCGGCAGGCCCGCAGCGCAGGCGTGAGCAGAAAATCAATCACATGCGCCTGAAACGAGGCGGCAAGATCCGCTTTTTCGATCGTTTCTCCCCGCTGGGCTGCATTATGCGTAATATTATGTACCGCGGTTTTCAGCCCGGAAAAGGAAAAATCATACGGGTTGTCGCACCGCGGCCGTGTAAAGCTGTATGCTTTCGGGTTGCCCTGCCGTGCCAGCTGTTCGATCTGCGGGCCGCCGGGATAAGGCAGGCCCAGCGCACGGGCCGCCTTGTCGAACGCTTCGCCCGCCGCATCATCTCTCGTTTGGCCCAAAAGCCGATATTCAAAATTCTCATCCACGCGCAAAAGCGTGCTGTGCCCGCCCGAACACACCAGGCAGATATACGGCATTTCAAGATCCGGATTGGTCACATGGTTGGCCATCATATGCCCTTCCATGTGATGCACGGCGATCAGCGGCTTATCCATGGCATACGCCAAGCCCTTTGCATAGTTCACGCCGCACAGCAGCGCCCCGGCAAGGCCGGGCCCGAAAGTAACGGCAAAGGCATCGATCTGTTCCATCGCTGTGCCGGCCTGCAGCAGCGCTTCACTCACCACGGCAGGCAGCGCTTCAATGTGCTTGCGCGAGGCGATCTCCGGCACCACGCCGCCGAACTTGGCGTGCACGGCGATCTGCGTTGAGATCACATTGCTCAGCACCTGCCCTGCCTGATCCATCACGGCGGCCGCCGTTTCATCGCACGAGGTTTCTATTGCCAACAGCTTCACGCCTGTTTCCTCCTTCTCCGCCCCAGCAGAAGGCACAGCAGCATCGTGCCGCCCTGCACCAAGGCAAACGTAAACAATATGCGCATCACAAGCGCGCTGAACAGCTCCTGCGGCAGCATGTTGATCATCAACGATGTAAACGGATCGAGCAGCCACAGATCATTTGTGAAAAACACGTGGTGGAACTTGGTCCAGAACCAATCAAAATTTGTGGCTGCAATGGCGCCCAAGGCCCCCAGCACCAACAAGCCGATCAAAAATCCGCACAGCAGCGGCAGCGCCAGTGCGCGGAAACTGCGCCGCATCACCAGCCCCAGCAGGATCGGCACCAGCGCCGTAACCGCCAGTACATCACGCACGCGCTCAGCGCCCAGCGCCAGCACCCGAACGTCCACCATGTGCGCCGTTTCCCGCTCATTAAACACGGGGCGCACCTGGCCATCTACCGGCCGTTCGATCACAATGTCCGCCCGCTCGCCCTTGCAGTACAGCAGCAGGACCTCCGTGGCATCCTCAAGATCTTCCAGTTTCATCCCTGTGTCTGCCATCACGTTCAGGGTTTTATACTGCCCGGTGTAAAAATCAAGGTCATAGGCCACAAAAAACACGGCAGACAGCACAAACACGGCCGTTAAACAAACCGCCGCCAGCGCCAAAAACAGCGCAGAGATCCGCTTCGCTTTCATGCTCCCCCTTCTTTCCCGGGCATAAGATGTTTATCGTTTATTATACCTTATTTCTCTTAAGCCGACAAGGAAGCAAAAACGCCGCAGCGCATGGCTGCGGCGTTTGCCGTTTGTGTTATGCGCGGCGGATGGTCATCCCCTGGCGGCTATCTTCCACCACATAACCTGCCGCGGTGATCTCATCCCGCAGGCGATCTGCCTCGGCCCAGTTCTTTTCCTTGCGGGCCTGCACACGCGCCTCGGCCAGTGCCTGTATTTGAGCGGGAATCTCGTCTTTGCGCTCGGCATTGATGCCCAGCACATCCAGCAGTTCCTTCATCGCTGCCAGCACCGTTTGTGCCCCGGCGCGGCTGCCGGCCTGCGCAAAGGCCGCGTTCGCCTCGCGCACCAGCTCAAAGAGCACACTCAGCGCATCTGCGGTGTTCAAATCGTCTTCCATGGCGGCGATAAACCGCTCGCGATACACGGGCAGCGCGTTGATCAGCGCCTGTTCTTTGTCGCTCTGCGCCCCGTCCGTACGGGCCAGCAAGTCCACTGCGTTGCGGATGCGCTCCAGCGCGCTGGTGGCCTGCTCGATCAGCTCACGGCTGAAATTGATGGGGCTGCGGTAATGAGCACCCAACATGAACAGGCGCACCGCCATCAAATCAAACTCTTCGGATATCTCACGCACCGTGAAAAAATTGCCCAAAGATTTGCTCATCTTTTCGTTGTTCACGTTGATGTGGTTGTTGTGCATCCAATAGTTCACAAACGGTTTGCCCGTTGCGCACTCGCTCTGGGCGATCTCGTTCTCATGGTGCGGGAAAATAAGGTCCACCCCGCCGCAGTGGATATCCACCGTTTCGCCCAGATATTTCATGCTCATGGCCGAGCATTCAATGTGCCAGCCGGGCCGCCCCGGGCCCCACGGGCTGTCCCAGGCAGGCTCGCCCGGCTTCTGCCCTTTCCAGAGCACAAAATCCAGCGGATCGCGTTTTACTTCGTTCACGTCCACCCGCGCGCCCGACTCCAGGTCTTCCAGCTTCTGGCCGAACAGCTTGCCGTAATCCGGCATGCTCGGC
>JAFSIR010000001.1 GCA_017439715.1 Clostridia bacterium | reverse complement strand
GCCTGTTCGTATACCTGCTCCGGCGTGTCGGTGCCGTCTGAAAAAGCAGAGTGTGCATGAAGATCGCACGCCATTCTTTTGCCTCCTCTTTATAAAGATCGCCCGAGGAGCATGCCCCGGGCGAAAGAAACCGATCCGGTTTTATTTTAAAAGTTCCAGCGCTTTTTGCAGCTGCGTGTCGTTCTCCCTTGTCAGCGGCTCCAGCCCATACATCACTTCGTCCGGCAATTCCACGATATAATCCGGCGTTATCCCGTTTTTGTGGATATGCTCGCCGTTGGGACGAATGTTGCCGGCAATGGTGATGTTCAGCCCGCCGCCCCAGGAAAGCGGATACATCATCTGCATGATGCCTTTGCCATACGTTTTTGTGCCCACAATCACGGCCGCTTCATTATCCTGCATCGCACCGGCGAAGATCTCTGTGGCTGAGGCAGAATTGCCGTTAACCAACAGCACTACTTCAAGGTCAAACTTGCCCGGCGTTGCATGGTACGTGTCGGTAAACTCATTATAATCCTCCACGATCAGCATCACGCCGCCTTCCATAAACAGGTCGGCCATTTCCAGCGAAGAATCCACATATCCGCCGCCGTTGTCGCGCATATCGAGCACCAGCTTCGTCATGCCTTTTTTCTGCAGTGCTTCCACCGCTTCTTTCACTTCTTCATCGCATGTGCTGGAAAATTCAGACAGATACACATACCCGATGCGATCGGTCAGCATCTCGCTCTGCACGTATCTGATCTTCACGGTGTCACGGATGATCGTTGTTTCAAGCGTTGTTTCGCCCCGCTGCAGCGTAACATCTACCGTTGTGCCTTTTTCTCCACGCAGCGTCATGCTCACAAGCGAAATATCTGTGCCCGGCTCGATCGCTTTGCCGTTAATGGCCACAAACACATCGCCATCCTTAACACCGGCTTTTTCCGCCGGCGATCCTTCGTATACCTGCGATGCCATCGGCAGCCCGGCATAATTGAGCGAAATCACAACGCCGATCCCGCTGTAGCTTTCCGACATGTTTTCGTTATAGATCATGAATTCTTCTTCGTTGTAATACGAGGTAAACCGGTCGCCCAGCGCATCCACCATGCCGTGAAGCGCGCCATCATGCAGCGTTTTTTCATCCGCGCCCCAGTAACAATATTTGTCCAAAAGCTCTTCTATTTCAGCATAGCGCTCTGCAAACTCGGCTGACAGGCCGCCCTGCTCCTGTTTTTTCAAGCCAAGCGTATACCCTCCGGCAAACACAATGGCAACCGCCAACACAACGCCCAAACCCTTTAAAAACTTTTTCACTGCTTACGCCTCGTTTCTTATCTGCTCATATTCAGTATATCATGTTTGCCTGTAAATATCAGTAAAAAAGGGGGCAGACTTTCGTCTCCCCCTGTTTACACACCTGTTCTTTATTTGCCGGCGTTATATGCTTTCTTCACCATAGACTGGTGGATCGAGCATTCCTTGCCGCTCGCATGACCCTTGCTCTTATAGAAATGGAAGCAATGATGCCCGGTAAAGTTGTTGGACGCGCCGATTGCTTCATTGCCGTGCGGCATGCCGTTCATGCTGGCTGCATACACGCGGCTGCCGTAGATCACCCAAACAGCGCGGCGGTTCCAAGACCATTTGCCGCCATACAGCTTTTTGAGCTTCACCGTATCGGCTGCCGTAAGCGGTTCGGCATCGATGTGGTTATAGCCGCCCTTGCGGCGCTCTTTAAAGCTGGTGCCCGTGTTCACATCAATCACCGTGAAGGTTGCCCCGCGCGGAATGACGGAGTTGATCTTGCTCCACTCGCTCAGCTGCACGCGGCCTTTTACCTGGTTGGACTGCGCGATGGTCACTCTGATGTTGTTGCTGCCATACAGCAGGTTCAGCGTTTCGGGGCCCAGCATACCGTCTGCCGAAATGCCGGCCGCTTTCTGGAAATCTTTAACAGCGCGCTCCGTTTTGCTTGCATAAGTGCCCGTTGCGTTCACCGTTAAGAAGCCGCGGCGCATCAGCTCTTTCTGCGCGCTGGTAACAGCGGCGCCGGACATTCCGCTCTTAAGCAGGCGGGTGGCCGTTTCGCCGGTGAATTCCCCGGTCACATAAATGCAGTCGTTCCGAACAAAGCCGTTCATCCCGTTGAAGCGCACTTTATACCAGCCGTCAACATAATCCAGCACCTGAACACCGTTGCCGCAATCCAACTTGCCAACGGCAGGCGCTTCCGTGCTGCCATATTCGCGCAGGTTCACGCCATCGCTCAAAATAGTGCCGTTCAGGCCGATCTCCGAAAGCTGAAATACATTGCTGTTATGCACATAGCCCTGAATGATTCCGAACGATACGACCAGCCATTCATCGATCGTGCCGTGGATATTCACCGTCGCGCCTTCGTTGAGCGCCGCCACAACTTCGCCGTTCATATCCGGCTCCGCCCGCAGGTTGATGTTCGTTCCGATGATACGCCCCTGGGCGATCACTTCGCCGGCAAACGGGTCTTCCGGCGCTTCCGGCTCAGGCTCGGCTTCCTGCTCTTCTTCGGTCAGCACATCGTCAAGCACATCTCCAAGGTCTACGTCTACCTGTTCACCATCCTCGTCAACACCGCCGGTGTCCGCCGCGTCGCTGGCTTCTTCCGTGCCGATGTCCGCCGCATCGCCGCCCTGGCCGAAGAACAACAGCAGATTGCCGTTGTTAAACTCTTCCTGCAGTTCCGACGTGGAAGACGGAACATAATTGATCGGCTGCGACACTTCGGCAAACGCCGTGAGAATGCCGCTGGTCAGCACAACCAACGCCATCATCAGCATGCTGACAATGCGCAAAATTAGTTTTTGTTTGCTCATGGTTGTTTCCTTTCCTGCCTCGTTCATGCAGGCAATCACAACAAAACCCGCAGAGAGGGACGTTGCTATTGTATCCTATCCCAACCTTTTTGTCAAAGAATGCAAACCGGCGAAAACAGCAGGATTTAAAAGAAACCTGTCCATTTTTCGCCGATTTTAAAATATTTCAAAAATATTTCAAGTGTTTCACATTATTTTCCTTTAAGTTTCCTGTCCACTGCAAGCATGTCTTTAAACGCGGCCGGATTCTTGTTCGGGTCGCGCAGCAGCGCGGCGGGATGGAACGTTGCCATCACAGGCCGCCCGTCTCTTGTCAGCCACTGGCCGCGGGTTTTGGTGATCTTCAGCTTTTTATCGATATAGTTGTTCAGCGCTGTGGCACCCATGAGCAGGATCACATCCGGGTTCACCAGTTCTATCTGCCGCAGCAAAAACGGCAGGCACATTTCGCTTTCCTCTTCTTTGGGGGCGCGGTTTTGCGGCGGGCGGCATTTCACGATATTGGCGATATACACCTGTTCCCTTGTAAGGTCAATGCTGTCCAGCATCTGTTCCAACAGCTTGCCCGCCCGACCCACAAACGGCCGGCCTTCGGCATCTTCATTCGCACCGGGCCCTTCCCCGATGATCATCAGCCGTGCGTTCAGGTTTCCTTCGCCAGGCACGGCGTTGGTGCGCCCCTGGCATAGCCCACAGGCCGTGCAGGATTCTATTTCTTTGAGCAAACCGGCATGTTCCGTTTCTTTGTTCATAGCTTCCTTTCCGCTGCACGCAGCACATGTTCGATCAACAATGCAGAGGTCACACCGCCCACACCACCGGGCACAGGGGTCACCCACGCCGGCTGCTGCACCGTTTTGGCCACATCGCCGCACAGCTTTCCATCCTCATCCACATGAATGCCAACATCCACCACGCCGGCGCCCGGCCGGATAAACCGGTCATCCACCATGGCGCGCTGCCCGGCCGCCACAAGCAGCAGGTCCGCCCGGCGGCACACCGCTTCAAGATCAGCCGTTTTTGTGTGGCACACCGTTACCGTTGCATTTTCTTTGAGCATCAGCATCGCCAGCGGCCGGCCGACCACCGGGCTGCGCCCGATCACCACCGCTTCCCGGCCGGCGATCGCAATCCCGTTATACTTTAACAGGCGCACCACTGCTTCCGCCGTGCACGGTGCAAACGAATCTTTCACGCCTGCATACACGCCCGCCTGGTTGGCCCTTGTTGCCCCGTCAACATCCTTATCCGGGTCAATCGCTTCCATCACGCGCTGCTCATCCACCGTTTTCGGCAGCGGCCGCAGCACCATAATCCCGCTGATCGAGGCATCTTCACTCAGCGTCCGCACCGTTTGAACAAGCGTTTGCGTGTCCGCCGTTTGCGGCAGCACCACGGCGGTAAACCGCACGCCTGCATTTTTGCAGTTTTTGGCTGCGCCCGTTTCATAGGCAATATCGTCCGCCCGTTCTCCCACGCGCACCACCGCCAGGCACGGCGTTATGCCCTTTGCCTGCAGCGCCTGCATCCGCAGCGCGTTGGCTGCACGGATGGCTTTTACCGTTTCCAACCCTTTGATCAGCTCGGGCATACAATCGCCTCCACCTTTTGATACACGCTTTCGCACTTGGCACAGCCCTGTTCTACACACGCCCGCGCTCTGTTCTCCAGTGCCTGCGCCGCTGCGCGGTCTTTCATCGCGTTGGTGTTGATATACACGTTCAGCGCCGCCGATTTCAGCGCGCCCCGACACAGCGCCGCCGCACAGCCAACATCGCTTACGACCAGCTTTCCAACCGTGTCTGCCAGCGCATCCAAAATATCCGCGGTTTGCACGCACAGTTCGAGAATCTCCAACGGCGGCTGCACTGCCTTATTAAGCGCGCTTTCCATGATGCGCGCCCGTTCGGCCTTTTCTTCGTCTGTCTTGCGGGGCAGCCCATAAGCCTTTGACAGCGGCAAAAACGCCTGTGCGTCTGCCTCGATCCCTGCATATAAATCGGTGCAAAGCCCGCCCAGCCGCTCGATTGCCGATATAAGCTGCTGCTGCGCTTCGCCCGTTTTTTTGTTCACCGTTAAGTTGGCTGCCATGCTGCCCAGTGCCGCGGCCAGCGCCCCGCACAGGGCCGCCGCACCGCCGCCGCCCGGCACTGCATCCGGCCCGGCCAGTGCCTGTACAAAAGCCGCCATATCCTGCATGTGCATTCCATTTTCTCCTTTTCAAAAAGGCCGGCGGGATGCCCGCCGGCCTGTTATCCGCGTTTGTGCTTACATTTTTTCGTAAACCGGCACCTGTGCATTATACACATCTTCAAACAACGGCATCAGCTTTTTGTATTGCTCGTGGTTTTCCAAATTCGGTTTCACGATCTCTATCGGGCGCATGAATTTTTCTACTGCCGTCTCATCTTCATACAAGCCAAGGGCAATGCCGCCCAGCACCGCAACACCCGCGGTTGCCGCCTCGTCGATATGTTCATACACCACAAATTCCACGTTCATGATATCCGCAAAGATCTGCCGCGTGATCTTGCCTTTGCCCATGCCGCCAACGATGGGCATGCGTTTGAGTTCATAGCCCTGGTTGCGCAGCCCCTGCAGGATCACGTTTACGTTCAGGCCAATGCCCTCGATCACCGCACGCATGATATCCTGCCGCGTGGTCGTCAGCGTAATGCCCACGAAAGAGCCTTTGGCGCGCGGGTTGTTGCGCGGGGCGCGTTCGCCCGCCAGATACGGGTGGAACATCACGCCATTGGAACCGATCGGGGATTTCATGGCTTCTTCCGCGATCAGATCATAAATATCCTGGCCCGTTTGCCTGGCCACTTCCTGCTCATGCAGGCAGATCACGTTTTTCAGCCAGCTCAGCGAGGAACCGGAAGAAATGGTCTGTCCGCCCGATTTGCCGCCCTTTTCGTTCATCACAAGCACGCCCGCCGAGGTGCCGCCGTTCATATATCCGCAGCCCGGTTTGAGCATGCCGGCGCCGATGGACATACACTGGGAGTCGCCCGTGCCCATCACCAGCTTGGTGCCCGGCGCAAGGCCACATTCTTCGCTGTATTTTTCCGGCACTTCACCCACGATATCCGTGCGTTTGTGCGTTTCCGGCAGTATCTCGCGCGGAATGCCTGCGATTTCCAACACTTCGTCAGACCATTCTGTGCGCTCCACCGTCATCATCCCGGAGCTGCCCGCCGTGGTGATATCGCACACAGCGTTGCCCGTCATTTTCAAAATGATATAGTCCTGCACGCTGGGCAGCACTTTCCACGTTTTTGCAAATACTTCCGGCTCATTCTTTTTCACCCACAGCAGCTTGTTCAGCGTTCTGTCGGTGCCCATGATGCCGTTGGGCCGGTCCGCCGTATATTTGGGGGGCAGGGCGCGGCTGATCTCTTCCGCTTCAATGTACGAGCGCTGGTCCTGCCAGATCATGGCATGGCGCAGCGGTTTGCGATCTTCCCCGATGCACAGGCAGTTCGGATACGTGCCATCAAACGAAACGCACAGCACCTGGGAAGCGTCTACATCCTTGACAAGTGCCTTGGTGCTCTCGCAGAACGCACGCCACCAATCTTCCGGATCCTGTTCCGCCCAGGAACCGTTGCTGTAATACGTAGGATAGCTCACTGTTTTCGTGCCGATAAATTCACCTTCCGTGGTGAACAAAGATGCCTTGTCGGCGCTGGTACCAAAATCATGTGCAAGGATATACTGCATATGCCTTTCCTCCATCAATTGGGTCATGTGGTTTTCTGTATTATACCATACCGGGCCCATAAAGAAAACCGGCGGAGCAGCTGCTCCGCCGGTTTTATCATCTTTTCTTACGCATAGATCTCTTCGATCAGCTTGTCAATCCGAGCGGTGACTTCTTCAGTGGTGAAGTAAGTCAAGCACTCTTCCACAACTTCGCGCACACGGGCCACGTTGGCACGACGGATCAGGTTTTTGATCGTCGGGATGGAGCCTGCGCTCATGCTGAATTCGTCCAGGCCAAGGCCCAGCAGGATCACAGCACCGCGCTCGTCGCCGGCCAGCTCGCCGCAAACGCCCGTCCATTTGCCTTCCTTATGGGACGCGTCGATAACCATCTTCATCGCGCGCAGCACCGCCGGATGCAGGGGCTGATACATCGCCGCAATCGCTTCGTTGCCGCGGTCAACCGCCAGCACATACTGGGTCAGGTCGTTCGTGCCAATGCTGAAGAAGTCAACGATCTGCGCCAGTTTGTCGGCATTGATGCAGGCGGCCGGTGTTTCCACCATGGTGCCGATCGGCATATTCTCGTTGAACTCTTTGCCTTCCGCTCTGAGCTCGGCTTTGCACTCTTCGATGATCTCTTTCATCTTGAAGATTTCTTCGGCGCTGATGATCATCGGGAACATCACCAGGATGTTGCCATACGCCGCGGCACGCAGCAGGGCGCGCATCTGCGGTTTGATGATATCCAGGCGGTCAAAATACATGCGAACCGCGCGCCAGCCGAGGAACGGGTTCATTTCGGCCGGGAAGGAGATGCAGTCAGCCGCTTTGTCGCCGCCGATGTCCAGCGTACGGATGACCAGCGGGCGGCCTTCCAGGGCTTCCGCTGCCGTTTTATACGCTTCAAACTGCACTTCTTCGCTGGGCAGTTCCGGGCTCTTCATGTACAGGAACTCGGTGCGGAACAGGCCAACGCCCTCGCCGCCGTTTTCCAGCACGCCTTTGCAGTCCGCCGGGGATGCGATGTTGCCGACGACTTCCACATGGTGGCCGTCTTTGGTTTCGGCAGGCAGCATCTTCACAGCATCCAGCTCACGCACATGCTCAAGGTATTTTTCCAGTTTCGCTTCCGCGGCGGCCAGTTCTTCAGCCGTCGGGTTGATAACGATATCGCCATCCACCGCGTCAAGCACAACGGTGTCGCCGTGTTTGACATGGCTGAGGATGTCGCCAGTGCCCACGATGGCGGGCAGGCCCATGATGCGGGCAATGATGGACGTATGGGAGGTGCGGCCGCCCACTTCAGTCACAAAGCCCTTAACATAGTTCATGTCCATCATGGCGGTGTCAGACGGGGTCAGGTCGTTTGCAAACACAACCACTTCGTCACGCAGGTCGTTCAAAGACACGCGCACGTTGCCGGTCACGTTGTCAAGCACACGGCCGCCCACGTCGCGGATGTCCGCAGCGCGCTCGCGCAGATACTCGTCGTCCAGGCTGGCCAGCATGTCGGCCACTTCCACGGTCGCTTCTTTCACGGCACGGGCCGCTTTCATCGCGCTGCCGTTGATCTTCTCCATAACCGCGTCTTCAAACGTCGGGTCAAAGAGCATCATCAGGTGGGCACGGAACACGTCAGCTTCTTTGGCGCTGAGCCGCTGCTCCGTGATCTCAATCACTTCGTTCAGCTGCTGCTCGGTCGCAGCAATGGCGTCACGGAACAACTGTTCCTGTTCGGCACGCTCCGTCTCGTTCGCCGTAGGGGTCATGTCGATCTCAACAACGGTCTGTTTCATCACAAACGCGGAGGCAATGGCAACGCCGGGGGACGCAATGATTCCTTTCATCGGAAAACACCTCTTTCAATTATTTTCAAAACTAAAGTAAAACAGGCGGGGCAGCTGCCCCGCCCTGAATGATCCTGATCAGATCCCGATCGGTCGGATTTACTCTTCGAGGTTATCCAACAGCTCGATCAACGCCGCCAAAGCTTCCTGTTCGTCATCGCCGGTGCAGCTGATCGTGATCTCGCTGCCTTTGCTGGCGCCAAGGCTCAGCACGGAAATGATGGATTTCGCATTGGCTTCCTTGCCGTCTTTCTTAAGCTTGATAACGCTTTTGAATTTGGCGCATTTCTGCACAAACACAGACGCGGGACGGGCATGCAGGCCGGTTTCGTTCTTGATAACGAAATTGCTTTCAACCATAGTAGTTTTCCTCCTGTTATATTGCGCTTCGTACGGGCTTAGCCGACGAGATTAAACTCTTTTTTCACGTCTTTGACGGAATCGACCACAACAGACATGCAGTGCTCTTTGAGTTCGCTCAGCGTCATGAATTCGCGCATGGAAACCGCTTCGATAACCATGGGGAGGTTCACGCCGGTGATGCATTCAACATTGGGTTTTTTGCCGTCGATCTCGCGGTTGATGTTCGCCGCGGTCACGTTGCAGGGGGTGCCGCCGAACAGGTCAACAAACACCATAACGCCGTCATCGTTCACCAGTTTGGCCAACGTGCCGTTCACTTCGTTATAGAAGGTTTCAAACGTGTCTTCCGCTTTCAGACCGATGGTGGTGAAGTGCGTTTTCGGGCCGGTGATAAGCTCAACGCTGGAAAGGATGCCCGCCGCCATATTGGCATGGGTGACGATCAAAATCTCGATCATTTTTTCACGCTCCTAAAAGTAGTAAAAAGTTGCACCGCTACCGAAAGGAGCTATTCCCATCACGGCATCGGCATACTACTGAAATTATAGGTTTTTGTTATCCCGTTGTCAATGAGAAAAACCTCGGTTATCATAATCATTCTGTTCTTTCCGGTGCATTTCTTTTCCATCCGCATTTTAAACACCCGTCGGTCACTCGTTTTCGGGATACATCAGCCCGCCCAGTGCATACCGAAGCGGCTCATCCACGTTCACGCGCCATATACCGCCCTTGCGCACTGCCGATACCGCCAACGGCACGGTCATCATCGGGCAATCCACTTTTTCCATCACCGCGACCTGCGCGCTGATCAGCATCCGCGCCCGCTTCGCTTCATCGCCCTGATAGAACGCCCGGTCCTCCAGCAGCGTTTTCAGCGCCAGCACGGTCACCGCGTCAAGATCGGGCACTGTGATGTGCACCACCATGATTCCCGCGCCCATCTGTGTGCGCACAGCCTTTGTTTCAAACGTCATCCGCTCGTGCAGTGCCGACAGCAATCGGTTTTCCGGCGTGCCCGGCAGCGGGATGGTGAGCGCGTCCGCCTCTGTGCAGTACCATCCGCATGCCTCCCTGCCGTGGCCGGCCTTGATCTCACTGAGCAGCAGCGCCGCCGCCTGCTCGGCATTTTGCGGCAAAATGGGCAGGGTGCCGTCATCCGCGGCATAGAGCAGCGATTCCGCCCGCAGCCCAAACGCGCTTCCCGGGTCGGCAAACAGCACGGCGCGGCCCAAACTGTCATCCGCTTTAAACCACACGGTCATCCGCCCGTTTTTTATCTCGGTGTCGGCGATCTCTATTTGTGGCTGCTCTTTTTTAAGCGGCACAACGCGCCGCCCATCCGCCATGGCGGGCCAGTTGGCAAACGCAGTCACTTCCGCCGCCGTGGGCGGCATGAAAAAAAGATCCTCCAGGATCGCTTCCGTTTCCCTTGCCGTTAGTGCCACGCCGCCTGATGTTGCCGTGCCAATATCGGCATGCAGCGCCACATACGCACAAACGGCCTGCCCGGCTGTTTGCGCATCCGGCCGCCCGGCAAATTGGCCATTGCGCATAACGGGGTCTGCCGCCGTGCACAACACGCCGATCAGCCGCTCTGCCTGCTCCGTTTGCCGGGGGCTGAGCGTGCCGCCCGCAAAAGCGGCCCGATTTTTGCACCCCGCTACCGACAACAGCGCCAGCACAACCGCCGCCAACCGCTTGATCCGCCCCATCGCTTATCCTCTCCTTCTATTAAGAAGTATAGGTACGAAAAAGGGGGCCTGTACGCCCCCTGTCCGTCGAATTTGGCTGAAAAAGCAGTTTGTTTGTTTATTCCTTATTCATGTCCATGATCAGCACAATCTCATACTCGCCGCCCGGCTTGTTGCCCCAGATGGGCCGGATCAGCACTCTCTGCCGGCCGTAGCTGGATTCCATAAAGTAATGCGTGCCGTCAACACAGCCAAAATACATGGCTACGTGATGAATATTCAAATACCGCTCACACGGGTTGCACCCGCAGTCTCTCTGCATGAAGAAGATCAGATCGCCCGGCTTGATCTGTTCCCACTCAATGGCGCGGCCCTGATTTTCCAGATACACGCCCTGCGAGAAGGATTGCCGCGGCAGCGAAATGCCAATATCCGCATACGCTGTGCGCACAAACAGGCTGCAGTCCATCTTCCTGTACGGCTGGCCCAAATATTTGATGCCCGACATAATGGCTTTGGTGGTTGTCAGGCTCTTGTCGAGCGCCGCCACATGCTCTTCCATTTTATCTGTTACGGACCGCGGCAGCTTGCTTTCGCCCTTGTAGGCCAGCCCTGCCAGGTCCACCTTCACCGTCACCTGGCAGCTTGCCGTGATGTCGCTGTTATCCGTTGTTTTGGCCGTGATGGTCGCCGTGCCCAGCGAAACGCCTGTCACGCGCCCGTTTGCATCCACTTTCACGGTTTCCGGATCGCTGGAAGTGTATGTCAGTTTCTTGTTCGTGGCATTGCTCGGCGCAATTCTGGGCGAAAGCGCCTTCTCCTGCCCCAGTTCGATCTCGCAATCCTGCAGCTCAACATCCGTTACCGGCACGATCTTTGTTACCCGCACCGTGCACCGGCTGCTCCTGCGGCTGCCGTCCATCGCTGTACAGGTAATGGTTGCTTTGCCGTAGCCCACGCTGGTCACAACGCCGTTTTCATCCACCGTGGCCACCCGCTTGTTGCTCGTGCTCCACCGCACACGCTGGTCATGCGCTTCTGCGGGCTTGACCGTGGGCACAAGGGTGAGCGTTTTGCCCAGCGTTTCATCGGGCATAATGCCCAGCGTTGCGCTGCTCGGCAGAGAAACGGATGTTACCGCAATGTTATTCACCGTTACCCGGCACCGCGCGGATCGGCCGCTGCCGTCCGTTGCCTTGGCATAGATATAGCACGTGCCGCGCCCCGTTGCCTTTACAACGCCGTTTTGATCCACCGTTGCGATGTTTTTGTTGCTTGTCGACCAAGCAATCGCCGGGTTATAGGCATTGGCGGGATACACATCGGCCGTCAACGTGATCTGCTTGCCCATTGGCTCACCGGCGGCATGATCGATCGTTGCTTTGGTTTGCATCTTGATCTGCGAAACCTTCACCGTTCTTACACGCAGCTTAAGCCGATCGTATCGGCGGCTGCCATCCGTAGCGCGGGCGTAAATATAAGTGTCCCCCGTTCCAACGCTGGTCGCCACGCCGTTTTGATCCACCGTGGCTACCTGCGGACGACTGGAAGACCAGTCTATCGTTTGGTTGTACGCCGTATCGGGCGTTAATTTATAGGGATGATCGCCGTTTTGCCAAACGTATCCCCCAGTTCCAAATACAGATACTGGGATGCATCCATGCTGATGCGGGACACCGGCGTTTTCTGCACCGTCACCCGGCAACGGGCATACCGACGAGTGCCGTCCGTAGCGCGAGCGTAAATATAGGCCCGCCCCGTGCCCACACTGGTCACCATGCCGTTTTGGTCCACTGTGGCCACCGCCTCGTTGGACGATTCCCATGTCAGCTTGCGGATATCGGCGCCGGCATTGATGGTGGCTGTTAACAACAGCTGTTTGCCCAGCGCTTCCCCTTTGTTGATGCTGATCACCGCAGAACTCTTGTTCAGTCTCACACGGGAAACAAGCGTGGCCCGCTCCACATTGCCCGTCACACCGCTCACCGTGCCCGCACGCAGCACCGTGCCCGCTACGGTCAGCGTGTTGCCGGTTTCCGTGCGCAAAGACACGCGGTAAGGCACCGCCAGCACCAGCTTTTCGCCCGGCACGGTTAACGAAGCGGCCAGTTTAGCATTGCTGCGCAGCAAATAAAAATCAGCCGACTGGCGCAAAAACACTGCCGTGTCACTGCCAAATGCCGGGGCTTCCTCCGCCAGCAGCACCGCGCTCACCGCCTGCGCCGTTTGCTGTGCTTTGATGGTTCCATCGGCGTGCACCACTGTTTTGTCCAGCAGCAGGTCATCCGCCTCAACGCTCAAAACAGACAGACTGCCGCCGCTGACAGTCAATATCGGCGCTTTCAACGCTCCGTCTATTTTATTTTCACCTTCACACGCAATCATAAGGCTGCCAAGGCCCGTTACCGTGCCGTTGATCTGCACTCCATTCAGCGTTACTTCAGCGCCGTCAGCCGCCAAAATGCCCACGCCCGCGGCCGACCCCGAAAGGGTGAACGCGCCGCTTTCCAGCTGCAGGCATCCCTCGGCGTATTGCCAGCCTTCGCCGCTGCCCTGCGCAATATCCGTTCCGTTCACCTCAAGCCCAAGCGGCGTGGTGTCTTTCACGGTCAATTCCAGGTCAAACGATACTTGTCCGCACACAAGCGTGAGTATGTGCTGCCCCACCGGCAAGTCGCTCAGCGCCTCGGCCGGCAGCACCAGCACACCGTTTTCATAGGTGTAACCCTGCACCTGCGGCACATCGGTCAGCACACAATGCTCCATGGCAAGCGTAATGAAAACATCTTCCGGCTGATACAGGTCAAACACCGGCGCCTGCGGCATAGCGGCCAGCGTCGGCATCAGGCTTATAATGCGCACCGTTACCGTTTCCGTTTCTGCCCCGAACAGGAAAGTGAGCGTATGTTCCCCCTCGCCCAGCACCTGCAGCGCCGTATCTTTTAGGGTCACAACGCCCTGCGCATATTCATATTGTTCTTCCGTCAGCGTTTCGATCCCCGTGAATCCATCCGCCACCGCAACGGCGGCCGGGACCGGATTGAGCAGATTATACTCGATCTCTGCAGGGATACACCGTGGAACAGCTGACATGCCGCACAAAAGCAAAAACGCCCCCAAGCAGGCCAGTATCAGCCGTGTTTTCCGTTGTTTCATTTCTGTTTCCTTGTGAAGAATAGTTTGTCGACCGTATTATACTACAATTCTCCATATTCTTTGCAAAAATAATATTCTGTTTGTCGTAAAATTAAAAAATCCTGCCCGCACGCAGGATTTTTCTTTATGTCCATTTTCTCAGCATGGCCTGTCTGTCCTCTTTGCTGCCCATTTCAAAATCATGTATCATATCTGGCGTCCAGTCCATTTCCACCCATTCCATTTTGCCCTGCGGCTCTGCCGATATCTCCATCAGATGCCCCAGCGCCTGTGTCATGGCATCCACATCATCGTCAAACCGCCCGGTGGGAAACATGGCGCATTCGTCCATCAGCTCCCGCGCCATCACCGTGCCCGCCGGCAAAAACACATGCCCGCTCTCGATCATGGGCGACACAGCATGCGCCCGCGCCTGCTTGCCCCCGCGCGGCACCACGGGTAAAACGCCCGGCAACTCGTTTTCCAGCATACTGATAATGGCCGATCCGTTGGCCTTGTCCTCGATCAGGATCTGCGAAACGCCCGGGTGGTTGCCCGCCATCATACGCACGGCTGCCAGCGTTGTGGGAAAATCCATCCGCCTGGTATCCCTGTCAAGCAAAAAGCAATCGGGTCCCCGCTTGCCCCACACCTGGATGGCCACCCGGTCGCTTTCCGGCGTGTTTTTAAACGTGGCGTCCACGCTGATCACTGTATGCACCATCTCCGGCAGCTCGCTGTAAAATCGCCACCAGCCCGCATCAAA
Organism: Clostridia bacterium; assembly: GCA_017439715.1. Taxonomy (GTDB): domain Bacteria; phylum Bacillota; class Clostridia; order Christensenellales; family QAND01; genus RGIG3178. Next base: position 4,756 of record JAFSIR010000001.1, on the reverse strand, counting down.
TACGCTGCCGCCGGCCGGCGCCGGACGCTGCTGATACAAACTCGCCCATGCATAGCGGCCCACAGACGCACGCGTCTGCTCCGCCCATGCCGCATCAAACCCGTGCTCCGGCCATAAAGGCGCGCCCATCCGCCGCCCGAGCGGATCCTGCCGCGCCCCTTCGCTCACCGCAGGGAGCGATAAAACCTCCCATCCCTCGTCCTCCAGCAGCAGGCGGCCGCACAGGTCATCTTCATGCCAGCGCGTCATCACTATGATCACCGCGCCGCCCGGATGCAGGCGGGTGAGCAGCGTGCTCCTGTATTCCTCAAAAACGCGGTCACGGATGGTTTCGCTCTCCGCTTCGCTTCGGTTTTTGATCGGATCATCTATGATCAATAGGTCTGCCCCGCTGCCCGTTACCGCGCCGCCGATACCAAAAGAGCGCATCCCGCCCCTGTGATCCTGCACCGCCCAGCTTTCCGCGCTGCGCTCATCGCTGCGCGGCTGTATGCCGAACAGCTGCTTGCCAAACCACGCCGTTTTATCCCGATTGGCGCGGCCAAAGCGGGTGGCCAGCTCCGCGCCGTAACTGATTTCCATCACCTGCTTGTCCGGAAACCGGCCCAAAAAATAGGCCGGGAACGTTTCTGTGATCATCATACTTTTTCCGTGCCGCGGCGGCATGAAGATCATCAGCCGTTTGATGCGCCCTGCCAACACGCCTTCCAGTTTTTCCGCAATCAATCGGTGGTGCCGCCCCGGCTTCCAAACACCGCGGTGCACATAGATGCAATATTCCAAAAAACTGCGGCGGGCCAGCTCCTGCCGGGCCAGCTGCTTTACCGCAAAACGCCGCTGCTCGTTTACAGCTGCGCCCATTGCCTTAGTTCCTCCACCGTCACACCGCTTAGGTCAATCGTATCCGTTTGTGCCTGTGGGCTGAACAGGCCGTATTGCCTTCCCAACAGCTCCAGCGCCTTGAGCCGCTCCGCTGCCGTAGCCGGCTTGCGCCCCTCCCCCGGCATATCAAAAGCAATCTCGCACAGCGCCTGCTCCACCAGTTTTTCCATTTCTTTCTGTTTGTTCTCCATCTTCATCCCTTTTTATACAAGGGACATTGCCGCACAAGGTAAGAATAGTGCTGCACAATCTGCCCCTGTTCATCTCTGTAAAAGAACACCGTTTGCCCCGCATCCCAGCCGGGCACCGGGATAAAGCCGGCCACCCACGGGCAGCCCTGCCCGCCGGTGCACCGCCGACACGTCCAGCACAGGGTGTCTCCCTTGCGTATGCGGCCGGCCCGCTTATGCTTGCGGCGCGGCTTGGCCGCCGGTTTTAGTTGTTCTTCTTCCGTTAGTATTGCTCTTGCCAATTGTTCATATCCGGTTTGTATCTGCGCCTTCTCCATATTCTCTTCTCTCTTATCCGTTTGTTTCACCTTATGCCTGCGCCTCTTGCTCCGTTACCCAATACAGCGCCATCCCGCCAAACCATTGCCTGCGAAACGCGATCAATCCCTTACGCTTTAACCGCCGCCGCGCCCGCCGCATCGGCCCGGGCTCCATCGCGCTCAGCCCGGCCAGCACGCCATCCCGCGCCGCAAACATCGGCCCGTTCCCCGCCAGCTCATTCAATCCCCGCAAAACCCAAAGCAGCCTTGCCTCTTCTCTTTTCTTCCTCGTTTTCATGCCGATCCTTTCTTCCCGTTTGCTGCGCACCGATGGTGGGGGCCCCTGGCCCGCAGTGTAAATATACGAACGTTTGTTCGTATTTTTGATTATAGCAAATGCACTCCGTATTCACAACGTAATTTCCAAAAAAGCTTTCAGAAAAAGAAAGGGCCCCCGAAACAATCGTTTAGGGAGCCGCTGTTTTTTTGTGTTCAGCTGATAAAGGCGCCGCATACCGGGCAGAACGCAAGGCCTTCGCGCACCTCGGTGTTACAGGCTTTGCAATGCTTGCTTTCCACCAGATCCACGCGCTTGCCGCAGAACGGGCACAGCATCACGCCGTGCGGAATCTTGGCATCGCAATGGGGGCAGAACATGGATTTCATCACAAACGGAATATCCGGTTCCTCGTCGTGATACTCTTTCGTGTCTTTATATTTTTCCTCCTCGTCTCCGCGCAGCACAGGCTGCCATTCCACGCATTCCTTGCACCAGGTATCCTGCGGGGGAAAATCGTCTACGCAGGCCACTTTGTTGCAGCGCTCGCATCTTTTGAACAGGGGCTGCACGGCATCGATCGCCTCTTGCAGCGCCTGTGCATGCGCCTGTTCGCGGGCCGCTTCGTCCGCCCCGCCGGTCCACGGCGTGCGCACGGACGGATACTGCGCCCAGCAGGTCGTGCAGAAAAATACAAACTCAAACCCGTTTTCATCCGACCGATCGGAATATTCGGGAATCAACCGTTCTTCCATGTTTTATATCCCTCCGTAACTGTTTTTGGCAAACCGCCAGGCGTCGCAGCACATCTGCTCCACCGAGCAGGCCGCCTCAAACCCCAGCACAGTTTTTGCTTTTTCCACTGCCGCATAATAGGCCGGGATGTCTCCCGCCCGCCGCGGCCCGATGCGATACGGCACCGGCTGCCCGGTTGCCTTGATAAATGTTTCAATCAGCCCCAGCACGCTCACCGGCTGCCCCGTGCCCAGATTAACCTCCAGAACGCCCGCATGCGCCGCCAAATATTCCAGCGCCTGTATGTGCCCTGCGGCCAGATCGCTCACATGGATATAATCGCGTTCACACGTGCCGTCCGCGGTCGGATAATCATTGCCGAACACTGTCAGCTCCGGCCGCACGCCAGCCGCCACCTGGCAGATATACGGCATTAAATTGTTCGGCACCCCGGCCGGATCATCTCCGATCAGGCCCGAAGGATCCGCCCCAATGGGGTTAAAATACCGCAGCAGCGCCACGCGCCAGCGCGCATCCGCCGCAGCCAGATCCTTTAAGATCCATTCCGCTATCAGCTTCGTGCGGCCGTACGGGCTCGTGCCCGCCAGCACCGCGTTTCCCTCGCGGTACGGCACCGGGTTCGTTTCGCTGTACACCGTGGCAGAGCTGGAAAACACCAGGGTGAACACGCCGTGCACGGCCATTGCTTTTGTAAGCGCCAGCAAACCGTGCACATTATTTTCATAATACAGCTGTGGGTCTGTTACCGATTCGCCCACCGCTTTTTTCCCCGCGGTATGGATCACCGCCCCGATCTCGGCGGCTGCAAACACGTGGTCAAGCAGCGCCGCATCGCGCACATCGCCGCGGTATACAACCGGGCGTTGGCCTGTCAGCTGCTGCAGGCGGGCAGGGATGTCCGGCTTGGCATTGGAAAAATCATCCAATATCACAGGCGTATGGCCGCAGGCGCACAGCTGCGCGCAAATATGGCTGCCAATGTACCCGGCGCCGCCGGTAACCAAAACGTTCATTGCACCCTCCGTGCTGTATATTCCGGCCGTTGTTCGTACACACTATGCCGGACAGGTTAAGTATACGAAAGGAGCGCTGAAAATTGCAACCTCTAAATACCAGAATCGCCCTGGCGCGCGCGTTTGCCGGAGAATGCCAGGCCCACATGCGGTATCTTTTTGCCGCTAACGCAGCCGAACAGGCCGACCTGCACGCCGTGGCCGCCGTGTTCCGCTTCACCGCCGCGCAGGAAAAAGCGCACGCGAAGATCTTTTATGATTTTCTTTCTCAGGGCACAGACAAAAGCATCGGCTTTGAAGCCGATTATCCCATTGACACCGTTACCGATGTCAAAGCCCTGCTCCTGCAGGCATACGAGCACGAAACAAAAGAGTTTGATCCCGTGTATCCTTCCTTTGCCGTTGTGGCGCGCACGGAAAATGCATTGCCCGTGGCACACGCGTTTGAGCAGATCGCCAAGGTGGAAAAAACGCATGCCGATCGCTTTTTGCGCATAGCTCGGGCGATGGAGGATAACCGCCTGTTCATTGCCGATCGGGAAACAACGTTTGTGTGCCTGAACTGCGGGCACATCATGCAAACGCAAAATGCGCCGCTGCGCTGCCCCGTGTGCGATCATCCGCGCGGATACATCGTGCGGCATGACCTTGCACCGTATCTGTAAAAAAAGGGGAACGCTGTTGCGTTCCCCCTTTTTTATGGCCTTATTTTCGTGCAAAAGACTGGCAGTCCGTGCACTCCGATTTTGAAGGGCTGCATTCGTGCGTGCCCACCATGATGGAATCGAGTGTGCAGTAATCCCTGTCGCTGCAATGGTGCTTGCAGCTCTCCACGCAGCAGCCGATCGACATGTTCGCTTTGTTGTTCATGTTTTTCTCCTTCCCGGCCGTTTTCCGGCACAGCACTATTGTGCCCGCTCTATCCGCGCAGCATACATGGAATTCTTCCCTCGTATCACTGTTCCGGTTTTCGCGCACAATAGGCGCGGAGGTGGAAATCATGAAAGGATACGCAGACCTGGATGACCTGCTGGCAAACGACGCGGATGCCAGATGCATGGTCACCATGATGGACAGCAAAACTTTGCAGGGTCTGTCTGCCCGCGCTCGCCGGATCCACAGCTTCAGCGATCTGTATCATGAAACGATGAAGCTGCTCCGGTAACGCCCTGAGACGATCTCCCAAAACGGGCCGGCAACCACGCCGCCCCGTTTTGTTTTAAATTCGTTTAAGTTTCTCTTTTCTGGTGCTTGACTTTTCTTCCCCGTTGCGATTATAATACCATGCGTATGCGAGAGTGCTGGAACTGGCAGACAGGCACGTTTGAGGGGCGTGTG
>JAFSIR010000032.1 GCA_017439715.1 Clostridia bacterium | reverse complement strand
TCGTCACATAATCCACAACCACATACGGGATCCCAACGCTGTCAAGCTTTTCTTTTTCCCCGGAATCGGCAAGGTTTTCTACCCGCAGAAAAACCACGTTCGGATTCACGGCGGCAAGCTCCTCAATGTTGATGGATCCACTGTTGTATGGGCAGGCCATGTCTGCGATTTGCGGTATCTTCCGCTGCATCAGCTGGTCGCGCTTAAGCCCGTTTACCACTGCAACAATGTTATCTTCACATCCAAGGATCACGCAAACATGGCCGGTGTAGGCATACAGACAGGCGATCCTATCTGTATTTTCCGGAATCGGCACTTCTCTGCCGGCACAGTCGGTCAGCGTATTGCCCGAAATCGGTGAGACTTGGTTGGATGAGGCTGAACAACCGCTGAGCAGCAGCGTTATCGCCAAAATGAAAACCAAAATCCTTTTTTTCATTGGCTGTTTACTCCACTTCTTCGTTCCAGGCTGCAAGATAATGCCTGGGTTTATCTGCGCTGAGTGTTAAAACTTTGCTTTGAATGTTATATATGTCATGGATCAGGCCGGAGGAAAGCAGTTCCACCGGTGTTCCGATCTCGCTGATCTTCCCTTTTTCCATCAGCGCCATTTTTACATCCGCCCCTTCGTCTTCAAACAGAAGGGGATGATTAAAATCATGGGTGGACAGCAAAACCGTTTTGCCCTGTTCTTTGGCCAGTTTTGTCAGGACCAGCAGAACATCCTGCGTTCGCTTTATATCCAAATGAGCGGCAGGCTCATCCATGACCAAAATGTTGCTTTGCTGGGTCAGCGCTCTTGCCAAAAGCACCATCTGCAATTCACCGCCGCTGAGCGTGGTGTATTCCGTTTGCGCCAAATGGCCGATCCCCAGCTGCTCCATATAATGCAGCGCCTCATCCTGATGGCTCATCCCCGGCTTCATCAGTTTTTGCATGCGCGTCCGGCCCATGGCCACCACATCCAATGTGCGATACGGGAACGAGCGGGTATGGTTTTGAGGCACGTAGGCGATCTGTTCCGCCAACTGGCGGGGCGCGTATTCCGCAATATCACGCCCTTGAACGAAAACAGTGCCTTTCTCGGGCTTCAGGTGCGATAATATGCAGTGCGCCAAAGTGGTTTTCCCGCATCCGTTGGGGCCCACCAGACAAAATATCTGCCCCGCCTCAACCGAAAAGGTGACATTGGAAAAAATGCGGTGCGTTCCATAGGAAAACGCCAGATCCTTTACTGCCAGCACACTCATTTCCACCCGCCTCCTTTATACCGGCGCAGCAGATAAATGAAAAACGGACCGCCGAGCAGCGAAGTCAAAATGCCAAGAGGAATCTCGGAACCGGTAACGGTGCGGCACAAAAGATCCACCAGCATCATAAACGCGGCGCCCAGCAGAATGCTGAATGGGACCAGCTTTCTGTTGTCGCTGCCGATAAGAAATCTGGCTATGTGAGGGATCACCAAGCCCACCCAGGCAACGGTGCCTGCAATGCTGACGGCGCCTGCCGTGGCAAGGGTGGCACCCGAAACGATAAGAATCCTGGTTTTCAGCACCGGCAAGCCCATGCTTTTTGCTTCCCGGTCACCCATAGACAGCACATTCAAAGGGCCCGCGCAAACACACAGGATCGCCATGCCCACCAGCATCACCGCAGCACCGAAAGGTAGCAGGCTCGACTCTACGGAGGCCAGGCTGCCCATGTTCCAAAACACGATGGACGCCAGCTGATTGTACGGATCGGCCACATATTTCAAAAAAGACAGCAGGGCGGAAAAGATGGAAGAAATGATCGTGCCGCCCAGCACCAGCATCAGGGGCGTTACCTCTCCGCACATACGGGCAACCATAAAGCTGAGCCATACCGCCGCCAGCGCAAACACAAACGCAAACCCCGGCACAAACGCAGTGCCGGAAAACAGGAGGATCGACAGGGCTGCACCAAAACCGGCCCCGGATGAAACGCCAAGCACCCCCTGGCTTACCAGTGGGTTTTGAAATAAGCCCTGAAAAGCACAGCCGCTGGCGGCAAGGGCCGCCCCCACCAGCGCGCCCGCCATTGTTCTGGGAAGGCGATTGTCCACCACAATGGCAACTGCGGCAGGATTCAGCCCATACTCCACGCCAAAAACGCGCTGCAGGATGGCTTTTGCAATTTCCCCGGGCGATAACGGAAATCTTCCCGCACAAATACTCAACAGGAAAATCGCGACAGCCACTCCGGCTGCCGCGATCCATTTTGTTTTTCCGCTGCTTCTCATCCGCGCTTCTTGGCAAGCACGATAGCGCCGGCCACGATCACCGCTGCAACGCCCACAATGATCATAATTGTTCCGTTGCTCCCGCCTTCCGCTTCGGGCTGCACCGTGTCAGGCGTTTCAATAGGCGCCTCGACGGTTTGCGCCACCGTGAACGACAAAACATAGTCTTCCGCCATCACAACTTTGCTTTTGGAGGTAACGCCTGCCTGCACCGTCAGGGTGTATGTGCCTTCGGCCAGCGCTTGTGCAGGCGCGATCACCATATCGTTTTTCTTTTCAGGTTCAATCTGATCATCGCAGAGCGTCACCGTAACGGCAACATCGTTACCCTCACCGTCTGCCAGTTTAACCAGCGCCCTATTGTTTTCGCGCACGCTGGCGTGGCAAATGTTTTTTGTGAATACCAGCGTGATCACAACTTCCGGGTCCACCGTTGCACCGTTTTCAATGGTGGCGGATTCCACGCCCAATGCTTCATCCGAGCCGCCGCCGGAACCATCGCCATTTCCGCCGGCTGCAAACGCGGTGGTGCTCCCGAGCATGATCAGTGCCATAACCATCAGCAATGCTATCAATTTGCGCATTTTTTCTTCCTCCGAATCGAAAAATAAGGACCGGCCTCCCTACGACCCGATATGGTCTAATATGCCCGTCACTTGATCTGTTTTGGAAAGATGCTCGTTCGCCGCTTAACAAAAGTATTCATTCCGTGCACATTTTTACCGAGGAGATGTCCAGTATAAAAATAGCATATCCACACAAAAAGAACAACCGATCAGCCATAATTCGGCAGGGGGGCTGTCGGCCCATTATATCATTCATCTGTTCTTCAAGAACGGCTGTGAGTCGCTGCCCGCCGGAATTCTGAAATTGGCCGGTTTTTGTTCGCCAACGGTTTCCCGGTTTATCGGAATTCTTTCCTTTATTTTCGCATCCGTGCGTTGATTTTCTCTTTTTCCGCATGGACAAGACAAGTATTTTTTGTATAATACGAGTGAAGGTATTTTTCGTAAAGGAGACCATTATGACAAAGATAACCAACGATATTTTATATGTAGGTGTAAACGATCATAAAATCGATCTGTTTGAAGGCCAATACATCGTTCCCAACGGGATGGCGTATAACTCTTATGTGATCATGGACGAAAAGGTCGCCGTTATGGACACTGTGGATGCGCGCTTTACCCATGAATGGCTGGATAACCTTGAGACCGCGCTCAACGGCCGCAAACCGGATTATCTGGTTGTGCAGCATATGGAGCCCGACCATTCCGCCAATGTGGAAAACTTTTTGCGTGTGTATCCTGACGCCGTTGTTGTGGCGAACGAAAAAACGTTTGCCATGATCGACAATTTCTTTACCATTGACCTTACCGGGCGCAAGCATGTTGTGGAAAACGGCGGCACCCTGTCTTTGGGCGCGCACCAGCTTACGTTTGTATTCGCCCCCATGGTGCACTGGCCCGAAGTGATGGTTACGTACGATAGTACGGACAAGGTGCTGTTCTCTGCTGACGGTTTTGGTAAGTTTGGGGCGCTGGACGTTGAAGAAGAATGGGATTGCGACGCCCGCCGGTTTTATTTTGGCATGGTGGGTAAATACGGCGCACAGGTGCCGGCGCTTTTGAAAAAAGCGGCCGGGCTCGATATTCAGATCATTTGCCCGCTGCACGGCCCGGTGCTTACCGAAAACCTTGGCCACTATCTTGAGCTTTATAACATTTGGTCCTCTTACCGCGCTGAAACGGATGGGATCATGATCGCCTACACCTCTGTATATGGGCACACCAAAGCAGCCGTTGAAATGCTGGCTGAAAAGCTGCGCAGCAAGGGCTGCCCCGCCGTTGTTGTGTGCGATCTTGCCCGCGCCGATATGGCTGAAGCGGTGGAAGATGCGTTCCGTTACAGCAAACTCGTGCTGGCCACCACTACATACAATGCCGAGATTTTCCCGTTTATGAAGCAGTTTATCGATCATCTGACCGAGCGCAACTACCAAAACCGCACGGTTGGCTTCATTGAAAACGGGTCCTGGGCGCCGCTGGCCGCCAAGATCATGAAAGATATGTTTGCCCGCAGCAAAAACATTACGTATCTTGACACCACGGTGCGCATCAAGTCTGCCGTGAAACCGGAAAACATCGATCAGCTGGAAGCCATGGCCAGTGAGCTTTGCCGTGATTATATCGCCCGCTCCGAAGAAACGGCGAACAAGCGCGATTTTACAGCCCTGTTCCGCATCGGTTACGGCCTGTATGTTGTTACCTGCAACGACGGCAAGAAGGACAACGGCCTGATCGTAAATACCGTTTCTCAGGTGTCCGATTCGCCTAACCGCGTGGCGGTGACCATCAACAAAGCCAATTACTCCCACCATGTGATCCGGCAGACCGGCAAAATGAATGTGAACTGCCTGTCTGTTGATGCGCCGTTCAGCGTGTTTGAATGTTTCGGATTCCGCAGCGGCCGCACGGTGGACAAATTCGCCGGTGAAACACCCTGCCGTTCCGATAACGGCCTGGTGTTCCTTAACCGCGATATCAACGCGTTCCTGTCTCTTGAAGTGGAGCAGTATGTTGATCTTGGCTCGCACGGCATGTTCATCTGCACCGTTACCGAAGCACGCGTGATCAACGACCGCGAAACTATGACGTACACATATTATCAAAACTACGTTAAGCCCCGCCCGGAAACAGAAGGCAAACAGGGCTATATGTGCAACATCTGCGGCTATGTTTACGAAGGCGCCGAACTGCCTGAGGACATCATGTGCCCGCTGTGCAAGCACGGCGCTGCTGAGTTTGTTCCGATCAGCTGAATTTTCCTGTAAAGCAGGTACAAAAAACGGTGCAGCCTAAAAGCTGCACCGTTTTTCTTTGTTTGTTCCGTGTTCCTGTTACAGTGCGGCATTACTTGCTTGAACAATGTCCCTTGCCTGCTGCATTTTCAAGTCAAGCTGGTAGCTCATATAGGCGCACTCGTTCAGCATGTCAGTAACGGCTTTAAGCGTCTGTTCCGGGATGTCTTTTTTATATCGCGTGTTATGCTCTAAATTCGCCCAGGATTCCATCGCAATAGTGCGCATCTGCACCTCGACCCTGACCATCCGCTTTTCCTGCTCCAAAAACACAGGGATCTCGATGATCAGGTGAAGGCTGCGGTACCCGTTCGGTTTGGGCTCGGCGATATAGTCTTTTTTCTTGATCAGCGTTATATCGTCCTGCTTTAAAAAGCTTTCCGCCAGATTATAAATATCATCCACATAACTGCAGATCACGCGAATACCGGCCACGTCCGACAAATTCTTTTCAATGGCTTCGCAAGTCATTTCCATTTGCCGTCTTTCCAGCTTGCCCTCAATGCTTTTTACGGATTTGAGCCGTGTTTTGATGCTTTCGATCGGGTTGCGTTTTCCGCCGATCGAAAGCTGGTTGTTCAGCACGCGGAATTTTGTTTCAACCTCCTGCAGCGCGCACCAATAATAAGACATCAGCCGCTCGAATTGCTCGGTTTGCGTTATGATCTCCTCAAGTTTTTTGCCTTCCTGCAGATCGTTAACGAGTTGTTTTAGCCGTGCGCTGCCTTCCATATTGTCCTGCCCCCGATCCAATTACTCGCCATGGTACAGATCGTCCAGCCCGTCATCCACTTCGCCCATGTATTCCCGGCCGGAGATGCGTTTTTCTGCCCGCTGTTTTTCCACAAGGTCCGACAGCAGATCCCGCAGCTGGCGGCTTTTTTTCACCCGCTTGATATTAAACTCAGGGGAAGATTTATCAGCCGAGCAGCAGTGCAGCGTGCCCAGCCCAAACAACCGCTCTTCAAAGGAACGGCGCAGCGTGATATCCAGTATCCGATACAGGCGCACTTCCTCTTCTCGGCGGGAGAAGAAGCCCGTGTCGATATACAGCCTGTCCTCGGTCAGGCTATATCTGGTAAACGATAACGGCAAACCGAACAGCGTGCGTTTCCTGTCTTTCCAAACAATTTTTTGTTCCATTTTCATTTCTCCTTATTCTTCCCAAAGCTCGGTGAGCCGGTCGATCTGTTCGGTCATGCGGCGCAGCTGGCGGTTATCGCGCTGCATGCCTTTTTTCACCGTGGCCAGCAGCCGCTCAGCGGCAGCCAGCAGCGCAGCCGCTTCCTTGGGCGGCTGTTTGGCCTGTTTACTCTTGCGCTGCACGGGAACGCCCGGTTTGTCTACCAGCACCGCGCCGGTCGCAAGATCAAACTGTTCCCCGCTGAACGGGGCTATGGCGCGATAACCCAGCTCATCGCGCAGTTTTGCCGCAAACGCTTCGCACACCTCGCTGTCGCCATGATTGACAAACACGGTGTTCGGCTTCTGTTCCATCGCCGTCAGCCAGCGGATCAGCATATCCCGATCTCCATGGCCGCTGATACCCGGCAGCTCCACGATCTCCGCCTGCACCGCAATGGATTCGCCAAACAGTTTTACATTTTTGGCCCCTTCCAGCAGCGACCGCCCCAGCGTGTTCACCCCTTGATATCCCACGAACACCACCGTGCTTTCCGGGCGCCACAGGTTGTGCTTAAGATGGTGTTTTACCCGGCCCGCTTCGCACATGCCGGAAGCCGACAGGATCACCTTGGGTTCAGGATCGGTATTCAAAGCAATGGAATCCTGGCTGGAAACGGACATGCGCAGCCCCTCAAATCCGATGGGATTAATGCCCTTATCCAGCAGTTCACACGCTTCCTTATCATAGCACCAGGCCGCGTTATCCATAAACACGCCCGTGGCCTGTACGGCCAGGGGACTGTCTACCACAACGGGGAAATCAGGATGGCCTTTTACCAGCCCTTCGGTTTTGATGCGGCGCAGGAAATACAGCAGCTCCTGTGTGCGCCCCACGGCAAACGACGGGATGATCACGTTGCCGCCGCGATCCAGCGTGCGCTGCACCACCGCAGCCAGTGCAACGGCATAATCCGGCGGCGCTTTATGCAGCCTGTCACCGTATGTTGATTCTATCACAACAAAATCCGCCCCGATAACCGGCTGCGGATCACGCAGCAGGGGCTGGTTCATGTTTCCGATATCGCCGGAAAAGATGATTTTGCTCTCCCGGTCGCCTTCACGCAGCCACAGCTCGGCCGAAGATGAGCCCAACAAATGCCCCGCATCGGTGAACCGAACGTCGATCCCCTCGGAGATCGCGGCGCGTTTATCATATTCATGCGCCACAAAGCAGGCCAGGATCCCTTCCGCGTCCGCCATGGTGTACAGCGGCTCATAGGGCGTTCGGCCGGAGCGCTTGCCTTTGCGGTTGCGCCACTCGGCCTCAAATTCCTGGATATGAGCGCTGTCGCGCAGCATGATCTCGCACAGGTTTTTCGTTCCGATCGTGCTGTGCACCCGGCCGCGGAACCCGTTTGCATATAAATAGGGAAGCAGGCCGCTGTGGTCCACATGTGCATGCGTGAGCACTACGGCATCGATCTCGCCCGGCAAAACCGGCAGCGCCTCATTTTCATAGGTGTCACGGCCCTGTTCCATGCCGTAATCCACCAACAGCTTTTTATCGCCCACCTGCAAATAACTGCAGCTGCCTGTCACTTCATGTGCCGCACCCAAAAAAGTCAGCTTCATCTGCATCCTCCTTCTTTCCATTCAATATCTTTAGTGTAAAATCAACCGCCGTTTCTGTCAATCGGCCACTAAAATAGTTCACTTATCGACAATTCATAATGTTATGATGTATTTGTTTCTTCTTGCTGTTTATGGTATATTGTAACAGGAATCTATCCGTTTTCATGGGAGGGATCGTTATGGTGCGTAGGATCTTGTTTTTAACTGCATTATTGCTGTCCTTGGCGCTTTGTTGTTCTGCCTGCAGTGCAATGCTCAACGGCACGGCTGTGCCTTCGCCCGGCGCTGTGCAAAGCCCCGCTCCGGTGCAATCGCCCGATGGGTCACAGGCGGCCTTGTCTCCCGCACCGTTGCCGGCCCAAACGCCGGAAAGTGTGCCTGCGCTAAGCCCTGAGGCAAGCCCTGCACAAACGCCGGTACAAAGCCCTGAAGCGGTCCCGGCACAAACGCCCGAAAATACGCCTGCGCTAAGCCCTGAGGCAAGCCCTGCACAAACGCCGGTACAAAGCCCTGAAGCGGTCCCGGCACAAACGCCAGAAAATACGCCTGCGCCCACGCCTTCTGCCACGCCGCAGGTGAACAGCGATGCTCAGATCGTGCTGATGACGGTGGGCGAGCCGCTGTTCGGCCAGAGCGATCAAGTGCTGCTCTCCCCCGGGGACATCATGATTTCCGCCTATGATATGAATAGTTTGCCTGCAAAAACCGTGGCCGATACGTTCACCCGCAGCCAAAGCCTGACCAGCGAAAACTGGCTGGCGCTTTCTTCGCGCATCAACGCCTTGCTCGCAAGCGACAGCGTTGATGGGTTGGTGCTTATCCTGCCGCTGGAAAACATGGAAGAAACCGCATATTTCCTTACTTTGACGGTGCGCAGCACCAAGCCCGTGATCGTGACCGGCGCGTTCGCCTCGGCAGATGCCCAGGATAACGTGCTCAACGCCCTGCGTGCGGCGGCCTCGCCCGTGTCCAAGGGCTGCGGCGTGCTGCTTTGCCAGGGGCAAAAGTTGTTCACCGCCCGTGACGCCGTGCTGTCTGAAGATGGCTTGGCTGGCGGCCAGGCCGGGCAGATCGACGGCAGTGGCGCCGTTTCCATCTCTTTTGCCAGCGCGCGCACGCACACGGCAAACAGCCGGTTTGATCTTTCCAAAATAAACGGTCTGCCGCAGGTGTCCGTTGCCTGCCTGTATACCGGCAGCGGAGCGGAGCCGGTCCGCCGCGCTGTTTCTGCCGGGGACGCGGGTGTTGTGCTCATGTTCAACGGCAAAACCATGCCGGCCGATCTGTCCGCCTATCTGAAAACGCTGCAAAACGGGCCTGTATTTGTTGCTTCCGCTTCCATGATTGGCGGGCGGGTGCAGGAAACAAACACCGTTTCTGCCGGCGACCTTACCCCTGGCAAAGCCCGTGTGCTGCTCATGCTTTCGCTTACGCAGACAACGGATACAAACGAGATCGCCAACATCTTCCTCACCTATTAAAAAACTCCGTATTAAAGGCAAAAATTAACGGCATGCATAAATATACACCCGCCCAAAACGGGCGGGTGTGTTATTGTTATATACCTGTTTGCATACAGTAAACCGGTGGTGTTTATGAAAACTTATATTGTTGCCCGGCGGGACTGCTGGCAAACGCTCAGCGCCCGGTTTGGCCTGCCGGTGTGCCTGCTGCTGCGCGCCAACGGCGGGGATGCACGCCTGTATCCCGGACGCAGAATTGTGATTCCGCCGCCCTCGTTTTGCCTGCGCCGTGCAGAACACATCGTGCAACCGGATGAAACACTGTTTCAGATCGCGCAGGAGAACCGCATCACCCAATGGCATTTGGTGCGGGAAAACCGCCTGCGCCCGCCTTATGCGATCGTGGCGGGCCAGCGCCTTATTTTGCCCCGCCCGCCGGCCGGCACACGCATTGTGACCCTTACTGCCCTTGACACGCTGAGCCAAACAGCCAAACGCCTTGGTGTTTTGCCGGCGGCGCTGCGCACGCTTAACGGCCTGCCCGAAAACGATGAGGGACATCCCGGGTTGCAGCTTTATTGCCCGGACAGCACTTTACTTAAATATTGCCCCGTATAGCTCGCTTTTACGGCGGCCACTTCTTCCGGCGTGCCCGTGGCCACCACGGTGCCGCCCTTGTCGCCCCCTTCGGGGCCGAGGTCGATCAGATAATCCGCCGATTTGATCACATCCAGGTTGTGTTCAATCACAATCACGGTGTTGCCGCCCTCCACCAGTTTTTGCAAAATGGTGATCAGCCTGGCAACATCTGCCACATGCAGGCCCGTTGTCGGCTCGTCAAGCACGTAGAGGGTGCGGCCGGTGCTGCGGCGGCTCAATTCCGTGGCAAGTTTCACACGCTGTGCCTCGCCACCGGAAAGCGTTGTGCTCGATTGCCCCAACCGCATATAGCCCAGCCCCACTTCATTGAGCGTGTCGATCTTGGCTTTGATGCGCGGCAGCGGCGCAAAAAAGCAGGCGGCTTCCTCGATCGTCATGTCCAGCACATCGGCAATCGTTTTTCCTTTATAATGCACTTCCAGCGTTTCGCGGTTATAGCGTTTCCCGCCGCACACTTCACACGGCACATACACATCGGGCAAAAAGTGCATCTCTATCTTGGTAATGCCATCGCCCCGGCACGCTTCGCAGCGCCCGCCCTTTACATTAAAGCTAAAGCGCCCGTTTTTGTACCCGCGCATGCGCGCGTCCGGCGTTTGGGCAAACACATCTCGGATCAGGTCAAACACGCCCGTATACGTGGCCGGGTTACTGCGCGGCGTGCGCCCGATGGGCGATTGATCTATGCCGATCACCTTATCCAGCTGCCCGAGCCCTTCAATTTGGCCGAATTTTGCATGCCTCATCCGCGCGCGGTTCAGCTCCCGCGCCAGTGTTTTATACAAAATCTCGTTCACAAAGCTGCTTTTTCCGCTGCCGGATACGCCCGTAACACAGCATAGAACGCCCAACGGCACATCAATATCAACATGTTTTAAGTTGTTTTCATGGCAGTCCGTTACACGCAGGTAGCCGTGCGGGGTGCGCCGCGTTTCGGGCACAGGCACTTTTTTGCGCCCGCTTAAATAATCCCCTGTCACAGAATGCGCGCATTGTTCGATTTCTGCCGCTGTGCCCTGCGCCACCAGCCGGCCGCCGTGTTCGCCGGCCCCCGGCCCGATATCCACGATCTGGTCTGCCGCACGCATGGTTTCTTCGTCGTGCTCCACCACGATCAGCGAATTGCCAAGATCGCGCAGCCGACACAGCGTGTCCAGCAGTTTGGCATTATCCCGCTGGTGCAGGCCGATGCTGGGCTCGTCCAGAATATACAGCACGCCCGTGAGCTGGCTGCCGATCTGCGTGGCCAGGCGGATGCGCTGCGCTTCGCCGCCCGAAAGGGTGAACGCCGTTCGCGAAAGAGTCAGATATTCCAGCCCCACATTGACAAGGAAGCCCAAGCGGGCGCGGATCTCTTTTAAGATCTGCGCGGCGATCATCTGCTCGCGGGCGGTCAGCGAAAGGGCGTTGATAAACGCCAGCGCTTCCTGTACGCTCAAATCGCTCAGCTGCGCAATGGAAAGGCCGCCCACCGTAACCGCCAGCGTTTCCGGTTTCAGGCGTGCACCGTTACACACCGGGCAGTTCTCCATCGCCATAAAGCCTTCCAGTTCTTCTTTCACCGAATCACTGGCCGACTCCCGGTATCGCCGCTCGATGTTGGGAATGATGCCCTCAAACTGCGTGTAGAACACGCCTTTATTAAATTCCCGGCTATATTCCACTTTGATTTTTTCTTCTCCTGTGCCATACAGGAACAGGTCCACCACCGAATCGGGTAAATCGCACACCGGCGTATCCAATGAAAAACCGTAATGCCGGCTCAGCGCCGTGAAATACATATCTGCCATGGTGCCGATACCAGCGCTGTCCCAACCGGAAACACGAATGGCGCCCTGCCGCAGGGATTTTGTGCGGTCCGGAATGATCAGATCGGGGGCGATTTTCATCACCGTGCCCAGGCCCGAGCATTCCGGGCACGCGCCAAACGGACTGTTGAACGAGAACATGCGGGGCGTGATCTCTTCAATGGCAATGTTGCAGTCCGGGCAGGCATAGTTGCTGCTGAACAGGGTTTGTTCGCCCGAATCGGCATCCTGCACAATCACAACGCCGCCGCCCAGCGTCAGCGCCGTTTCCAGCGAATCTGCCAGCCGGCTGCGGATGTCCGCACGGATGACCAAACGGTCCACCATGGCATAAATGGTGTGCCGCTTGGTTTTGCTCAGCTTGATCTCCTCGTCCAGCATGCGCACCTCGCCGTCAACCACGGCGCGGGCATACCCCGCTTTGCGCAGATCTTCAAACACCTTCACATGCTCGCCCTTGCGTTCCCTGATCACGGGCGCAAGCAGATAAATGCGCTTGCCTTCCTCCATGGCCAACACCGCATCCGCCATCTGATCCACCGACTGCTGCTCAATCGCGCGGCCGCATTTGGGACAGTGCGGCTTTCCAACGCGTGCATACAGCAAGCGCAGATAGTCATGAATCTCCGTAACCGTGCCTACTGTGGAGCGCGGGTTGCGCGAGGTGGTTTTCTGATCAATGGAAATAGCGGGCGACAGGCCCTCGATGGAATCCACATCCGGTTTTTCCATTTGCCCGAGGAACATACGCGCATAGCTGGAGAGCGACTCCACATACCGCCGCTGCCCTTCGGCATAAATGGTGTCAAACGCAAGGCTGGTTTTGCCGCTGCCGCTCAGTCCGGTGAACACCACCAGCTTATCCCGCGGGATGGTAAGGTCAATATTCTTTAGATTGTTCTGGCGTGCGCCTTTGATTATGATCTTATCGTTCATCGTTTGTTCTGCCTTCCTTTGCCCTTGCGCTTGGCGGCCATTTTCCGCTTCTGCGCTGATCCGGCGGGCAAACGTCCTTCCCGCAGGGCAAAAATCGCGTCGCGCAGCTTGGCTGCCCGCTCAAAATCAAGCTCTGCCGCTGCCTGCTGCATTTCTTCTTCCATCAGTTTGATCCGCATGGCCGCCTGCTCGGGTGATAAATGCCCGGCAATATCGCGCTGTTCTTTTTCATCAACGGCACGCGAAATCTCCAGCACCGCGCGCACGTCTTTGACCACGCTCTGCGGCACGATGCCGTTGGCCTCGTTATAGGCGGCCTGAATATCGTGGCGGCGGACGGATTCATCGATCGCGCGCTGCATGGAATCGGTTACCTTGTCTGCATACAGGATCACGTGGCTGTCCACATTGCGCGCCGCGCGCCCGATGGTTTGAACCAATGATGTGGTGGAGCGCAGGTAGCCTTCCTTGTCCGCATCCAGAATGGCCACAAACCCAACCTCCGGCAGATCCAGTCCCTCACGCAGAAGGTTGATGCCCACCAGCACGTCAAACTCGCCCAGGCGCAGATCGCGGATGATTTCCATGCGTTCCATGGTGTCGATATCAGAATGCATATACCGCACGCGGATATCCAGCTCGTCCAGATAATCCGTTAACCGCTCGGCCATGCGTTTTGTAAGCGTTGTTACAAGAACACGCTGTCCTTTGTCCACCGTTTTGCGGATTTCGCCAACCAGGTCGTCTATCTGGCCTTCCGCAGGGCGCACCTCCGGCACAGGATCCATCAGCCCGGTGGGGCGGATGATCTGCTCCACCACGCGTTCTGCTTTTTCAAGCTCATACGCGGCAGGTGTGGCGGACACATAGATCACCTGATTGAGCCGCTCATTGAATTCTTCAAACTTCAGCGGCCGGTTGTCATACGCCGCAGGCAGGCGGAACCCATATTTTACCAGCGAATCCTTGCGGGCAAAATCCCCTTTGTACATGGCGCGGATCTGCGGAATAGTTACATGGCTTTCATCAATGAAAAGCACAAAATCTTTGGGGAAATAATCCAGCAGTGTATACGGCGGTTCGCCCGGCAGCCGCCCGTCAAAATAACGCGAATAGTTTTCAATGCCCGAACAGAAGCCGATCTCCTGCATCATCTCAAGGTCAAACGTGGTGCGCTGTGTGATGCGCTCCGCTTCCAGCGGCTGGCTGTTTTCTTCAAAGCTTTTGGCGCAGGCATGCATATCGCTTTCAATGCGGCCCAGCGCGCTTTTCATGCGCTCCGGGCTGGTGGCGTAATGCGTGGCCGGAAACACGGGGAAATGATCCAAAATGCGCAGCGGCATGCCGGTCAGCGTGTCTATCTCGGAAATGCGCTCGATCTCGTCGCCAAAAAACTCCAGGCGGATCGCTCGCTCGCTGTGGCTGGCCGGAAATATCTCCAGCACATCACCGCGGATGCGGAATGTGCCGCGCACAAAATTGATATCGTTGCGCTCGTATTGGATATCCACCAGGCGGCGCACCAACTCATCCCGCCGAATCGCCATCCCGGGCCGCAAAGATACGGACATGTTCATATATTCTTCCGGATCGCCCAGCGCATAAATGCAGCTCACGGATGCTACAACAATCACATCCCGCCGCTCATTGAGCGCGCTTGTGGCGCTATGGCGCATTTTATCGATCTCGTCGTTAATCAGCGCTGTTTTTTCAATATACACATCGGAAGAGGGAATGTACGCTTCCGGCTGATAATAATCATAATAACTAACAAAATATTCCACCGCGCTGTCGGGGAAAAACTCGCGAAACTCGCTGCAAAGCTGGGCTGCCAGCGTTTTGTTGTGCGCCAAAACAAGCGTCGGCCGCTGCACGCGCTCAATCACCTTAGCCATGGTATAGGTTTTGCCGCTGCCCGTTACGCCAAGCAGCAC
Organism: Clostridia bacterium; assembly: GCA_017439715.1. Lineage (GTDB taxonomy): Bacteria > Bacillota > Clostridia > Christensenellales > QAND01 > RGIG3178. Next base: position 20,738 of record JAFSIR010000032.1, on the reverse strand, counting down.
CTGGCTGCGTTCGCCCCGCTCGATCCCTTCCGCCAGCGCATTGATGGCTGCCGGCTGATCCCCCGTTGGCTCAAACGGACTTTTGACCACAAATGATCCCATCCGGTTCTCCTTTCGGTCCCCCTCTTTTTAGAAGTGGGCCTGCTGTTTACAGTATACCAAAAAACGCATTGTTTGCAACTAAATACGAAAATATGTTCGCCTTTTTTCAAAAGGTGGCCAGCCCGTAAAAGAGCGTGTGGGTTACGCTTGCATTTCCCCGTTTAATTGCAGTATACTTTTGTATACTATTGTTTTTGAGAGGAGAACGCTTATGTCGGATATTATCAAGCAAATCGCGGCACGCGTTATGGATACAAGGGAAGCTTTGGGTTTGAGTGAAGAAGAGGTTGCCTCAACGGTTGGCATAGATGAAACACTGTATCGCAGCTATGAAAATGGCGAGCGGGATATCCCGATCGGCTTTTTAACGCTGTTCAGTGAAGCGTTTGACATTTCCCTGGCTTCGCTGATCACGGGCGAAGAAGCCCGTCTGAGCGCGTTTAACTATACGGCAGCGGGCAAAGGGCTGCATGTGCAGCGCCACCCGGGGTATGAATATCATGCGCTGGCGTATAAATTTATGCACAAAAAGTGTGAGCCGTTCCACGTTCGCCTGTCGCCCTCCAATGAAGCGGTAAGCATGAACGCACATATCGGCCATGAGTTTGATTTTATGCTGGAGGGCAAACTGCGCGTGTATATCGGCGAAAAAACGGTGGAGCTCGAACCGGGCGACAGCGTGTATTTCGATGCTGCGTATATGCACGGCATGGAAGCGCTCGGCGATGAAGATGCTGTGTTCCTCGCAATCGTGATGTAAGGGGCAACAGCGGATGATTGAGCGTTTTATCAAAGATGATTACACCTCGTATGAAGATTTTTATAATCGGTTCGAGGTGAACGTGCCGGGAGATTTCAACTTCGGGTACGACGTGATCGATGCATGGGCGGAGGAACAGCCGGATAAGCTGGCTCTTGTTTGGTGCGATGATCACGGCCATGAAGAACGGCTGACGTTTGGCGATATTGCCAGGCTTTCTTCGCAGGCGGCGCATTATTTTCAGTCCCTCGGGCTGAAAAAAGGCGATGCGGTGCTGCTCATGCTGCGCCGCCGTTATGAATATTGGTTTATTATGCCGGCGCTGCACAAGCTGGGCGTGATCGCTATCCCCGCCACCAATCTGTTGATGGCTAAAGATATCGTGTATCGCGTGAACGTTGCCAAAGTGCGGGCGCTGATCGTGTATGACGATGAAGAGATGCGTTCCCGTGTAGAGCAGGCCATGCCCGAATTGTTTGAGCCGCCGACCCTGATTACTCTTGGCGACGCGGTGGGGGATTGGCAGAGCCTGTGGGCGGGCCTTGACGGCAGACCCACCGCATTTGCCCGCATCACCGGGGATGCGGCAACCCATAGCCTGGACCCCATGCTGATCTATTTCACTTCCGGCACCACCGGCATGCCCAAAATGGTGCTGCATAACTACACCTATCCGCTTGGGCACATCGTAACAGCGCGGTATTGGCATGCACTACATGAAAACAGCCTGCATATTACCGTGGCAGATACCGGCTGGGCCAAGTGTTCCTGGGGCAAAATGTATGGGCAATGGATCGTGGGCGCCGCTTTGTTCGTTTACGATATGGACAAGTTTGTGCCGCTGAAACTGCTTGAAAAACTTTCGCAGTATCGGGTAACCAGTTTTTGCGCCCCGCCTACGATTTACCGCTTTATGGTGCAGGAAAACATCGCACAGTTTGATCTTTCTTCTCTGGAGCGGTGCACCACCGCGGGCGAACCGCTCAACCCCGAAGTGTATAACAAAGTGTATCAGGTAACCGGGCTGCGCATCGCCGAAGGCTTCGGCCAGTCGGAATCAACGCCCATTATGGCCACCTTTAAATGGCTGCCCGTTCGCCCCGGTTCCATGGGCAAACCCTCGCCCGGCTACGATGTGGAGCTGATCAACGACCAGGGCGAGGTTTGCGATGTTGGCGAAGAGGGCGAACTGATCGTGTTCACCCGCAAGCAGCGCCCCATCGGCCTGTTTGCCGGCTATTATAACGACCCTGCCACCACTAAGGCCGCCTGGCATTACGGCGCCTACCACACCGGGGACATTGCCTGGAAAGATGAAGATGGCTATTATTGGTTCGTTGGCCGCGCGGATGATGTGATCAAATCTTCCGGATACCGCATCGGCCCGTTTGAAGTGGAAAGTGCGCTGATGGAACACCCGGCTGTTGTGGAATGCGCGATCAGCGCTGTGCCCCATCCCGTGCGCGGGCAGATCGTGAAAGCCACCATCGTGCTGGCCAAGGGCTATGAGCCCTCAGACGAGCTGGTGAAAACACTGCAGGACCATGTCAAACGCGTAACCGCGCCGTATAAATACCCGCGCGTGATTGATTTTGTGCAGGAGCTGCCAAAAACCCATTCCGGCAAGATCCGCCGCGCCGAGCTGCGCGAGCAGGACAAGCAAAAATACGAGCAGGAATAAACAAAAAGCGTGCCCGCAAGGCACGCTTTTTTAATGCTTTCGTTTACAGCACAAACAGATATACTGCCAAAAAATGCAGCACGCTGCCGCCCAGCACAAAGAAATGAAACAGGCTGTGCAGATACCGTTTTTTGCCGCCCAGGCCGTATAATACCGCCCCTAGGGTATACACCACCCCGCCACACACCAAAAGCACCACGCCGGATGGTGCAACAGCCGCTGTGAGCGGCTTAAATGCCGCAATGATCACCCAGCCCATGGCAAGATAAGAAATGATCTCAGCTACTTTAAACCGCTCAAGATCAATGGCGGATAACACGGTGCCCAATACTGCTGCACCCCACACTATGCCGAACAGCACCCACCCTGTTGCCCCGGCGAGCGACACCAGGGTGAACGGCGTGTATGTGCCGGCGATCAAAAGATAGATCGAGCAATGGTCAATCACCCGCATCACCCGCTTGCCCTTATTGGGCCGCAGCGCATGATACACCGTGGAATTAACATACAGCAGCACCAGCGTGCTTCCGTATACCGCCACACTGACAATGGCCCGCGCCGCTGCTGCCTTTATAACGCACAGCACCAGCGCCAGCACGGCAAATGCCGCCCCAGCAGCATGGGAAATGCTGTTGATCAGCTCTTCCCCGCGCGTATACTGCGGAATCTTCACCCGATGCGTGGATCTGTCATCTTTCATAAGTGAATCACCTTTTTTATACTTTATTATCTAGTATTTAATACTATATGTCAATATGTTATTTATCATGTTATTTTGTTTTTTAGGCTTTTCCTGCGCGTTTGGATTTGCTATATTATATGTGTTTGGAGGAATAGCGAATGAAACAAACGCTGATGGCATTTTCTTGCCCGCGGTATGCTTCTTTTCCCGCGGTCGGGCTGTATTTGGAACAGGTGCTTTGGCTGCTCAACGATTCTCTGGGGCCGCTGCTGGGTGGCGGGTCCGATCGATCAGTCACGGGCACGATGGTAAACAATTATGTAAAGCAAAAACTGCTGCCCGCGCCTAAACGCAAGCTGTACACACGCGAGCATATGGCCCGGCTGACCATGCTTTGTTTGTTCAAGCAGGCGTTCAGCATACCGGAGATTGCGGATGCGTTTAAGCTGCTCTGCCCGGCGGAGGAGGCTGTTGCCCCCTTGTATGACACGTTTTGCGAACTGATGGAGCAAACGCTGCGCAATACTGTGCAGGGCAAAGCCAGCCCCTTTGCGCAGGCTGATCTGCTGCATGCCATGGTAACGGCTGTGGCCAACAAGCTGTATGCCCGCATGCTGCTGGATGCACGGCAAGAGGCGGCCCAATGATCCAATTCAGCCGGGCGCAGGCGCATGAGGCTGCCGAAGTTTATCAAATCATTCGCGATGCGATTGAAGAAATGTTTTTGAACGGGATTGACCAATGGAACGAAACATATCCTTGCATGGATGATGTGCGGGCCGATCTTGCCCGACAGGAGCTGTTTCTGGGGCGAATCGGCGGCGTGCCGGCGGCCGTGTTCGTGCTCAACGAAGAGGCGGATGAAGAATACAGCGATGGGCGCTGGCAGGACAGCGGTGGCCGCTGGGCCGTGCTGCACCGATTTTGCGTGTCGCCTCGGTTTCAGCGCCGCGGGGTCGGCAGCCGCGTGTTAACGTATGTGGAAACGATAGCGGCACAGGCGGGTTACACTTCCCTGCGATTGGACGCCATGGTACTCAACCCCTTTGCCATGAAGCTGTATCGTGCACATGGGTTTACGCCCGTGGGCACGGCTGTGTTTCGGGACAGGCTGTTCTGCCTGATGGAAAAGCTCTTATAAAAACAAAAAAAGCGCGGATATACCGCGCTTTTTATATGCTCTTTTAGTCGAGAACAACGCAGCCGAGCACAACCATGGGCTCAGAGCCCGTGTTGGTGATGCTGTGGGTGCTGCCGTTGCCGGTGCTCATGGTGTCGCCCGCGGACACAGGCACTTCCGTGCCGTTGTCACACACAACGCCGGAGCCGGCGATGATATAATAGAATTCCGTTTCGCCCACATGGGGATGCTCGCCGATGCCGCAGCCGGGGTTAATGATAAACTCGCTGAACACACGGCACTTCGCCGGGCGGCCGGCCGCGTCGGTCAGCTCACGAACATGCACTTCGCCGGGGCCTTGCCGCATGGCCACACGGACTTCTTCTTTGGTGGTGCCTTTTTTGAAAACCATAGTTGTTCCTCCTTTTTTACTCTTCAACGCGGATGATGTTCCGCACTTCGATACAATCCAGTTCCTTAAGCTCTTCCAGCGCTTTGCGGAATTTAAGCTCCGAGGTAATGTGCGTAATCAGGATCACGCGGGTGCACCCATCACTCGCTTCGCCCGGTTGGAGCACCGTTTTGAGCGACACGCCGTGTTTGCCGAAAATGTTGGCCACACGCGCTAGCACCAGCGGCTCGTCCTGTGCAACGGAGGAAAGGAAGAAGGCGCTGTTCCAATCATCCGTTATCTGTGCCGCCGGTACGCCGCCAAGCACAAACGGATAACGCCGCCGCGTTTCCTGCATCAAGGCGTGCAGGATATCGCCCGCCATAGCGCTGGCCGTGGGCATATCGCCCGCGCCGCGGCCGTAAAACATCATTTCGCCCGCTGCGCTTGCGTTTACAAACACCGCGTTGAACGATCCGTTCACAGAGCAAAGCGGGTGGCTGAGCGGCAGCATGGTGGGGTGCACACGCACCTGGATCTTGTCATCCTCCATTTTGCCGATGGCCAGCAGCTTGATGCCATAGCCCATGTCTTTGGCAACGCGCATGTCATCCGCCGTGATGGCAGTGATCCCTTCGCAAAAAATATCTTTCACGTATACGCGCCTGTCAAACGCAAGGGAAGACAGGATGGAAAGCTTAAAGCGGGCATCGTATCCTTCCACATCGTTGGTGGGATCGGGCTCGGCATAGCCAAGCTCCGTTGCTTCGGCCAGCGCTTCGGCATACCCCATGTTTTCCTCGCTCATTTTAGAGAGGATGTAGTTGGTCGTGCCGTTGATGATGCCCATCACGGAATAGATGCGGTTGGCCGCCAAAGAATCCGTAAGGGCTTTGATCACCGGCACTGCGCCGGCCACGCTCGGCTCAAAATACAGGCCTGTGCCATGTTCAAACGCCGTTCTTTCCAGTTCTTCAAAATGCTGGCTGAGCAGCTCTTTGTTGGCTGTTACAAAGCATTTGCCTGCTTTTAGCACGCGCAGGGCATACTCAAGCGCCGGATGCACACCGCCCATGGCCTCAGCCACCAAAACGATGGAATCATCCGCCATGATCTTTTCAAAATCATCGGTCAGTAATTCTTTGGGAACGCCCGGGCGCTCCTTATTCAGATCCCGCACCAGGATCGCGGCGATCTCGATCTCAACCCCGTTATTGTCCAGGATCATATCACCGTTTTCCGCAAGCAGCCGGCACACACCGGCGCCCACCGTGCCTGCACCCAACAGGGCAATTCGTTTTTTCATCTGTGTTCCTCTTTCACGAGTTTTGGCTATATAGGATCTGAAGGCCTTTCAAGGTCAACAGTTTATCCACAACGTCGATATACCGGCTGTCACCGGCGATCACATCGCTCATCCCGCCGGTCGCGATCACTTTGGCTTCCGGCCCGATCTCGCTCTTCATACGCTCAATGATATGATCAGCCAATCCGGAGAACCCATACATCACGCCTGCCTGCATGGCTTCGATCGTATTGTTGGCCACCGCTTTTTTCGGCGTAACAAAATCAAACCGGTGCAGCTGCGCCGCGTTGTTCACCAGCGCATCCGTTGCGCTGCGAATGCCGGGTGCGATCGGCCCGCCCATAAACGTTCCATCGGCGCTGATGGCGCCAAAGGTGGTGGCCGTGCCAAAATCAACAGTGATCACCGGGCCGCCGTACAGTGTATACGCACCCACGGCGTTGGCAATGCGGTCTGCCCCCAGGCTGGTTGCAGGTTTATAGGCAATGGTCAGCTCCATATTCAAAGACGAGGAAACGAAAAGCGGCGTGATCTGAAAGTATGTGTTGATCATGCGTTCAATCGTATAGTTCATGCCCGGCGACACGCTCGACACAATCACCGCTTCGACATCGCTCGGCTTAAACCCGATAAACTGTAAAAACTGCACCATCTGCAGCCCCGTTTCATCGCTGCTGCGGTCCTGCCGGGTAGTGATACGCCAGGACGCGATCAGTTCTTTGCCCCGGAACAAACCGGTTTTGATATTGGAGTTGCCCACATCAATGGCCAATAACATAGCTTATTTGCCCCTTTCCGCCGCTTACTCCCGCTCGCTGCGGCGTTTTTTCCAAACTGCTGCCATGATCGGCGTTACAATGATGGCTGCCACGGCCGCTTCTGTGCTGCCGGCAATCAGCGCCGTGCCCGTGATAATTCCAATAACAGCCTGCGTGTCCAGCCCTGACATTTGGTAAAACAGCAGCATCAGCCCAAGATACAGCACCGTGTTGGTGAGCGAGCCCGCCGCCGCCGCAAAAGGCACGGCGCGCACGGAGCAATCCTTTTTCCGGGTGAGCAGGCGATACACCAGCGCCGCAACGGTCGGCACCGCCAAACGCGGGATCATGCACATGAGTACCAGCAACAGCGGGTTGGCAGCCGCAAGCGCCGAAGCCAGCGCCGACGGCGCTGTCATAGACATGCCAAGCGCGCTCATCACGCTGGCCAGGCCGAACAAACCGCCCAACACTAGGCCGGTGCGCAAACCAAGAAACAGCGTACCGATGATCACCGGAACGCACAGGATCGTTACGTTGATAAACCCAAGCGGGATTATCCCCAGCGGTGTGAGCCCCAAAACGAAAACCAACGCCGCGAGCATCGCGGAAGATACCATTTTGATAGTCTGATTCTGTTTCATAATATAAAACCTCTTTTGATAGCACATTATATCAATAAAGTGAATTGTAAACAACCATATTTTTAATTATGGCTACTTCTTTTGTATGTTATGATGTGATACAATTAATTATCAAATTTTGAGGTGATTGAAAATGGAATTTGCTTTGGATCATATCGGTATGATGGTGTCAGATGTAGATGAGTCTCTCGCTTTTTATCATGACCATTTCGGTTTTGAAGCCGGAGACCGTGCTGTGATCCCGCGCGATGGCGGCCTTGCCACGCTGCAGTATGCCCATAAAGATGGCATCACGCTTGAATTTGTTCAGCCTCATGCCGGATATACGCCGCAGGGGGCCCCGCCGATCCATATTTCTTTCCGCGTTAAAGATATCAACGCTGAGATTGCCCGCCTGAAGGCTGAGGGCGTTGTGTTTGACCGGGCGGATGAAGTGCCGCTGACCGGCCGCACCCCCAAGCATCGCCTGGCGTTCTGTGTCGGCCCGGCGATGGAGCGCATCGAACTGATGTGCGTGCTTGACTAATTGGCCATAACCAAATAATAGTTCAGCACAGTGGCAAACACCAGCCAAATTATCAGCAACGAATAGGCCACGACCGGCAATATGCTCGGCCGGGCTTTATTCAATGTATACAGGGCGGCAGCAAAGCTCAGCACGAGCAGCACAAGCCCGCCAAGCGCGTTATGGAGCTGAAAAAAAGTTAGGTTCCACAGCGCAAGCAGTACCAGCAGTGCAGCTGTTGCGCCCAGCGCAGGCCTGTTGTTTTGATAGATCAAAACGGCAACTGCGCCCGCAAGCAGCAGATACAGCCCGGCCCAAACAAAGCCGAACACCGCCGGGGCCGGCATAAACGCCGGTTTTATCAGGCTTTTATACCAGGTACTGCCCGTGTCAGTAAATAAAGAGGATAGCCCTGCACAAAGCCCTACGACCAGAAGTGCCCATAGGCTGCTTTTTATCCAACGTTTGGTTTTGGGATTCATGCTTTTCCTCCTTTGGCTTGTTAGCATCAATAGTATATGAAAGAAGTGAATGCTTATGCATGTTTTAATTTGCCCGGATAAATACAAGGGTTCTCTTTCCGCGATTCAGGTTGCCAATGCCATTGAAAAAGGGCTTAGGGCTGTTGATCCCGCAGTGGAAGTGGATAAAGTGCCAATGGCCGATGGCGGCGACGGCACTGTGGAAGCATTTTTGGCGGCCATGGGCGGGAAAATGGTGCGCATGGAAGTGTGCGGCCCGGAAGGCAACCTGGTTGATGCGTTCTATGGTTTGATGGAAAACGGCCAAACGGCTGTGATCGAAATGGCAGCGGCCACCGGCCTTACGCAGGTGCCCCGTTCCCGCCGCAACCCGATGAACATGACCAGCATCGGCACCGGCCAGCTGATCCGCAGCGCCCTTGATTTCGGCGTGAAAAAGATCATCATCGGCATTGGCGGATCCGCCACCAACGAAGGCGGCATGGGCATGCTGCATGCCCTGGGTGTCCGGTTCTTTGATAGAGATGGCTTGGAGCTGACCACCTGTGTGGGCCGCGAAATGCTGTATGTTGACCGTGTGGATTTCTCCGGCTTGGATGCTCGCATGAAAAACATTGAGATTGAAGTGGCGTGCGATGTGAACAACCCTCTATGCGGCCCGGAAGGCGCTTCCGCCATCTTTGGCCCGCAAAAGGGCGCCACACCGGAAATGATCACCATGCTGGACGATGGCCTGCGTCGGTATGCCAAACTCTTGGCCGCAGAAACCGGCATTGATATGACCGATATGCGCGGCGCCGGCGCGGCCGGCGGCATGGGCGGCGCGCTGGTGCTGATCGGCGGCAAGCTCCTGATGGGCACCGATATCGTGATCAAGGCCACGGGGCTGGAAGCGCGGGCCGATCGGGCAGACCTGATCATCACCGGCGAAGGGGCGACCGACCGCTCCACCGAGTTTGGCAAGGTGCCTGCCGCGGTGGGCCAGCTGGCGAAAGAAAGAAACCTGCCCTGCCTGTGCATTGCCGGCAGTGTGCTGGGCAAATATAAAGGCGTGTACGATAAGGGTGTAACGGCCGTTTTCTCTGCCATGAACCGGCCGATGCGGTTGGAGGATGCGTTTAATAACGCGTTTGACCTGATTGCTGATTGCGCGGAAAACCTGGGCCGCGTGGTGCTTAAAAAATAACAAAAAAGGCCCCTAAGGGCCTTTTCTGTTGTCAGCAGCCGCAGGAGGACTGGCCGCAACCGCAGACAGATTGCCCGCAGCCGCAAAAGCCGTTCCCGAACAGGCTGATCAGGATGATCAACGGGATGATCTCTTCCCAGCCGTTGCCGCAGCCGTTGCCGCAGCTGTTGCCGCAGCTGTTGCCGCCGAAGATGGCCAGCAGGAACAATAACCAAATCCAGTTGTTGTTGTTCGTTCCGCAAATGTTCATCGTGATGAACCTCCTTGAATTGTATTCGCGCCCGTGTTCGGGCCTCGCTTTATAGTACGTACCCGCGAAAAAAAGGTGACTGTGCATTTTTCGCGCAGATACTTCCCCTTTTTCGCATTATTTGGTATTATAATAAGCAGACTGCCTAAAACGCGGTCTGTCTTGATGTGTCTGTTAAACGGAGGAAACAAATAATGTCAGCTGTTACCATGGATAAGCTCGTCGCACTCTGTAAAAACCGCGGCATCGTGTATGCCGGCTCCGAATTGTACGGCGGTTTGGCCAACGCTTGGGATTACGGCCCGTTGGGTGCTGAATTGAAAAATAATATCAAGCAGGCATGGTGGAAAAAGTTTGTGCGCCAGAGCCCGTATAACGTGGGTCTGGACAGCGCAATCCTGATGAACCCGCAGGTTTGGGTTGCTTCCGGCCATGTTGGCGGATTCTCCGATCCGCTGATGGATTGCCGTTCGTGCAAGGCCCGCTTCCGCGCCGATCAGCTGGCGGAAGAATTTGTGCGCCAGAACGGCATGAATATTAAAATTGACGGCATGAGCCCGGAAGAGCTGGAAGCGTTTTTGAACGAGCATCAGGTGCCTTGCCCGCAGTGCGGCAAACACGAGTTTACCGGCATCCGCCAGTTCAACCTGATGTTTAAAACCTTTTTGGGTGTAACGGAAGATTCTTCTTCCGAGATTTATTTGCGCCCGGAAACCGCACAGGGCATTTTTGTGAACTTCAAAAACGTGCTGCGCACCTCGCGCAAAAAGCTGCCGTTCGGCATCGGCCAGATCGGCAAAAGCTTCCGCAACGAGATCACCCCGGGCAACTTCATTTTCCGCACCCGTGAGTTTGAGCAGATGGAGCTTGAGTTCTTCTGCCAGCCGGGTGAAGACCTTGAATGGTTTGCTTACTGGAAAGATTTCTGCGTGAACTTCCTGCTCTCCATCGGCATTAAAAAAGAGAGCATCGTGCTGCGCGACCATGACCCCAAAGAGTTGAGCCATTATTCCAACGCCACCACGGATATCGAGTTCCTCTATCCCTTCGGCCAGAAAGAGCTGTGGGGCATTGCGGACCGCACCGATTTTGACCTTAAAGCGCATACGCGTGTGTCCGGTCAGGCCCTGGAATATATGGACCCGACCACGGGCAAAAAAGTTGTTCCTTACTGCATCGAACCCAGCGTGGGTGTGGAGCGCCTGCTGTTGGCGCTGCTGTGTGATGCATACGAAGAGCAGGAACTGGAAAATGATACCCGTATCGTATTGCATCTGCATCCGGTGATTGCGCCCTATAAAGCGGCGATCCTCCCGCTGCAGAAAAAATTCGCCCCGATCGCGGAAGAAATTTTTGCCGAACTTTCGGCTGATTATATGGTAGACTATGATGAGTCCGGGTCCATCGGCAAGCGTTACCGCCGCCATGATGAGATCGGCACGCCGTTCTGCATCACTATTGATGGGCAAACCGGCGAAGACGGTACTGTTACCATCCGCTACAGAGATACGATGGAGCAAATCCGCATCCCGCGCACGGACCTGGCCCAGTTCCTCGCGCAAAAGCTGGCGTTCTGATACGGAAGGAGTTCTCACAGTATGGAGCAAATCGTTCTCTATGTAATGACGGTCATTTATGTGATTTACGGTATACTAAGTTTGTTTGTAGGATATCAAATTTACAGCAAACGGAATTATTCCATGATCAATGGCCTGGATCCCTCCGGTTTGAGCCGTGTGCATAATCACAAAAAGTTTGGTCTGGATTATTCGCTGGCGCATTTCTTGACCGGCGCATCCTGCCTGATCGGCGGCATCATGGTGTTTGCGGACGGTGGCAACTTTAAGGCCATCATTCCTTCCATCATCGTAACCGTGCTGCTCAGCTTCTATGGTTCCATAACGCTTCACCGGTTGCCGGAGCGGCTCCGCCGCGGGCGCTATATGTAAAATAAATTATAAGGCCGTGTGCTGAGCACACGGCCTTTTGTTATGCTTAAAAAGCGCCGCTCGGGCAATGCAGCCCTATGAGTGGCGCTTTTTGCTATTCTCTTAACCGGATGATCCTCTGGTTGCGGCTGCCGCAGAAGGTCAGCGTCAGGTCTCGCTCTGCCTGCAAATACGGCCCGTCCACCAGCACATCGCATAGCGACAGCAGGCGGCTCACCGCCGGCTCTTCCCTGCCCTTTTCCAAAAGCTCTTCATGCGTGTATCCGGAATACACCCAAATGTTTTTGCCCATATCGCGCAGCCGCTGAGCCAGTTCGCACAGCGCCTGTGCCTGGCAGAACGGCTCACCACCGGAAAACGTAACGCCCCGGATCAGCGGGTTCTCAGCCACGGATGCCAGGATCGCCTCGCCATCGGCATAAAAGCCTGCACTGAAATCATGGGTCTGCGGATTATGGCAGCCCGGACACCGATGCGGGCACCCCTGCGTGAATATCACGGTTCGAATACCCGGCCCATCCGTGATGGATTCCTCCACCACGCCGCTGATCTTAAGCCCCGGCCACGGAATGTTTGACACGGTCCTTCTCCTCGGCTTTTTTTGCATTGTTGAACCGATCCGTTGTGCCCACAAGATAGCCCGTGATACGGCGGATACGCTCAAATTTAACGCCTTCACCCACGCGTTCAGTCTGCTGTTTTACTTTCTGCATTGTTTGCTCCTCCTTATTCGAGCCCATAAAACATGGGCATGTTGGGATATTGTCTGCGCAGGGCGCGCAAAGTTTCAACGTCTATGGCTTCCCCTTCGCGGCGGCCGCAGCGGGGGCACACATCATCGATCACGCCGGTGTAACCGCACACCGGGTCTCTATCTACCGGGTGATTGACAGAGCCGTATCCAATGCCGGCTTCCTTCATGCAGCGGATGATGCTTTCAAACGCTTCGAGGTTTTTGCTCGTGTCCCCATCCAGCTCCACATAGCTGATGTGCCCGGCATTGGTCAGCGCGTGATACGGCGCTTCCGTGCGGATCTTTTTATACGCGCCAATCTGATAATACACCGGCACATGGAAAGAGTTTGTATAATACGCGCGGTCTGTTATGCCTTCGATCTCGCCAAACCGATCCCTGTCAATGGCAACAAACCGGCCGGACAAGCCCTCTGCCGGCGTGGCCAGCAGGGTAAAGTTCAGCCCCGTGCGGGCCGATTGTTCGTCCGTCATTCTCCGCATGAAGGATACGATCTCAAGCCCGCGGCGCTGGCTTTCCTCGTTTTGCCCGTGATGGCTGCCCGTCATTGCCACCAGTGTTTCCGCCAGCCCGATAAAGCCCACGCTGAGCGTTCCGTGTTTTAACACCTCGCCCACCGTGTCATCCGGGCCCAGCTTTTCCGAATCAAGCCAGATCCCCTGCCCCATTAGGAAAGGATAGTTACGAACGCGCTTGGTGCACTGCACGCTGTATCGGTGCAGCAGCTGCCTGAAGCACAGCTCCATCCGCTCCGTCAGCATTCTGTAAAACAGGTCCCAGTCGCCCCGGCAGATCAGGCCCAGCCGCGGCAGGTTGATCGATGTAAAGCTCAGATTGCCGCGGCCGCTGGTCACCTCGCGGCTGCGGTCATACACGTTGCCCATCACACGGGTGCGGCAACCCATATAGGCCACTTCACTGTCCGGATCGCCCGGCTTATAATACGCATCGTTGAACGGCGCATCCAAAAAGCTGAAGTTGGGGAACAGGCGCTTGGCCGAAACACGCAGCGCCAACCGGAACAGGTCATAGTTAGGATCGCCCGGGTCATAGTTGATCCCTTGTTTTACCTTGAAGATCTGAACCGGAAAAATCGCCGTTTCTCCGTTGCCAAGGCCCGCTTCCGTGGCCAGCAGCAAACTTTCGATCACAAGGCGGCCTTCGGGCGAAGTATCCGTTCCATAGTTCACAGAGCTGAACGGCACCTGCGCACCGGCACGCGAATTCATGGTGTTCAGGTTATGGATCAGCGCTTCCATAGCCTGATACGTGTTGCGTTTCACGTTTTTAAGCGCGGTTCGCGAAGCATATTCATGCGCTGCTTTGGCCTGCTCGGGCTCATACGCAGCCAAAACACCGCTCAATGCGCCCTCATATTCATCCAGAGCGCTCATCGAAGGCCAGCCGATTGATTGGCCCACTTTGTCAGCCAACGCCTCAGAATCCGTTTCATCAAGTGCGAAGCCGATCTGGAAATACGCAACGAGCGCCGACCGATACAGGGAGCGGAAGGATTTTGCCACGCCCTCTGCCATTGCATAATCAAACGTTGGGATGCTTTGGCCGCCGTGCATCTCGTTCTGGTTGGCCTGCAGCGCAATGCAGCCCAGCGCAGAATAACTGGCAATGCCGTTCGGCTCGCGCAAAATGCCATGCCCGGTGCTGAACCCGTTTTTAAACAGCTTCATCAAATCGATCTGGCAGCAGGTTTCCGTGAGCATATAAAAATCTTTATCGTGAATATGGATATCACCGTTGATATGCCCGGCCGCCACGTCTTTGGGCAGCACATATTGATCCACAAAATATTTGGCGCCTTCCGAGCCGTATTTGAGCATGGTGCCCATGGCAGTGTCGGCATCAATATTGGCGTTTTCGCGTTTAAGATCGGCATTCTGGGCGTAGGAATACGTGAGCTCCCGATAAATATTCATCAGGTCTTCTTCCGAGCGGCGGATCTTGGCATGCTCCGCGCGGTAAAGAATATATGCTTTTGCCGTAAGGCCATAGCCTGCTTCGATCAGCACCTGTTCAACAAGGTCCTGCACTTGCTCAACAGACGGTGTTGTTCCCTCCTGGATGCGGGCCACCACCAGCGCCGTCATATCGATCAGCGCCTGGGCTGACACTTGCTCTTCCGGTGTTGCCAGGCATGCTTTTTCCATGGCCAGGCGGATTTTTTCCGCGTCAAACGGAACGGCCGTGCCATCTCGCTTTAAAATGGTTTGCGGTGCTGATCCCATCACGATAACCTCCAACCACAATATATTGTTGTTTATTTCTATTTTCTGCGCATATATAGTACCATGCGGAAAATCGAATTGCAATAGGCAAATAAAAAAACAGGCGTGCCGAAGCGCGCCCGTTATCAGGCCCAAAAATCGCGTTGGAAGCTTGTTTTTTATTTCTCAGTGCCGTAGCTTACCGTGTTTTCGCCGTTGCTCCACAGCCGTTCAAGGTTATAGAAAGCGCGTTCTTCCGTGTGGAAAATGTGCACCAGCACGTCTGCCGCGTCCACCACGATCCACCGGCCCGCTTCCTTGCCTTCCACGCGCTTGCAGGGCATCTCCGCCTTATCCAGCTCGTCCTGCACCGCATCGCACAGCGCGCGCACCTGGATGGGCGTGCTGCCGCTGGCCACCACAAAATAGTCGGCCACGATACTGACTCCCGTGATATCGATGATCTGAATATCCGTTGCCCCATGCATATCCAATGCTTTGGCGATCGTTTCCACCTGCTGATTCATTGTTTTGCCTCCTTGCGTATTGCTCGTATCCGCTCAAGCGCCCGCGCGCTTTGCGGGTGCGGCGTTTTGCCGCTGTTCTGCAAATGTTCCATCGAGCCGAGAAGCGCTTGCTCCACAGCCAAGTATAGGTCTTCCTGCGCTGTTTTTCGCAGCTGTTCCACGCCCGGATAGCTCCGCCCGGGCTCTATCCCGTCTGCCAGGTACAGCACACACGTTAACAGAGCCATCGTGTCATCGCCCAGCGTGTGAGCATACACAGCCTGCAGCACTTCTTCGTCTTCTATGCCCCATTCTGCCCGCGCCCGGCAGGACGCCAGCGGCCCATGCAGCAGCATTGCGTTTTTATACAGGCTTTCATCCTCTATCCCGGCAGCCCGAGCTGCGGCTGCCGCTTGCGAATGCGGCGTTTCACGCTCCAAATCATGCAGCCAGCCGGCTATGCAGGCCTTTTCTGGGTCTGCGCCGTATTGCAGCGCCAGCGCCTGTGCCGTTTTCGCCACGCCTTCCACGTGCTTGAACCGTTTTTCGGACAGCCGTTGCCGCGCCAAACACGCTAATTCATTGGCATTCACGGTACAGCCCTCGCTCCCGAATGTAAGCCGCCACAGCGGCAGGCACCATTGTTTGCGCCAATGAGCTGCCCGCCTGATACAGTCGGCGCACCTCGGTAGACGAAATGTCGGGGCATTCCGTTTGGCAAACATGGAACTGCGCTCCATACCGCGCCTTTAAAAACGCGATCTTTTCAAGGACGGGTGCGCTGTCTTCTCCGCCGCGAATGAACACCACAAAGCAGATCATCGCCAGCACAGCCTCAAATTCCCGCCAGGTTTCCAACTGAAACACGGTGTCAGACCCAATGATAAAGCAATACTCCGCCGGCTGCTCGCTGAGTTGGCGCAGTGTGTCCACCGTGTATGTCACGCCCGGGCGGTCGATCTCCACCGTGCTGGGATAAAGCCCCGTTTCCGTTTCACACGCCAGGGCGACCATCGCCAGCCTGTCCTGCTCGCCGGCCAAATGTGGGAGCGGTTTATGCGGCGGGTTTTTCGACGGCATGAGCCACACCTCATCCAACCCGCACTCGTGCAGCGCGGCGCGCGCCATTTCTATATGCCCGCAGTGAACGGGGTTGAATGTGCCGCCCAGAATGCCAATTCGGCGCAGGCGGGCCTGCACCGTGCCAGTTACGGTGCAGGAAGCGGTATGCTGCATATCGTCCGCCCCCCTTTGCTTTGTTTCTATGCCTATTATAAACCAATCAGCCCCTAAACACAAAGAAAGTATACATAAGTTCAAATCGGGTACGCTATAAAAAAATAAACCTGGAGGGATCGCCTGTGCTGCATAATGAAATGCGCCGTTATTATCGGTTTGCCATGTCCGGCCAGCGGAGCCTGTTTGCCCGCGCCGTGGATTTTCTCGTGCTGCGTGCCATCATCCTGCTCGGCTTTCTTGTTTGGTTTTATCTGCAAACCGCGCAGCCCGTTCTTTCGCTTTTCCTCGCCGTGATCGCTGCGACTATGGTGTCTGTTGCTATCGCGCTGTACAACAGCATCCGCCTCGATCAGTTTGTGGAGCGGGAAAAACTGCGCCTGAGCCGGCACTATTTGTTTGAACAAATGGTGTTGATGCCGGCCAAAGAGTTTACCGAGCTGATCGCTGCATTGGCCCGCGGCGCCGGGTATACCGTTGAAAAATGCGAGCCATATCGCCTGTTCTGCCGCAAAGACGGAGCCGATTGCCTGCTGTTTGGCCTGCAAAACCATCCCGACCAGCCTGTTTCTCCGCAGCAGGCCCTGGAATGCTATCGTTTGGCCCGCGCCCATAACGTGCCCAAAGCCGTGCTTGTCTCAACCGCACCCGTGCCGGTGCAAACCAAAACACTGCTGCAAAAGTGCGCGGATGTGGAATTCCGTATCTGGAATCACGAGCGCCTGCTGGACCTTGCGCAAAAACAGTCACGCCTGCCCGACCAAAAGGTGGTGGAAGCCGCGCTGATGGAAGAGCTGTATGAAAAGCGCATGACGATGGCCAAGCTCAAAAAGCGCGCGGTCGACAGCACGCGCACCCGCGGCTATCTGGTGTGCGGCGGTGTTTTGGCGTTTGCCGCGCTGCTGACAGGCAAAACACTGTATTATCCGCTGATGGCCGGCCTATGTTTCTTTTTGGCGTTTTTATCCCGCTTTACCGGCCCGGCCGCACCCGTGCAGGACCGCGCATAATAAAGCAGGCATGCTCGGGCATGCCTGTTTACCGTTCTGTTTTGCGCCTGTTTTCACACCTGGATCACAGGGTTTTCATGGTTTTTCCGATACAGCACAAATTTGCGGCCGATGGCCTGCACCGGTTCCGCCCGAAGCGCCTGGCAGAGGATTTCCAGCGCTTCTTTTGCATCTATGGGCGCCGTTTCAAGCACCGTGCCTTTGATAAGCTCCCGCGCCACAATGGCTTCCTCTGCCTGTTTGATCAGGTTATCGTTAATGCCGCCTTTGCCCACGTGCAGGATAGGCTCTTGCCGATTTGCAAGGGCGCGCAGCGCGGCCCGCTGTTTACTGTTTAACATGTTCGTTTTCTCCCTTATTCCACAAAATCAAATTCTGTGCCGCCCAGCATAATCGTATCGCCATCCAACGCACCGTGTTCGCGCAGGGCGTCAATAATGCCGGATTTTTCAAGCTGCTCGCCAAAATAACGAATAGAGTCTCTGTCCTGCGGATAAATGCGGCGCACCAGATCATCCACATAATCCCCCGTAACTTCAAACACGCCTGGCGCGATTCGATGCACTTCGTATGTTTTCTGCACCGCAATGCTCTGCTCATCAAACACTTCGGGCTCCAGCTCCACCATCGGCAGCCCGTCTACAATCTCGGCTGCACGGCGCAGCAGCGGCGTAAGCCCATTATGCGTGGCCGCGCTGATGGGAAACACTTCGTATCGCCTGTCTTCCATCGCTTTTTTAAACGCAAGATAGCCTGTTTCATCCGCGACAATATCCGTTTTATTGGCTGCTACCAGCATCGGTTTGTCCAGCAGCGCCGGGTTATACGCTTCCAGCTCATCCATGATGGCAAAAAAGTCTTCCACCGGGTCACGCCCTTCAGAACCGGAAACATCCACCACATGGACCAGCATCCGCGTGCGCTCCACATGGCGCAAAAACTCGTGCCCCAGCCCTTGCCCTTCGCTGGCACCCTCGATCAGCCCGGGGATATCTGCCATCACATACGTGCGCCCGTCCACCGTGGCAACGCCAAGGTTGGGCGAAAGGGTTGTGAAATGATAGTTCGCAATTTTGGGTGTCGCGCGTGTTACGGCCGCCAGCAGCGTGGATTTGCCCACGTTCGGAAAACCGACAAGGCCGATATCCGCCACGCTTTTCAGTTCCAGCCGCACAGCGCGCTCCGTGCGCTGCTGGCCCGGCTGGGCAAACTGCGGGGCCCGCCGCGTGGGTTTTGCAAAGCGAGCGTTGCCCTTGCCGCCGCGCCCGCCGGAAAGCACCGTTTTGCGCTTGCCCGCTTCGCTCATGTTGGCCATCACGGCCCCTGTTTCTTCATCATACACCACGGTGCCGACCGGCACGCGCACGATAAGCGGCTCGGCATTGCGCCCGGTGCGGTTGCCGCTTTTGCCCGGCTCACCGTTCGGCGCCCTGAAATGGCGCTGGAACGAAAAATCGATCAGCGTGCGTTCGCTCGGGTCAGCCACAAAGCACAGATCGCCCCCGCGGCCGCCGTCGCCCCCATCAGGGCCGCCATCCGGCACATATTTTTCGCGGTGAAAGGACACGCACCCGTCGCCCCCATCGCCCGCTTTTATAAATATCCTTGCTTTATCAATAAACATGGTTGTTCCTCCGTGCGCTGATTATAACAGAGCGGGCCTTTTTAAGCAAACAAAAAACAGGAGAAACCGCGTTTCTCCTGTTTTTTCTGTGTTTGTAAAGCTCTTACAGAACGCCCTGGGCAAGCATCGCGTCAGCCACTTTGATAAAGCCGGCCACGTTGGCGCCTACCACAAGGTTGCCTTCGGCGCCGAATTCTTTGGCAGCAGCCGCCGCGTTCTTATAGATGTTCGTCATGATGGTTTTCAGCGTGCTGTCAACCTGCTCAAACGGCCAGCTCAAGCGGGCCGCGTTCTGCGCCATTTCCAAACCGGAACAAGCCACGCCGCCGGCGTTGCTCGCTTTGCCCGGAGCAAAGAGAAGGCCGTTTTCCTGGATGTATTCCGTTGCGTCCAGCGTGGTGGGCATGTTTGCGCCCTCGGCCACGGCGTAGCAGCCGTTGGCAACCAGCGCTTTGGCGCTTTCAATGGTAAGCTCGTTCTGCGTGGCACACGGCAGCGCGATATCGCACGGCACGGTGTACAGCCCGGCGCAGCCTTCGTGATACTCGGCGGAGCTGACACGCTCGGCATACTCTTTAATGCGGGCGCGTTCCACTTCTTTAACCTGACGCATCACATCAAACTGGATTCCGTTGGGGTCATATACATAGCCGTTGGAGTCGCTCATGCCGATGACAGTTGCACCCAGCTGCTGGGCTTTCTGCATGGCGTACAGCGCCACGTTGCCGCTGCCGGACACGATCACGCGGGCGCCTTCAAGGTTTTTGCCGGCCGCTTCGACCATGTTTTCAAGGAAGTACACCAAGCCGTAGCCGGTGGCCTGCGTGCGGCCAAGGCTGCCGCCGAAGGGGATGCCTTTGCCCGTGAGCACGGAGGCAAACTCGTTGCTCAGCCGTTTGTACTGGCCGAACATATACCCAACTTCACGGGCGCCCACGCCAATATCGCCGGCGGGAATATCCGTGTTGTCGCCGATGTGGCGATACAACTCGCTCATGAACGCCTGACAGAACCGCATCACTTCACCTTCGGATTTGCCTTTGGGATCAAAATCCGCACCGCCCTTGGCACCGCCCATGGCAAGGCCGGTACCGCTGTTTTTAAAGGTCTGCTCAAAGCCGAGGAATTTCATAATGGAAAGGTTTACGCTCGGATGGAAGCGCAGGCCGCCCTTGTACGGGCCGATCGCGCTGTTATACTGCACACGGTAGCCGCGGTTGATCTGCACCTGGCCCTGATCATCTACCCACGCCACACGGAACAGAACCTGCCGTTCCGGTTCGGCCAAACGCTCAAGAATGCGGCCTTTGACGATATCCGGCCGTTTTTCAACAACGGACTCAAGAGAATTGAAAACTTCCTGTACAGCCTGCAGAAATTCAGGCTCCTGCGAATCGCGCGCCTGAACAGCGGCAAATGCATCTTTTACGTAGCTCATGTATAACGCTCCTTTTCCGCCGTTAACGCCCGGCGCTTTATTATTTTACTATGATATAGCAGTAACGTTTATTTTGCAACACTTTTTTGTGTCGGGCCCGCCAAATTCTTGCAGTGTTCCGCCACCGGGCAT
>JAFSIR010000031.1 GCA_017439715.1 Clostridia bacterium | reverse complement strand
GTTTATTTTGCAACACTTTTTTGTGTCGGGCCCGCCAAATTCTTGCAGTGTTCCGCCACCGGGCATAGCCCGCATTTGGGGCTGCGCGCGCTGCAGATCTGCCGCCCGTGATAGATCAGCCAATGGTGTGCGTCGCTCCAATCCTGTTCGGGGATGCGCTCCATCAGCTGTTTTTCCGTTTTTTCCACGGTAGTCGCCTGCGCCAGGCCCAGCCGGTTGCTTACGCGGAACACATGGGTGTCCACCGCGATGGCCGGCACGCCGAACGCGTTTGCCAGCACCACATTGGCCGTTTTGCGGCCCACGCCCGGCAGTGATTCCAGCGCCGCTCTGTCTTGCGGCACCTGCCCCTGGTATTTTTCACACAATATCAGACAGGCTTGAATGATATGCTTTGCCTTTGTGGCAAAAAAGCCGCAGCTGCGGATATACGGAATCAGGCCCTCTTCACCCAGCGCCGCCATGGAAGCCGGGTTCGGACAATCGCGGAACAGCGCAGGGGTCACCTTATTCACCTGTTTATCCGTGCATTGGGCGCTGAGCATCGTAGCAATCAACAGCTCAAACGGATTGGTAAAATCCAGGCCCGGTTTTGCATCGGGATAGGCCGCTTTCAGCCCGCTTAGGATTGCATCCAGCCGCTGGCGCTCTTTTTTATCCATGGTGTTAACCCCCTTTAGCTGTATTATAGCCGTTTGCGCCGTTGGGGAGCAAGCCTATAATCGTTTGAGCAGTGCTTCCATTCGCTGCCGCTGTTCCACCGTCATGCTGCCATTGAACTGCTCGATCACGCTTTGCAGCCCGCTTATGTCCAACGTGCCCGCTTCTTTTGCCTGCCTAGCCGCCGATAAAAACGCGTTTTCCCGCGCCGCATCATCCGCTTCAGACAGCGCAGACAGCGTTTCCCGCTGCCTGTCGGTCAGCATATCCGTCGGGTCAAACGGGGCCGCTGCGCGTTTTCGGCTCATCAAATCTTTTTTCATGTGCATCCCTCCTATCAGTTTATGGTACGGAGGCACGCGCCCGTGCATACCATGTTCAGGAGGTGTTTTAATGCGTACCTTTCCATTCTCCAAGCTGCCGCTTGACCCGCCGACCGCCGCTGCCGCCCCCGGGCCGCCGCCTGCGCCCGATCCGCGGCCGATAATCGCCGCCGCGCTGTGTTCGCAGTCGCTGGAAGAGTTGCAGACTTTAGCGCCTTATCTTTCCGTACAGGGACAGGAAGCACTGCATAAAGCACTGTGCGCACACCACCGAATGCAAAATGGCGCCGAACAGCAGCGCATCCGTGCCGCGCTGTTCCGTGCCGAAGCGCCCAAAAACGGGTCTGTTCTGCAAGCGCTTTGCCAAATGCCCACGTTTATGCGCCACCCGGCCGGGCAGCGGCTGCGTCAGCTTTCCGCCATGCAGGGGCGCATAAATGCCCTGCTTTCCCTGCGGAAGGATCCGGCCGCGCTTTTATCCATGCTGGATCCACGGTTTTCCATGCTTGCCGGCCTGATCAAAAACGCGCCCGGTTTGGGGCCAAAATAAAGCGTATTCTTTTTTCGTTTTAAAAAAAGGGGATGCATACCGAAATAAGCATCCCCAAAATATCAGCTGTGTTTTTCCCTATCGGCAGCAATTGAACCGCTGCCGCATTTGCCGCCGCACTGCTTGGCGTATGGGCAGCCGATGCAGGTCTCTCCGCGTTGTTTTGCGCGGATGAGATGCCATACGATGGCTGCTGCAATGCCAATCAGAACTAAACTTACGATCGCATTTTTCATGATCCAGCTCCTATCTGAACGGTTATTTGTTTTGCGCTGCTTAACGCGTATTCCTCTTTCAGTTTCTTGTTTGTTTTCATAATAAGGGTAATTACAACACCTGCCATTGCAAGCACGGCCGCAAGGCCGCCGATCGCAGCGCCCACATTGAGCGGCCCGCCGGTAACGATCGTGCCGATCGTATACACAAGGTATGCTATGGTATAACCGGTTGCAAGCTGGAGGCCGATGCCGCCCCAAACCCATTTTGCGCTCTTCATTTCGGCGTTCATTGCGCCGATCGCAGCAAAGCACGGAGGCGTGTAAAGGTTAAACATCAGATAAGCAAGCGCCGCAACCTTGGTGATTGCCATAATACCGGCCACTTCTGCCCCTGCGCCTTCCAAAAGAACAAGTTCTTCCATATTGATCAGGTTTTCAAGACCCACAAAGCAAACCGCAAGCGTGCCCACAACGTTTTCTTTTGCGATAAAGCCGGTAACCGCTGCCGCTGCAAGCTGCCAGGAAAGAACGCCTACGATCGGTACAAGCAAATACGCAAACGGCAACGCGATCGAGGCTAAAATCGAGGCTTGGGCCGTTTCGGCAACCTGCAAGCCCCAGGTAAACGTTTGCATCAGCTGTACTGCCATGTTGCACAGCAGAATGATCGTGGCTGCTTTCACGATATAGGCCCAGCCGCGGCTGCACATGGATTTGAAAGCGCCCCAAAACGAAGGAATCTTGTATTCAGGGAGTTCTATGATAAAGAAGGATTTTCTTGCTTTATACCCGGCAATCTTATTCACAAGAAGCGCGCCAAGGAAAATAAGCACGATGCCGGAAAGATACATCAGCGTGCTGACCCAGCCGGCATCATTGAAAAACACGCCGGCAAAAAGTGCGATTACAGGGATCTTTGCGCCGCAGGGCATAAAGGGGGCGAGCATAGCCGTAGCTCTGCGCTCACGCTCGTTACGGATGGTGCGGCTGGCCATGATACCGGGCACCGCGCAGCCAACGGTGATCACAAAGGGAATAACGGATTTGCCGGAAAGACCCACTTTTTTAAAGATGGGGTCGAGCACAACGGCAACACGAACCATATACCCACAATCCTCCAACAGCGCAATGAGGAAATACATGACCATCACAAGCGGCAGGAAACCAACAACGGCAACCACGCCGCCGATCACGCCATCCACAAGAATGGCGGAAAGAAGCGGGCTAGCATCGGCCAAAAGGCCGCCTGCCCAACCCTGGAAGGATTCAAGCCAACCCACAAGAATATCCGCCAGGGGCGTGCCGACCCAAACCTGCGAAATTTGGAAAACGAGAAACATGACAACGGCAAAAATAGGAATGCCGAGCCATTTGTTTGTAAGAACGGCATCGATCTTATCGCCAAAATTTTTGTCTTTCGTGAAAACCCTGCGGGTCTCCACTTCTTTGACGATCCTGTTCACAAAATCAAACCGACGGCGGTCAGCCGCTTCAACAACCGCCTTATCGGTAAGATCGATATCGCCCTGCAAATATGGGGGCACGCTCTGCGCACCCTTTGCTTGGGCAACAGCGGCTTGAACAACCGCTTTTAAGCCGCCGGCAGCAGTAGACACCGTGTTGATAACAGGACAGCCTAGCTTTTGAGACAGCGCCTCCGTGTCGATTTTTGTGCCTTTTTTCTCGTTCAGGTCGCTTTTATTCAGTGCAACAACAACGGGCACACCAAGCTCCAACAGCTGTGTGGTAAAGAAAAGGCTGCGGCTTAGGTTGGTGGCATCAACAATATTAATGATCACATCGGGGTTTTCCTGCATAACATAGGAACTGGTGATGCTCTCTTCCCCGGTAAACGGCGACATGGAATAGGCACCGGGAAGGTCAACCGCAAATAGCTGCTCGCTGCCTGCATACGCCTTTTTAATCGGGTGCTCTTTCTTGTCAACGGTAACACCCGCTCAGTTGCCAACCTTTTCATTGCGGCCGGTCAACGCATTGAACATTGTGGTCTTACCTGAATTGGGGTTGCCTGTCAAAGCAATTCTCATGGTGCATACTCTTTCAATTCTATACTCTTTTTCCCAAACGGGATACTATTCGTTTTATTGGTTAGCCATCGCTAACCGCCGGGCAAAAAAAACGATCCGATGATCGTTTTTGCCATCGGGTCAAACAACAATGGCTTCCGCTAATTGCGAATCAATGTTGTATCGCCCATCTTTAATGGATACTGTGCATCCGCCCTTTCGATGCGCAACCACTGTTATGGCTTCGCCGCCGTAACAGCCAAGCGAAAACAGAAACGCATCTAACTCCGCATCCTCTGTTTCGATCTGCCGAATGATATACTCTTTGCCTTCCAATGCATTTTTCAAAGTCATATGATCTACCACCAAATCAGCTGAATTTGTTTGTTAGCAATAGCTAACCAAACACTAAAAAATTAGTTAGCCTATGCTAACTATATTCAGTATACTCTTATCTGTTTCATTGTCAAGTGGTTTTTGGGATAATATCCGTTTTTTATAGGGGCGTGATCCGGGCCATGCTTCCCCCTCGGGCCGCATGGCCTGGCACGGTTGCACCCCATTATTTTTGGCGTTCCAGGGCTTTTTGTTTGAGGGCTGCCGCATAGGCGCTCGGCACGGATAAGCGGCCCTCGCCACTGCCCAGCGCGATGGCCGGTTTGTTTGGCCCATGATAATCGCTGCCGCCGGAAGGCAGCAAGCCGGCTTCGCGGGCGATTGCATCCATCACCGTTTCATCCACTTCGGTGTATGTGCCATATCGCGTTTCAATGCCATCCGGCTTTCGGTTTCCTGCCTGGGCAAGCACGGCGCGGATGCCGGGCCCGTCCATCTGCAAAAGCGGATGCGCCCAAACGCTCACGCCGCCCCACGCGCGGATCAATTCCACAGTGTTTAAAAAGCTTGGCCGTTCTGATTGATAATAATAAGTGCCGCCCTTTTGCAAAAACGTGGCAAACGCTTCTTTTGTTGAGCTGCAAATGCCCTGATCCACCAACACCCGCGCAATATGCATGCGGTTATGCAGCGGCATGGGAAAAGCGCGGCAAAGCAATTCATATGAAACTGGATACCCCGCGTTTTGAAGCCGCTCTGTGCAGCGGCGGTTATCCATTTCCTTTTTTTCGATGTGCGTCTGCAGGTATTTGTCGATTGCCGCCCAGCTGCTTTCGGGAAGAAACAGGCCCAATAAATGCAGCTCTGTATCCTGCCATTGCGTAGAAAACTCTACCCCCGCCACGGCCTCCGGCCCGTCCTGGCGCATGGCGCGCATGAAGCGGGTCAACCCGCCCACGGTGTTATGATCGGCCAGCGCAACGCTTGTAAGGCCCAGCGAAGCCGCCTGTTCGT
>JAFSIR010000030.1 GCA_017439715.1 Clostridia bacterium | reverse complement strand
GAAAGGGTTATCGTTGATACATTTCTTGATTTGAAAAATGGCGGAACGGTAGACTTCAACTTGATGTCAGAAACTTTGTTTGATTGGTCAAAGAAATGGATTGCTGATAATAATTGAGCAAATTCCAATTTGTCGAACAGATGATATTTGTTTAGAGAAGGGTTTTAGGTTCTCCTGACAAGTGAGAAATGTGATACACATTTTCCCTGCTTGCTACGGTATGAGACAAAATTAAAAGCTGTGTAGAAATTTTCTACACAGCTTTTTTACTGACCTTTAGAGTATGAGCCATATCAGCGCCCTTTTTTGTTTATGCCTGTTTTTGGTTTAGCCATTTTGTGCCTTTGAAGCGGATCGTAAAGCAAACGGAGCGGAATGCCCAATCGGAAAACATGGCGATCCAGATGCCGATCACGCCGATGCGCAGCACCACGGTCAGCAGATACCCAACCGAGATACGCATCAAAAACATGGACAGAATGGTGATAAAACTGGAAAAACGCACATCGCCTGCGCCGTTCATCGCCGCCGGCAGCACCCAGGAAACACCGTGCAGCACGGGGATGATAACGCAGCTCATCGTCATAATGCGGATGATTTCGTTCTGCACCGCTGCTTCGGTTGAATAAAACCGGGCCAGCGGGCCGAGCAGCACCGCCATGATCAGCGCTGTTACGGTGCTTGAAAGCACATCGATCAAAACAAATATCTTTGCTTTTCTTCTTGCTTCGTCTTTTTGGCCCAATCCATACCGGAACGCAACAACAGGTGTAACACTCTGCTGGCAGGTGGCGCCGGGCACTTCGATCAGCGGTTCAAACGTGTTGCAGATGCCGTTGGCCGCGATGCCGGCTGTGCCGAACGCAACGGAGAACCGCTGAGTGATCAGCTTGCCGCCCTGGAAAAGCATGTTCTGCAGGCAAATGGGCACGATTATATACATCATGGGGCGCAGCACCGTTTTATCCATGTGCAGGGTGAGCACTCGCTGCATGAGCATATGCGGTGTGCCGCGCTTTAACAGCAGCAGCGCATAAACGCCTGTAATAGCGCGGCTGAGCAGCAGCGCAACGGACACGCCCGTCAGCCCCGCATCAAACAGCCAGATCGCTCCAAGGCCAAGCACAGCATACGAGCCGTTGTTCACCAGCGTTGCATACAGCGAGATCCGTGCCGCACCTGCGCCGCGCAAAACGGCTGTTGAAACCTGATATACCGCAATAAACGGCAGCGAAACAAGGTTGAACCACAAATAAATATTGGCGTAATAATACACCGCTTCTTCAGCGCCGCCCAGCAGCAGGCGCAGCACAGGCCTGCGGAACACAAGGCAGGGCACCGCCATCAGCAGGCTTGATATCACACCGATCATGATCGCCTGTGTCCCGATATGGCCGGTATGAACGGGATCGCCTTGCGCGCGGGATTGCGCAACCATAACTGTTGACCCCGACCCGATGCCCACAAACGTGGTTTGAGCCAGATAGATCAGCGAGTTGAGCAGGTTCACAGCCGCAACAGCCGCCAGCCCTGAACTTTTGACCATCATGGAAACGAGCGAACCCATCAGCGCAATGGTCAGCTGTTCAACGAACACCGGTTTCATCATCGACAGGATCTCCTGCCGGTCTTCCCTTGTGATGCTTCCCAACAAGCGCACAACACTCACTCCTTAACGATCAGTGAAAGGATCAACTCACGCATCACCGCGGGGTTGGCTTTGCCGCGTGTTTTCTTCATCGCCGCGCCCATCAGCGCAGTGAACGCTTTTTCTTTGCCGGACAAATAGCTTTCCACCGCGGCCGGGTTTTCGCTTACCACTTCAACGGCCACTGCCTTGAGCGCCTCGGTGTCATCAACCTGCAGCAGCGATTTTTCGCGCACGATCTCATCCACCTGTTTGCCGCCCTTCATCATCTCCTCCAGAAGCGTTTTGGCGCCATTGGAATTGATCTTATTCTGGGCTACCAGCGCTGCATATTCAGCCATTTCCGCACCGGTGAACGGAATCTCCATCCCTTCGTTTACAAACGCGGACAGCGGCCCGATCAGCGTGTTTGACACTGTGCGTGCATCGGCGCGCAGCTTGAGCGCTCCATCGAGCAGCGTGCGCATCCAGCGCGTTTGTGCGATCAGCCGCGCATCGGCAGCCGGCACGCCAACAGCTTCATATTCCGCCCGGCGGGCCATTGGCATTTTGGGCAGCCCGGCCCGCAACTGTTCCACCATGCCGTCAGGCAGCACAATGGGCGGCAGGTCCGGCTCGGGGAAATACCGATAATCGTTGCTGTTTTCTTTATCGCGCATGGTCGTTGTGCGGCCGGCAGCATCATCCCACCGCAGGGTGCGCTGTTCAACCACGCCGCCCCGCTCGATCAATTCACGCTGGCGGCGGCTTTCATACGCAATCGCCCGTGTGATGGAACGGAAAGAGTTTACGTTTTTAATCTCCGTGCGCGTGCCGAGCGGCCCGCCCACTTCCCGAACTGACACATTTACATCGCACCGCATGGATCCTTCTTCCATTCGGCAGTCGGAAACGCCCAGTTCCAGCAAAATATCTCTAAGTTCTGCCAGGAAAATACGGGCATCTTCGGCTGAGCGCAGGTCCGGCTCGGTCACAATCTCGATCAGCGGCACGGCCGCGCGGTTATAGTCCGCACTGGACACGGGGCGAGTCCCTTCATGGATCAGCTTGCCCGCGTCTTCTTCCATATGGATCTCTGTGATGCCCACGCGCCGTTCTGTGCCGTCCTCACTGGTAAAGGCAAGGCAGCCGTTGGTGCAGATGGGGCGATACCGCTGCGAGGTCTGGAAGCCTTTTGTCATATCAGGGTAATGATAATTTTTCCTGTCCATGCGGCTTTCCGGGTCAATCGTGCAGTCAAGGGCCAGCCCCGTCATCACCGCAAACTCCACCACATGCTTGTTGATCACCGGCAGCGAGCCGGGCAGGCCCAAACAAACCGGGCAGCAATGCGTGTTCTGATCACCGCCGAACGCGTTTTCACAATCGCAGAACAGCTTGGTGCGTGTTGCCAATTCCACATGGATCTCCAATCCGATCACGGTTTCAAATTTCATGCTTTCCCTCCGCATACCGGTGTATAATCCCAGCCGATCGCTTCTTCCAGCGCCGCAGCCGCTGCCAGCACCGTGTTATCGCTCATTCGGTTACCGATCAGCTGTGCGCCTACCGGCAGCCCCAGGCTGTCACGCCCGCAGGGGATGCTTGCCGCGCTCAGTCCGCCAAGGTTGACGGACACCGTGCAGATATCCGCCGCATATGCGCTGATAGGATCGGTGATCGACCCGCGCTCCCATGCCGTTACCGGGCTTGTGGGGGTAAGCAGCAGGTCATACGCCTCAAACGCACGGTCAAACTCCGCGCGGATCAGCGTGCGCCCCTTTTGCGCTTTTAAATAATACGCATCGTAATATCCGGCGCTGAGCACAAACGTGCCCAGCATGATGCGCCGCTTCACTTCTTCGCCGAAATATGTGGTGCGGGTCTTTGTCATCATGTCAGACCAATCGGCTCCCTCGGCACGCATGCCGTATCGAACGCCGTCATACCGCGCAAGGTTGCTGCTCGCTTCCGCACAGGCCAACAGATAATACACCGGCAGGGCGTATTTGGTCATCGGCAGGCTGCAATCGCTCACCTCCGCGCCCAGGTCGCGCAGTGTTTGCGCTGCACGGAGCACCGCCACTTTCACTTCTTGTGCCACGCCCTCGCCAAAATATTCCTTGGGCAGGCCGACGCGCAGGCCCTTTACGCTACGCGCCGGGGCGGGCGCCTCGGCAAGTGAAGTGGAATCATGCCTGTCGTGCCCGGAAAGCACCGGCAACAGCAGCTGCGCATCTTTTACAGAGCGGGTCAGCAGGCCCGGGGTGTCAAGGCTTGATGCATACGCTATCAGGCCGTACCGGCTCAGCAGGCCGTATGTGGGCTTAAAGCCCACCACGCCGCAAAACGCGGCCGGCTGGCGCACGCTGCCGCCCGTGTCAGATCCCAAGGCGAAAGGGGCCATGCCCGCGGCTACCGCAGCCGCGCTGCCGCCGCTGCTGCCGCCCGGCACACGGGCCAAATCCTGCGGGTTGCACACAGGGCCGAATGCGCAATGCTCGTTGGCATTGCCCATGGCAAACTCATCCATGCTCAGCTTGCCGAGGCTTGCCATGCCGGCCTGTTCCAGCCGCTCCACCACCGTGGCCGTATACGGGGGCACAAAATTGTCCAGAATGCGGCTGCCCGCTGTGGTGCGAACACCGTTGGTGCAAAACGCATCTTTAATCGCAAACGGGATGCCGCTCAGCGGCCCTTCAAGCGTTGGCGGTGACTGTTCGGTGCGCGTTAAAAACGCGCCGATGTGCGGGTCTGCCGCATCGATGCGGGCGTTGAACGCCGCCCATATTTCTTTAGCGCTGAGCGATTTATCCGCCAGCGCCTGCTTTAATTCCGTTACTGTCAGCGTATAGATCTCTGCCATCGTTTTCACCTCACAGTACGCGGGGGATCAGGAAACCTTCCCCATCCGTTTCCGGTGCATTGCGGATCACCTGTTCATGCGGCAGGCCGGGCTGCGCGCTGTCCGTGCGCAGGGGAGCATGCAGGCTGGATACATAAGCATCCGTGTCGCCCGTTTCAAGCTCCGCCAACTGATTCACAAACGCGAGAATAGCACCAAATTCTTCACTGAATGCCTCCAGCGCCTGATCGTTAAACTCCAATTTGCACAGCTCTGCCAGGGCTGCGATTTCTTGTTGGTTCATGGCTGTCTCCTCCATGTGCGGTATTGCCGTAGCATATCACATTTTGCTTCTTTTTTCTATCCCTTTGCCACGATAAAACGAACGGGAGACCCGCAATAAAGGCCTCCCGTTTATCGATGCTCTGTTTACAGCAGCGAACG
This sequence comes from Clostridia bacterium, assembly GCA_017439715.1. Classification (GTDB taxonomy): domain Bacteria; phylum Bacillota; class Clostridia; order Christensenellales; family QAND01; genus RGIG3178. The sequence continues at coordinate 3,473 of JAFSIR010000030.1, read as the reverse complement.
GTACATTTTTTCAATGTCTTCCACGTTCATGGGCACCGGATTCCCTTTCAGGTTGGGGTGCATGCTCGCTTCGCTGAGCTTTTCAATATCTTCTTCCGGCACGCCGTAACCGGTCAGCGTCAGCGGCAGACCGAAGCTTTCCTTCAGGGCGCGGATGCCATCCGCCATATCATGTGCATCCTTAAACCCGGCATACTGCGCCAGGCGGTGCAGCCGCCCGTTATCGATATCCGCATTGATATGGGTGAAATAATCCAGTGTGAACGCACAGGCTTCCCCGTGCGGAATATGATACCAGTTCGTAAGCGGATACGAACAGGCATGAGACCCCGTGGTTTTCGGCTGGCCGAAAGCCACACCGGCCAACAGGCACGCTTCCATCATCTTTTCACGCGCTTCTTTATCGCTCCCATCGCGATACGCGCGCGGCAGATAGCGGAACACAAGATCCACCGCCTGCACGGCAGCCGCGTCACAGATCGGCTGATGGTGCACGCTCCAGAAGCCTTCAATGGCGTGGGAAAGCGCGTCAAGCCCCGTAGACGCCGTGACACGCGGCGGCACAGACATGGTAAGCGTGTAATCGATCAGCGCCAGAACAGGCAGCATCGCATTGTGCGCAATGGGCGCTTTTACGCCGTTGTCATGATCGCTGAGAACGGAAACGTTGGTCACTTCGCTCGCCGTGCCCGCCGTGGTGGGGATGGCGATCAGCGGGATCGCGTCTTCTCCGGTGATCACGCCGCCGCCCGTATGATATTTTTTAATGGAATCGCTGCTCTTGCGGATCACGCAAGCCGCTTTGGCACAGTCCATCGTGCTGCCGCCGCCCAGCGCCACGGCAAAATCCGCGTCATTTTCGCGCAGCGCCGCCGCACATTCATCCACATTCTGCACAGTCGGGTTGGGGCTGACGCGGTCAAACACCGCCACAAGCCGGCCGCCCGCCGCTTTCAAGATACGATCTGCCGCACCGTTCTGCGTTAAAAACCCATCGCATACCAGCACGCCGCGCTGATACCCTTTTTCTTCAATCAGCGCACCCAGCTGATCGGCGCAGTTTTCACCAAAGCGGATATCCACCGGCAAACAAAACCGAAATTCCATCTGTAAACACCTCACTTATTCGTTCGCTTTATTGTAATGCGCTTGAAGGAATGCGTCAATCAAGTTCATGCGTTTTTCTCTTTTTCTGCGTTATCAAAACAGGTGCTGTGTGTTTAATACTTTCAAAAACTACACATACTTGTTTTATAAGGAGGTCTGCATGCGCATCGCCCTGTGCACCGACACTTTTTTGCCCATTGTGGACGGCGTTGGCCGCGTTGTATATCACTACGCGGATCTTTTGGCGTGTCGCGGGCATCAGGTGTATGTGCTCTGCCCGCAGTATAACGCGGGATACCGCGGGCAATATCCGTTCGAGATCGTAGATTATGCCGGGGTACCCGTGCCCGGCCGGGCGCAGTACGCTGCCGGTATCCCGGCAATAGACCGCCATTATCATAACCGCCTGAAAAGCATTGAGCTTGACCTGATCCATGCCCATTCGCCCGGCCCAAGCGGGCTGCACGGCCTGCATTTGGCCAAAAAACGCCGTGTTCCCCTGATCGGCACCTTTCACTCCAAGTATTATGAGGATTTTTACCGTGCCACCCACTCAAAAAAGCTGGCCGGCCTCGGCACGCATTTCGTGGCGGGTTTTTATGCTAAGTGCCGCGAGGTATGGGCCGTTAGCCGCAGTGCGGGCGAAACGCTTTTTTCTTATGGATACACAGGCAGCATCGTGCATATGGAAAACGGCACGGAGCTGTGCGAGATTCCAACCGATCCCGGGGCGCTGCTTATGCCGCTCCGTTTGCCGGAAAAACCGATGCTCCTCTATGTTGGCCAGATCGACAACAAGAAAAACCTGCCCATGGTGCTGGATGCCTGCGCCCTTGCGGCCCGTCAGGCAGACTTTATCCTTGTGCTGGCCGGGCAGGGGCAAGACAGCGCAGCCCTTACAAAGCAGGCCCATAGGCTGGGGCTGGCTGACCGCGTGTTTTTCATTGGCCATGTGAACGATGCTGCCCTGCTGCGTGCCCTGTATGCTCGGGCAGTTCTGTTCGTTTTCCCGTCGCTGTATGACACGGCCGGCCTTGTGGTGCGCGAAGCGGCCATGATGGGCACAGCCAGCGTTGTGGTGCACGGCAGCGCCGCGGCAGAATCCGTGATCCATCGGGTGAACGGCTATCATTGCCAAAACCATGCCCAAAGCCTAAGCGATGCGCTCATTGCTGCGCTGCAGAACCCCCCGCAGGCAAAAGCGCTGGGCATGGCTGCCCGCCGCACCATCCCCATTTTGTGGGAAAACGTGATCGACAAAGTGATCAATCGATACAGTCGTTTGGTTTACGAAAATTAATTGTTTATAAAAGGATTGTAGCATCATTGAAAATATGTTATATTTTGAATCGACAATACTGCAAATGAGGGCCTTAGATTTTGAATCAGCCGACCCGCCGTTTATACGTGCTGCTTACGTTTACCAATACACTGGTAGCCCGTGGCATACGGATGTATTGCAAAGAGCCGTACAGCCATGTGTCATTGGCATTTGATGAAAACCTGGAAGAGATGTATTCCTTTGCACGTAAGGGAATCTATAACCCGTTCAATGCCGGATTTAGCGGCGGAGACTACAAGGAGTGGGCAAGGAAGCTCAAAGAGGAAAAACAAGTAACACTCACATTTACATTGGAAAATGCGGCATCGGCATACGAGCTGCTTGATATAAAGAAAAATCAGACCTTACTTGATTCGATGATATATGATTGCCTGAAAATGCGACAGTCGCAGATTCTGGCTGGTATGAAAGGAAAAGAGAATGAACCCATATGAGGTATTGGGCGTAGAGCCCGGAGCGGATGAAGAAACCGTAAAAAAGGCATACAGAAATCTGGTGCGTAAATATCACCCGGATAAATATGTCGATAATCCATTAGCGGATCTTGCGGCGGAGAAGATGAAGGAAATAAACAAGGCGTATGATATGATTACCAGGGGAGCTACGTCAGAGAATAGCACCTCGGGCGGATATTCACGCACCAACACCGGCTATGGCGGCGGCTATACACAGGGACAGCCAAGTGCCCAGATGGTGAGAATGTTAATAAATATGGGACAGTACGCAGCGGCATTAAATATGCTTAATTCACTGCCGCAGAATGCGGAGTGGTTCTATTTACGCGGACTTATAAATATGCGTCGTGGCTACTATGACCAGGCGGTTGCCGATATAAATAAGGCAATATCAATGGATCCGACAAATGTTGAATACCGTTCAACTCTGAACAACATAAACAACAGAAATACAACCTACACAAACACCAGTCCATATGCAAGCACTGCCTGCTGTGATATGATGCCGTGCTTATGTTTGCCGATCTGCTGTCCGTGTGATGGCAGCTGTTGTTGTTGATTTTGATTAT
>JAFSIR010000029.1 GCA_017439715.1 Clostridia bacterium | reverse complement strand
GAACTCGCTTTCTTGTTTTGGTATATTATAGCATATTTATCCTTGAGATACAAAAAGGATGAGGCCGTTTTATTGCATTCTTTTTTAACCGCCTCCATATCTTCCTATTCTCTTTTGCTCTTTTGTTTTTCGGCAGTTTTAACGGTTCGCAGTTCATGCAGCATCATTTGTTCATTTAAAACATGCCCGCCTGAAATATCATAAAGCACACGCCGGTTCACACCGCCGTTCCCTTTCATCGCAACGCACAGGATGCGCACACCCTTCTCTCTTGCTTTATGCGCGATCGGCTCGGGATATGGGCCGTCCGTGCAGCTCCCATCGCTGAAAATAACCACTGTTTTCTCGTTTTCATCGCCGGGCAGGTCAACCGCCGCCTGCAGCGCGGCGCCAAGGTTGCTCAGCCCACCGGGGCTGATATCCTTTATATCTCCCATTTCCATGCGCACTGCGCCCGCATAAGAGAGCACAACCGCATCCGTTCTGTTTTGTTTTATCTGCCGGACCAGCGCACAAGCGCGGTCCAGCCCGCCGCCCGCCATACTGCCAGAGCGGTCGATCAGCAGCACCAGCATCCTTCTCCCCCCGTTTCATATTGGATAGTATGCTCTTGCCGCAAAATGGGTGTAAAAAAACGGCGAGAAAACATCAGCATACTGTGTCTTCTCGCCGAAAGCTGGTAGCTCCTAGGGGAATCGAACCCCTGTTCCCGCCTTGAGAGGGCGATGTCTTGACCGCTTGACCAAGGAGCCATGTGGCAGCGGAACTAGGATTCGAACCTAGACAATACGAGTCAGAGTCGTAGGTGCTGCCATTACACCATTCCGCTGTATCTCCCCCATAGTGCCGTCTGATTCCCAGTTTACAACCCGCCACGATGGCAGGTGGGTACTCTGCCTGCTTTTTCCGCGATCCCACATAAATGCGGGCTTGGCGTACTCCAGCGAACGGACCCGAGCTCCCTATGTAAATCTGTGGGTTTAAAATAGGAACCATGACTAACACCACAGGGTTCATTTGGTGGGCGATACTGGACTCGAACCAGCGACCTCCACGATGTCAACGTGATGCTCTACCAACTGAGCTAACCGCCCGCACAAACCGCATAAACTATTATACAGAATTCGCGGAACAATGCAAGCCCTTTTTCTCAGATTGAGGATTTTTATTTTTTGCGATATAATCCACCCGAGGTGAATGTGTTATGCCGGCGCGACTTCCAAAAGAAAAACTGCGGCTGCTTTATCTTCTGCAGTGCTGTAATTGTCCCATCAGTGCGGAAGAGCTGCTTGAGTTCTGCGGAGATTGGCTTCCCTTTTTTTCGCTGCAAACAACTGTTTTTTCGCTCAGCGATGCCGGGCTTATCCGCCCTGTTGTTCCCGTTGCGGGCGACAGGCGTTATTTGATCACAGAAGCCGGCCGGGCGGCGCTCAATGAGTTTAAAGTAAATATCCCTCTCTCCGAGCGGGAATCGTTACAGGCACTTTCTGTGCCGCTGGCTGCCAAAGCACGCACCGCATCCACCTATCCCACTGCCTATCATAAGCAGGCAAACGGGCAGTATATGGTAAACCTTTATATCCTTGAACAGGGCAGCGCCCTGCTTTCCTTGCAGATGATTGCCGCTTCTATGGATCAGGCGGAATCGATCTGCCGTGCCTGGCCTGCCCGGGCGCCCAAGATTTATGCTTCTCTTTTCAGTTGATCAAAAACAAAAAACGGAGCATATTCATGCGATATGCTCCGTTTTGTATTTGTGCTAACAGTTCTGTTTATTTAACGCCAATATCTTTCCTTGCGTGCATTCCTTCAAAGGACACAAAGGCAAGCGACTCATACGCTGCGCTGATTGCAGACGGGAGATCCGTTCCCTTGCGCACAACGCCCAGCACACGCCCACCGGCCGTTACAAAGCCATCGCCCTGTTTGGCCGTGCCGGCATGAATGACCTGCGCACCGGAGTTTTTGCACGCTTCCAATCCTGCGATCGGATATCCTTTTTGATAACTGCCGGGATAGCCGCCCGAAGCCGCAACGATGCAAACACAGGCTTCGTCACTGAATGTGACCGGGGTTTGCAAAAGCGTTCCGTCAATCGTAGCGAGCATGATCTCAGACAACGGCGAAGTGAGCAGCGGCAGGATTGCCTGCGTTTCCGGATCGCCGAAGCGCGCATTGTATTCCAGCACTTTGGGGCCCTGCTCCGTCAGCATCAACCCGCAGTAGAGAACGCCTTTGAACACACAGCCTTCCTGTTTCATAGCTTCCACCGTAGGCTGCACGATCGTTTCCATCACGTTTTCTTTCAGCGCCGGGGTCAATGTTGGTGTCGGCGCAAACGCGCCCATACCGCCCGTGTTGGGCCCTTTATCATAGTCATACACGCGTTTATGGTCCTGCGCGGCCGGCATGGGTTTTACCGTTTCCCCATCGCAGAAGCATAGCAGCGATACTTCGGGCCCGGTCAAAAACTCTTCGATCAGCACACGCGCGCCCGATTCGCCAAACTTGCGCTGCACCATGATCTCGTCGATCGCCTGCACCGCTTCTTCTTTGGTTTGGCAGATATACACGCCCTTGCCCAACGCCAGACCGTCAGCCTTGATCACAACGGGCACACCCACTTCGTCAAGATACGCCAGCGCCTTTTCCTGATCATCAAATACTTCAAAAGCCGCTGTGGGGATCCCGTATTTCCGCATCAGGTTTTTGCTAAAAGCCTTGCTTGCTTCGATGCGGGCCGCAGCCGCTGTGGGGCCAAAGGCACGGATACCTTTTTCCCACAGCCTGTCCACCAGGCCAAGGGCCAGCGGATCATCCGGCGTAACAACAACAAGGTCAAACGCCTGATCGGCTGCGTATTCCGCAAGCGCCTCAATGTCTGTTGCACCGATCGGCACACAGGTTGCCAGCTGCGCAATGCCCGCGTTGCCAGGGGCACAATATAACTCGTGTTTTCCTTCGTTATGCAGCGAGGATACGACCGCGTGCTCACGGCCGCCGCCGCCAATGACCAGTATCTTCATCGGCTGCTTTCCTTGCCCGCGCGCGCCAACAACCCGTTTTCATACACAGAAAATTCCACATTGCTGCGCTCGATCACAGGCGTATACCACGCGCCGTCTTCCCAAGCCGCTTTCTTTTCAAATGTAAGCGTCAGTTCTTCGTCCAGCATTGGCGCATCGGCTACCTGCTGCTGCAGATATCCGGCAATCATTGCATCATACGCTGCCGTGTGGCTGAACACTTTATAGCACAGCCGCCGCTTGGTTTCCATGCTCACAGCGCCGTTTTCTTTAAGCTCGGCGATTACCGTGTCATAATCGGCTGCATCCACCAGCACGGCCACATCGCGGTGGTTCTTCGCCGCGGCACGCAGCATGCTCGGGCCACCGATATCAATGTTTTCAATGCATTCTTCAAAGGTAACGTCCGGCGTGCGCATTGTGCGCTTGAACGGATACAGGTTCACACAGACAACATCAATCAGCGTAACGCCAAGCTCTTCCACCTGTTTCATGTGTTCCGGGTTTTCACGCATTGCCAAAATACCGGCATGCACCATGGGATGCAGCGTTTTTACACGGCCGTCAAGGCATTCCGGGAAGCCCGTGATATCAGAAACGTTGGTTACCGGCACGCCACCATCGCGAATGGCACGCTCCGTGCCGCCGGTGCTGACGATCTCAAATCCCAGCTCGCTGAGCTGCCTGGCAAACTCTACCACACCAGTTTTATCGGATACGCTCAAAAAAGCTCTTTTCTTCATATCTGTTCCTCCTTGATATACACTTGTCGTCCATCAACCTGCAATCTGTCCTGAGCCATCAGCCCTACCGCCTGCGGCAGCAGCCTGTGCTCAATCTCCATTACGCGGGCCTGCAGCACCTCGGGCGTATCGCCCGGCTTTACTTCGGCCGCGCCCTGCGCAATGATCGGCCCCGTGTCCGTGCCTTCATCCACAAAATGAACGGTTGCCCCTGTAATCTTCACACCGGCATTGAGCACCGCTTCATGCACATGCAGCCCATAATACCCTTTTCCGCCAAAAGACGGCAGCAGCGCCGGGTGAATATTTATGATCGCATTGGGATAAGCACGCAGCGTTTGTGGCCCGATAATAGACAGGAAACCTGCCAGCACAACAAACTCTGCGCCCGTCGCTTTGATCGCGTCACGCATGGCAAGATCGTATGCCTGTGCATCGGCATACTCTTTGCGCCTTATCACCTGCGTCGGTATGCCCGCTTTCTCCGCACGTTCAAGCGCGTAAACGCCTGGCCGAGAGGAAATCACACCGCAGATCTGCCCTTGAATTTCGCCGCGTTGGACCGAATCGATCAAGCTTTGCAGATTCGTTCCGCCGCCTGATACCAGCACGCAAAACTTTCTCACTTCAACGCCACCTTCTCAGGGCCTTCCACGATGCCGCCGATCACGCAGGCCGTTTCACCCGCTTCGGAAAGCGCAGACAGGATGTCACTGGCATCTTCGGGATCAACTGCCAGCACAAGGCCGATGCCCATGTTGAAAATGTTATACATCTCTGTCCGGTCAAGCTCGCCCCATTCTTCCAGAAGGGCGAACACCGGCGGTTCTTCCCACGTGCCAAGGTTGATCTCGGCACAAAGGCCATCCGGAATAATGCGCGGCACATTTTCAATAAATCCGCCGCCCGTGATATGCGCAATGCCGTGAATGCTGCCCGCCGCCATAGCCGCCTGCACGGCGTTAACATAGATCCGCGTCGGCCGCAGCAGCGCTTCGCCCAGCGTTTCGCCAAGGCGCTCATGATACGTATTCAGCCCTTCGGGCGTGATCGGGCAAACTTTGCGCACAAGCGAAAAACCGTTGCTGTGCACACCGGAGCTCTGCAAGCCGATCAAAATATCGCCGGATTTAATCGCTTCCCCATTGATGATCTTGTCTTTATCCACAAGGCCTACCGCAAAACCGGCCATATCATAATCATCTTCAGCATAGAAGCCTGGCATTTCTGCCGTTTCGCCGCCGATAAGTGCACAGCCGGCCTGTTTGCAGCCTTCGGAAACGCCTTTTACCAGCGCGGCCGCCCGTTCGGGCACCAGCTTGCCGACCGCCAGATAATCCAGGAAAAACAGCGGCTTGGCGCCATGGCAGGCGATATCGTTGACGCACATAGCCACGCAATCGATGCCCACGGTGTCATGCTTGTCCATCACCATGGCAATCCGCAGTTTCGTGCCCACGCCATCCGTGCCGGAAATAAGCGTGGGTTCTTTCATGTTCGCAGCATCTGCCAGCGCATAAAAACCGCCAAAGCTGCCAAGGCCGCTCAGCACGTTTTTATCAAACGTGCCCGCCGCCATGTCTTTAATCAAACTGACTGTTTCATATCCGGCTTCCACATTCACGCCGGCATCCGCATAACTCTTAGGCATTGTTTTCTCCTTTTTAACCGATCTGAGCTGCTAGAGCCGCGATCTTCTCATCTCGTTGTACTGCTTTTTCACGCAGGCCGCTTTTATATTCGTGCAGGGCCTTGTTAAGCACAGGATCCGAAAGCGCCAGGATCTGCACCGCCAACACCGCCGCGTTCTGCGCCGCGTTTGTGCCCACTGTAGCTACGGGAACGCCCGGCGG
>JAFSIR010000028.1 GCA_017439715.1 Clostridia bacterium | reverse complement strand
TGAAGAGTATCGCATTTACGGTGTTTGGATTTGATGTTTATTGGTATAGTTTGTTGATCATGGCCGGTGTGCTGATCGGCATGTTTATATCCACGAAGCTGACCCGCCGCCGCGGTTACAACGGCGAAATGATTATGGACGGGCTTTTATGGGGCATTCCGCTGGGCATTATCGGCGCCCGTCTGTATTATGTGGTGTTCAATTGGTCAGAGTTTGCTAATGACCTTGGCAGTGTTTTTACACTGCGCATGACGGGGCTGGGGATCTATGGCGCTGTGATCGGCGCGCTGATCGCGGCGTATATCATCTGCAAACGCAAAAAAGTGAGTTTTTATGATATTGCGGACGCGATCATGCCGTCTATGATCCTTGCGCAGGCCCTTGGCCGGTGGGGAAACTATTTTAACAATGAGCTGTATGGCGCGGTGGTTGAATCGGTCTCCGGACAGGTGCTGGGCGATTTGGCGCTGTTTCCGCCGGCTGTGTTTGTAAACGGGGAATGGCATGTGGCGTTGTTTTTGCTGGAAAGCATGTGGAACCTGTTTGTGTTTGCCATGCTGATGCTGCTGTGGAAGAAAAAACCGTTCCTGCGGGGCGGTGCCACGTGGTTATATGTGCTGCTGTATTGTCCGATGCGGGCTGTGCTTGAAGGGATGCGCTTGCCGGAATACAGCCTGATGATCTTTAACGGCACGGTTCGCGTTTCGCAGGTTGGCAGTGCGCTGCTTGCGATCGTTGGGCTGATTATGATCATAAGAATACTAAAAAAAGGGGAAACGGAACAGGTGGATGTGCCTGCCTGTTATCAACTGCCCAAACAGGAGGAAAAAAAGGATGTCTGAACGAAACCTGACAATGATGACAGACCTTTACCAGTTGACGATGATGTATGGCCATTATGTCAACAAAACTGAAGGCGAAGCGGTATTTGATCTTTTTTTCCGTAAACCGAGCGGGAACAGCACATACGCTGTGATGGCCGGACTTGAACAGGCGATCGATTATATCAACAATCTTCATTTTTCCGAAGAAGACTTGACATATTTGCGCAGCCTGAATTTGTTTGATGAGCCTTTTTTGGATTACCTGCGTAATTTCCGGTTCAATGGAGATATTTATGCGATCCCGGAAGGGACGCCTGTGTTCCCGGGCGAGCCGCTGCTGCGTGTAAAAGCGCCGATCGCCGAAGCACAGCTGATTGAAACCACGCTGCTTACCGTTATAAACCACCAAACGCTGATCGCGACCAAGGCGAGCCGCGTGTGCTATGCGGCTGGGGAAGACGGAAAAGTGCTTGAGTTTGGCCTGCGCCGTGCGCAAGGGCCTGATGCCGGTATTTACGGCGCCCGCGCTGCTATGATTGGTGGCTGTATCGGCACATCCAATGTGCTGACAGGGCAGATGTATCATGTGCCTGTAAAAGGCACGCATGGGCACAGCTGGGTGATGAGCTTTGAAACCGAGCTGGAAGCATTCCGTGCATATGCCCGGGCGTATCCCGATTCCTGCCTGTTGTTGGTTGACACTTATGATACGCTGCGCCAGGGCGTGCCGAATGCGATTACTGTGTTCAAAGAACTCAGAGAAGCCGGGCACGAGCCGATTGGCATCCGCCTCGATTCCGGAGACTTGGCGTATTTATCCAAAGAAGCGCGCAAGATGCTCGATGAAGCGGGTTTCCCGAACACCAGCATATTTGCTTCGTCCGATCTGGATGAGGAAGTAATCTATGACCTGCGTTCGCAGGGCGCCAGCATTGACACATGGGGCGTTGGCACCAAACTGATCACCAGCGAAAATGCGCCCAGCCTCGGCGGTGTGTATAAAATGACGGCGATGGAGAAAGACGGCGTTCTTATACCCAAAATCAAACTGAGTGAGAATGAGTTTAAGATCACGACGCCGGGTTATAAGAAGCTTTACCGGATCTATGATTCCCGTTCGCATAAAGCGTTGGCTGACCTGATTTGCCTTGATGAGGAAGAGATTGATACCAGTCAGCCGCTGACGATCTTTGATCCGATAGATACATGGAAACGCATGACGCTGACACATTATACACTGCGTCCGCTGCTGGTGCCGGTGTTTGTGCGCGGCAAGCAGGTGTATCAGTCGCCTGCACTTTCGCAGATTCAGGCATATGCCAAGCTTGAAATTTCGTATCTGTGGGATGAATACAAGCGTTTGCGCAAACCGCATCTGTATAAAGTGGATCTTTCCGAAAAACTGTATGAGCTTAAACAGCGCATGATCAAGGAACGCAGCGCTTGTCAGGCAGAGAAGACCGAATAAGGAGGGATTTGGGTGCCGACCCCGTTTAACCGGGCTTTCCGCGGCTATCGGGCGGATGAAGTTGATGCGTGCATAGAACAATGGGAAAAACGCTGCCAAAGCGTTATGGAGTATGCTGACGCCCGCGTGCAGGAAGTGGCTGAAGAGAATATCCGGCTGGCTGTGGACCTGAAGGTGGCGCAGGCAGGATATTGCGATGCGGCAGAACTGCTGATGGCAGCCCAGGCCAAAAACCGAGAGCTTGAAAAAATGCTCGTGCAGGAGCAGGCCCATGTTTTGGCGCTTAAAGAAGAAATGGCGCGCTTGGCCCCTCGCCTTGAGGAAATCGAACGGGAGAACGAGCAAATTCGCGCTCGCCTTGCAAACACGCAGTTTGAAAACATTTCATATGACCCGCCCGCCGGTGTGTTCCCCGAAACGAACGCGGAAGCAGAAGGAGCGCGGGATGTGATGCTGCGGCTGTTCAGGATGCGCTCCGATGCGACTGCCCGGGAACAGAACGATTGAAAACAAGCCCTGTCAGGCCATATGACAGGGCTTGTTTTTTTATAGAGAAAACGATACTATAAAAAACAAAGGCAGAGTAGGTCACAGCGCGTAAAGTGTCGAATGGACGGGGAGTTGCCGTTCGAACGAAAAACCAACGGTTTGCGGTGTTGTGGCTGCATCCCGCTGCCGCACCGGACGGCTTGATCAACCGCCTTCCCGATGTGGCAAATTATCGGGGGGAGGTTTTTTTATGCAAAAATCAAAATTATACCTGCGCAAACTGATCGTAACAGCGCTGATGATCGCGCTGTACCTGCTGCTTGACAGCGTGAGTGTGGATATCACACCGACGACCAGGTTAACGGTGTCATTCCTTACCAGAGCATTGGTTGGTTTTTTATGCGGCCCTATGCTTGGCATGGCGGCCGGTGCCTTGTCTGATATTTTGGGCGCATGGATATTCCCGCGCGGTGCGTACTACCCGGGATTTACGATAACGGCCATTGTCGGCGGTTTACTGTACGGATTGATTTTGTACAAAAGAAAACCAACGCTGGTGCGTTCGTTTGCCGCAAAAGGGGCCATCAATGTTGTTTGCAATCTGCTGATGAACACGTTTTGGCTTTCCCGCATACAGGGGCAAGCCGCGTGGGTGCTGCTGCCCGGCCGGCTTTTGAAAAATGTGGTTCTGTGGCCGATCGAATCGCTGATGCTGTTCGTTGTGATCAAGGCAGCCCAAAAGGCGGCCAAACAGATTAAGATCCTGTAACACACTGTTTTAAAAAAGAAAAACTTTGACAAAGGGTTTTGCATTCGATTATGCTGAACTTGCTCACAATAAATCAACTTGGGAGGGATAGCAATGGCATTGATGGAGATGACGTTTCGGTCACAGGCACTTGGCTTTGATCAATCAATCGAAGTATTTTTGCCTGAACCGAAAGACATTGGGCTGAAAAAGCTGGGCAAACCGTATAGAGAAAATCTGCCTGTGCTGTATTTGCTGCATGGGCATACGGACAACCACACCGCTTGGCTGAGAAGAAGCAACATGGAGCGGTATTTGCACCACAGTGATTATAATATGATCTGTGTTTGCACCAGCATGCGAAACTTCCGCTATGCGGATATGGTATATGGCTATAACTATTATACGTATATGACGGAAGAACTGCCCAATATGATCGAAAGCACGTTCCGTGCCTCCAGCAAGCGGGAAGATCGGTTTATTGTCGGCCTGTCGATGGGCGGCGGCGGCGCGATGCGCATAGCCATGCGCAATACCGACCGTTATGCGGCAGTGGCCAGCCTGTCCGGCTCCGTTACCTATCCGCCTACAGATCAGCCCTTGAATGACGAACTGTATGCGATATATGGAACACGGGATCCCTGGGCCGTAAAGGGCACAGAGGAAGATGCCTGGTATTTGGTAGATAAAGCGGTTGAAAGCGGCAAACCGCTGCCGAAAATCTATGTTTCCTGCGGCACGGCCGATTCGGCACTGGAACCCAACCGCCAGTTCCATCAGCATTTGAATGAGCTCGGCGTGGAACACACCTATTATGAAGAAGAAGGCTTGGGCCACGAGTGGGCGTTCTGGGACAGCGAAGGTTATAAGCTTGTCAACGAATGGCTCCCCGTCAAGAGAGGCTGAGGAGGAGAAAAATGGCAAAAAGCGTATTTAATTTTCATTCCGAAGTGTTGAATTTCCATGAAACGGTAACCGTGCTCATGCCTGATCCCAACGTTTACAATGCTTGGCAGGAAGGCCCGTGTGATGACGAGATGGAAGTTCTTTATCTGCTGCATGGCCTGCGCGGCGGCTCCCATACGTGGACGGCATACAGCAGCATTGAGCGTTATTTATACGAATCCGGTCGCAAAATGGTGATCGTGATGCCTGAAATGGGCAACGATTTTTATACGGACCATGAGATTGGCTGGAAATACTTTACCTATGTGTCGGAAGAATTGCCCCGTATTATGCAAACCTTCCTGCGCATTACCCCTGACAGGGAAAGAACGTATGTAGCCGGCCTCTCGATGGGCGGTTACGGTGCGTTGAAACTGGCTTTAACGCATCCGGAACAGTATGGCTTTGCGGCTTCCTACTCCGGTGCACTGGATTTGGTGAAGATACTGAACACCGAAAATCCGGAACCTTCTGCCAGCACGATCATTAAGAATGCAGACTTTTTGTTTGGCGGCGTGGATAAAGTGGCCGGCAGCAAAAACGATCTGTTCCACCTGCTTGACACGTTTGATCCCGCAGCGCCCAAACCCAAACTTTATATTTCCTGCGGCTCGGCCGACGGCCTGTTTGAGCAATCGGTTCGGTTCAACCAAAAAGCTCGGGAAAAAGGGTTTGAAACCATCTTCCATGAAGAACGCAACATGGGCCATGCCTGGTCGTTCTGGGATAAAGAAGCGGAAAAACTGGTGCGCACGCTTCTGTAAACAACAGACAATAAAAAGAACGGCAGTTGTTTTGCCGTTCTTTTTTTGTTCTTTATGCTTCTTCGCAATATTGTTCGATCTTCAAGCCCGCTTCTTCAAACAGGGCAACGGAAAAATCATCCGGGTATGGATGCTTATATACAACGCGTGCAATGCCCGCGTTGATAATCATTTTTGCACAGATAGCGCAGGGTTGGTGACTGCAATACAAAGTTGCGCCGTCAATGCTCAGCCCCAGTTTTGCGGCTTGGATGATCGCATTCTGTTCAGCGTGGATGGCATAACAAAGCTCATGCCTGGTGCCGGAGGGAATGTTCAATTTCCGCCGCAGGCATTCGCCTTTTTCCGCACAGCTTTTCATGTTGGCGGGCGCGCCGTTATACCCGGTGGTCAAAACTCGCTTGTCGCGCACAATAACTGCGCCGATCTTTCTGTTCGGCTGATAGCAGCTGGACCACGACCCGACCAGATCGACCATTTCCATAAAACGGTGATCCCATTTATTGAATTGAGCCAAAATAAGACCTCCTCACGCAAAATACGAGAATATTGAAACTTATTTTTCGGGAAAAATCAATACATAGAATAAAAACAAGAGAAAAAAAGAGATATAACGAGATAATGAAAGCATATAAAGGAAAATATAGAAAATTAAGCCATATTTGGAAGCGGATTGGCTTGCAAGAAAAGTGAAGCTTTACTATTATACAGATGTTAGCACTCGATACAATAGAGTGCTAACAAGCTCAAAGCAGTATAATATAAAAATCAATACAGGAGGATGTTGAAATGAAGATCAGACCGTTGGGCGAAATGGTGTTGTTGAGGCCGGTCGAGCAGGAGCAGGTTTCTGTGGGCGGCATTATTATTCCGGATTCTGCAAAAGAAAAACCCATGATGGCAATTGTGGAAGCGGTTGGCCCGGGCGGCATGGTGGATGGCAAAGAGATTACCATGGTGCTCAAAGAAGGTGATAAAGTTGTGTACCGCCGCTATGCCGGCACCGAGATCAAGCTTGATGGTGTTGATTATGTGATGACCCGCCAGAGCGAAGTCATTGGCGTTGTGACTGAATAAGGAGGAATAAAAAATGGCAAAACAGTTTAAATATGGTGAAGATGCACGGCGCGCCCTTGAGCGCGGCGTGAACACGCTGGCTGACATCGTGAAGATCACCGTAGGCCCCAAAGGCCGCAACGTGGTGCTTGAGCGCAAATACGGCGCTCCGCTGATCACCAACGACGGTGTGACTATTGCCAAGGAAATCGATATCGAAGATCCGTTTGAAAACATGGGTGCGCAGTTGGTGCGCGAAGTTGCCACCAAAACCAACGACATCGCCGGCGACGGCACCACGACCGGCACGATCCTTGCCCAAGCCATGATCCGCGAAGGCCTGAAAAACGTTGCTGCTGGAGCGAACCCCATGATCATCCGCCACGGCATTGAAAGCGCTGTGGATGTTGCGGTGGAAGCGCTGAAGAAAATCAGCAAACCCATCCAGGGCAAACAGAGCATCGCGCAGGTTGCGGCGATCTCCGCTTCCAATGAAAACATTGGCGAGCTGATCAGCGACGCGATGGAAAAAGTCGGCAATGACGGCGTTATCACCGTTGAAGAAAGCAAAACCATGAAAACCGAGCTTACGCTGGTTGAAGGCATGCAGTTTGACCGCGGCTATGCCTCTGCTTACATGGCTACCGACATGGAAAAAATGGAAGCTGTGCTGGACAGCCCGGCCATCCTTATCACCGACAAGAAGATCTCCATGATCCAGGATCTGCTGCCCATTTTGGAAAAAGTTGTGCAGATGGGCCGCAAACTGCTGATCATTGCTGACGATATCGAAGGCGAAGCGCTGGCTACGCTGGTTGTTAACCGCCTGCGCGGCACACTTATGTGCTGCGCGGTCAAAGCCCCCGGCTTCGGCGACCGCCGTAAAGAAATGCTCCGCGACATCGCGATCCTCACCGGTGGCGTTGTTGTTTCCGATGATATGGGCATGGATCTGAAAGAGACCACGATCGATATGCTCGGCTCTGCCCGACAGGTCATCGTTGACAAAGAAAACACCACGATCGTTGAAGGCGCCGGCAGCTCTGAAGAGATCCAGAACCGCGTTGCCTCAATCCGTGCGCAGATTGAAGACACGACTTCCGATTACGATCGTGAAAAACTGCAGGAACGCCTTGCCAAACTGGCCGGCGGTGTTGCTGTGATCGCGGTTGGCGCTGCTACGGAAGTGGAAATGAAAGAAGCCAAAATGCGCATTGAAGACGCGCTGGCTGCCACTCGTGCGGCGGTTGAAGAAGGCATCGTTCCCGGCGGCGGCACTGCGCTGCTGAGCACGGTTCACGCTGTGCGTGAAGCGGCCGAAAAAGAAAGCGGCGACGTGCGTACAGGCATGATGATCGTGGCCCGCGCCATGGAAGAACCGATCCGTCAGATCGCTTCCAATGCCGGTGTTGAAGGCTCCGTTGTTGTGGAAAACATCCTTCGCCACGGCGAAGAAGCCGGTTATGGCTACGATGCGCTCCGTAATGAATACTGCAACATGGTGGATCGCGGCATCATCGATCCGACGAAGGTTTCCCGCAGCGCGCTGCAGAATGCGGCTTCCGTTGCGGCCACCCTGCTGACCACAGAGAGCATCGTGTGTGATATTCCTGTTAAGGAAGCGTCTCCTGCTGCGCCTGATATGGGCGGCATGTATTAATACCTGCTCAAAAACACAAAAGGCCCGGGCTTGCCCGGGTCTTTTTTTGTTTAGACAGGCATATGTTTTAACAGGAGTGATGCATAATGGCACGGAAGCGGCGGCTGCACCGTTTGAAAAAGCACAGCAATCGGCAGGGTGGGTATGTGCTGCTGACATTGATCCTCGTTATCGCTGCTTATGTGGGCGCAGCGGGCAGCCTTGGCGCCTGGCTTGCCGAGCATGTAGTGGCTCCGGTATTCAGCGCCGTAGGGTTGTTTGAAGAAAACGCATCCGCACAAAAAGAGAATGAAACGATGGAATACAAGGTGTCGGTGCCGGCGCTTTCGGTTTATGCGCTGCAGAGCGGTGTGTTTGCCGATAGAGAGAACGCGGAAAAAGCAGCGGCAATGATCGCGTCGGCCGGAGGGGCCGGCTATTTGCACACCGACGGCGACAGAGTGCGTGTGCTTGTAAGCGTATATGAAAAAGACAGCGATGCCAAAACCGTGCGCGAACAAATGAAAGAAACGCTTGAAACAAGGGTGTTTGTGTTGGAAACGAAGGGCGGCACGATCGGTCTTGAAGAGGCGGAATATGCTACCGTGCTCAACGCCGCTTTGAAGGATTGGGATTCGGTCAGCGATGCTGTTTTTTCGGCATTGCTTTGTGAAGATCAAACGCAGCTGCCTGAAAAAATAAAAGCGGCTCAAAACAAGATAACAGCGCTGATAGATACGGTGGGGCAAACGATCCCAGCAGGCAAAACACAGTTTGCTGATGCATTGTTGGAGGTGTGCGGCGAAGCGGCTCTGTCATTCAACCGTGCCGCCGATAAAACAGGCCCTGAGAGAACGGCAGAATTGGAATACGGGGCGATTTGCCTGTTCAGCGGATACTGTGAGGCTGCAAACACC
>JAFSIR010000027.1 GCA_017439715.1 Clostridia bacterium | reverse complement strand
TGACCAGCATTTTAAGCGCACACCACGCACCGGTGATCGAGGCGGTGCGCGTGCCGCCATCAGCATCGAGCACGTCACAGTCTATCTGTATGGTAAGCCCATCCAGCTTCTTTAAATCCACGATCGCGCGCAGAGACCTGCCGATCAGCCTCTGTATTTCCACGCTTCTGCCGTCATTGGATGCTCCCGGCCGCCTCTTGCGCGTGCCGGTTGATCCGGGCAGCATCCCGTATTCAGCCGTAAGCCAGCCTTTGCCTGTATTGGTTAAAAAGGGCGGCACTGACATTGAAACAGAAGCGGCGCACAACACCCGCGTGTTCCCAACAGAGATTAAGCAGCTGCCTCCCGCGTTTTTTTGGAAGCCCATTTCCATAGTTACGGGCCGCATTTGCTCCGGACATCTATTGTCTATCCTCATTATGGTGTTTCTCCTTTACCAAGTAATGTAATTATACTGCATTCCGATGCAGAGGCCAACTTTTTTTGGTATACTTATCATAAACAGACATGTAAGGAGTTCTCCTATGCAGATGGATGGCGCCGCATTATATGCGGTTGTAACAGAATTAAACGCTTCCATGGCCGGCGGCCGCATTGAGCGCATTGCACAGCCGGACAGGTATTGCGTTGTAATGGTGATCCGCGCCAACGGCAGCAATCAGCGCCTTCTGTTGAATGCAGACCCTGAAGGCGCCCGATTCCATATTACTGAAAATACAGCAAAAGGGCCGGAAAAACCATTCCAGTTTTTAATGACGCTCCGAAAGCATCTCCTTCACGGGCGGATCGATTCTTTTTTGTTGCCACGGATGGACAGAGCCGTTCATTTATTGATCACAGGCTTGAATGAATTGGGCGATCGGGTGCAATACCGCTTGATCCTTGAGTGCATGGGCAAACATTCAAACCTGATTCTTGCCGGCGAAGACGGAACCGTTATCGACGCGGCGCGGCGCGTGCCGCCGGCCATATCGTCTCTTCGCACTGTTTTGCCCGGCAGCAAATACCATGCGCCGCCCGTTCAGCAAAAGGTTTCGCTGGTAGACGCCGATCCGGAAGATCTTGCCAGGATTTTGGAAAGTTACCCTTCCGGCTCACTTTCAAAAGCGATTAGCGATAGTTTTTACGGCATTTCTCCTTTTACCGCACAAACACTGATCGAACAATGCGGGCAGGAAAATATCCGGGCGCCTTTTGCGCCGGATGTTTGCAAAACGCTTGCAAGGCACCTTTGCCGCTTCGTAACACGCATCGCAAGCAGAGATATCGAGCCCTGCTTGCTGTTTAACGCGTTCAACGCGCCCCATGGCTTTTTTCACGAACCTGTTCAAGGGTTTTCCTGTGAAAGCAAAAAAACATTCTCAGCGGCTGTGGATGCGTATTTCTCGTTGATCAACAGCACACGCTTGTTTGAACGGGAACAAAAAAACATGGAAACGGTTGTGGTTAACCGGCTTGGTCGACTGTATAAGCGGCGTGGGTATCAGCACGATACGATCGCAGCCGCGGGAAATGCCGATCAGTTTCGCAAAGAGGGCGAGCTGATACTGGCCAATCTTTGGCAGATCAAGCGCGGAGACAAAACCGTTATGGTAACGGATTATGAGTCGGATACTGTTGTTGTTTTGACTCTGGACAATACAAAAACCCCCTCGGAAAACGCGGCAAATCGGTTTAAGAAATACCGCAAACTGAAAGCATCCATCGAAGCTGCCAATGCCCAGCTAAAAGAGATTGAGCCGGAGATCGAGTATTTGGAAAGCGTGCTGTACACAATCAGGCACTGTGCCAATCTGGAAGAATTGGCGGATATACGGGCCGAATTGCAGGATCAGCACGTGTTGCAAGCTCCCCAGCAGCGCAATAAGCACGTTGCGCAGACCGCCCAGCCCCTCCATTTTACTTCTTCCGAAGGGATTGAGATCTTTGTTGGCCGAAACAACAACCAAAATGATCTGCTGACCACGCGGCTTTCACGCCCGGGCGATACATGGATGCATGCACAGGGCATGCCGGGCAGCCATGTTTTGGTGCGTGCAAATCCCGTGCCCGCAGTAACACTTGAAGAGGCTGCCATGATCGCCGCATTTTTCAGTGGCGGGCGCAACTCTTCCAATGTGCCGATCGACCACACCTTGATCAAGTACGTTAGAAAACCGTCGGGATCAAAGCCGGGTTTCGTAACCTACTCCAATCAAAAAACCATTTTTATAACACCGGATAGTGTGGCAGTCAAAAAGCTGATGAACAGAAATTAAAAAAAGAGGCATATGCCTCTTTTTTGTTGGTTTTAGCGATTGCGGCGCATCCAAGTCGGGATCTCCAGATCATCGTCATCGTCCGGATAGCTCGGCTGGTTGAAGGAAGGACGATAGCTGCTGGTTGTGCGCTCTTCCCAGCGCCCGCCCTGCTGCCTTGCGGGCTGCGCAGGCTGACGGAAATACTCTTCTTCCTGCACTTCCTGGCGCGGGAATCTCTCTTCCTGCATCGCTGCACGGCGCGTTTCACGCATCGGCGGCTGCTGGTTGTCATTATTCATGTTGTTAAAGCTGCCAAACGCATTAAAGTCCGGCACAGGCTGCTGCTGGCGATACTCCTGCTGAGGCGCCTGTCTATACTGCTGCTGTTGCTGCATTCTTGTGCGGTTTCCAAGGCGCGGTTCGTGCCGGGGAATGCTTGCCCCAGGGAACCCGGTCGCGATCACGGTGATCCGCATGGAATCGCCCAAAGATTCGTCAATGCCGGCGCCGAAGATGATGTTTGCTTCCGGATCGGCCGCCTGCTGAACCATTTCAGCCGCTTCCGTAACTTCAAGCAGACCCATGTTCGGGCCGCCAGTGATATTAAGCAGAACGCCGGTTGCGCCATCAATGCTCGTTTCAAGCATCGGGCTTTGAACGGCCTGTTTCGCAGCATCTGTGGCGCGGTTTTCACCGGTGCCGATACCGATACCCATATGCGCCACGCCATTGTTTTCCATAATGGCTTTCACATCAGCAAAGTCAAGGTTGATCATGCTGGGCACAGCGATCAGATCACTGATGCCCTGAATGCCCTGGCGAAGCACATCGTCTGCCATGCGGAACGCATCCATAATACTTGTTCCCTTGCCAACCACAAGCAGCAGCCTGTCGTTGGGGATAACAACCAGTGTATCCACATTTTCTTTCAGTTCGTGAATGCCACGGTCTGCATTGATCGTGCGCTGACGGCCTTCGAACGAAAACGGACGGGTAACCACGCCGACAGTAAGGATGCCCAATTCCTTGGCAATGCGCGCTACGACTGGCGCTGCACCGGTGCCCGTACCGCCGCCCATACCGGCCGTGATAAACACCATATCGGATCCGCGGATCGCAGAAGCAATATCTTCTCTGCTTTCCTCTGCTGCGCGCTGCCCGATCTCAGGGTTTGCGCCAGCGCCCAAACCCTTGGTCAGCTTCTCGCCGATCTGGATCCGCTGCGTTGCCTGAGAAAGATAAAGCGCCTGCTTGTCCGTATTTACAGCAATGAACTCCACGCCTCTGAGGCCGTACTGCACCATTCGGTTTACCGCGTTGTTGCCGGCTCCGCCAATACCTATAACTTTGATTGAGGCCAGCTGCGCATTATCAATATCGAATTCCAGCATTGAAATTACCCTCCTTATTTTCGGCCAAAATGACCTAACAGGCTTTTCTTTTGTTTTTTGTTTTCTGTGCGTCTGTCTAAAATCTCAAAAATCGCCATCGAAACGGGATCATATTGCGTTGTTCCGTCTCTTACCGCAATCGGAAGCCCTTCCGATTTGATTTCCATACAGCTTGCGATGAACTCTTTCCCACCGGGGATATTTTTGAGCCCCTCGCCCAGCAGATATAACCTGTTTTCCTCTGAAAAAGGCGCATCGCTCACTTCAAGCGCATCCTTTGCCAGCGAACAGATCTCTTCCAGCCTTGCGCTGATGATCTGGTCCACCCAGCGGTGCGAAAAGCTTTCAAGGCGGCCGTCTTCAGCGCGGGCATAATCCATTGCATCTTCGCGCATGTTCATGCCAAAACCAAACTGCCGCGCCAGCTGCTCAGCCTGCGCCGTTCCGATGTTCAACACCTTGCTCAGATCGGAGATAACATGTCCGCCGCCGACATACATTGTCGCAGAAAAAACCTGTGCATCGCCCATAAACACAGCTATATCAGAGATATAATACCCTATGTTAAACAAAATCGCAACATGTTGGCGTTCTAATCTGGGAATATAATGCATGCCTGTTGCATATGATTGCGCTATAAATTCACGGGAGCGGAGTTTTATGTTCCTTAACGCTGTCTCAACCTCTGCTTCAAATGCATGCTCCATCATAATCGCTGCCATCATCGGCACGGGGCCATCTTCCCCTTCAACCGAATATTTAAGATAGTGGATCGGCTGATAGCTTTTGTTCTCAGGATCTTCCGGCGCAAGCCAATCATCTCCCCCGTCTGCCGACAGCATCGGCACTGTGTTGGTATAAAGCGTTGGCACACCAACTACAACGCTGTCTGCCCGTTTGCCCGCTATTTCTTCCGCCTGGCTGATCGCTTCTGCGATTGCCGGGCGCAGGCCAAGAGACGTAATGATCTTGCCTCTTCTGAATCCTACGTAAGGCACGGCAGCATAAGAAACCACAGACATTGGCTCATTTTTCTTTTTTATTGCGCCTATACATACAACCTGTTCGCTTGTAAAGGCCAAAATGGCTAACATCTCATTCCCCCTAATCGTGCCGATACTGTTAGATTACAAGATAAAACACTGTTTTTTCAAGGAATAAAATTGGCGCCCGATGATCCGGTGATATCCAGCGTTCCATATCTTTTTCCTTCGTGGATCAATCGGGGCAGCACCGATTCCATCCATTCCTTTTTTATATCCAGATTATCCTCTGTTCCCAAAATGATCGTGATCCCCGTTTTTGTTTTCATTGTCATCATCGTTGGATCCGTTACATCAAGGCTGATGAGGTGATCTTTTACGCTCAGTGTGTCGATCCAAGCGCAGATCTCTTTTATCACATACAGCTGATATTCGCTTGGTCCCTGCACGCGTGCGCCGAGCACGGCCGCAGACACGCCAAGACCGGTAACTTGTATGCTGCCGCCGTGATCTCCGGCAATTTCAAGAACCGTTCCTTCTTGCGAGATCATCAAATACTGTTTGTCATATAAAACCGCCGCTAAAACAGGTTGTTCTTTGACATGAATGATCAACGTGTTCGGAAGCTTTCTCTCTATTTTATCCAACGTTAGATACGGATCGGAAATGAGCCCCTGCTCGATTTTGGTTTTGCTGATCGCCAAAATGTTTTCCCCGATCTCAACACCAGCATAAGCGATCACTGTTTCATCGCTGATCCTATTATTGCCTTCAACTTCAATCACGTCAATCCGAAACACATGATACCCGATTAGGCCAACGCAGCAAATGCACAGCAAAAGCACCATGATCGCAACGGCTGCCCGCAAATTCATCCGGTTGTTATTTTTTCTTTTTTTCTTTCGTACGGCCAAATTTCCGTCATTCTCCCTTTACTATCGAAGCACCAATAGAGCGCATTTCCGCCGCCAGGTCCTGATAACCCCGCTCTGCAAACGCACGGTTTC
Organism: Clostridia bacterium; assembly: GCA_017439715.1. Classification (GTDB taxonomy): domain Bacteria; phylum Bacillota; class Clostridia; order Christensenellales; family QAND01; genus RGIG3178. Next base: position 73,452 of record JAFSIR010000027.1, on the reverse strand, counting down.
GGATCGTTGTTCGCCCCTGTGCGGCCAGCGCCGCGATCACAAGCGCAGCAGCGCCGCGCAAATCGTGTGCAGAAACTTCCGTTCCGCGCAATTGTTCAACGCCACGCACAATAGCCGTTCGGTCCATGATCGTGATGTTGGCGCCCATCCGGTTCAGTTCCGCTGCGTGTTTAAACCTGTTTTCAAAAACATTTTCCCTTATCACGCTCGTGCCAGCTGCAATCGCCGCTACGGCCATGATCTGCGCCTGCATATCTGTTGGGAATGCAGGAAACGGCCGCGTTTCCACAAGCATCATCTCTTGCAGCGGGGCCGTTCTTTCGATCCGCACCGCATGATCCTGCCACATGATCCGGCAACCGGCTTCAGAGAGCTTGGAGGCGGTTGCCAAAAGATGATAGGGGATCACTTGCTCAATCAAAACATCACCGCCCGCCGCTGCAACCGCTGCCATATAGGTGCCTGCCACGATGCGGTCCGGCATAATGGTGTACTCCGTTCCGTGCAGTGTTTCCACGCCTTCGATCACAATGGTATCGGTGCCCGCACCGGTGACTCGCCCACCCATGCTGTTGATAAACATGGCGAGGTCTACCACCTCAGGTTCCCTGGCCGCATTATGGATCACCGTTGTTCCCTTGGCTTTAACGGCTGCCATTATGATGTTTTCCGTTGCACCGACGCTCGGATAATCCAGCCCAATCCGCGCGCCGGAAACATCCGTTCCATCGCATCTGAGTTCGCCGTATTCTTCCCTTATATCAACGTTCAGAGCGCGCAGCCCTTTTATGTGCAGGTCTATCGGCCTTAGCCCAATTTCACAGCCACCCGGCTGATTCACTACCGCAAACCCAAACCTTGAGATCAGCGCACCGATCAAAAAAATGCTGGAGCGCATTTTTCGGCTCAATTCTTTGGGGATCTCATAACCATTGGCGTCTTTGCTGTTGATCACGATCGTATGGTCGGACAAATCGGCTTTTGCGCCAAGGCCGCGCAAAATATCCTTCATGTCTTCCACATCGCTCAAATGCGGAACACCGTGAAGGATTACCTCCTCTTCCGTTAAGACGGAAGCTGCCATGATCGGCAAAACCGCATTTTTGGCCCCATATACCGTGATGCGCCCGTTTAGCGGATGGCCGCCATCCACTATATATATTCCCTGCCCCACTATCTTTCCACCTCCAAAGGTTGCATACTTTTATACTATGCAAAACCTTTGAAATGGTGTCTGTCCATTACGTCTTTGATGTGTATCGGGAAATATTAAGCAGTATACCGGTAGCAGATAAGAACATGAGAAGCGAGGTAATCCCTACACTGATAAAAGGCAGCGTTTGCCCTGTGGGCGGCAGAGAACCGGTCACAACACCCAAATGGATCCCCGTCTGCACGGCTACCAACGCAGTAACACCCAGGGCAAGCAGGCTGCCGAACCGATCAGGGCAGTTTTTGGCAACACGGATGCCCCGCCATATAAAAACCAAATACAAAGCAATCAGCAAAACCATGCCGATAAAGCCCAGTTCTTCTGCAATGATCGCGCCGATAAAATCGCTTTCTCCATAAGGCAAATACAAAAGCTTCTGCTGGCTGCCGCCCAACCCTTTTCCAAACAGGCCGCCGGAACCAAACGCATAAAATGATTGTATCAATTGCTATGAATCTCCTGATGTTGATTTCCACGGATCCAGAAAAACCAGCAGGCGTTTCATGCGATATGGCGCAACCAGAATCGCCAGCACAACGAGAACGACCGCCGCCAATCCCATCCACACCAAATGCCGTGTTTTTACACCGGCGCCGATCATGATCACAAACGTAACCGCCGCCATACACACCACAGTGGATAAATTAGGCTGCAAGATGATCAACCCGGCTACGATTGCACATACGGCTAGCACAGGCAGCACAGCCTGTTTAAAGCTGTCCATATTATGCCTGTTTTTTTCAAAATGCGCTGCAAACACAATGATCATAGCCAGCTTTGTTATTTCCGATGGCTGGAGCTGAAATAAGCCCAGATTGATCCACCGATTGCTGTCGTGAACAGAGATCCCGATCCCCGGAATGAACACCGCCACCAACAGCAAAACTGAGCCGATCATGATCGGTTTGTGCAGCTTTTTCCACAATGTGAACGGAACACGGCTGAGCACAAACATTGAGATCATGCCCAAGCTTACGCCTATCACCTGCCGCTTCAGATAATAAGCACCGTCGCCATTCTGTTTGAGAAAAGCAGAATAATAACTTGCGCTATACACCATAACGCAGCCAAAGAGCACGAGGATGACTACCGCTATCAAAATGATATAGTCAATTTTCGCGCGCTCTTTTTTCTTCATTGATTCTCCATTTCCTTTACAAGCCGTTTGAATGTGCGGCCTCTATGCTCATAGCTTTCAAACATATCATAGCTTGCGCAGGCAGGGCTGAGCAGAACGTTCATCCCGGGTCGTGCCACGCTTCGGGCAAGCGCAACCGCTTCTTCAAAAGTGCCCGGGCAATAATGAACATTTTTAAAGCCGGCGCGTTCTGCCGTGTCCATGATCGCCTGCGCAGTAGCGCCCAATACCACAATACGCTCGATTTCCGGGGTAAATGCCTTAAACATAGGCAGATAATCGCTGTTCTTTACCGATCCCCCTAAAATCAGCACTGTCGGTTTGCGCATTGCCTGCACCGCTTTGATCGTGGAATCCGGGTTGGTCGCTTTGCTGTCATTGATATACGTTATTCCATCCACGGTGCCTACCGTTTCAATGCGATGCTCCACACCGGCAAAATCGCGCAGTGTTTGAGCGATCACTTCAGGCGCAACGCCCATCAGATGCGTAGAGAGCGCGGCCGCCAGCGCATTTTCAAGGTTATGTGCGCCAGGGATGCGGATCTCATGAATATTGATAATCGGAACTCGTTTGCCGTCATAAGAAAGCGTAAGAACATCGTTCTCCACAACAGCACCCTCAACCTGTTTCGTTCTTGAAAAGCGCAGCACACGGCATTGAGGCCTGTCTCCGAGGGACGAAGAAATCGGGTCATCCTCGTTGAGAATACACACATCATCTCCCCGCTGGTTTTTGAACACCAGGCATTTCTGGTTGATATAGTTCTCCATTGTTTTAAACCAGTTCAAATGATCTTCCGTGATATTGAGCACCATGCTTACACGGGGATGGAACGACGGCGCGCTGATCATCTGAAACGGCGCTGCTTCCACAACCATAACGCCTTCTTCTTTCATCTCCAACGCGTGGTTGCAAAGCGGGATGCCTATATTGCCTACGGCAAAACTCTGCCGGCCGGCAGCACGGAAAATTTCATCAATCAGTGTTGTAGTTGTTGTTTTACCATTGGATCCTGTGATGGCTACCATCGGCGCTTTGCTCAGCTGCGCGCCGATCTCCATTTCATTGTAGCAGGGTACGCCGTTATCCCGCGCTCGTTTGATCCATTCGCTCCAAAACGGCACTGCGCTCGTGAACAGCACCATATCCTTCCCGTCAGTCAAAGTATCCGGGTCTTCTCCCAAGCGCCATTCAATCGGCAGGTCGCTCAGTTCCTCCAGTTTATCGCCCATTTCTTCGCGCGTTTTCATATCGTTGATGGTCACTTCTGCGCCCAAACGGCACATCAGATGCGTAGCAGAGATGCCGCTGCGCGCCATACCGACAACCAGAATCTTCTTCCCTTTGAAATCTTCAGCTTTCATGCCCCGATCCCTCCTATTGTATAAACAGACAAAAGCCCTAGAATACACAAACCTACTGTAATCGCATAATACATGGAAACGACCTGTGTTTCATGCATGCCGCCAAGCTCAAAATGATGGTGCAGCGGCGCCATACGGAACACGCGCTTTTTCCGCGTCTTATAGCTGATCACCTGAATGATAACAGAAATCGTAGATGCGATAAACATGCCGCCGGCGATCGGCAAAAGATATTGCATGCGGCTGAGCACAGCCAAAGCACTGATCGCACCGCCCAATCCCAAAGAACCTGTATCCCCCATAAACACTCGTGCAGGGTGCGCGTTCATCTTCAAAAAGCCGAGGCAGCCGCCTGCCATGGCGGAACCAAACACAGCCAAATCCCTCAGGTTTTCAGCCTGTCCGCTAAGCCCAGCCGCTTGCGCGTTGGCCGCCATTGTAAAGGCAACGAATGCGAACGTTGCACAACACATCACAGAAACGCCGGAAGCCAAGCCATCCAGGCCATCGGTCAGATTCACGCTGTTTGTCATGCCTACCACGATAAACATCGTAAACGGAATGTAAAACCAGCCAAAATCCATCAGCCCCAGAAACGGCACATACAGTTTGGTTCCAACAGAAGGATCATTGGCTGCATACCAAGCCAGCAAAAACGAGAACGCGACCTGCCCGATAATCTTTTGATAGGCGCGCAGGCCGAGCGAGCGGTGCTTTACAATTTTGATATAATCATCCAAAAAGCCGATCAGGGCATACCCTGCCGTTGTCGCCAAGCATACGATCATCCACATCGACAGCCGCCCGCCCAGAATTGCCGCAGCCGCAAGTCCGGCAACCAAAAACACAACACCGCCCATGGTAGGCGTGCCGGATTTGATCAAGTGTGAAGCAGGCCCATCATCCCGAACTGTTTGGCCGAACTTAAGCTTGCGCAAAATGGGCAAAAATACCGGGCCCAAGCACAGCGCAATGCAGAATGCCGCAACCAGCGGCCAGATCAACATGCTCATCGTTCTATTTTACACCTCTGTCTGCTGCGCGATCTCTTGCAGTATCTGCGCAACGATCGCTTTCTCATCAAACGGATATCTAATCCCGTTAATCTCCTGATACGGTTCATGTCCTTTCCCGGCCAGCACGATTACATCGCCTTCATCCGCCATCATCAGCGCCCGCTTGATCGCTTTTCTGCGATCTTCGATCACTTCAAACGGGCAGTTGCTTTGTTCCACGCCGGGGATGATTTCCTCAATAATGCGCATCGGATCTTCTGTTCTCGGATTGTCGCTGGTTACAATGCAGTAATCCGCATTGCATCCTGCCGCAAATCCCATTTTGGGCCGTTTGCCTGGATCTCGATCTCCACCGCAGCCGAAAACGATCAGTATCCGTTTTTGGGCAAACCCACGCACAGAATGCAGGATGTTCTCAATGCTGTCAGGCGTATGGGCATAATCCAATAATACAGTATACTTCTTTTCTCCCGTTGGCACCACTTCAATCCTGCCGGGCACTGTTTTCACCTGCATTAGGCCTTTGCATATGCGTTCTGCTTCCATGCCGGCCGCCAGGCAGGCTGCCGCACAAGCCAGCGAGTTATACACCGTAAACCCGCCGGGGATCGGAACAGTTATATGCCTGCTTTCATCGGCCGTACACAAATCATATTCTACACTTTCCTGGTGCAGTTTCACATTTTCTGCCCGGATCTGCGCCTTTGGATCTGTGCCATATGATACAAACGGGCAGGTACTACCCTGCTGCATATACTTGGCATACGCATCGTCAATATTTACAACGCCGATTTTGCACTGACCAAACAGCTTTTTCTTTTCTAGTGCATACTGTTCCATCGATCCATGATAATCGAGATGGTCCTGCGTAAGATTGGAGAAAATGCCCACTTCGAAAAGAACGCCTTCCACGCGGTGCTGGCTTAACGCATGCGAAGATACCTCCATACTTACATGAGTGCATCCTTGGTCAACCATGCGCCGCAGCAGCGATTGCAGCTGCATAGGCTCCGGCGTGGTCATGCTTTCGCCCCAATCTTCCGTGCCGCACTTGATGCCGACCGTGCCGATCAGACCGCACTTGATGCCTTGTGCTGTCAAAACCGTGTGCAGCATGGTGCTGGTGGTCGTTTTTCCGTTCGTTCCTGTGATTCCGAATATAGTAAGCTCGTCCGAAGGATGGCCGTAGAACGCCGCACATACTTTTGCAAAAGCAGCACGGGCGTTTTCCACCATAGCCATGGGCAAACCTGTGCCCGTGTCACGCTCGCAAAGCAGCGCCACCGCTCCTTTTTCTGCCGCTTGGCCAGCATAAAGATGCCCATCCAATTTCGTGCCGCTCAAACAGCAAAACAGATCCCCCGGCTTAACTTTTCTTGAATCGAACGCAAGCCCTGTAATCTCCGGATCATACCCGGTAAAAACCGCATCTTTCAAATCACGGCACAGTTCTGACAAGCGCATTGATATGCTCCTCCTCAATTGGAAAATTCCACACGAATTTCCGTTCTGATCTCCACTTTTTCATTCGGTTTAATATTCTGCCAAATCGCAAGACCCGACCCGTGCGCATAGAAGTTTAGCTGCAGCGAATCGAGAATCTGCCTGCATTCTTCTATCGTTTTTCCTTTTAGGTTTGGCACTTCCACCATCTCAACCGGACCCAGCTGATCTTTAGTTTTCAGCGTTATCGCCACTTGTTCGCCTTTTGGCACCACTTCACCCGCAGCCGGCATCTGTTCAACCACGATGCCGTTGTCAGGGCCGGAAATATACGGCACCAGGCCTTTTCCTTTCAGCACTGCAATTGCATCGCTTTTTGTTTTTCCCACCACATTGGGCACCTGTAAGCTGCCCATCGTGGCCAGTTCCTCAGCGGTATAGTGCGGTGTTATCCCCATGTATTGGAGCGTTTCTTCCAATATTTCACCCACATACGGCGCACAGATCAGCGAGCCATAATCGCTTTCCGCATCCGTTGCTTCATCAACAATGAAAAGCACCGCCACCTGCGGATCATCTACCGGCGCACAAGCAATGAAGGAGGAAAGGTGCGTTGTCTTGATCGTTCCATCTGCTGCATATTTTTGCGCCGTTCCGGTCTTTCCGCCGATACTGTAACCCGCTACAGCCGCGCGGGAACCGCTTCCGTTATCCACAACGCCTTTAAGCAGTGAGCGCATGATTTCGCTCGTTTGTTCGCTGATAACGCGCTCATATGTTTGCGTGTTCTCTTCCAAAATAACCGTTCCGTCTTTATCAACAACCTTGCTTAGCAAATGCGGTGTTACCTGTACACCGCCATTTATCACTTCACAAAACGCCTTGATCGTTTGGATCGGCGTTGCAGAAATTGATTGCCCAAAGCCAATGCGCGCCAGATCCCCTTCTTTTACGTTGCTTTCATCGATCAGGATGCCGCTCGCTTCGCTCAAAAAATCAACACCTGTTTTTTTGCCAAACCCAAAGGCGCGAATGTAGTTGTAAAACTTATCTGTGCCCATTCTCAATGCAAGATCAACAAACACAGAGTTGCAGGATTTTGCCAGCCCCGTAGCCAGGGAAACATTATCGCCATGGTTGTTGTCGCAACGCACGAAGCCGCCTGCCACATCGCGGCCGCCGCGGCAGGCAAAGCATTCATTCACGGTTGTTACGCCCGCATCAAGCGCCGCAGCAAGCGTGAACACTTTAAAAACGGAACCGGGGTCATTCGAGTTTGCAAACACTTGATTGCGTGTTAAAGCCGCAAGCACTTCCGTGTCGTTGCGCGGCGGATCATTCAAGTCATAGTCAGGCTTGATCGTAAGGCCAAGGATCGCGCCTGTTTTGGGGTTCATCACCACGCACATAACGCTGGATGCTTTATATCTTTCATACGCATCGCCTGCCGCTTTTTCAATATATGATTGTATCACATAGTCTATCGTTAGGTATACATCATACCCGTCCGTCGGGGCAACATAGTATTCATCCCCAAACGCGATCTCACGGCCACCCAGATCGGTCTGCACTGTTTTTTGCCCATCTTCTCCGGCAAGGTATTTATCGTAATACGCTTCAATACCTTCTATCCCATCTCCGTCAACAGACGTAAACCCAATGATTTGCGTAAGAAAATTCCCTTTCGGATAATAGCGTTTTGTGTCTACCGCCAACCCAACACCCGTTAAATCTAGTTTGAGAATGGCTTCTTCCTGTTCGGGCGTGATCTGGCGTTTTAACCAAATTTCATATTTTGTGGTATCCACACATTTTTTGTAAATGGTGTCTTCACTCATCTCCAGAAGTTTGGATAATTCCTCGGCAATAAACCGGGCGTTTGCTTCGTTTATATCCGCATCGGTGCTGCCGTTGATCAGTTTCGGATATAACAAAACAGAGCTGGCCGATCCGCTTTGCGCTAAAATCTCTCCGTTGCAATCACGGATACTGCCCCGTGTTGCTTCCACAACGCTGTTATGCGTCCATTGATTCAACGCTTTGGATACCAGCCAACTCCCACGAACGACCTGCAAATAGAAAATGCGCAAAGCCAAAAACCCAAAGCATGCCAAAATGCCCCAGGCGATTATCCGGATGCGCTTGTGTCGTCCACCGTCCGATAATTGCACGCTGCGCACTCCTTTCTTCGCTCTCTATCCGATCGTTAGATCACTTGTGCGTCTTTTATTGGGTGCCCTCGCTCGCCATTACTTGGCGCACCTGATACGGTTTGGGATAACTCATGCCCAACCGCTCTTCCGCCTGTATACGGATATGATGCAGGTCTGTAGCCATGCTGAGCTGCAGCTCAAGATCACTCACTTCTTTTTGGATTGTATCAATTTGTGCCTGATACCTGTTGTTTTCCAGCTGCAGATCAGCCACATAAGCAGATGCCAATACAACAGTTCCCATAATGGAGAATACAAGCGCTAAATAAACAAGCATAGCCGTTTTCTTCAGCGCTTCTTTGCGTGCTTTAAGCCGCCGCGCTTTTTCCCGGCGTTTCTCCTGCTCTATTCTGCGCGCCTGTTCGAGCAGGCGGCGCTGTATCTCCAGTTGGCGTTGCCGTCGTTCTGCCGGTGTGAGCCGACGGGACGGGGTTGTATGTGTATATAATGCCGAGGTGCCAACCGATCGGTTCTTTGCCATTGTATTCACCTCTTGAATAATTAGAAGGGGTATTTGCGAACTGCTCTGACCTTGGCGCTGCGTGCCCGCGGGTTTTCTTCGCACTCAAGTTCTGTCGGTGCGATCGGTTTTCTCGTGAGAACAGCCGCAACCGGCTCCTTGCCGCAAATGCACACCGGCGTGTGCGGCGGGCAGGTGCACGGATGTTCCAGCTTCGCAAACGTTTGTTTTACGATCCTGTCTTCCAGCGAATGGAATGTGATCACACACAGAACACCGCCCGGTTTTAAGCAGCCTGCCGCCTGTTCCAACGCCTGACCCAGCTTGTCCAGCTCATCATTTACGTGGATGCGCAATGCCTGAAACGTTCTTCTGGCAGGATGCGGCCCATCTCTGCGGGCGCCTTTTGGCACCGCCGCTTTGATCACATCCACCAATTCGCTCGTCGTTTCAATCGGTGCCGTTTTGCGGCGTTGAACGATAAACGAAGCGATGCGCGCCGCCCACCGTTCTTCTCCATAATCACGGATGATCTCTGTTAAGCGCTTTTCACTCAGCTCATTTACAGCATCTTTTGCACTGTAAGGCTGTTCCCTGTCCATCCGCATATCAAGCGGGGCATCCTCATGGAAAGAAAATCCGCGGCTTCCATCATCCAGCTGATAAGAAGACACACCAAGATCCAGCAATATTCCGTCTACCAGATCCACGTTGTTCTGCGTGAGCAATTCCCGCATATCAAAAAAGTTGCCATGGATCGGCGTGAACCTGTCTTTCAGGCGTTTTTTGGACATCTCAAGCGCGTTTGTATCCCGGTCTATCCCGTATAATTTACCGGCCGCCCCGATCCGTTCCAATATCTTTTCGCTGTGGCCGCCAAGACCAACCGTGCCGTCCACCACAATGTGGCCGGGTTTGGGAGCCAACAGCGTCATGACCTCGTTCAGCAGAACGGGAATGTGTGTGAATCCGCTCATATCGTGTACTGCTGCGAAGCAGCGTTGATCAGGTCTTTAAACTCAGCACTGTCACCGGAAGCAAACTGACGGTGATATTCATGCCACGTTTTTGCATCCCAGATCTCACCACAGGAAAAAGCTCCTGCGATCACAATATCTTTTTCAAGGCCGGCAAACTCCCGCAGCTGCTGGGGGATCAAAAACCGCCCCTGCTTGTCCAGTTCACAGTTATACGCCCCCGAGCCAAAGCTTAGGCGAAGCGCATGCGCATTGGGGTCTGTCATGGGCAGCTGCATGATCTGCTTTGCAAAATCTTCAAACTGAGGTTCGGAGAAAACAAGCAGGAACTTCCCGATGCCAGTCATCAACCAGAATCGGTTCTCAAGCGCCGGTTCCCATAACGACGGCAGCTTTACACGTCCTTTGGCGTCCATGCTGTGAAAGAATTTTCCGGTCAGCATTCCGGGCATGCTTCTCCACCTCCTTTGCCGATATTATATAGCACCCGAAACCCACTTGCAACCACTTTATACCACTTTCACCCATTTTTTAGTGACTTTTAAGCTTTTTAGCTTCAAAATAGCCACAGTTTTTATTGTTTTTAGGGAATAGGCGAATATATGTTCGCCTTTTTCTTCCACCGCTGCAAACAAAAAACCTCCAAGACCAATCGGCCTTGGAGGTCAATATATATTTTTTATTCCATTATCTTTTTGGGCATAAACCCCAGATGATCGCAGGAAACCAGCGTGTATTCAACGCCGTTGCGTTCGCCTTCAAACGCGCCCTCCAGCGATCTGCCGTGCAAATGTCCGTACAACACCCGTGTAACGCCGTATTTTTCGAACAGCATTGTGAACCCGTTATCCTCGCTCTGCTCGTTCAGCGGCGGGAAATGCATCATCACTGGGCCGATCGAAAGCCCGGTTTTCTGGGCCGCTTTAAGAGAAAGCTCTAAGCGGATCACTTCCCTTTCATAAATACGGGCGTCTTTTTGCGAGAAATTGGTTGATCCGGGCACTGTCCAGCCGCGAGAACCGCAGATCGCCCGCGCACCATAAACAATGCAGTTGTTTTGAACCGCTTCAATGCTTGGCGGTAAAACCGCTTTGATTTTTGAAAGTGAGCTCCACCAATAGTCGTGGTTGCCACGCAGGATCGCTTTCCGGCCGGGCAATGCAGCGATGGCTTCCAGATCCAGGCGCACATTTTCCGTATACATGGCCCAGCTGATGTCGCCCGGGATGAGCACCATATCCTGCTCTTCCACATCACTTCGCCAGGCTTTGGCAATTGCCTCCCAATGATTAGCCCAATGAGACCCAAAGATCTCCATCGTCTTGGGCTCTGCATGGGATAAATGTAGATCAGCAATCGCAAATATGGCCATGTATCATACCGGCTGCATCAATACAGCAGGTCGTCCTCGCTTTCTTCCTCGTCCGCTTCCTCGTCAATGCCAAACTCAGCGTCAATTTCAACAAGCTCGCTTTCCGGCATCTCATCGTCGATATCGTCGATCGGGATTTCCTCTATCTTGGAAACATCGATCTTCGTTTCATCGTCCACGGAGATCACAGCGTCCACGTCCGTATCATCGTCCATGATATCAGTGTATTCCTGCCGCATCCTTTCGCGCAGACAGGTGATGCACAGTTCTTCACCGCTTACAACAGGATTCTCGTTGCACTCGGGGCAAATCATGATCGTTTCATCTTTTGTTTTTGTTTTGCCAAGTTCGCGGCTGCAAATATCACACAAAGTTTCGCCGGGGCGCAAATAATTCAAATTACATCTCGGGCATTTTTTTAACATCTTCCACTCGCTCATTCTGATTTAGATATATTGGCATACAACCTTTATAGTTCTTACTGTTTTTTTATCTATCTGTCAATCCCTTTTCTGCGTTTTTCGTTAAAATTGTTTCCAACACCTGTAAAAGATCGTTTTTTCCGATCTCCTCCGTAGCAGAAAAGCAAACAAACGGCGGATTGCCCAGCTTTGCGGCAAGCCGTGCTGCCTGCGGCTTTCGCTTGCTTTTGGCGATCTTGTCCGCCTTGGTCGCGATCATCGTGTATGGGATCTGATAGTGCTCCACCCATTCAACCATATCGCGGTCGCTCTGAGACGGATCATGCCGAATATCGCACAAGATCAACAAATGACAAAGCTGTTCTGTGTGTGTAAAGTAACCATCGATCAACTTGCCCCAACGGCGTTTTTCTTCTTCGCTCTGTGCCGCATACCCATATCCGGGCAAGTCCATCAGTGCAAACGATTGATTGATCTCATAGCAGTTGATGCTGCGCGTTTTTCCCGGCGTGGCTGAAGTGCGCGCCAGCTTGTTGTTGTTGCACAATCGGTTGATCAAACTGCTTTTGCCGGCGTTGCTTCGGCCTACGATCGCAATTTCCGGCAAACCCGAAGGCGCATATTGTTCTGCGCTGAAATAAGTGCCAACCAAGCGCGCTTTATTAATCTGCATCTTTATCCTCCCGGCGCACAGCCAGCGCAAATACATCTTGAATATTCGTTGCGTAATGCACCGTTATTTGTTCGCGCAAAGCTTGGTCTATCTCCATAAAATCCGCTTCGTTTTCCCGCGGCATGATCACCGTATGGATGTTTTCACGCAGGGCTGCCAGCGTTTTTTCGCGGATGCCGCCAACAGGCAGCACGCGGCCGGTCAGCGTGATTTCACCGGTCATGGCAATATCGCCACGGATCGGCAGGCCTGAAAGTGCACTCAGTGCCGAAGTTGCCAGCGTAACGCCGGCGCTGGGCCCGTCTTTAGGCGTTGCGCCTTCCGGTATATGGATGTGCAAATCCTGTTTTTTATAAAACGAAGGGTCGATCTTCCATTCCTTTGCATGGGCACGCAGGTAGCTGAGCGCTGTACGCGCCGATTCCTTCATCACATCGCCCAATTGGCCGGTAAGCTCTATTTTGCCGGTGCCGGGCATACAGCTTGTTTCGATCTGCAGCGTAGTACCGCCGATCATCGTCCACGCAAGACCTGTTGCTACACCGACTTTATCGCTTAGGTCTTTATCCTCGTGACGAACACGGGGCAATCCCAAATATTCGCGCAGCAAGCTTTTCGTAACCGTTTGCGGCGTTTCCCCCCCGCTCGCGATCTTGCTGGCCACTTTCCGGCACACTGTTGTTATCTGCCGTTCCAGGCTTCTTACGCCGCTTTCAGCCGTATACTGCTGCACGATTGCATCCAGCACGCCTTCTTCAAACACAAGATCATCAGCCCCTATCCCATGCTCCGCAATTTGCTTAGGCACAAGATATCGCCTGGCAATCTCAATCTTTTCATACGAAGTGTACGACGGCACTTCGATCACTTCCATACGATCCAGTAACGGCCGCGCGATTGTAGATGTTTCGTTTGCCGTTGTGATAAACAGCACCTTGGAAAGATCAAAATCAATATCAAGATAATGGTCGCGGAACGCCTTATTCTGTTCCGGGTCCAGCACCTCCAGCATGGCACTGGCGGGATCGCCCCTGAAATCACCGCCCAGCTTATCAATCTCGTCAAACAGGAACACCGGATTCATGCTGCCCGCCTGATGCAGACCGGTGATCACATTGCCCGGCACAGCACCGATATAGGTTCTTCTGTGGCCGCGGATCTCCGCCTCATCATGTACACCGCCCAGCGATACACGCGTAAAAGCGCGTCCCAACGCTCGGGCCACCGATTTCGCAATGCTTGTTTTACCCGTACCGGGCGGCCCAACCAAGCACAGGATAGGGCCTTTGCTGTCTTTACGCAGCTGGCAAACCGCCAGATACTCAATAATGCGTTCCTTCACTTTTTCAAGGCCGTAGTGATCCTCGTCAAAAATGCGGCGGGCCTGCTCAAGATCCGTATTCCCCTGATCGATCTTCCCCCACGGCATATCAAGTATCGTATCGATATACGTTTGAGACACCGTAGCTTCCGGCGAAGACGCCTGCATTCTGCTCAAACGATCAATCTCTTTCAAAACGCGCTCACGCGCCTGGTCAGACAGCGGGATCTCCTTGGTTTTTTGGCGCAGTTCCTCCAGTTCAACCGCTGTATCTTTCTCACCCAACTCTTTCTGGATCGCTTTGATCTGCTCTCGCAGGAAAAACTCACGCTGCGATTTATCGATCGAGGAACGCACGCGTTTACCGATCCGTTTTTCAATACGTTTAACAGCCACTTCATGCTGAAGGATTTTCATAAGCGCGCCCATTCGTTCCACCGGGTCAATCGTTTCCAGTATCGTCTGCTTGTTTTCCAGCTTCTGAAGAATGTCGGAAGCGATCACATCCGCAAAACGCGCAGGCTCACTGACAGAACCGATGGAAAACACCGTGTCCCGGGAAATGTGGTTGCTCAGATTTGCATATTCCTCCACGATTTCCATAAGCACATGCATGGCTGCTTCCGTTTCAATGTCATTCTCTGTTTCGTTCAGCTCTTCAATAGGCTCTGCTTCACAGCGAACAAATGGGATATCCTGCGTAAACGCAAGTATCCGGGCACGTTGCACACCTTCCACCAGCACGCGCACATTGTCGCCCGGCAACGCGAGAACCTGCCTGATGCGGCAGATCGTACCGATCTGATAAACATCCTCCTGCACAGGTTCATTCGCTTCTGTATTTTTCTGCGCCACCAAAAGCAGCTCTTGATTGGTATCCATCGCTGCCGACAAAGCAGCGAGCGACTTTGCCCGGCCTACATCAAAATGGAGTGTGGCAAACGGAAAAACCGTGATCCCCCGCAGCGGTAAAAGCGGATATTCCGGCATATGGATAGCTCCTCTCCTGACAGCAAAACCCCCGTGTATATCGCGCGCGGGGGTTTTGCAATGTTTTGTTAAACTGTTTCAAGCGCGGGTTTGCGCTTGGTTTTTGTTTTTATGCCGCTGTCCGGTAGCGCCGGCATCAGCGTGGGTTTCCCTTTTTTAAGCACAGTATCCTTTGTGATAACGCAGGTCCCAACATCCGTGCGGGAAGGGATCTCGAACATAACATCCAGCATCAGCGTTTCAAGGATCGAGCGCAGACCGCGGGCCCCCGTGTTCTGTTCCATAGCCTGATTCGCGATTTCTTTCAACGCAGAGTCTTCGATCGTCAGATTCACGCCGTCCATCTCAAACAAGCGTTTGTACTGTTTTACCAGCGCGTTTTTCGGCTGTGTCAGTATGCTTACCAGCGCCTTTTCATCCAACGCATTAAGCGTAACGATCACCGGCAACCGCCCAATAAACTCAGGGATCAGCCCAAACTTCAGCAGATCCTGAGGCATAATCTGGCGCAGCGTTTCACCGATCTCTTTTTCTTCTTTCTTCTGAATGTCCGCTCCAAAACCCATGGTTTTTTTGCCGGTTCTCGCTTCTATGATCTTTTCAATGCCATCAAAAGCACCGCCGACAATGAACAGAATGTTTGTTGTGTCTATCTGGATAAAGTCCTGATGCGGATGTTTGCGTCCGCCCTGCGGCGGCACAGAAGCAACCGTGCCTTCCAGGATCTTGAGCAGTGCCTGCTGCACGCCTTCGCCGGACACATCGCGCGTGATAGACGGGTTTTCGCTCTTGCGGGCAATCTTATCCACTTCGTCAATATAGATGATGCCCTTTTCCGCCCGCTGCACATCATAGTTTGCAGCCTGGATCAACTTGAGCAAAATATTCTCAACGTCTTCGCCCACATAACCGGCTTCTGTTAAGCTTGTTGCGTCCGCGATCGCAAACGGAACATCGAGTATTCTGGCCAGCGTCTGTGCCAACATAGTCTTGCCGCAGCCAGTCGGCCCCAGCATGAGCATGTTGCTTTTCTGCAGCTCAACATCATCATTGTCGCGCTTGGGCGACAGCACGCGTTTATAGTGGTTATACACCGCAACAGCCATGCTTTTTTTGGCGCTGTCCTGCCCAATCACATACTGATCCAAAATTTCCAGGATCTCTTTGGGTTTCGGCAGATCCTCCAGCGTCATATTTGAAGTGTCGTTCGTTTCTGTTTCCAGAATATCTTTGCACAGCTCAATACACTCGTCGCAGATATACGCATTAGGCCCGGCCACAAACCTTCTCACCTGATCCTGCGTCTTTCCGCAAAATGAGCAGCGAATTTGATTATCTTCGTTGTTAGGCAATCGTTTTCCTCCTGATCATCGGCGAGCCGGAATGATCTCATCGATCAGCCCGTATGCCAACGCCTGCTCTGCTTCCATGTAATGGTCGCGCTCCGCATCCGCGCACACCTGCTCATAGCTCTGCCCCGTACGGGCGGCCAGAATACGGTTCAGCTTTTCTTTCATTTTAACGATCCGCTCTGCCACAATGGCAATATCGGTCGCCTGGCCGCTGGCGCCGCCGGACGGCTGATGGATCATGATTTCCGCATTCGGAAGCGCTTTGCGCTTTCCTTTTGCGCCTGCCGCCAGCAAAAACGCACCCATAGATGCCGCCATACCTACACAGATGGTGGAAACGTCACAACGGATATACTGCATGGTGTCATAAATCGCCATGCCCGCCGTAACCGACCCGCCCGGGCTGTTGATATACAGCATCACGTCTTTATCCGGGTCCTCCGCCTCAAGGAAAAGCAGCTGGGCAATGATCACGCTGGCGCTGTGGTCATCCACTTCGCCATCGAGAAAGATGATGCGGTCGCGCAGCAGACGGGAATAAATGTCATAGCTGCGCTCCCCGCGATTGGTTTGTTCTATTACAATTGGTACATAACTCGGCATGTTACTTCCTCCGCAGGAAATTCTATGTTTGTTGCCGATCACGCTTGCATACTACGCTTATTTTTCTTCCTCTGCCGCTTCCGCTTCCGCTTCTTCCGGTTTAGGATCCACCATCACAGCATTGTCCACAAGGAACTGCAAGGTTTTTGTGATCGCAATGTCTTCGCCGATATACTGTTTGTCCGCATCGGTGATCGTTGCGGCAAACTTGTCTTCCGGCTGGTTATACTGTTTGGCCATCTCTTTGATGCGCTCAGCAATTTCTTCTTCGGAAGCCGTGATGTTTTCCACTTTCGTGATCTCATCAAGCACGATCTGGTTCTGAACACGGCGGGTAGCATCCTCGCGGGACTGCTCGCGCATATCCTCGGCGGAAATGCCTGCATACTGGAAGTAGTCCCCAAGGTTGATGCCCTGATACGCAAGGCGCTGTGCAAAATCACGCATGATCGCGTCCATCTGGCTCTCAATCATAGCATCCGGCACTTCAAACGTGGCATTCTTCACAACAGCTTCCAAGGCATAGTTGCGCAGCACGTTGTCTTCGGTGCGTTTTGCATCTTCACGCATTTTGCGTTCGATATCCGCTTTCCATTCATCCAGCGTATCAAATTCGGAAGCATCCATGGCCAGATCATCATTAATATCCGGCAGCTCTTTCTGGAGCACTTCGTGCACATGCACTTCAAAGATAGCGGCTTTGCCGGCCAGCTCTTCTGCATGATATTCCGTCGGGAACGTTACCGGCACTTCGCGATCCTGACCCACTTCGATACCGATCATGCCCTCTTCAAAACCGGGAATGAACTGGCCGGAGCCAATATCAAGCTGGGCTTTTTCCGCAGAGCCGCCTTCAAAATATTCTTCACCAATGCGGCCTTTATAATCAAAGATAATGCGGTCGCCGTTTTCGATCGGGCGATTCACAGCGCTAAAGCGCGCATGCGCCTGCTGCACACGCTCCACTTCGGCCTGAACGCGTTCAATGGCAAACGGCGCCGTGAATTTCTCGATCTCCACGCCTTTATATTGCCCCAGCGTTACTTCGGGATACAGGGAAACATGGTAAGACAGTTCAAGATCTTCCCCTTCAACCGCTTTAACAACGTTCAGCGTCGGACGGCCGACCGTTTCGATTTCCAGTTCTTTGATGGCCGATTCAAGCACTTCCGTGGCAATCAGATCAACAGCTTCATCATAGAACACATCTTTGCCATACACACGTTCGATCATAAAGCGCGGGGCGCGGCCTTTGCGGAAGCCCTGCACAGCAAAGCGGCCGCGTTCACGGCGGTATGCTTTTTCGATCGCTTCAGAAAACTGAGCGGCGGGCACAACGGTATCAATCTTAGCAGTGCTCTTTTCGAGCTTTGTCATCGTAGTGGACATTGGTACTACAACCCCCATCATTTTTTCAGCGGAGAGGATCCGCATGTTATTCAAATTCAGTCTGTTATTATAATACATACCGGAAGGAATAGCAACTTTTCCTTTTCTTCCGGCTTTCTGCCTTTATTTGAGCCCCCATCGAATGACGGGGGCTCATTTGTTTCGAGCAAGTCTATAAGCCGAGTTCTGTCTTGAATGGCCATCTATCTAGGCGCACGGTTACCCGTGCGCTCAAGCGGTTACCCAGGGACGTAACGGGCCGCTACATATGTCCCTCTATCAACCTTGCACCAAGTGGGGTTTACATAGCGTACAAGTCGCCAAGACGCTGGTGGGCTCTTACCCCACCTTTCCACCCTTACAGCTATAAGCTGCGGTATCTCTCTGTTGCACTTTCCTTGAAGTCGCCTTCACCGGGTGTTACCCGGCACTCTGCCCTGCGGTGCTCGGACTTTCCTCGAGCACGAGGCTCGCGGCCATCCGGCTTGCTCAAATTTTGATCCTTTTATTCTTCTGTTAAATACAGGATGCGCCCGCAGTTTTCACAGACGATCACCTGTTCTCCAGCGCGCAGGCGCCGCATCATCAGGCTCGGGATTGACATGTTGCATCCGCCGCACTGCTCTGAACGCACCTTCGCCACCGGGTTCGGCCGCTGCCGCTTGATCTTTTTGTATTGATCCATCAGCTCGGCAGGCACTTTTTCGCCCAGCGTTTTCCTTTCCGCACTTAATTTTTCCATCTCAGGTTTGCTTGCTTCCAGCTCAGCATCGTGCACTTCTTTGAGCTCGTCAAACTGTTTTTTGCCGCTACTCAGCTTGCTGCGCACATCCGCCACCGTGCTCTCGGTGCTTTCCGCAATCGCACGGGCAGCCGCAAGATCGCGTTTGATGTTTTCCAGCGTTTTGTTGGATTTCTCCATTGCACGCAGAAGTTTGCGCACCTGTTTAAGATCCTGCGTTTCCAGGCTTTCTTCCGAAACCGCCAGTTTTTTCATCTGCTCCTGGATGTTTGCGATCTCACCGGCTATATGCGCGCATTCTTCATGCGCCTTCTGCAGATCAACTTCCAGTTTTTTTGCCCGGTTCTGTTGTTCTACCAACTGGTTGCGCACATTGAGCAGCTTGACACGCACAGGAGACTTTCTCAGCTCGTTCTCAAATCGATCAACCTTGATATCCGCTTCCTGGTATGCCCATAAAGATTTCAGTTCAATCAATTCTATCACCTCATATATCTCATTTCGCACTTATGCCATGTTTACAGCTTTGTAAACACATCTTTTCCCTTACTCGTTATCAACAATTTTACATTCCATTTTACCCCAGCTAACTCTGTTTGTAAACGGTTGCACAGCCGCGGCAAAATAACTTTTTCCGTATCATAATGCCCCGCATCGATCATAGAAAGCCCTTTGCGGAGAAAATCAAAGCCCTGGGAATACTTAACATCCCCGGTGATCAGGCATTGCGCGCCCAGCGCCAGCGCATTTTCGGCGCATCCCGTGCCACTGCCGCTTGCCAGCGCAATGCGGGAAACAACACGGTCGCCCTCGCCGGTGAACCTCACATTGTTTCCTTCAAACACGGCTGCGCATTTTTTTGCAAGCTCATAAACCGTTGTCGGCTCAATATCCCCAACCCGGCCATAGCCGCTTTCTTTTTCAATGCTTTCCCTGTTTTCAAGGCCAACCAAATCCGCCATGGCATCGCATACTCCCGTTTCTACAATGTCAAGGTTGGTATGCGCGCTGATCAACGCAATGTCCTTTCGTATCAATTGCCGCAGCACGCGGCCAACGCCATCTTGCTCGCTGATAGACCGGATCTGTGGAAAAATCAGCGGATGATGCGACACGATCAGTTCACAGCCAAGTGCAGCCGCTTCTTCCACAACGGCTTCCGTGCAATCCACACACAGCAAAATTCCGGTCACCGTTTGTGTAAGATCGCCGCACTGCAGCCCGCTGTTGTCATAGGACTCGCTCAATGCATACGGCGCAATCTTATCAAGGCATTCATACACTGTTTTAACTGTTACCATCGTGTTCCTCCAGCCATTGTTCTATCCGTTCTGTCAGCACTTTGTATGCCGTGTGCATGCTGCGCCCGCGTTCAGACCGCGGTTCCTTGGCACAGGCCTTTAACAGAATATTCCTGCGCCATTTGGCATACAAAAGCACCGTATCGTCCGGATGCCGCAAATTGTACGGCCCAATCTCTGCCTGCAGCTCATCCAGCTCTGTTTTTTGTCCTGTGTAGACCGCTCTTATCAGCGGATACAGCCTGCCATCGCACACAACGGCTTCCCATTCGATCTTATACCCCAACAGGCAAAGCCCTCGCCGCAGTTCCGCTGCATGGCTGGCCGGCTGCAAAACAAGCACCGTGCCCGGCGCTGCATCGGCAACAATGCGCAGCAGCTCATTGCCCCCAATCCCGGCCAAAACCGCCGCATCTGCTTTCTGTGCAGCCGAAAGCCCATCACACTGCATCACATCCACGCGTTCGTCCACGCCGTTTTCCTGTACCTGCCGGCGCGTTTTCTCAACAGAAAATGGGCTGATATCACAAGCCAGCACACGTTCGCACCGCCCTGTTTGGGCCAGATACACGCTTAAATATCCATGATCGCATCCTATATCAGCCACCATATGACAAGGCGGCACTGCGTTTGCCAATGCCGCCAGCCGTTTAGAAATGGTGAGCGGCCCTCGCCCGCCGATCATTCGAGAAAATCACGCAGTTTTTTGCTGCGGGACGGGTGGCGCAGTTTGCGCAGCGCTTTGGCTTCGATCTGGCGGATGCGTTCGCGCGTAACATTGAACACTTTACCCACTTCTTCCAGCGTTCTGGCGCGGCCATCATCAAGGCCAAAGCGCAGCCGGAGCACCTTTTCTTCACGCGGGGTGAGCGTGGAGAGCACATCCATCAGCTGTTCTTTGAGCAGCGTAAAGCTTGCTGCTTCTTCAGGGGCAGGCGCATCATCATCCGGGATAAAGTCGCCAAGATGACTGTCTTCTTCTTCACCAATGGGCGTTTCCAAAGACACAGGTTCCTGTGCGATCTTGATGATCTCGCGCACCTTCTCTTCACTGATGCCCATCTCCATGGCGATCTCATCCGGCTGCGGATCACGGCCGTATTCCTGCAGCAGCTGGCGGGTAACACGGATCAGTTTATTGATCGTTTCCACCATGTGCACCGGGATACGAATGGTTCTGGCCTGATCTGCAATGGCGCGGGTGATTGCCTGGCGAATCCACCAGGTCGCATACGTAGAAAATTTATAGCCCTTGGTATAATCAAATTTTTCAACGGCTTTGATTAGGCCAAGGTTGCCTTCCTGGATCAAGTCAAGGAACAGCATGCCGCGGCCCACATAGCGTTTTGCAATGCTTACCACCAGGCGCAGGTTTGCTTCTGTCAACTGCTGTTTGGCAAGCTGGTCGCCCTCAGACATGCGCTGCGCGATCTCGATCTCCTGTTCCGCTGTAAGAAGCGGAACACGGCCAATCTCTTTAAGATACATCTTGACCGGATCGTCCACATTGATCCCTTCCGGGATATATTCGATCAGGTCTTCCCGCGCCAATTCCTCCCGGGGCACCTCTTCTTCGTTAGCCAAATCTTCAACATTGGGGTCCGGTTCGTCATTCAGGCTGTTCATGATCTGAATGCTGTGCTCTTCCAGTTCATTCAGGATGCTTTCCAGTTTGGAAACAGGTTCGGGCGTGTCCGCAATCGCATTGAGCACTTCTTCCGGCGTGACCGATCCTTTTTCCATACCTTTTTGCAGAAGCTGGCCTGCGCGTTCCTCGGTTTTTTTCTCTTCCATGGTTGTTAACTCCCCTCGGTTCTCTGTCAGGCTCACAGCCCGATCCCGTTGCGCTGCACCTGACGCAGCAGTTCATTCTTCTCCTGTATCTGAGCGGCGATCGACCGTTTTCCCCCTTCGTTCGCCGATCCATAGTCATAGAGCAAGGTGTCTATTTCCCTGTTGATCCGTTCCACCCGCAGCCTCGCCATATAGGAACGGATCACATCTTTCCCTACATGCTTGTCCTCTATCAGCCAGGAAACCACTTCTCCGGCGCCCTCGCCGGCCGCCTGCAAAAGCGCGTCCGCTTTGATCTCCGGGCTCATGCTCATCAGCGTAAATAATCGCCTTGTCATTTCATCGCCAAAATCAAGCACTTCCATTGTTTTTAAAAACATTTGCCGCGCTTCGGTGTCGTTGATCATCAGGCCGATCGCTTTTTGTTCAAGCCCAGTGTCCGGCGGCCGCAGCGGTTTTTCTTCCGCCGGCTGTTTGGCCGTTCGTTTATCCAGCCCTATTTGGCGCAGCAGCGTTTCATATGCAAACCCGGACAGCTTTGCCGTTAACCGCAAATACCGTTCCTGCTCCACAGGCGATGCCTGAGCGATCAATTGGCTGGCTTTCTTGGCGAATTCCGTTCGCCCGTTTTCCGTTTCCATATCGCACGATTGGCGAATGGCTTCTATCTTGCATTCCGTTAGCGTCAGTGCTTTTTCCCTGAGCGCCGCAAACGCCGCCCGGCCATGCTTGCGGATAAAATCATCCGGGTCAAGCCCATCCGGAAGCATCAGCACCCGAACGGTCAGCCCCTCGTTTTCCACCAGTTCCAAGCCGCGCAATGTAGCGTTGCGGCCCGCGGCGTCACCATCATAGGCAATGTATACCGTGTCGGCATACCGCCGTATCAGGCGCACCTGCCCCGTTGTCAGCGCTGTGCCCAAGCTGGCCACTACATTGGTAAACCCGGCACTGGAAACGGAGATCATATCCATATACCCTTCTACGACATATATCTCCCTCGCACTGTCAAACGATCGGTGAAAATTCAACCCATAGAGCATTTCGCTCTTGTTATACACCGCTGTTTGCGGCGTGTTTACGTATTTGGGCCCGTTTCCCTCCAGAATTCGGCCGCCAAAAGCGACCACACGGCCACGCGGGTCAATGATGGGATACATCACTTTATCGCGGAAAAAATCATAATGTTTGCCGTTTTTCACAACGGCCAGGCCGGCGTGCGACAGTTCGTCCAGCGTAAACCCTTTTGCCGTGAGATGATCGCTCAGCGTTCGCCAGCCTTCCGGCGCATAACCCAAGCCAAACCGCACCTGCTGCTGGGGCGAAATGCCGCGCCGCTCCAGATAAGCCCGGGCTTTTTCGCCCTTTGGGCCATTGAGCTGCTTATGATAGAACAGTGCCGCTTCCCGGAGCGCCTCATACAAGCGCTTTTTGTTCTGCTCCCTATCCTTGTTTTGCCTGGCCGAGGTGTTTTGGGGCAGTTCCATGCCCGCGCGTTCAGCCAGCAGCTCTACCGCTTCGGGGAAAGACAGCTTTTCCACATCCATAATAAACTGGATCACGTTTCCGCCTTTGTGGCAACCAAAGCAGTAAAAAAACTGTTTGTCCGGCTCAACGGAAAAAGACGGCGTTTTTTCGCTGTGAAACGGGCAACAGCCCCAGAAACGCCGGTTTTTTTGTTTCAGGGGCACATATTGAGAAATGACTTGCACGATATCGCTCTGTGAACGTAGGTCTTCCAGCCATTCATCCGGATAAAATCCTGCCATATTCCGCCCCCTTCTATGTATTTCTTGGATGTTCGCAATTTAATTCGACGCGTTTTAGCAAAATCCTTTTTATACACCCGTAAAACCCAGTCGGCTTTGCGGGATATGAATGCTTTCAAAGTCATGGATCGCGTATTGATCCGACATGCCGGCCAGATAATCGCACACCGCCCGGGCGCGCCCTTCTTCCTCGGCAATCTGTTCAAACAACAAAGGCATGCTGCCCGGATGCTCCAAATAATGCTCATACAGCACTGTCAGCAGCCGCTCGCCTTTCATGGCTTCTTCCCGGTTTTCATCGCTCAAATATAAGTTGTCAAACATATATTGTCTCAGCTCGGAAAACACGGCATTCATTTCATTGCTCATGCGAATGCCATCCTCGCCGCTGTTGGTAATCACGTCATATACCAATGCAGAGATCCTGTGGGAACTGGTGTTTCCCAGCATTTTTGTGCAGACAGCAGGCAGGTCTGCTTCCCGCAGGCGGCCGGCACGGATCGCATCCTGAATATCATGGTTCACATATGCAATCTTATCCGAGAGGCGCACGATCTCCCCTTCCGGGGTGAACGGATGATGCGCCGTTCTGTGGTTCAAAATACCGTCGCGCACTTCTTTTGTCAGGTTCAGGCCTTTGCCATCACGCGCCAGCCGCTCCACCACGCGCAGGCTCTGCACGTTATGCTCAAACCCACCGGGATACAGCTTGTTCAGCGCCGCTTCCCCCGCATGTCCAAAAGGCGTGTGCCCCAAATCGTGGCCAAGCGCAATCGCTTCCGTCAGATCCTCATTCAAAAACAGGCCGCGGGCGATACTGCGGGCGATCTGCATCACTTCCAGTGTATGCGTCATCCGCTCGCGGAAATGGTCGCCCTTTGGTGCAATAAACACCTGGGTTTTATGTTTTAAGCGGCGAAACTCGTTGGAGTGCAAAATGCGGTCTCTGTCCCTTGCAAAGCAGGTGCGCACCGGGCACAGCTCTTCTTCCCTGTCCCGCCCTAAGCTGTTGGCGCTGAGTGTAGCCCACGACGCCAGCGTTTTCTTTTCTATCTCCATCCTCTGTTCCCGAATGATCATACATATTCCTCCGTTCAGCTCGTGTTTTTAGTTCGACACAAATAAAAAAATTCCTTTTTTTACAGCAAAATATCCCTGCCATCTTTTTGGCAGGGATAAGTTTTATCCGTTATTGTTCACACAAAGAATGTCGCTTGTTACAGGCAGTGTAAGCATTCTGTTATGAAATACACCCCGTATTCAAATGAACACGGGGTATTTCTTGTTATTCAGCAGCTGCATTTCAAGGGCTCTTGGAACAATTGAGTTGTTCACCGCCCCGCTTTACGGGCTTACTTTTTGTTTTTGATCGCAGCCTGAGCTGCAGCCAGACGTGCAATCGGCACACGGAAGGCCGAGCAGGAAACATAGGTTAGGCCAACTTTGTGGCAGAACTCGATGCTTTCCGGATCGCCGCCATGCTCGCCGCAGATGCCAAGCTTAAGATCGGGCCTGGATTTCTTGCCCTGATCGGCCGCCATGGCGATCAGCTTGCCAACGCCGTCCACGTCCACCGTGGCGAACGGATCTTTTTCAAAGATCTTGAATTCATAATAGTCAGGCAGGAATTTGCCGGCGTCATCACGGGAGAAGCCGAAACTCATCTGCGTAAGGTCGTTCGTGCCGAAAGAGAAGAACTCCGCTTCCGTAGCGATCTGGTCAGCGATCAGGCAGGCACGCGGCACTTCGATCATCGTACCGATCTTGTACGGGATGCGCAGGCCCTGCTCTTCGATCACAGCTTCCGCCGTTTGCACTGCGATATTCTTAACAAACGCCAATTCCTTGGTTTCGCCAACCAACGGGATCATGATCTCGGGCGTGATCTGATAGCCGAATTCTTTCTGCACTTCAATGGCCGCTTCCATGATCGCCGTAACCTGCATGCGCGGGATTTCGGGGAACGTGACTGCCAAACGACAGCCGCGGTGGCCCAGCATCGGGTTGGTTTCGTGCAGGCTGGTCACTTTGTTGTGCAGCGTTTCAGCGGAGATGCCCATCACTTCAGCCAGCGCTTCGATCTCTTCACCATCGTGCGGCAGGAACTCATGCAGCGGCGGATCCAGCAGGCGGATGGTAACCGGGCGGCCTTCCATAGAAATATACAGGGCACGGAAGTCACTCTTCTGCATGGGCAACAGCTCAGCCAAAGCCGCTTTGCGCTGTTTCTCGTTATCCGCAACGATCATGCGGCGAACGGAAATGATGCGGTCAGAATTGAAGAACATATGCTCGGTACGGCACAAGCCAATGCCTTCTGCGCCGAATTTACGGGCCGTTTGCGCGTCAACAGGCGTATCCGCATTGGCGCGGACACCCAGCGTGCGGCATTCATCGGCCCAACCGAGGATCGTTTCAAAGTTGCCGGTAATGGCGGCAGGCACCGTCGGCAGTTTTTCGCCGTACACACGGCCGGTGCTGCCATCCAGGGATAGATAATCCCCTTCATGGAACTCGCGGCCTTCCGAAGTGCGCAGCACTTTTTCTTCCGGATCGATAAACGCATCGTTGCAGCCGGTGATGCAGCAGCGGCCCATGCCACGGGCAACAACCGCCGCGTGGCTGGTCATACCGCCGCGGATGGTGAGGATACCGCGTGAGCAGCTCATGCCCTGAATGTCTTCAGGGGAAGTTTCCGTTCTGGCAAGAATAACGTCTTTACCTTCGGCGGCAGCTTCTTCGGCTTCCTGTGCAGAGAAATACAGCATGCCGCTGGCAGCGCCGGGCGAAGCGGGCAGGCCCATCGCAATAGGCGTAGCCGCTTTGATCACTTCAGGATCAAACGTGGGATGAAGCACGTCGTTAAGCTGTTTGGCGTCTATCTTCAACAGGGCTTCTTCACGGGTGGCCAAGCCTTCTTTGACCAGGTCAACCGCGATCTGCAGCGCCGCCGTAGCCGTGCGCTTGCCGTTACGGGTCTGCAGCATATACAGCTTGCCACGTTCGATCGTAAACTCGATATCCTGCATGTCGCCAAAATGCCTTTCCAGCTTATAGGCAACATCGTGCAGCTGTTTGAGCACTTCGGGCATGTTTTCGCCCAGGGTTTCAATGGTCTGTGGTGTGCGGATACCTGCCACAACGTCTTCACCCTGTGCGTTCATCAAATACTCGCCAAAGAGCTTGTTTTCGCCGGTAGAGGGGCTGCGGGTAAAGGCAACGCCCGTGCCGCAATCGTCGCCCATGTTGCCAAAGACCATGGACTGCACATTAACCGCAGTGCCCAGCGAAGAAGGAATGCCGTTCAAGCGGCGATAGATATTGGCGCGCGGGTTGTTCCAGCTGCGGAACACCGCTTCCACAGCAGCGGCCAGCTGTTGGCGCGGCGTTTGCGGAAAGGGCTGGCCCGTCTGCGCACGGTAAATATCTTTGTAATTTTCAACAACTTCTTTGAGCGTATCCGCCGTAAGTTCACTGTCCACCTTCGCCCCATCTTTTTCACGGGCAGCGGCCAGCGCTTCTTCGAACTGACTCATTTTGAGTTCCATAACAACGTTGGAGAACATCTGGATAAAGCGGCGATACGTGTCATAAGCAAAGCGCGCGTTACCCGTTGCTTCTGCCAGGCCTTCCGCCGTTGCATCGTTCAGGCCCAGGTTCAGGATCGTGTCCATCATGCCCGGCATGGAGATCGCCGCGCCGCTGCGAACAGACACCAAAAGCGGATTTTTCGCGTCCCCAAATTTTTTGCCCGTCTTGTTTTCAAGCGCTGTAAGTGCGTCAAATACCTGCTCGAAAACTGCATCTTCCACAACGCCGTCATTGGCATAGTAGCGATTGCAAGCATCTGTAGAGACAGTGAACCCCGGCGGCACCGGCAGGCCCAGACCTGTCATTTCCGCCAGATTGGCGCCTTTGCCGCCCAGCAAAGAACGCATTGATGCATTGCCTTCCTCAAAGGCATACACATACTTGTTCATGACAAAACCCCCTAAGATTTTTAAGTTCTACTATCTGTCCGGCCAAAGCCGGTTGAAAACAAAAGTGACGGCAGTTTGCGATCAGTGAACTGCTCAATCGTGCGGGCCAAAACCGGAAGCAACTCCCCAGCAACCGGCACCAAAGATTTTTCAATCTTATGATAGGCTGCGCTCGGCACGCCCGGCAGGTTGGCCAGCATGTGCACTGCCATGGGAGATAATCTTTTCGTGCCCGGCTGAATCGGTGCACATTTATGGCACAGCACACCGCCAAGCTCCGCATTATACCCGGTTAATTGCTCTGTACTGCCACAGTCCACGCAAACATCCGCCTGTGGCTGATATCCGCAAAACGCCAGCTGCTTTACGGCGAAAAACGCCAAAACCGCCTTGTGTTCCGCCTGCAGTGCGCATAATGCCTGCAGCGTATACAACAGCAGCGAAAACTGCTTTGTGTATTCTTCTTCCGGATTTGCAAACGCTTCCGATACGGCGCAGGCCCAGCTGGCCGCGATCAGCGCATCCGGGTCAAGCCTCAGCTCATAAAAATTGCGGTGCAGATCGCACGAGCGGATATACAGCTGCCCCAACTGTTCATAACATTCAAACTCGCCGTAACAAAACAACTGTGCGCAGGGCATCAGCTTGCTCTGCGGCTTTCTGCAGGCGCGTGCCGTGGCCGTAACGCGGCCGCGCGTTCGCGTGACCAGCGTCAGAATCCTGTCATTGTCCCGATAGTTTACCGTTCTCGTGACAACGGCCAACACTTCGTTTCCCAAGGCGCGCCGTCCTCTCTGTTTCTGTTCGCGCAATAACGCAGATAATCTTCCATGCGCCCTGTGCGCATGAAGGTTTCCCACAGGTGTTTCTGTTCGCCCAATGCTCTGCCCTCCGTTTAGGTGATACTGTCAGTTTGCCTCAAACAGATAAACAAGCGGCATGGGAACTGCTGTCAATTAATCGTATCCCAGATCACGCAGGGCACGCGGGCTGTTACGCCACTCTTCGCGCACCTTTACATATAGCGAAAGGAATACTTTCGTGTCAAAAAAATGCTCCATATCTTCGCGCGCCATGGACCCGATCCGCTTGAGCATCCGCCCGCCCTTGCCGATGATTATCCTTTTATGGCTCTCGCGCTCACAATAGATCACTGCATGGACTTCGACCAATCCATCCGGCCGTTCCATAAACTTTTCCAGTTCAACGCCCAACCCATGGGGCACTTCTTCCCGCAGGAGCAAAAGCGCTTTTTCACGGATCGCTTCCGCACACAAGAAATCCTCCGTTTTATCGGAGATCATATCTTCCGGAAAATACGCCGGCCCTTCGGGGAGCATTTCAATCAGCACTGTTAATAGTGGGGCCAGCCCATCGCCTGTCAAGGCTGAAACGGGATAAACCGCGTGTATGCTCGGCCTCTGCCTGAGCGTTTCGCACAAAGCCGCTATTTCCTCAGGTTGTGCTTTATCGGTTTTGTTCACGGCCAGAATAACGCGTTTGCGGCTGGACACGGCTCGTTCAATCGCCGCTTCATCACGCTCGCCCAGCCCTGAATGGCCATCCACAACGCAAAGGATCGCATCCACATCCGTCATCGCGTGCGACACAGCCGATTCCATAAACGCGCCCAACCTGTTTCTCGGGCTCTGCATTCCGGGCGTGTCGACCAGCACCAGCTGATAACCTTCCCCGTTCACAACACCCATGATCCTGTTTCGCGTTGTTTGCGGTTTATCTGACACAATGGCCACTTTACCGCCGACAAACGTGTTCACAAGCGAGCTTTTTCCCACGTTCGGGCGGCCTACCACCGCTACGAAACCGGACCGAAACAGTACTGCCAATTCTTCACCGCCGTTCTATGTGTTTTTATTCTATCACTGTTTTAAAGGCTTAGCAAGCTAAACCGTGCGAAAAACGCCATTCTCTTCCAAAACGGATTCGCATAAGGCGTTCATTTCTTTTTCGCCTTCCGATGTAACATGGTCATACCCCAACAGATGCAGCACACCATGCACCGTTAAAAAGCACAGTTCGCGTTTAAGCGAATGCCCGTATTGCTCGGCTTGTTCATGCGCGCGTTCCATACAGATGAGGATATCGCCCAACATGATGCGGCCGGTATCAAGGTTGCGCTCCGGCGGTTGGGAAAGAGAGGTAAGCTGCCCGGGCAAGGCGTTTTCCCACTCGATTTGTGGAAAACTGAGCACATCCGTTACTGCATCGATCTGCCGGTATTCAGCGTTGACCATGCGGATCTGGCGGGGCCCGATCATGGAAATATATATTTCTCCCTCTTCTGCCGCCGCCCTTTTCAGCGCTGTTTGGGCACAGGCACGCATCGCAGAGGACAGTTCCCTGGGGAACGGATATTTTCTTTGCAGGTTATCGATCTGGATCTGCTTGCTCATTTGTTTCTCCCTGTTCAATCTGTTTGGCATCGGGCTGAATATTCGGGTTTTCCTTGGTTTCCGGGTATTTGATGCGGTTATGATAAGCGCCGCGCAGGATAGAGCAAAACGCTTCCACGATGGTATCAAGATCTTTAAATGTCAGGTCCACCAAGTCAAACTGGCCTTCTGCCAGGCGCGTGTTGATGATCTTGCTGATCACCGTTCTGTCATCTCCGCCGGCGGCACGCGTGGCCGCCTCGCAGCTATCCGCCATCATTACGATCGCCGCTTCCACTGTTCTGGGCCGCCCGCCGGTATACTGATAATCATGAATATCGGGATTGAGCCCCATTTCCTTTGCTTTTTGATAGAAGAAGGAAACGCATAAGTTGCCCTGATGCTGCAGCGCAATATCAATGATCGGCCGGGCCATACCCTGTTCCATCAACAGCCGGGCACTGTCGTGCGGGTGGCGGGCAATAATGCGAACGCTTTCGATAGGAAGCAGATCATCATGCGGGTTTTTCATGCCGCTGATCTGGTTTTCGGCAAAATACATCGGCGCTTCCAGTTTGCCAACATCATGATAATACGATCCAACGCGGGCAAGCATTGCGTTTGCGCCCAGCGCCTGTGCAGCTGCCTCGGCCAGATTGCCCACCATCACGCTGTGATGGTAAGTGCCCGGTGCTTCAATCATCAAACGCTTGAGCAGCGGATTGGTTGGATTGCAAAGCTCCATCATTTTCATTGGTGTCAGTGCTTTAAATGCGCCTTCCCACACCGGCATCGAGCCAACGCTCAAAACGCCGGAAACGGCGCCGCTGATGATCTCCGTGCCCATGTATTTTATGATTGTGTTCAGCGACAAGCCGCCAATCATGCCCAAAATCGCCTGCAGCATTGCTCCGATACAGCCGGCTATCACTCCGATGATCATCACGCGGCCGCGCGATTGCTGGCCCCTGATCAACAGCCCAACGCCCAGGCTGGAGATCAGCCCGCAGATAAGCAGCGAAAGCGTTTGCTGAGAGGCAACACCGGCAGACATTGCAAGGATCGCCGCCAAAAATGTGCTGATACAACTCATCGCCACACCGGTAGCAGGGTCAATCGTAAGGCCCAGCACCAGCACAACAAAGGCCGTGGGCACTGCCTGCAAACCGGCCTTGGTCATCACCGCGGTGATGGCAATAAACACAAACACAACAAGGCAGATCTGCCCGATCTTATTGTTTTCGCGGTAAAGCGCGCCTTTGCTGCCCAGCAGCAGATATACGCACATAGCGCCTATCATGGCGAACGTGCCCAAGATTGCGCCCACATATATCATCCAGTTGCCGCTGCCGATTAGACCAAGGCTTTTCAGCAGCTCAACCTGTGATTCAGACACGATCTCTCCGGCGCGGATCACAATCTGCCCCTGTTTGTATTCAACGGGCACCACAGCGGCCGCAGCTTTTTCGCGGGCAGCAATGGTAGCTTTTTCATCATAAAAAGAGTTGGGCGACAGGCATTGCTGCACAACGGTTACAAGCGCAGCGGCCGTGTTTTCATCCACAGCATGCTGGGCAGCCGCTTGTGCAATGTCGGATACGGACAGTTCTACCCCGTTTTCACGCACGCCAACATACAATTCGGCAAGAAACTCCGTTCGCACCGCGTTTTTCGTACTCGCCCAGTTTTCCTCTGTGCAGGAAACAATGGCCAGCATTTTCTCTCTGTCAAGCGGTAAGGTGGTGAGCTCCATAACGGTACCCCAGTCCTCTGCTGAAAAGTCGGCATAAGTGGCTTGCTTTATTTCAAGTTCGCTCAGGCGTTTTTCCGCTTCTGCACGGCAAGCGTCCAGCTGGCTGTAGGCGGCAAGCAATGCGTTTTCCATCGTAACGGTCAATGAACCATCAACAGAATACACATCTGCCACGGCATCACGCGCACGTTTGCGTTCCTGCTCGGTTGCAACAGAATCCACGCCGTCGCGCAAAGCATAAATGTTTTGGGGCACTACCTCACCCGCCGATAGGTTGTACTGTTCCGGCATGGCAGAGAGCAACATCACCAATGCCACGGCAGCGGCGAACAGCATCAATATGATTTTCCCCTGTGTGCGGAATCTTGGACGGGCATCCCGGCTGTTCATGGCCTATCCCCTTTCGTTCGCTGCGCATCATGCCGCGAACCGCTTTCCCGCTTTTCATATTTTTCATAAGCGCGGATGATGTTGCGCACAATATCATGGCGCACCACGTCGCGCTGATCTAGCGAGCAGAAAGAGATGCCTTCCACGCCTTCCAGCACGCGCGTGGCATGGATCAAACCGCTTGTCCGCTCTGGCGGAAGATCGATCTGTGTTACGTCGCCTGTAACAACGATGCGGCTGCCCTCGCCAAAACGGGTGAGAAACATTTTCATTTGTTCCCTGGTGCAGTTCTGCGCTTCGTCCAGGATGATATACGAATCGTTCAGCGTTCTGCCGCGCATGTACGCCAAAGGCGCAACTTCAATAATGCCGCGCTCCTGATGCTTAACAAAGTTTTCATACCCCAAAAGGTCCTGCAGCGCATCATACAGCGGGCGCAGATAAGGGTCCACCTTCTGCTGCAGATCGCCGGGCAAAAAGCCCAGCCGTTCCCCCGCTTCCACTGCAGGACGGGTGAGCACCAGGCGCTGCACTTCTTTATTTTTCAGCGCCATAACCGCCTGCGCGATGGCAAGATAGGTTTTGCCAGTGCCGGCCGGGCCCACGCAAAATGTAACGGTAGAGCTTTTAAGGGCTGCAATATATTTTTTCTGACCAAGTGTTTTCGCCCTGATCTGTTTGCCTCGGAACGTCATCGCAACAACGTCTTTCATCAGCGCTGCGATCTCTTCCCCGCTGCCTTCACGAACACCTTCGATCACATATTTTATAGCCGTTCTGTCAAGCGGTTCTCCGCGGCGGACGCGCTCCATCAAATGCTTTATGGTTTCCACCGCCGCATCCGCCTGCACAGGCGCCCCAAGGATCAGCAGCTCGCTGTCAGCCTGATGAATGCGCACGCCCAACTCTGTTTCGATCAGGCCGATATTCTCATCAAAATATCCGAACAATGCCCGCAAAGTTTCCATAGAGCCAACAGGAACATGGCGTTGGACTGTTCCTTCTCCTTCCAAACCGTTCAATATATGGCCTCCTTTTCCTTGCTTTTACAATATCGGATCGGTCAGCACTGGTTCGCGGACTGATCCAATCTCCATGATCACGGTTAAAAACACCGTTGTTTGTACAATGCCATCTTTATCCAGTTCGCTGACCACACGTTCCTGTGACACTTCCGTGCCGGGCGGCAGCTGCGCCATGGCCCTGCTGCGTGCAATGGATGCAGCAAGCGTTTGTGCTTGTTCATACGTGCGTGTACAAGTTATGGGCACCAGTTCATGATGCACCTGTGTGGATATATACACCGGGATCACCGTGCCGCCGACCGAAGTTTTCGTTTCCACGCCCGCCTCTGCACGGTCAAAAACCGGCCGGGGCGAAAGGGGTATGCGGAGCGAGCCCAGCACGAGCGTGCGCACTACAGCGGTGCGCCCGGAAGTTATAAACGATTGATATTGCAAAGCCGCGCCGGCCTGCCCGGCATAGGACACGCGGCCCATCACCGACCCTTTGGCTCTAACGAAGCGCTGCTTGCCTTCTTCTTCGCCGCGGCGGTACGTGCCGCGGATGAGCATATCACCGGGAAGAACACGGTCTCCCGGTTTTACCATCGGCGTGCCTTCCAGTGCGATTACAGACTCGATCACCGCACTGCGCATTGATACGATATCGCACGCTGTTTGGTCTGTTTCCCACTCGGGCGGCTCAACGGCCGGGATGATCTCCAGCTCCAAAAACAGCCCATTTCGATGCACAATGGCCATCTGAACACCCTGTGTGTTCAGCCGCAAGCGGTTTTCTATTGCTGCGCTGTCAATCGTTGCCCATCGGGTGCCGCGCATGATGCTCAGCTCTTCCAGCGTTTGAAAAACGTTTTCTTTCATCTGCGGCGTAATGGCGCCGGTAACGTTCACGCCCCACACAAACCGGCTGGCAGCGCCCATCAGCAACACAGCAGCCGTGAGCGAGAGCAGCAGCGCTTTTCTTTTGAACAGCGACTGCCTGAAACGAACAGACCGGCTCGGCTGCTCCACAACAAGGTTGCACCGCGCTGCTTTAGCCGCCTGTTCTGCTTTTGCAAGTGCTGAAAACGGGAGGCAGGCGGATATGGAAACGCGCGAAACACGCTTTACAAACCAAAGCGGGATGCCACAGCGCCTGCAATGGTCAATAAACCGTTCGGGCGCCATGCCATCTACGCGTATCATAGCATATCCGGATATCATTTTCCATAACCTCTCAGCCATGGACAGGCTCCCGTTCAATCAAGATCGCAGCAATACGGCCCCGCACAAGGATGGTGCCCTCGCCGTCCGTTTCCATTATGAGTGCCGCGCCGCGCACGGTGAACGTGCAGGCGGCGGCTTTTACCGCAACGCTTTCCGTTCCCACATTGATCAGCGCAGCCGGATTTTCAAAATACACGCGGTCGGTGCCTACCAGGGTGACCCGCAGCTGCCCGGGTTGTTTCAAGGGCGGCATATCCACCACCCGTTGTCTGTGCCGCACCGCTTTTGCCATGAATAACCCCTCCCGTTTTAGCATGGTATTCATGCACAGGGGCGGGTATACACAAAAAAGGAGCGTTCAAAACGCTCCTTTTTCTATCAATCCTTATTTTGCTTCGGCCGGCAGTTCAAAGTCGGCCACATTGCCGATGTTTTTATACATCATAGTAATGGAAAATGCTTCCACGCCCAAATTCATTTCCGCTTCCGCCTCAGCGTCTTCGCCGAGCATAGCGATCAAGTTGTTCATATATGTTTCCATCATGGGTTTTAGATCGATATACATGCCGCCAAGCTCAGGCGAGCTGCCGTCTACAATCCAGTACACAATCTCGCAGTCCGGGATATCTTTAAACAGCTCGCTGATATCCATGCCTTCTAATTCATCCAGATCGACCAGCTCTGTCAGATCAAGCTCATCCAGCAGCTCTTCAAACGCGTTGCCTTTTAAAACGCTGACAATCTTGGTGTATTTCACTCCGTCGATCGTTTCGGTGCCTTCTTCTCTGATCCCGTTGGTAATCTTCTTGAAAGCAGCCAACTGATCGGTGACATTGGGAACATTCAGTTGGCCGACAAACTCGCCCATTTCATCCTGTTCGATCGTTTCATGTTCCCACATGCCCAGCATGCCAATATATGCATCCACTGCGCCCTGTTCGTTCTCAAACATATACATTTGGATGTCGTTAATCGAGAAACCGTTCAACGACATGTCCATAACCATTTTTATTTTAATAGGCTCCAACACCTGGGCGATCTGAGCATTCAGCTGCATGCTCAGCTTTTCTTCACCCATCGACATGGAAAAATCCATTCCCATGGTAGCTTCATATTCAGCCGCGTTTTCCAAACTCATAAACGCTTTTTCAAGTTTTTGTTCAGCAGTCAGCTTTTCTCCGCTGCAGGCACCCAGCACTAACAGGGCCGCCGTTAACAGCAATGCGATCCATTTGTTACGCTTCATAGTGATCCCTCCAAATTGGATATTGACAGATAAATTATATATGAGTTTAGCCATAACCACAACAGCACATTCCCCGAATACACAAAAAAGGCCTTTCGATATAATCGAAAGGCTTTTTTCTTAATACTTGCGTTTTTTTGCAGCTTCCGCTTTTTTCTTGCGTTTGACGCTCGGCTTCTCATAGTGTTCATGCTTGCGCATGTCGGCCATAACGCCTGCGCGGGCGCATTTCCGTTTAAACCGCTTAAGCGCGCTCTCGAGGGATTCGCCTTCCCCGACCCGGATCTCGGACATATTTATTCCCTCCCTCCATAGGCTTGCAGCCTCACTATTGACAGATTATATCTTCTTCTTCGCAGTATGTCAACGGCTTTTTTAGCCCGGCGGCCATTGCAGTGAACGCCCGCCCAGCACGTGCATATGCATATGCAAAACAGTCTGCCCGCCGTCGCGCCCCGTGTTCAGCACCGCGCGGAATCCGCTTTCCGATAAACCTGCATCGGATACGATTTTTGCCGCGGCACGGAACAAAGCATCCGCCACTTCAGCAGCGCCGGGCGCTGTCATATCCTGCACGTGCTCTTTCGGCATAACCAGCACGTGCAGCGGCGCCTGTGGATCGATATCACGAATAGCGATCACCCGATCGTCTTCATATACCCGCTCGGACGGGATATCTCCGGCAATGATCTTGCAGAACAAACAATTTTCCATCTTGCTTCCTCTCCTTTATCTCAGTATGTCTTGCTTATTCAGATTTGGCAAGCATCGGTATACGCAACACCATCTTTGCAGGTTCCGATTGTGACAAGCGCCGTTTTCCCCGGCCGGCCTGCATCCATGGGTGCACGCACCACCATAAAATCACGGCCATGGCCCTGCAGGTATCCTTCGGCATGCTGTTCCCACAACACATCGGCGCAGCAGCCAACCTGCGTCAGCGCATACTGCTGGCTAAGCCGGGCGCCAATTTGGCTCAACACACGCACCCGCTCTTCCTTGGCCTGTTTTGTGATCTGCCCATCCATGCGCGCCGCCGGCGTGCCCGGCCGCGGCGAATAGGGGAAAATATGCAGGCGCATCAGCCCGGCCTTTTCCACAAGTTCGCACGTTTGCCTAAACTCTGCCTCCGTTTCACCGGGGAAACCCACCATCACATCTGTGGAAAAGGTTGCATCCGGCATGTCGGCCCGCAGATCTTCTATGACTGACAGATAATCTTCAGCCGTGTACCGCCTTGCCATGCGCCGAAGCACCGAGGTGCTCCCGCTCTGCAAGGAAAGGTGAAAATGCCGGCACAGCGGCTTACAATCGGCCGCACGGGGCGCAAATCCCGGGCCCAAAGCATCCGGATCAAGCGACCCCAATCGAATACGGGAAAGCCCTGTTTCGGCAGCGGCCTCCACCGCATCCATCAGCACAAGCCCTTGTTCCTGCCCATACGCTGCCAAACGAATCCCCGTGAGCTCCGCTTCGCAAAAGCCCGCCTGCGCCAATGCCGTGCATTCCCGCACGATGGACGAAAGCGCGCGTGAACGCACCGGCCCGCGGGCTGCCGGGATGGCGCAATATGTACAGTGTCTGTCGCACCCATCCTGAATTTTCACAAACGCCCGCACCCGATCAAAGGATGTGCCAAACGTTTCTTCATACGCTTGTGTGCCCGCAAAGGGCGAAACAGCGTTCCGTTTTTCGCCTTTTACCGCAGCCTTCAACAGATCGCCCAATTGGTTGCGGGTGCCCGTGCCCAGCACAATATCCACCCCGTCCAGATCCAGCACTGTTTTCGGGTCGCGCTGTGCATAACACCCGGTCACGCACAGGATGGCCTGCGGATTCAAGCGGCGTGCCCGCCCGATCAGCTGGCGTGCTTTTCGATCGCTCTCGCCGGTAACGGTGCAGGAATTGATCACGTAAGCATCAGCCGGCTGAGAAAACGGCACAATCGTAAACCCCTGGGCTTCAAGCCTGGCACGCATGGCCGCAGTATCATATTGATTAACGCGGCAGCCAAGCGTTGCAAAGGCAACTTTCATGGCCGCCCCTCCCATTGCCCATAATGCGCCATCAGCGCAGCCAGCGCGGCGGGGCCGGCCGTTTCAGTTCTGAGAATACGCGGGCCCAGCGTTACGATCTCGGCACGCAATTGTTGGAGAACGGCAATCTCATCCGCCTCAAACCCGCCTTCCGGGCCGATCACAAGGCCGATATTGCGCGCAGCGGGAAAGCACATGAGCGAGGATATAAAGCCGCCCTGCGTTTCCCCTTCATAAGGGCACAGCAGCAGGTCATGCTCCGGCGCAAGTGCGCCAACCTCTATCGAGTTGCCGATCTCCGGCACGAGTGCACGGCCGCATTGCTTGGCCGCTTCCCGGGCGATCTTGCGCATCCGGTCTCTTCGTTTATCCATATCGGCTTTGGGGATCTCGCACCGCCTGGTGTGCAGCGGCACGATGCGCACGGCGCCCAGTTCCGTGCATTTCTGGACAACAACAGAAAACCTGTCGTTCTTACAGATGCCCTGGTAAACCGTAACGGTCAGCTCGCTTTCCGTATCTGCCTTTTTCCAGCCCGAATGCGAAACGGACACAGCCGAAGCGGAAACGGCGTTGATCACGCCTTCGGCCACGCGGCCTGCCCCGTCCATCACGGTCAGAGAATGGCCCATGCCCAAGCGCAGGGTGCGCACGATATGCGCCGCATCTTCAATGATCACGGCGTCTGTATCGGTAAAGCTGTCTGCAAAAAAGCGCGCCATTTTATGCCACCGTAAGGCGCAGGGCCACCCACTCGCCCTTGTTCAGCCGCTCGCTGATAACAAGGCCGTTTGCTTCAGCAGCGCGGGCAACATCCTGCTCACGCTCCAAAATGATGCCGCTGGTGATGATGCTGCCGCCTTCGGCCAGCAGGTTCTTCGCATCCGGCAGCAGGCGGATCACCGCATCTGCCACAATATTGGCAAAGATCAGGTCATATTTCCCGTCCACCCCATCTGCCAGGTCGCCCTGCCACACAATGGCGCGATCGGTGCAGCGATTGCGTTCGATGTTATGCCTGGCCGCCGCCACTGCAACTTCATCTCTGTCCACCAAAAGTGCGCTTTGCGCGCCCAGCAGCAGCGCGCCGATGGCCAAAATGCCCGTACCGCAGCCGATATCAAGCGCGCGGATGCCTTCCGTTGCAAGCGAATCGCACAGCTGCAGGCACATAAGCGTTGTTTCATGAAGGCCTGTTCCAAACGCAGCGCCCGGCTCTAGCTCGATCACCGCGCGGTTTTCCGGCTCATATTCCAGCCAGCAAGGGCGCACGGCAAGCCGGTTGCCTACGTTAAAGGGCTGATAATACTTTTTCCAGTTTTCCGACCAGTCTTCATCCGCAATGGAGCAGGTATATACTTCTCCACCGCCAAAATCCCCGTCAAGAAGCGGGTCATTTGCAATCTCCATGGCACGGCGGCGGATGGAAGCAACCTTCTCCTGTTCGTTGCCATTCTCCTGCAGATACGCTTTTACATGCACCACGCCGTTAAGGGAGCTGAAAATGTTCTCGTCGATATAATCCCATTCATCATCGCGCCGCTGCATCATTTCCACATCGGCTCTGTCTTCGATTGAAACGCCGGTAACGCCGTGTTCCATGAGCATTTCGCTCATCGCATCGGCACCGGCCGATGTTGTGCAAACGGTGACCTCCACCCAACGCATGGTTTAACCCCTCCTGCATGGCAAAACAGCGCCTGAGCGCTGTTGCCTGTCGCCTTATTTGTCTTTGTTGAAAATACGATCAAATATGCCGCCTTTGCTTGTGGATTTTCCGTTTTCCAGTTCATCCAGTTCACGCAGCAGATCTTTATGCCGTTCCGTCAGTTTCTCCGGCATTTCAATGATAACCGTTACATACAGATCGCCCCGGTTGTTTGACCTCAGCCGCGGCATGCCCTGCCCTTTGAGGCGGAACGTTGTGCCGCCCTCGGTCAGTTCCGGGATATGGTATTTTACCGTGCCGTCAATCGTAGGCACGATCACATCACCGCCCAGCGCCGCCCGCGGATACGAAATGCCCATTTCCAAAAACAGATCGGGGCCCCGCCGTTCAAACATCGGATCCGGGCGAACGGAAACAATTACCTGCAAATCGCCCGAACGGCCGCCGTCAGTTCCCGCTTCCCCTTCGCCGTTGAGCGTGATGACCTGCCCGTCATCAATGCCGGCCGGGATATTGATCTTGATCTTGCGCTCTTTATACTGCACGCCCGATCCGCTGCAGGCAGGACAAGGATCCTGAATGATCTTGCCGCGCCCGTTACACTGCGGGCAAGGCCGCGTGTTGACCATGGTGCCCAGCGGCGTCTGCCGCGCTTCCTGCACCTGGCCCGATCCGCCGCAGTGGGGACAGGTTGTCGCCGAGGTGCCTTTGCGCGCGCCTGTACCGCCGCACTCGCTGCACTGCTCGTTGCGCCGATAGGATATTTCTCGTTTTACGCCGGTGAACGCTTCTTTCAAAGAAACGGCCACCTGTATGCGAAGGGTGCGCCCGGCCTGCGGGCCGCCGCGGCGGGCATAACCACCCATACCGCCGCCGAAAAAGCTGCTGAAAATATCGCCAAAGCCGCCCATGCCGCCAAACCCGCCAAAAGGCGAGCCTTGTTGTGTCGGATCACCGCCGGTGGCCGAAGCCTGTGTGAACGCCTGATGGCCCATGCGGTCATATGCTGCTTTTTTGTCCGGATCGGACAGCACGGTGTATGCTTCATTGACCTCTTTGAACCGCTCTTCCGCTTCTTTGGCGTTGGGGCCTTTGTTCAAATCGGGATGATATTTTTTTGCCTGAGTGCGATATGCTTTCTTGATCGCCTCATCCGATGCGCCGCGGTCTATCCCCAGCGCCTCGTAATAATCTCGTGCCACTTACATCCGTCCTTTCATGCCAAACACTCTACCACAGCGGTATGCACGCCTGCAAGAGGTGCATACAAAACCTGTCCGGCCGGGAAACCGGCCGGACAGGGCTGTGTTCTGTGCATAGGCAACGAGAAATTATTTGTTATCGTCCACCACTTCGTAGTCGGCATCCACCACATCGTCGCTGCCGGGATGGCCGCCTTCGGGTTCGGTATAGCTCTGATCGTTGCCCTGCGCGCCCGCCTGCTGATACTGCTGGGCGTTCGGATCGGCACCCGCTTCGGGGCCGGCGCTCTGGTACACACGGCCAAAGACCTCATAAGATTTATCGCGCAGCGCCTGCGTTTCCTGCTTGATGGCTTCGACATCAGAACCGGCCATCTTGCCCCGCAGGGCAGCCACGCCGTCGCTCAGCGTTTTGGCGTCATCCGCATTGATCTTATCGCCCAGGTCTTTGATCGTTTTCTCGATCTGGTAGCAAGTGGAGTCTGCATCGTTGCGCGCTTCCACTTCTTCGCGGCGTTTCTTATCGTCATCCGCAAACTGCGCCGCTTCGTCCATGGCTTTTTTGATCTCATCATCGCTGAGCTTGGTGCTGGCTGTGATGGTCACTTTCTGCTCGCGGCCGGTGCCCAGATCTTTGGCATACACGTTCACGATGCCGTTGGCGTCGATATCAAAGGTGACTTCGATCTGCGGCACACCGCGGGGCGCGGGTGCAATGCCGCTGAGCTGGAAACGGCCCAGCGTTTTGTTATACGCGGCCATTTCGCGCTCGCCCTGCAAGACATGAATATCCACAGCCGTCTGCCCATCGGCAGCGGTGGAGAAGATCTGGCTCTTCTTGGTGGGGATCGTGGTGTTGCGCTCGATCAAGCGCGTGCAAACGCCGCCCAGCGTTTCAATGCCCAGGGACAGGGGCGTAACATCAAGCAGCAGCACATCGGTCACCGTGCCGCCAAGCACGCCGGCCTGGATGGCGGCGCCGATGGCAACACATTCGTCGGGGTTGATGCCTTTGAACGGCTCTTTGCCGGTCACGCGTTTGACCGCTTCCTGCACCGCAGGGATACGGGTGGAGCCGCCGACAAGAATAACTTTGGACACATCTTCTGCTTTCAGACCCGCATCTTTGAGCGCCTGCAGGGTCGGCCCAATGGTTTTTTCCACCAGGTCCGCCGTCATCTCATTGAACTTGGAGCGGGACAGGGTGATATCCAGGTGGCGGGGGCCGGAAGCATCCGCCGTGATAAACGGCAGGTTGATGTTGGTTTCAGCGGTGGTGCTCAGCTCAATCTTCGCTTTTTCCGCCGCTTCTTTAACGCGCTGCATAGCCATGTTGTCTTTAGACAGGTCAATGCTGTCGGTGCGTTTGAATTCGCTGACGATATAATCCATCACGCGCTGGTCAAAGTCGTCGCCGCCAAGGCGGGTGTTGCCGTTGGTGGCCAGCACTTCGAACACGCCATCGCCGATCTCAAGCAGAGAAACGTCAAACGTGCCGCCGCCAAGGTCGTACACCAGGATGCGGCCGGCGTCGTCTTTATCAAGGCCGTAAGCCAGCGCCGCAGCCGTCGGTTCGTTGATGATGCGGAGCACTTCAAGGCCCGCGATGGTACCGGCGTCTTTGGTGGCCTGGCGCTGCGCGTCAGAGAAATACGCCGGCACGGTGATGACCGCCTGAGAAACGGTGGAGCCCAGATATGCTTCCGCATCCGCTTTAAGTTTCTGCAGGATCATGGCAGAGATCTGCTGCGGTGAATTGTCTTTCCCGTCGATCTTGACATGACGGTCATAACCCATGTCGCGCTTGATGCTGGCGATGGTGCGGTCAGGATTGGTGATGGCCTGACGTTTGGCGATCTGGCCAACCAAACGTTCGCCGTTTTTGCTGAATGCAACGACAGAGGGCGTGGTACGCGCGCCTTCGCTGTTGGGAATTACTTTAGGTTCTCCGCCTTCCATCACGGCCACACAACTGTTGGTGGTGCCAAGGTCAATACCGATAATATGTGCCATTCTTGTTTCCTCCTTAAAATCTGCCTGAAATCGGCGAATACTTACATATATACCTTAACGCTGCTGTACCGCAGCACACGGTCATGATACACGTACCCTTTCTGCAACACCTGCGCCACGGTGTCCGATTTTTCGGGGTCATCGTTAGGCTCACGCATCACAGCGGCGTGCAGGTTTGGGTCAAACGGTTTGCCAACCGCATCGATCTCTTTGAGGCCTTTTTTATCAAACGCTTCCATCAGCTGGCGCACGGTAAGCTCAATGCCCTGCGCGATCGCTTCCGCATCGGAAGAACGGGCGATATCCAAAGCACGCTCAAGATTGTCCAGCGTGGGCAGCAGTGCAGTAAGCGTATCCATGGCGCCCTGATCAAAGGCCGCCGCTTTTTCCTGCACACTGCGTTTGCGAAAATTTTCGTATTCTGCGCGGGTGCGCAGATACTGGTCCTGCGCAGTGGCCGCCTGTGTTTGCGCGGCAGCGAGCTGCTCACTCAGTTCATCTGCGCGGTGCAGCGCCTGCATCATGGCATCTGCCGAAGCTTTGGCTGCGCTGCGGAGCTGCTCCATTTCATTCACAGGCTGGTCGGCCGTTTCTGCCACCGGTTCATCCACAACTGCCGGCTCCGTTTGGTTTTCTTTGCTTTTGATCACAAAAGCGCCTCCTTACTATTATACTTCGCTGCCCGATAAAATCTCGTTCAGCGCCGCGCTGATCTGC
The DNA here is from genome assembly GCA_017439715.1 of Clostridia bacterium. Classification (GTDB taxonomy): domain Bacteria; phylum Bacillota; class Clostridia; order Christensenellales; family QAND01; genus RGIG3178. The sequence goes on along the minus strand of JAFSIR010000027.1, from coordinate 30,270 downwards.
TCCATAACAGACAGCACGCGTGCGTAATCCATCCTGGTGGGGCCCACTACACCAAAGGACCCTACACTGTGCCCGCCGATGCGATACGTGGCGGTAACGACCGAGGAATCCTGCAGCGATTCATGCTCATTCTCCCGGCCGATGGAGATGGTGATCTCCATATTATTGGTTTGCGAAAGCATGTTATAAAACACGTCTCGCGAATCAATCGTAGCCAAAAAGGTGCGTGCCCGCTCAACATTGCTGTATTCCGGGTGCTTGAACAGGTTTTGGTGCCCGTCAAACACCACGCTGCGCACCGGCGCCGTACTTTTCCTGACAGTGCCCAGTAGCGCATCAAATACTTCCGCTCCCACGCCAAGCTCTTCTTTAAGCTTTTCACAGGCAACCGAAAATTCATCCAGCGATTTGCCGCGCATCAAATCTGTCAGTGCATTTGACATCATTTCCAAATGGCGATCGTCCATATTCGGCGGAATCTGGAAAAACATGTCTTTTACAATTCCTTCGCTGGTAACCAGCACTGCCAGCGCACGGCCCCGTGTAACAGGGATAACGCGGATCTGCGACACCGTTACATTATCCAGCTGTGGAGCGAGGATCATGCCCACGTAATCCGTCATCTGGCTGAGTACGTGCGCCGTAGCAGCCATAACATCCTCTATCTCACCCATACGGAACCGATAATAGGAACGAATAGTCTGCGCTTCCTGATCGGTCAGGCGCGGCACGTTCAAGAACCGGTCAACATACAGCCGATACGCAAGGTCAGACGGGATGCGGCCTGCGCTCGTATGCGGCTGCTGCAACAGCCCCATCTCTTCAAGGTCGCTCATTTCGTTGCGGATGGTGGCCGGACTGTATGCCCCGCCCCACATGCGTGAAAGCGTGCGCGAGCCGATAGGCGTGCCCGTGGCAATATAGTCATCTACAATCGCCAGTAGTATCTTTAGTTTTCTTTCGCTTAATTCCATGCCCTGTAACGACGGCTGCCGCCGGTCCTACACCTACCTTTCCGCTGTATTTGTTAGCACTCAACCAGATAGAGTGCTAACATCTGACTTGAGGATACCACCTTTCCCTGATAATGTCAATATTCACAAATCATTCCCAGTGTATACATAAAAATTTTTTATAAAAAAAGCTGCTCAATCCATAAAGGAGAGCAGCACTCTGTTCTGCAAAAGCAAGCCACGTTCAGTGAGGGCAAAATGGGTATTTGACAATGTTGCCAGGCCCTGAGCACAGGCACAGTCGATGGCTGTTTTATATCGCTCTGTAAAACGCACGCCGTATCGGGCTTCAAACGCCGCCAGCCTCAGGCCTTCTGTTGTGCGCGTTTCCAGCATGATGGATTCAAACTGTTCTTCTTCGCGCCCGATCTGCGTTGATTGGCTCAGCGTCCCTTCTCCAAAAACGGCCTGCAGATACGCGTTGATATCGGGCACGTTAGCCGTGCGCAGCCAGCATCCGTTTGCCCGCCGGGCGCCGTGTGCGGCCGGGCCAAGACCGAAATACGGATCGTTGTGCCAATAATGCAGGTTGTGCCGGCATTGGGCGCCGGGCTTTGCATAATTACTCACTTCATATCTGTGCAAACCATATTGTGCGCAGATCCTGCCGGCGCTCATCCATTGTTCCACGGCAATATCTTCATCCTGAATCGGAAGCGGCATTTCCGCCAAGGGCGTACCTTCTTCTATTGACAGCGCATAACAGGACAGGTGATCTATCCCTAACGCGAGCAGCGCATGCAGGTCCGCTTCAAACGCCGCTGTGCTTTGCCCGGGCAAGTTATAAATAAGATCTGCATTGATATGCTCAAATCCCGCTTCACGCGCATAACGAATGGCCTTTTTCGCTTCGACAAACGTGTGCAGGCGGCCGAGCAGGCGCAGGTTTTCATCGTTGGCGCTTTGCACGCCAAAAGACAGGCGGTTGATCCCTGCCGCACGCCAGGCAGCCAACAACGCCGGGGTGACCGATTCCGGGTTGGCTTCAGCTGTGATCTCGCTGTTTTCGCTGAGGATAAAACGCTCGCGTGCAGCAGCCAGCAGCTGGGGCAGCGCGTTATTCTCCAGCACGCTCGGTGTGCCGCCGCCAAAAAAAACGGTGTCGATCTTCGTGTTTTTTGGATACAGGCACATTTCCTGTTTAAGCGCAGCAATAACAGCCGGCGCCCGCTTATCAAGGGGCGCCGAAACGAAAGAACAATAGCTGCATTTTTGCCTGCAGAAAGGGATATGGATATACAGAGCTGTGTTCATCAGTTATCCATCTTCAAAACGGCAAGGAATGCTTCGCTCGGCAGTTCTACGCTGCCGATCTGGCGCATGCGTTTTTTGCCTTCTTTTTGTTTTTCAAGCAATTTTTTCTTGCGTGTGATATCGCCGCCATAGCATTTGGCCAGCACGTCTTTGCGCACTGCGCGCACCGTTTCACGGGCAATGATCTTGCCGCCGATCGCCGCCTGAATGGGAATTTCAAACTGTTGGCGCGGAATGGCTTCCCGCAGTTTTTCGGCGATGGAGCGGCCGCGGGCATACGCCCGCTCCCGATGAACGATAATGCTGAGCGCATCACACACATCCCCATTGAGCAGGATATCCAGTTTGACAAGGTCGCTCGCTTCGTACCCGGCCAGTTCATAGTCAAAGCTGGCATAGCCGCGGGAGCGCGATTTCAGCGCATCAAAGAAATCATACACGATCTCGTTGAGCGGCAGCTTATAATGGATAGTCACACGGCCGCTGTCCAGATACTGCATATCAAGGAACACGCCGCGCTTTTGCTGGCATAGCTCCATGATCGTGCCCGTATATGTTTCAGGCGTGATGATGGTGGCCTTTACCATAGGCTCTTCCATCACTTCGATCTCCGTCACAGGCGGTAGATTGGTCGGGTTGTCCAGATAGATCTCCGTGCCGTCCGTTAAATATATGCGATAGATGACCGATGGCGCAGTGGTCACCAGGTCAAGGTCAAACTCGCGCTCCAGCCGTTCCTGAATGATCTCCATATGCAGAAGGCCCAAGAAACCGCAGCGGTATCCCGATCCCAGCGCCTGAGAAGTTTCCGGTTCAAAGGAAATGGAGGCATCGTTCAGCTGCAGCTTTTCAAGCGCCTCACGCAGATCGCTGTGTTCCGAACGGTCGGCAGGATAAATGCCGCAGAACACCATGGGGGTTGCCGTTTTATAGCCCGGCAGGGCTTCCTCAGTGGGCCGGCGGGCGTCCGTGATGGTATCGCCCACGCGGGTGTCTGCCACGTTTTTGATGCTGGCTACGATATAGCCCACTTCCCCGGCCTGCAGCTTTTCACAGGCAACGAGGTCGGGTGAGAAATAGCCCACTTCCGTAACATCAAATTCTTTGCCGCTGCCCATCATACGGATGCGCGTGCCGGCAGCGCACTGCCCATCAAGCACGCGCACAATGGAAACCGCGCCCTTATAGTTATCGTAATAAGAATCAAAGATAAGGGCTTTCAAAGGCGCTTCCGTGTCCCCTTCCGGCGGGGGCACAATGGACACGATCTGCTCAAGCACATCACCCACGTTCAGCCCGGTTTTGGCGCTGATCTCGGGACAGCCTTCCGTGTCAAGGCCGATCTGATCTTCAATTTCCGTTTTTACCCGCTCGGGCATGGCGCCCGGCAGATCCACCTTATTGATCACAGGCAAAATCTCAAGGTCGTTATCCAGCGCAAGATAAACGTTAGCCAACGTTTGCGCTTCCACGCCCTGGCTTGCATCCACCACCAGCACCGCGCCTTCGCAGGCCGCCAAGGAACGGGAAACTTCATAAATAAAGTCCACATGGCCGGGAGTGTCGATCAAATTCAATGTATATGTTTTGCCATCAGACGCCGGATACTGCATGCGCACGCTGCGGCTTTTGATGGTAATGCCGCGTTCACGCTCAAGATCCATGCTGTCAAGGATCTGTTCTTCCATGTCCCGGGTCTGTACTGTGCCGGTCAGCTCGATCAATCGATCCGCCAATGTGCTTTTTCCGTGATCGATATGCGCTATGATGGAAAAATTGCGGATCAAGTCCATTCGTTCGTTGTTCATGTTTCCTCCCTATGGCGCGGAGACTATCATCCTCCACACTATCAGTATATACCAAAGCGAAAAGATTTGGAAAGGGGCAACAAACAAAAAACGGCGGGGATAGGCCCCACCGTTTTATTGATTTGCTTGTTATGCTTTGTTCAGTTCCAACGCCGCCGGCAGATATAACGAACCGGCTGCCACGATCAGCCCATTTTCGGGGCACAGGCGGCGTGCCAGCGCAAGCGCCTGCACAGGATCGGCACAGGCCAGTGCTTTTTCACCATAAATATCTGCCAAAGCCTGCGCTTCCAACGCACGGAAGCTGTCTACCTGCGTTGTAACGATCTGTTCTGCCATAGGGCGCAGTTCTGCTGCCACATCTTCAATGTTTTTATCGCCCAGCATTGCCGTTACCAGCACAATGGGGCGGCCGGGTGCCAGGCTGTTCACCGCGCGAACGAGCGCCTGCGCGCCTTCCCGGTTGTGTGCCCCGTCGATCAGCAGCGGCGGTGTGCCCGCCCGCCATTCCAGCCGGCCGGGCCAGCGGGTGTTTTCCAGCCCGCGGCAGATTGCCTCCGGCGTGACAGGAAAGCCCTGCTCCGCCAGTAAATGAGCCACATAGGCCGCCGTGAACAGGTTGTTGCCCTGAAAATCGCCCAATAAAGCGATCTGTGTGGGCGGAAGTGTGAACCCATCCATTTCGCCGGAAAGGCACTGTGTCAGCCCTTGGGAAACACACTCGATCTTTGCCGCGCTAAGGTCATGCACTTGTGCGCCAAGGGCACGGCAAGTATCCAAATACGTTTGGCGGGCCACTTCATCTGCACAGGGCGACAGCACGGCGGGCACGCCGGGCTTTGCGATGCCAGCCTTTTGGGCGGCAATCTGTCCGATCGTGTGGCCGAGGGTGTCCTGATGATCCAAACCGATTGTGCCGGTAACCGTTAAAACCGATTGAAGCAGGTTGGTCGCGTCCATGGTGCCGCCAATACCCGTTTCCATCACGGCTATATCGACCTGCTGTTCTTCAAACCAGCGAACAGCGGCATAAAAATAGTTTTCAAACAGCTTCGCTTCCGGTGCTTTGGCAAACGCTTCGTCCATCAGCCGGTTCATGGACAGTTGGTCGATCTGTTCACCGTTAACGCAGATACGCTCTGTTTCCACATACAAGTGCGGCGAAATGAACAGCCCTGTTTTCAAATTCGCTTCGCGGCATATCTGCGAAATCGCGGCACAAAGCGAGCCTTTCCCGTTGGTGCCCGAAACGTGCACAACGGGAAAAGCATTGATCAAACCATCGGTATCCATCAACGCCATCAGCGGAGCAAACCGCGCGCGCTGAGCCGATGTCCATGTCTGAGGAAGGGGGATCATTCGCCCAGCGTTTTGCGCAGGGCCTGCACGCGCTCGAGCATTTCTTTGTTGTGCGCCAGCGTTTGCCGTTCCTGCTCAACCACGGCCTGCGGCGCTTTATCCACAAAGCCGGCGTTGTTCAATTTGCCTTCGCTGCGGGCAATCTCTTTTTTCAGTTTGTCCGCTTCCTTATCAAGGCGGGCCCGCTCTTTATCAAGATCGATCAGGTCACCCAGCGGGATATAAGCCGTTCCGTTGGGGCCGGCGGCCGTAGCAGCGCCGGAAGGCGCCTGGGCAGCATCCGCCAGATAGTTCAGCTCGCTGGCATAGCTCAAACGCTCAAACCACACATGGTTTTCGCGGAAAGACGCTTCTCTGTTTTCGGCAGGCAGCACATACAACGGAGCGCGGCGCCCGGTGGGCACGTTGCACTCGCGACGCACATTGCGCACAGCACGCACCAGTTCCATAAGATCCTGCGTTTGCGCGGCTTGCTCACAGAAGCACAGTTCTTCCCGTTTTTCCGGCCAGGCAGCGAGCATGATGCTGCCTTCCGTGTTCGGCAGGGACTGGAAGATCTCTTCCGTGATGAACGGCATGAACGGGTGCAGCAGACGAAGCGTTTGGTCAAGCACATACAAAAGCACTTCCAGCGTGCTGCTCTTGTCCGTTTCGCTGTTCAGCCGCGGTTTGCACATTTCAATATACCAATCGCAATAATCCGACCACAGGAAATCGTACACCATCTGTGCGGCGAGGCCCAGTTCCATCCGTTCGATCGCAGCGGTAACTTTTTCCGCTGTATCGCCAAGCTTGGTCAGTATCCACTTGTCTTCGCAGCCGAGCGCCGCCGGATCTATGCCCTTGGGCTGATACTCGCCCACATTCATCAGCACAAAGCGGGCAGCGTTCCAGATCTTGTTGGCAAAATTACGGGCCGCTTCCACGCGGCTCATATAGAACCGGCTGTCGTTCTCGATGCTGTTGTTCTGGATCAGGGAGAAACGCAGCGCATCCGTGCCGTATTCATCGATCACGACCAGCGGATCGATGCCGTTGCCAAGGGATTTGCTCATCTTTCTGCCCTGTTCATCGCGCACGATGCCATGGATCATAACCGTTTTAAACGGCACTTCGCCCATGATTTCCAGGCCGAACACGATCATGCGGGCGACCCAGAAGAAGATGATCTCGTAACCGGTGACAAGCGTAGAGGTGGGATAGAAATATTTAAGGTCTTCCGTCTGATCCGGCCAGCCAAGCGTGCTGAACGGCCACAGGCCGGAGCTGAACCACGTATCAAGCACGTCTTCATCCTGGTCCAGATGGGCGCTGCCGCATTTCGGGCAAACGGTAGGATCCTCGGTTGCAACGATCACTTCCCCGCAATCGCGGCAATACCACGCGGGAATGCTATGCCCCCACCAAAGCTGGCGGGAAATGCACCAATCGCGCACGTTTTCCATCCAGTTGAAATAAATCTTATTGAACCGATCGGGCACAAACTTGATACGCCCTTCGCGCACGGCTTCAATCGCAGGTTTGGCCAGCGGCTTCATGCTGACGAACCACTGCTCGGAGATCATGGGTTCAACCGTGGTGCCGCAGCGGTAGCAGGCGCCAACGTTGTGATCATACGCTTCGATCTTAACAAGGGCGCCCAGCGCCTGCAGATCTTCAACGATCTTCTTGCGCGCTTCAAAGCGTTCAAGCCCGCAATACACACCGCCATTTTCATTGATAATACCGGTGTCATCCATCACACAGATAGTTTCCAGTTCGTGCCGCTGGCCCACTTCAAAGTCGTTCGGGTCATGTGCCGGAGTGATCTTCACCGCGCCGGTGCCAAACTCTTTTTCCACATATTCGTCCGCCACAACCGGGATCTCGCGGTTCATCAGCGGGAGAACAACTGTTTTGCCGATCAAATGAGCATAGCGCTCATCTTCGGGATTAACGGCAACCGCCGTATCACCCAGCATGGTTTCCGGCCGTGTGGTGGCCACAACAATGGAATCTTTCCCATCGGGCGTGGAATAGCGGATATGCCACAGGCTGCTCTTCTGGTCTTCATATTCCACCTCGGTGTCGCTCAGCGCGGTGCGGCAGTTGGGACACCAGTTGATAATGCGGTTACCGCGATAGATCAAGCCCTTGTTATACAGCTGCACGAATACTTCACGCACAGCGCGGCTGCAGCCTTCATCCATGGTGAAGCGTTCACGCGTCCAGTCGCACGAGCAGCCCATCTTTTTCAGCTGCGTTACGATGCGGCCGCCGTACTGCTCTTTCCAATTCCAAGCGCGCTCCAAAAACCCTTCACGGCCGATATCCTGCTTGGTAAGGCCTTCCTGCGCCATCTGCTCGATGATCTTCACTTCCGTTGCAATGGACGCATGGTCTGTGCCGGGCACCCAAAGCGTGGGCACGCCCTGCATGCGTTTGGTGCGGATCATAATATCCTGCGGAATATTGTCAAGCGCATGACCCATGTGCAGCTGGCCGGTGATGTTGGGCGGAGGAATCACGATAACAAATGGCTCTTTTTCCGGGTCGATCGTAGGCGTGAAACACCCATCTTCCATCCATTTGCGGTACAGGCGCTCTTCCACGTCTTTGAACTCATACGTTTTGGCGGGCAGTTCCTTCATTTTTCTCACTCCTGAAACTAATAAAAATACCGACTCGTCTCAAAGGACGAAGTCGGTTTCGTGGTACCACCTTTGTTCAGGCGTTCCTGGTTATGAGCGGAACGCCCCTCTTGCCCGGTTAACGCCCGGAAAACGGTGCGGCTGATCACTCTGACCGCACTGGCTCGCGGGCGACATTCAGCAGTTCTGCATCCGGCCGCCCTTCCAGCCTTGGGGCCGCCTCTCTGTGGATCGGATTCTACCTACTCCTCCCGTTCAACGCCGAGATGATTACATTATATCTTTTTCTTGTCCATTGTCAAGAACATGCCGAGGATTTTAAGCGTTTGCAATGCATACGTGCCAAGGGCAAACGCCGTAAGTGTCAGGCTGACGAACATAAAATACCTAAGGCCCTGCCATGCGGGAAACAGAAGCCCGCTCCATACGGCAACGGTGATCGCCGCAGCAGCAGCTTTGCCGGCAAATTGCGCCTGTGGAACTACGCTCAGGCACAATAAACAAACGCCGCCAAATAAAATCAGCAGTTCCGTGCAGATCATCACGGCGGCCAGCGCCCTGTTCAGCCGGCCGGAAACAGCAAAGCACGCCAGTGCCGAAACTGTCAGCACCTTGTCTGACAGCGGATCGAGCACACGGCCAAGATCGCTGCGGGCATCCCATCTGCGCGCCAAATAACCATCCAGCAGATCTGTCAGTCCGCACAGAGCAAAGATCACGGCTGCTCCCCACCCCGGGCGAAAATACAGCCAAATGAACACCGGCGCCAGCAACAGTCTCAGTCCCGACAACAGGTTGGGAATGCCCCGCTTGAGTTTATTTGCGGCGGCCAAAATAGTGTTGTCCGATTTTAATAAAATCCTTGGCGTATCTTGCTTTCCCGCGGGCAAAATACACATAATCATCCGGCACGGCAGATGCCCCGTTCAGTGCGCGGCGGGCCAGATCAATCAGGGACTGCGGCAGCTTGACCTTATAATATTTTTTGTTGCCGTAGGGGGTAAACTGTCCTTTTTGGCTGATCACACCCTTTATAGTGTTCGGCCAGTACGGGCTTCTGGTGCGGTTGATCACCACGTTGGCCACAGCCAGCTGTCCTTGCTCCGATTCACCCCGGGCTTCCCAATACATGATGCGTGCCAGTGCTTCCACATCCGCTTCATAGTCAGCGCGGGAAACATAGGTGATCACAGTGGCAGGGATTTCGTTATGTGAAAGCAGCAGCGCGGTTTGCGGCATGGCAGCGCGGATCTGCGCAGTTTGCGGGGCTGCCGGTGCAGCCGTTCCGATGGAGGCTGCTACAAGAACGGCCGAAACAAGATTGGTTAAAGGCATAAAAGCCCCCCTTTCTTAAGATCGGTTCCATTCTGCCCGTTGCAACGGCGTATCATTCAGCGCCGCATATTTCCCATTTTTGTCGATTCGTGTCTGTTTTTCTCAGTTTTGCCAAAAATGCGTTGCGGTTTTGGAAGCCGATATGCTAGTTGTTAAACAACTAGGGAAACTGGAGGGCAGTTATTATGACTGTATCGGATAATATGCGGATCGATATGGAGCAAGTTCTTGTGCGGTTGGGCATATTGCCTCACCAAATCGGTTACACCTATATATTAAAAGGGTTGGTGCTGTGCCTGGAAAACTCCGATCATCTGCGCCGAATAACAGCAGGCCTGTATGCGGCAATCTCAGCGCAATCGGGCGCAAGCATTTCCGCTGTGGAGCGTGGAATCCGCGGGGCGATCGAACGGGCTTGGTCAGCACGGGTTTACAATGAAATGGGCGATCTATTTGCAGCATGGGTATCCCGCCCGAACAACGGCCAGTTTTTCGCGGTGCTCAGCAGTTATCTTCGCTTTCGGTGGCATGGACAGGGGATGAATTGACAAATCCACCAAATGTTATTTACAATAACTTGTCTGAAAAATCGAAGGCAATCTTTTGTGAACTGAGGTAGTACCATGTATGATCTGATCATAATCGGGGCCGGTCCGGCCGGCATTTTTACCGCCCTTGAGCTGCTTAAAAACGGTAGCCGCCAGCGCATTCTGATCGCAGAGTTGGGTGTGTCGATGGAAAACAGGCATTGCCCCAAAGACAAAACGCAAAAATGCGTGAATTGCAAGCCTTCCTGCTATATCACAACCGGTTTTTCCGGCGCGGGCGCATTTTCGGATGGGAAACTGTCGCTCTCTTGCGAGGTGGGCGGCGACCTGCCGCGTCTGCTGGGCGAAGAAAAGGTGCAGGCGTTGATCGATTATACCGATACGATCTATCTTGAGTATGGGGCCGATCCTCACGTAGAAGGCATCACCGAGAAAGAAAAAATCAAAAATATCCGTCTTAACGCCATCCGTGCCGGGCTTAAGCTGGTTGACTGCCCCATCCGCCACTTAGGCACGGAAATGGCGCACAGCGTGTACTCCCGCATTCAGCAACATTTGCTGGACAGCGGCGTGGAGATCCGCTTCCGCACGCAGTGCAGTGACCTTATCATTGAAGACAATGTTTGCCGCGGCGTGGTGCTGCAGGATGCGTTTGGCAACGGCGAAAAAGAGCGCGTGTTTGCCAAAAACACTGTGGTGGCCGCCGGGCGCGTGGGCGCCTCGTGGCTCGAAGAGCTTTGCCGGACACACGGCATTGAACGCCTGCCCGGCACAGTGGATGTGGGCGTGCGCGTTGAAGTGCGCAATGAGGTGATGGAAGAAGTCAATCAAGTGCTTTATGAAAGCAAGCTGATCGGTTATCCCAAGCCGTTTGAAAACAAGGTGCGCACCTTCTGCCAGAACCCGGGCGGATACGTGTCGCAGGAAAACTATGATGATGCGCTGGCGCTGGTGAACGGACACAGCTTTAAAGAGAAAAAGAGTGAGAATACGAATGTGGCCATTCTGTGCAGCCATCATTTCCGCGTTCCGTTTGATCAGCCCATTCTGTATGCCCAAAAGGTGGGGCAGCTGATGAACATGCTGGCCAATGGGTCTATCCTTGTGCAGCGGTATGGCGATATCCTTTCCGGCAAACGGACATGGGCAGAAGAGCTGGAACGGTCCAACGTGCGACCCACGCTCAAAGACGCTGTGGCCGGCGATCTTACAAGCGCTATGCCCTACCGTACGATGGTGAATATCATTTCCTTCATCGCCGCGGTGGATAAAGTGGTGCCCGGGTTTGCAAGCGATGAAACGCTGCTCTACGGCCCGGAAATCAAATTCTATTCCAACTGCGTGAAAATGGATGAAAACCTAAAAACCAGCGTTGATGGGCTGTACTGTCTGGGCGATTCGAGCGGTTGGACGCGCGGGCTTATGATGTCTTCCGCCATGGGCGTGTACATGGCCCGTAAGTTGTGGGCTGAAGAACAGCAGGGATAACGCAACAGCAAACAAACTGTGACGTTTGTCATGTATTTGTCATTTTTGACTGAGTTTGTCAAATAATCAGTTGTCATTTGACAGGGATGATTTGTATATGTTATCATTCGTTTGTATTCATACGATATAAGTATCTCTCGGGGTCACATTTTTCTTTGAGGCACATTCCGCTAGATTTAAATCGATGGGTATTATTTAAAACGGAGGTAATTGCAAAATGAGTAACGGCACTGTCAAATGGTTTAACCCCGATAAAGGTTATGGGTTTATTGCTAATGAAGAGGGCGGCGAGGACGTTTTCGTTCATTTCTCCGCAATCCAGACCGAAGGTTTTCGCACGCTGAACGAAGGCCAGGCTGTTTCTTTTGAAACGGAGCCCGATCCCAAAAACCCCAACCGTCTGCGCGCTGTGGAAGTTCGCCCGCTGTAAGCTGATAGAAAAAAGTTTGGCCGCGCTAACTGCGCGGCCTTTTTTTGTTAAAATACTTTATCGCTCTGCTTGACTAATGCGTTAGTGTATTATACAATAGGGTATCTTGTTTGATGGAGGTATTTTCCGTGGGATATGACCGTGAAATATGGAGCGTAAGCGAACGAATCGGGTATGAGCTTCGATCGCTATACGAGCAATACGGATATCGCAAATTCCGCATGGGGCGGTTTGAAGAATATGATTTTTATGTGCGGAATAAGGAGTATCTGGCTGGCGGGCCTTATATCACATTTTCCGACCTGGATGGAAAGCTGATGGCGCTTAAGCCGGATATCACACTGAGCATTGTGAAAAACACGCGTGCTACCTGCCTGCAGCCCGAAAAGCTGTATTACACAGAAAGTGTTTACCGCGTATCCCGCGAAGTGCGCGAGTATCGCGAGATTTATCAGATAGGCTTGGAATGCCTGGGAGATGCGGGGGCGTATACCAGCATTGAAATGGTAACGCTGGCGCTTAAGAGCCTTTCCTGCATTGATACGGAATATGTGCTGGAGCTTTCGCACATGTGCTTCCTGTCCGGCATTTTAGGGCCGATGGGGCTCAGCGCCGAAGCAGAGCGCGAAGTGATGGCCTGCCTTGCCCAAAAGAGTGCGCATAGCCTGGATGAAGCGGCAAAAACCTACGCGATCGACGAAAAGGATCTGGCCGTTTTACAAGCGGTTGTTCGTTTGTCCGGTCCGATAGAGGAAACGCTGCAAAAAGCACAGGCCCTAACTTTGGGTGAAGAAAGCCAACGAGCGTTGGAAGAACTGTCTGTGCTTTCAGAGGCTTTGCAGTCGCTTGGGATCCGCAGCCGTGTGCGGCTTGATTTTTCGCTTGCCAATGATTCGCGCTATTATAATGGGCTTATGTTCCGTGGCTATGTGGCGCGGGTGCCGCGGGCCGTGTTGAGCGGCGGGCGGTATGACACGCTGATGGCGCGGATGGGCAAAGCGCTGCCGGCCATCGGGTTTGCCATTTATTTTGATGAGATTGAACGTTATTTGAAAAAGCCTGCGCAAAAAGCAGCGGATACTATTATCCTGTATGACGAGCAGAGCGATCCGTGCGTCGTAGCGCAGGTGATGGCCGATTGTCAGCAGCGTGGCGAACGGGCGGTGGCTGCGCCTGCCCTGCCTGTCGGCGTCAGTGCCGGGCGCGTGGTGCGTGTGTTAGGCGCAACTGTGAAGGAGGAACGGATATGATCAGCATCGCATTACCCAAAGGGCGCATGGGAGATAAAGCATACCGATTGTTTGAAAGCATTGGATTGGAGTGCCGCGCGATGGCAGAAGGCACACGCAAGCTGGTGCTGGAAAGCGAGCAGAGCGATGTGCGCTATTTATTGGTCAAACCTGCAGACGTTGCGATCTATGTTGAACGCGGTGCAGCAGACATTGGCATTGTAGGCAAAGATATCCTGCTTGAAACAGAACCGTCGGTATACGAACTGCTGGACCTAAAAATGGGGGCTTGCCGGTTTGCCGTTGCAGCGCCGAACGGCTTTGTGGACGATACTGATTCTATTTTGCGCGTGGCTACCAAATATCCCAACGTGTCCAAGCGGTTCTACCAGCGCAAAAACCGCGATATCGAGATTATCAAGCTCAACGGCTCGATCGAGCTTGCCCCGCTGAGCGGGCTGAGCGATGTGATCGTGGATATCGTGGAAACGGGCACCACGCTGCGGGAAAACAATTTAAGCGTTGTGGAAGACGTGGCGCCGAGCAGCGCAAGGCTGATTGCCAATACCGCGGCCTATAAATTCCGGCAAGAACAGATCGATGAAATGGTGTACCGGTTGGCAGAGGTGATCGCATGATTCGGTTGATCCAGGCAAAAGAGTTTGACGCTGTGGCCCTCAAGTTGCGCCAGAGCGAGCGGCAAAAAGATGTGGATGATGCGGTAAGCGATATTCTGTACGCTGTGAAAACGCGGGGCGATGCAGCCCTTAAAGAATACTCCCGCCGGTTCGACGGATGCGATATTGACGCTTTTGAGTTAACAAGTGCAGAGATTGATGCCGCTTATGAGCGCACGGATCCCGTGTTGATCGATATCATGCACCGTGCAGCGGAAAATATCCGCGCTTATCATGAAAAACAGGTGCGGCTCGGGTATGAAATGGAACAGCCGATGGGTGTTGTGCTGGGGCAGCGGGTGCTGCCGCTCAACCGCGTGGGCATTTATACGCCGGGTGGCACGGCAAGCTATCCATCCAGCGTTCTGATGAATGCTATCCCTGCCAGGATCGCCGGCGTGCATGAGATTGTGATGGTCACCCCGCCGGGGCGCACAGGCCCTGCTGCGGACGCGATGCTGGCGGCAGCCAGGATCGCCGGCGTGGATCGGGTGTTCCGCTTGGGCGGTGCGCAGGCCGTTGCGGCGCTTGCGTTCGGCACACAAAGCGTGCCGCAGGCAGACAAGATCGTTGGCCCCGGAAACGCTTATGTGGCCAGCGCCAAACGGCAGGTGTACGGCACGGTGGATATTGATATGATCGCCGGACCAAGCGAGATCCTCGTTGTGGCAGACGGCACATGTGACCCCGAATTTGTGGCAGCTGACCTGTTGAGCCAGGCTGAGCATGATAAGCTCAGCGCTGCGATCCTGTGCACCGATTCGCCAGCGTTGGCGCAGGCGGTGCAAACAGCGCTGGAAGCGCAGTTGGAAAAGCTGCCGCGGGCTCATATCTGCCGGGCCTCCATTGATGATAACGGAATGATTGTTGTTTGCCAAAGCATCGAAGAAGCAATCGGCATTGCCAACCTTGTTGCCCCGGAGCATCTGGAACTCTGCACAGACGATCCTTTTTCCCTGTTGCCATTGGTGAAAAACGCAGGCAGCGTATTTTTGGGTAAATATGCCCCTGAAGCGCTGGGGGATTATTTTGCCGGGCCGAACCATATTTTGCCCACAAGCGGCACGGCGCGGTTCTCTTCCCCGCTGACAGTGGACGATTTTGTGAAAAAATCTTCCTATCTGTATTACACGCCGCAGGCGCTACGCGAGGCAATGCCCTATGTGGAAGGGTTTGCCCGCCGCGAGGGGCTGGACGCCCATGCCAATAGCGTTACCATCCGTTTTGAAAAAGAAAGGCAGGCCTGACATGAGCAAATTTCTTTCCACACGTTTTAACGCGCTGTCCCCTTATGTACCCGGCGAAATCCCGGCTTCCGAGCTGTTAAAGCTGAACACGAACGAAAGCCCCTTCCCGCCCGCGCCGGCGGTGCTGGATGCGATCACGCGGGAAAAGGCTTCAAAACTGAACCTGTATTCCGACCCCGACCTGCGCGATCTTACCCGTGCGATCGCCAACCGCATGGGCGTGCAGCCGGATCAGGTGATCCCGGGCAACGGATCGGATGATATCCTTTTATATTGCTTTGAAGCATTCTGCGATAAAGAAGTGGGCGTTTGCTTCCCCGATATATCCTATGGTTTTTATCCTGTTTTTGCGCAGTTTTTGGGGATAGATGCAAAGCCTGTGCCGCTGAAGGAAGATTTCAGCATTGCGCCGGAAGACTATTTTGCCCAGGGCCGCACCATCTTTATCGCCAACCCAAACGCGCCTACGGGGCTTGCACTTTCAACGGCGCAGATCGAGCAGATCCTTTTGCAGAACAAGGACAACGTTGTTGTGATCGACGAAGCATATGTTGATTTTGGCGCACAAAGCTGTGTACGGCTCGTAGACAAATATGATAATCTTGTGGTGGTGCAAACGATGAGCAAATCGCGCAGCCTCGCCGGTGCTCGGCTTGGGTATGCGGTGGCATCGGCCGAACTCATCGCGGATCTTCAGAAGATGCGGTTTTCTTCCAATCCGTATAATGTAAACCGGTTGTCGAGTTTGGCAGGCGCGGCAGCCATGAGCGATCAAAGCCAGGCGTATTATGAAACCTGCATTGAGCACATCTGCCAAACGCGGGCGTATGTGACCGATGCGCTGCGCGAGCGGGGCTTTACAGTGCTTGATTCGAGCGCAAACTTTGTGTTTGCCCGCCCGAACCGCATAGCCGGCCCAATATTTTTTGAGAAAATGAAGGCCCGGGGCATTTATCTGCGCCGGTTCAATACGCCGCGGATCGCAGATTATCTGCGCATCACCATTGGCTCATGTGAGCAGATGGAGCGCTTTATCGCCGCGGTGGATCAATTATGGGAGGAATTATCATGAGACAAGCAAGTATTTCCCGCAGCACGGCGGAAACCTCTGTAGACATTTCTTTGGTACTGGAAGGCACCGGGCAAACGGATATTCAGACCGGGTGCGGATTTTTGAATCATATGCTTACCCTGTTCGGCAGGCATGGGCGGTTTGACCTTGTGGTTCACTGCGAGGGCGACACGGATGTTGACGATCATCACACGGTGGAGGATATCGGCATCGTACTCGGCCGTGTATTTGCGCAGGCGTTGGGCGATTGCCGCGGTATCACACGGTATGGCAGCTTTTTGCTGCCGATGGATGAAGCGCTGGTGATGGTGGCCGCCGATATGAGCGGGCGCAGCTATCTTTCCTATGCGTTGGACCTGCCCACGCAGAAAGTTGGCACGTTTGACACGGAGCTTGTGGAAGAATTCTTGCTTTCCTTCACCCGTTCGATGGGATTAACGCTGCATGTGCGCCAACTGGCAGGAACAAACAGCCACCATATCATTGAAGCCACGTTCAAAGGCCTTGCCCGGGCACTTAAAGAAGCGGTGCGAATTGATGCCGCTTTTGCCCAGGAGATTCCGTCTACCAAGGGGACGCTGCTATGATCGCTGTTGTGGATTATGGCGTGGGCAACCTGTTTTCTCTCGCCGGTTCCCTCTCCGTGCTTGGACTTGAAAGCATTGTGACCAGCGACCCAGCCCAGATTGAAGCGGCTGATCGCGTAATCCTGCCCGGTGTGGGCGCGTTTGGTGATGCGGTAGACAAGCTGCGCTCGCTGAACCTGATCCCGGTTCTGAACAGGCAGGTGGAAAATGGCAAACCTTTGATGGGCATTTGCCTTGGGATGCAGCTGCTGTTTGAAAAAAGCTATGAGTTTGGCGTACACGCGGGCCTTGGGTTTCTAAAAGGCGAGATCTGCCCGCTGGCTGAAGATCTGCCGGCCGGATTCAAAGTGCCTCAGATGGGCTGGAACAGGCTGATAGCCGTGCGCGAAAATGAGCCGCTGCTTCGCTATGCCGGCGAAAAGCCTTATGTTTATTATGTGCATTCGTTCTATGCCAAGGGATGTGAGGATTCGCTCAGCGCCGTTTCGGAATATGGCGGGCTGGCCGTGCCGGGCCTGGTGCATAAGAATAACGTGTTCGGCGCACAGTTCCACCCCGAAAAAAGCGGCGAAGCCGGGCTTTCCATGCTGCGTGCGTTTGCGGAGGTAACGGCATGAAACTGGAGATTTTCCCTGCAATCGATATGATCGATGGGCAGGTGGTGCGCCTTGTTAAAGGGGATTACGCACAAAAGCAGGTGTACGGGGCTGACCCGGCGGCAGTTGCCCGTTCGTTTTTCGAGCAAGGGGCGCGCAACCTGCATTTGGTTGATCTTGACGCGGCACGCACGGGCATTGTGCAGAACAAAGCGCAGATCGCCGCCATTGCCAAAACAGGGCTGTTTGTGGAAGTGGGCGGTGGGATTCGCAGCTGTGAGCGGATCGAAGAATATCTTGCCCTTGGCGTACAGCGCGTGATATTGGGCACGGTTGCCGCAAAAGATCCGGATTTCGTTTCCGATATGGTCAGGCGTTTTGGCAGTGCTATTGCCGTTAGCGTAGACGCGCGTGACGGCATGGTGGCCGTCAGCGGATGGCAGGAAACAACGGCTCTCGAATCGTTCGCCTTCTGCCGTGACATGGCAGACCGCGGCGTGGAAACAGTGATCTACACCGATATTGGGCGGGATGGCTTGCTTGGCGGCGCAAATATAGCCGCGTATAAATCGCTGAACAGGATCCAGGGGCTAAACATCATTGCTTCGGGCGGCGTTAGCTTTGAAAGCGATATCACAGCATTAAGAGACCTTGGCGTATACGGCGCGATCGTTGGCAAAGCGCTGTATGAAAACAAACTGTCTCTGCCGCGGGTATTATCGTTAGCGCAAGGAGGAAGCGCATCATGATCACAAAACGCATTATTCCCTGCCTGGATATCCGCAATGGGCGCGTTGTTAAAGGCGTGAACTTCCAAGGCGTACGCGATGTGGATGATCCGGTCGATCTGGCGCGTTTCTATAACGCGGCGGGCGCAGATGAGCTGGTGTTTTACGATATCACAGCCAGCTTTGAAGGGCGCGCACTGTTCACCGACGTGCTGGCCAAAACAGCGCGGGAAGTATTCATCCCGCTCACGGTAGGCGGCAGTATCAATGAATTGAGCGATTTTGAGCGCGTGCTGCGCAGCGGAGCGGATAAAGTGAGCGTCAATTCCGGCGCGGTGAAAAACCCCGACCTTGTAGCGCAGGCAGCCAAAAAATACGGCAGCCAGTGTGTGGTGCTGTCCATGGACGTAAAACGTGTGGACGGCGCGTACCGCATCTTTACCAAGGGCGGCCGCGAGATGAGCCAGTATGAAGCGGTATCGTGGGCCGTACGCGGCGCAGAGAACGGCGCGGGCGAGCTTGTGGTGAACAGCATGGATACCGACGGTGTGCGCCGCGGGTTTGATCTTGAGCTGCTTGATGCGATCTGTGCACGGGTAAACATCCCTGTAATCGCCTCGGGCGGGGCCGGCTGCATGGAAGATTTTCTTACACTGTTCCGTTCCGTGCCGGGCGTGGATGCCGGGCTGGCCGCTTCCATTTTCCATTTTAAAGAGATTGCAATAGCCGATCTGAAGCAGTATTTAATCGAGAACGGCATAGAAATGAGGGTTTAACATGGGGTTTGATATAAACACGCTCAAGTTTGACGATAAGGGTTTGATCCCCGCCATTGTGCAGGATTTTTACACCAAGCAGGTGCTGACACTGGCCTACATGAACAAGGAAAGCCTGGAGATCAGCCTTCAGGAAGGCACAACCTGCTTTTATTCCCGTTCCCGCCAAGCGCTCTGGCGCAAGGGCGAAACGAGCGGCAATGTGCAAAAAATCATGTCCATCACAGCTGACTGTGACCGCGATGCCCTGGTGATCGAAGTGATCAAAAGTGGCCCGGCATGCCATACGGGAGCGGAAAGCTGCTTTTTTGAGCCGATAGTAGCGCAAAATGCGCCATCCTTCTCCATGAACGCGTTGTATAACCTTTTGCTTGGCCGCAAAACCGCGCCCAAGGAGGGATCCTATACCACGTATTTGTTTAACAGAGGCAAAGAAAAGATTCTTAAAAAAGTGGGCGAAGAATGCACGGAAGTTGTGATCGGCGCCATGAAAGACAGCCGGGAGGAAACCGTGTATGAGATTGCGGACCTTGCGTATCACGTGCTGGTGCTGATGGCTGAAATGGGCATCACGCCTGACGATATCCGCGCAGAATTGGCCGGCCGCCATGTGGTGGACCATAAAGTGAAGCAGGAGACTATGAAATGAAACGGCGCACAAATCTGCATACGCACACAAACTATGTAGACGGTGCGAATACCCCACGTGAAATGATCGAAAGTGCGATCGCCAAGGGCTTTATTTCCCTCGGTTTTTCTGAGCACGCTTATTGTGCGGCAGACCCGGGCTGCTGCCTGACGCCGGAAAACACGCCCCAGTTTTACAGAGAGATACGCGCACTCAAAGCGGAATACGCCGATCGGATCACCGTGTTTTTGGGCCTCGAGATAGACGGGCTTTCTCCCTTCCCGACCTTTGGGCTGGATTACTGCATCGGCTCTATTCACACAGCTGTAAGCCCTGACGGCAGCATCTGGACGGTTGATGCAACACCGGCGCGCCTGCAAAACGCAATCGACACAGCGTTTGAGGGCGACCCGCTCAAACTTGTGCAGGCGTATTTTGATCGCCTTGTTCCCTTTTTAATTGAAACGAAGCCTGACATTATCGGGCATTTTGACCTGTATACCAAGTTTAACGAAGAGGGGCAGTTTTTCGATACCGAATCGCCCGCGTACCAAAAAATCGTGCTGGAAGCGGCAGACGCCGTTTTAAAAGCAGACGGCATTTTTGAGATCAATTCCGGTGCGATCTCCCGCGGGTGGCGCAAAACACCTTATCCGGACCCGTTCCTGCTGCGGCACATCCGCGAAAAAGGCGGCCGTATCCTGATCTCGTCCGATTCGCACCATGCCGATACGCTGGACACGGCGTTTGACCT
Organism: Clostridia bacterium; assembly: GCA_017439715.1. Taxonomy (GTDB): domain Bacteria; phylum Bacillota; class Clostridia; order Christensenellales; family QAND01; genus RGIG3178. Next base: position 10,111 of record JAFSIR010000027.1, on the reverse strand, counting down.
GTCTGTGCAGCGGGCGATCAACGCCGGGTTTACCACCTGTTGGGAACTGACAGAGAACGGATTTGTGGAAGCGCCGCTCGTATAACAAGCTTTGACAATTTGTCATTGACGATTTGTTGACTTTTTTATACAATCGTGAAAAGTACTGTATAACAAGGGCTGTCAAAAAGGATTGTATGTTGATATCGGAAAGGTTTTTTTATTCTCCGTTCATGCCTTTGGAGATAAGAAGCTGATGCGTTTTCCGTTGTCGCTTTATTGTAGCCTATTCGGCGCCGGACAAGTGCTGTGTAAAAGAACGGCAGGGTCCGCGCCCAGCCGTTTATTTTGTTAGGAGTATTGGCATGTTGTTTCATGAAAAAGTCACACAGGTCATGCAGGCGTTGGACTGCTCCATATCATCGTTGGCACGGGCAAGCGGCCTGGATGCTTCGCTGATCAGCCGCTTCCGCAGCGCAAACCGCGTGCCTTCCCGTTTCAGCAGGCAGGTACAGAAGCTGGCGTATGGGCTGGCGTTTTATGCCAACACTACCGGCCAGAATGATGTGCTTTGTGCTTTTTGTGATGTGGAGGCTGCCGGTGAGGCGGAGCTGCTCGCCTGGCTGAACGCAGCGGATTCCGGCCTGCGGCCACCGCGGCTGTCTTCCCGGGAAACGAATGAAATACAAATCGGTGAGTTTGCCGCCCGCCTCTCGCGTTTGATGGCGGGGTTTCAGATTTCCAATGTGCGTTTGGCACGCACGCTCAATGTAGATGCATCGCTTATCAGCCGCTTCCGTTCCGGCCTGCGCACCCCGGCGATCGACAGCCCGTTGATCGATCAGATCGCCGCCTATTTTGCATCCCTGTCCTATGGACCCGAGCAGTGCAAACTGCTTAACGCCATCACAGGCACGTCATTCTCAGCTGATGCGGCCATCCTGCAGGACAACATCAAAAAATGGCTGATTGAAGTGCAGGCGCAAAGCTCGCAATACACCATGGATCGGCTGCTGGGCAGCATGGAAGATTACAAACACGGCATGCCGGAAAAACCAAGCATGCCCGACTCTGCGAACCTCGATGGAAGCAGCGGCTCGTATAAAGAACTGGAGCATGCCATCACACACCTGCTCAGTTTGGTAACGGCTCAGCAGGAAAGCCAGCATATTTTTATGTATTCCGAACTGCCCAACCAATATTTGTTTGGGGTTCCGTTTAATTCCGAAAGCGTGCATAACTGGATACGCCTGGCTTCCATGATCCTTGAACAAGGGCATGAGATCACCGTGATCCACCATATGAAACGCAGCTCAGAGGAAATGCTGAATCTGATGCAGCGGTGGATCCCGCTGTATATGACGGGGCGGATCAAGTCTTATTACACTAAAAAACCGGCCGAATCCCGCTTTTCCAACACATTGGTGTTGGCTGAGGGGCTGGCCGCGGTGGTAAGCAGCACCGTTGTTGGTGCAGAAGCGCTGCATACACACTTTTTTATCACCGATAGCGAAGATCTTAGGCGCCTGCGCGGGCAGATGGATGTGCTGCTGCAAAGCTGCAGCCCGCTGATCGAAACATACACTGCAGATCGGCGGGTGGATTATATCGCTTTGATGAAAGCGTTTGAATCGGCTGACGGTGCGCTCCAAGATATCCTGCCTTCCCTGCCGTTCTGGACGATGCCGCCGGCTTTGCTGGAAGAGATCCTTGCTGCATCGTTATTGGACAACACGGAAAAAGGCCGCGTGCACCGCTATCTCCACAGCACACGAACACGTATGGACGAGTTTTTCAAGCATAATCAGGCCACCTATTATCTTTGTTTGCCTGAAGATGAAGCGTTGTATGCCGGGCAGGTATCCGTAAATATCCCGACGCTGGCTACAGGCCAGATGATATATTACCAACCGGAGCAATATGCCGCGCATTTGAGGACCACTCTTCAGATTGCGCGGGAAAACCCCCAAGTACAGATCCGCCTGATCCGCGGCCTGCCTTTCCCCTACATCCGTTTGTCCGATAAAGAAGGGCAAGGCGTTGTGTGCTCCAAGATATCAGCACCCAAAACGGCGTTTCACATTTCACATCCGAAGATGTGCGAAGCGTTTGATCAATATTTTCGGTTTTTATACAAAACCTCGCAGGCGGTGGATTTCTCCGATCCGGACATTTATCGCCAGCTGGCCCGCTTTTTAACGGAGTGACTGCTTGTACCCAGGCGTTCCGAACAATAAAAAATTTAAGGAAGTGGTATCACATGATCAAGATCTATAACCAGCCTGCATATGTTTCAAACGGTGCCATTCAAACGGATCGGCCCGTATACCGTGAAGGCAGCATGGCGTATAAGATCATGAAAGCGCATGACAAGGGTGGCGCGGAAGATGAATTCGGCATTGTGTTTGATGCAATCGCTTCGCACGATATCACCTATGTCGGCATCATCCAAACAGCGCGTGCTTCCGGCATGCAAGCTTTCCCGCTGCCGTATGTGCTGACCAACTGCCACAACAGTCTTTGTGCTGTGGGCGGCACGATCAATGAGGATGATCATCGCTTTGGCTTAAGTGCCGCCAAAAAATACGGCGGTGAATTTGTGCCCGCGCATCAGGCTGTCATTCACCAGTATATGCGCGAAATGTATGCCGGCTGCGGCAAAATGATCCTCGCATCGGACAGCCATACTCGGTATGGCGCGCTGGGCACCATGGGCATCGGCGAAGGCGGCCCGGAGCTTGCCAAGCAGCTTTTGGGGCAAACATACCGGCTCAAAACGCCGCCGATCGTGGGCGTGTATCTCACGGGCAAACTGCCGTTCGGCGTGGGCCCGCACGATGTGGCTCTGCTGCTTGTGGGGGCCACGTTCCCGCAGGGGCTGGTAACAAACAAAGTGCTGGAATTCTTCGGTCCCGGCGTGGCCGGCCTTTCGATGGATACACGGCTGGGCATTGATGTGATGACAACGGAAACCGCGTGTTTGTCTTCCGTGTGGGAAACGGATCAAGCTGTGGCCGATTATCTTGCCGTGCATGGCCGGGCTGATCAGTACAGCCGCCTTGCTCCGGAAGAAGGCACGGTGTATGACATGATCATCCACATTGATCTTGACAAGGTTCGCCCGATGATCGCCTTGCCCTTCCATCCGTCGAATGCGTTCACCATTGCGGAATTCAAAGCAAACAGCGCGGATATCCTGCACGAATGCGACCGCCAGATCGAGCGGCAAACGGGGCGGGCGCCTCAAAAACCGCTGTCCGCCAAGCTGATAAACGGGGCGCTGGTGGCTGACCAGGGCGTGATCGCCGGGTGTGCAGGCGGCCTGTATGAAAACGTTGTGTTGGCGGATGCGCTGCTCAAAGGCGGCCGCTTCGGCAACGGATCGTTTGGGCTGAGCGTGTACCCCGCTTCCATGCCTGTGGCGCTGGCGCTGAGCGAACAGGGCGTGCTGCAGAGCTTGATGGAACAGGGCGCGGTGATCCGCACGGCGTTCTGCGGCCCGTGTTTTGGCGCGGGCGATGTGCCGGCGCATGGCGAGCTTTCCCTGCGCCACTCCACGCGCAACTTCCCCAACCGCGAGGGCAGCCGCCCGGGCGATGGGCAGGAAGCTTATGTGGCGCTGATGGATGCGCGCTCCATTGCCGCCACGGCGGCAAACGGCGGCGTGCTGACCGGGGCAGACGAAATGGCAGAAGTTGCGCCCAAGCTTACTTATGATGCTTTCCACAGCAACAGCTATGAAAAACGCGTTTATCGCGGCGTTGGCATGCCCAAGCCCGAAGAAGAGCTTGTGATGGGGCCGAACATCACCGATTGGCCGGAAATGATCGCCCTGCCGGAAGATTTGGTGCTTACCGTGGCCAGTGCGTTGTATGATCCGGTCACCACAACGGATGAGCTGATCCCCTCGGGTGAAACGAGCAGCTATCGCTCCAACCCGCTTAAACTGTCAGAATTTGCCCTTTCGCGGCGCGATCCTGCGTATGTTGGCCGGGCAAAAGCCGTGTTCGAAAAAGAGATGCAGCGCCGCAAAGATGACCCCGCTGCCCCCGGGCTGGGCACGGTGGTGTTTGCCCTGCGGCCGGGCGATGGATCGGCCCGTGAACAGGCTGCCTCTTGCCAGCGCACGCTGGGCGGCGTGGCCAACATTGCGGCCGGATACGCTACACGGCGGTATCGCTCCAATCTGATCAACTGGGGTATGCTGCCCTTTGAGATCGACGATGCGGCCAACAGCGGCATTGAAGCGGGCGACACGGTGGAGATTAAGGGTATTCGCACGGCTGTGTCGGAAGGCGCGGAAGAAGTGAATGCCGTGCTGGTGCACAATGGAGAACGCCGGGCGCTTACGCTGCGCCTCCCCGGCCTTACGCAAGCGGAACGGCATATCATTTTAGCCGGCTGCCTGATGAACACCTATAAGTGATATGATGAAAAAAACCGTTCGATCGATCGTGATCGTGATCGTGATATGCTGCTTATGTTTGCTTGGATGCGGCGCTAAAACCGCCGCACCCGAGCCGACGGGCCCATCGCTGGAAGCGGTGTATCGGCTTGAAGGCGTGCTGGCTGATCAAACCGGCGCTGTCACAGGCGCCGATGTACGCGTGTATATAGAAGAAGCGTTTTATGCCCAATGCCAAACTGACGAAACAGGCGCGTTTGTGATAGCCGATCTGCCGATAGGCGGATACTGCCGGCTGGAAGCTGTATGCCCCGGCGAAGGCGATGATAGCCAGACAAGCTGCGTGTATCTTGTGTTTTATACCGGTTATGATGAAATAAAGGTGTGCACTGACGCGGCCGGGTTTATCGAAGTGTATAGCCCGGCGGATGCACAAACCTTGTCGCTCTCATTCCTGTTGGGCGAAGACGGTATGCTGACAGCCAATCCTTGATAGAAAAGCGGTGCGAGTGCACCGCTTTTATTTACTTGTGATGGGTATGCAAAGCACAAAAAATGCGATACAATGAGAAATAGCGAACATAATGGAGGCTATTGGATGAGAATCGTAGTCGTAGGCGGCGGGCAGGTTGGCCTAAGTTTATGCGAACAGCTTTCCAAAGAAGATCACCAGATCACGGTGGTGGATACAAACACGGCTGACATCCGGCGGATGGCCGATGTGCTGGATATCAACATCGTGTCAGGTAACGGAGCGGCGTATGCCACGCTGCAGGAAGCGGATGCACAGAACGCAGATCTTGTGATCGCTGCAACATCAAGCGATGAAGCGAACATGATCTGCTGCATGCTTGCCAAAAAGATGGGAGCGCAGCGCACCATTGCGCGGGTGCGCAACCCTGAATATCGCGAACAGCTGATCCTGATGAGGGATGAGCTGGGCCTTTCGATGGTCATTAACCCTGAACAAACGGCGGCACAGGCCGTTGCTCATGGGCTGTATTATACTTCCGCTTCCTCTGTGGCCACGTTTGCCAAAGGGCGGATCGACCTGTTGGAGCTTCGGGTGGAAGAAAATGCGCGCCTGGCTGATAAGCAGATCAAAGACCTGCGCTGTACGCGAGAAGCGAATGTGCTGATCGCCGCGGTGGAACGCAATGGTGAAGTGTTTATCCCCAACGGTGATTTCCGGCTCTGTGCGGGTGACCGCATCCATGTTGCCGGCGCATCTTCCAATTTAATGCTTTTCTTGCGGATTATTGGTCGTTCAACGCGCAAAACGGAAATGGTTATGCTCGTGGGCGGCAGTAAGATCGCGGGGTACCTGTGCCCGCTGCTTGAGAACAGCGGCATCAAAGTGAAGCTCGTGGAGCATGACGCGGCTGTTTGCGAAAAACTGTCTGCCCATTTGAATAAAACGCTGGTCATCAACGGCGTGGAAACGGACCAAGAACTGCTGTTGTCCGAAGATATCGAATCCATGGATGCCGTGATCGCGCTGACTGATAACGATGAAGACAACCTGATGGTGTCGCTGTTTGCCGTGTCCCATAAAGTGCCTAAGGTGATCACCAAGCTTGACAGGCTTTCGTATGCCGAGGTGCTTTCAAGTGTGGGACTGGACAACGTGTTCAGCCCGAAGATCTCCATTGCCAATGCGATCGTGCGTTATGTGCGCTCGCTCAGCAATTCCCTTGGCAGCGAGATCGAATCGCTGCACCGTATCGTGGGCGGCAAAGCGGAGATCGTTGAATTTGCGATGACGAACCGCGGCCGGCATTTAGGCATACCGCTTTCAGAACTGAACATGAAACCCAACGTGCTGATCTCCGGCATTGTGCGCGGCGGGAAAGCGATCATCCCCCGCGGCAGCGATAAGTTTGAGGCTAACGATCATGTGCTTGTCGTAACCACGCACAAACGGCTGGATGATTTTGATAAGATTTTTGCGGAGTAAACGGGCATGAATTATAAACTTGCGCTCAAAATACTCGGCTATATACTGTTGATCGAAGCAGGGTTTATGCTGATTCCGCTGCTGATCTCCGTGTTCCAGGCAGAAGCCGCGGCGGTGCGTGCATTTTTGGTCACGATCGTGATCACCGCAGCCATCGGCCTGCCCTGCAGCCGCCTTAAACCCGCCAAAACCGCCATGCAGGCGCGTGAAGGGTTTGTGATCGTCGGCCTTGCGTGGGTTGTGCTTTCCGTGTTCGGCGCCCTGCCCCTGTATTTGAGTGATGCGTTTCCAACGTATGTCGATGCGTTGTTTGAGATCGTCAGCGGTTTTACCACTACGGGAAGCACCGTGCTGAGCGAGATTGAAAGCCTTTCGCGCGGAGTGCTGTTCTGGCGCAGCTTTTCTCATTGGCTGGGCGGTATGGGCGTGTTGGTGTTCCTGTTGTCCGTGGTGCCGCTTTCCGGTGAATCCATTCACCTAATGCGGGCGGAAAGCCCGGGCCCGTCTGTGGAAAAATTCACGCCCCGGCTGCGTACGACTGCCAAACGCCTGTATTTTATCTATATTGTGCTTACCTTGGTGCAGATCGTGCTGCTTTGCTTGGGCGGCATGCCGCTGTTTGATTCGTGTGTGACCGCGTTCGGCACAGCCGGCACCGGTGGATTTGCCGTGAAAAATGCATCGATCGCCGCTTATGGCAGCGTTTATTTGGAAACCGTTATTGCCATTTTCATGGTGCTATTCGGCGTGAACTTCTCCATTTACAATTTGATCTTGTTGCGGCGGATCCGCTCCGTTTTGAAAAACGAGGAGCTGCGCGTGTATCTGGGCGTGATCCTCGTTGCAATTGCGCTGATCGTGTGGGATACGGTGGGCACGGTGTATGCCAATTTCGGTGTTGCGCTGCGATACGCAGGGTTCCAGGTGTCGTCCATCATCACAACAACGGGGTATACCTCGGCCAATTATGATCTCTGGCCGCCGCTGAGCCGGGCAATTCTGCTGATTCTGATGTTTGTTGGCGCCAGTGCCGGGTCTACCGGCGGCGGGCTGAAAATATCCCGCATCATGATCCTGTGGAAGGCCATGCGCCGCCAGTTCCGCTCGCTGGTTCACCCGAACTCGATCAGTGTGGTTAAGCTGGACGGAGAGCGGCTGGATGAGCCGATCGTTCAGGCCACACTCAATTATTTCTTTGTTTACGTGCTGATCTTCACCGTTTCGGTAACGCTGATCTTTGTGTGCGGACATGATCTGGCAACCTCGTTTTCCTCGGTTGCGGCCTGCCTGAACAACGTGGGCCCCGGCATGGGGCCGCTTGTCGGCGCGGTTGGCAACTACGGTTTTATGGGCGCGTTTGAAAAAATCGTGCTGTCGTTCAACATGCTGGTCGGCCGGTTGGAGATCTATCCTATGCTGCTGCTGTTCTCCCCTTCTCTGTGGAAACGGCGCGGCAAACGCGGATAAGTATAAAAAGGCGGTGTTTTCACCGCCTTTTTTTGTATGCTTGTGTTTGAATTCATGATATACTGATTTTAACTTAATACGGCCATTTTCTATTAAGGAGGTTTGTTATGAGCAAAGGCAACATTTTCATTGTTGGCGCCGGCAAAGAAGGCAAAGGGTATATGGGCGATGTATACGAATATGCCGGGTGGAACGTTACATTCCTTGAGCGTGACCCGGAAGTGCTGCGGGCGCTGGAAGAAAACGGCGGGTATACGATGAAAGCCATTCGTTTGGATGGGATCCGCGAACGCAAAATATCGAACTTCACGGCGTATTTGACCGATGAAGAGCATTCCTGCGAGCAGGCGTTTTTGGATGCAGATCTTGTAACGATGTGCATATACCCCGAAGATATCCCGGAATTTGCCCAGTATATCGCGCCGTGTATTGCGCGCAGAGCCAAAGAATATCCTGAGCGGAAGCTGACGATCCTGAGCTGCACAAACAAAAACCATTATATGGAAGCGGTGGAAGGGTTCTTCCTTGATTCGCTGGAAAGCGATGAAGTGCGTGATTGGTTCCGCGAAAACGTAGCCCTGCGTGACGTGATCGTGCGGCGTGCATGCAACGCCAAATCCAAATACGCAACAGAGATCAACGCGGTAACGGCCAACCCGCTTCTGATCCAGCCGCCACTGAATGTGGATCTGAGCGATGTGGAATTCATGGTGCTGCGTGACGGCATCGAAGCGCTTAAAGACATCAAGCTGTACACTTCAAACTGCCCCGGCGCCGTAACGGCGTATGCCAGCTATCTCAAAGGCTATGCTTCCACCAACGAAGGGCGCGCCAATCCGGAGCTGGAGCAGCTGCGCATGGACGCGCTACACGAAAGCATGCAGGGCATTCTGGCCAGTTATCCGATCACCGAAGAAGAACTGCATGACTTTGTGTTCACCGAGCAGCCCAAGCAAACAACGATCGAGCTGGTGGCCCGCCAGGCCATTGACCCGATGCGCAAGCTGGGCCGGAACGACCGCTTGGTCGGCCCCGCCATGCTGTGTTATGAACACGGGATCATCCCCAAAGCGCTAATCAAAACCATTGCAAACGCCCTGTGCTATGATGAACCGACGGATCCTTCCGCACCCAAGATGCAGGCCATGATCCGCGAAGAAGGCGTGCTGAAAACAGCTTCGAAGATCACGGGGCTGCCGGAAGACCATGGTCTGTTGGCCCTTGTAGTTGAAGAATACAATAAAATCAAAGGCTGAACCAAATAAGGATGTCAACAGAGGCACACTTTGCAAGAAGTGTGCCTCTAAATTACTTTTGCTTAAAATAAGACTTTTGAAACATATTCGTGTTATGCCAAGCATCTTTTCCGGCAAAGCTTTAGCAGCCCGCTTCACAGATCGGCTGATCAAAGTTGAAGTTTTGGCTCCCGAGCAGTCGTTTGAGGCTGAAAAAGATGTTTTTTCGTGTCTTAAGGCATATTTTCGCAGTTCAGGCTCTGCTTTCCACCGGTAATCCTGGGAAAGCGATCCCTGGATCATCAGCATATTCGCAACATTCCTTTTTAGAGGAAGTTTGAGGGCGTTATTATTGTACAAAATGCCAACACGTTTCTTCTGCAGCAGCAAAACCGGGATCCCGATCATATTCATCAATTTTGCACTGGCAGACTAGATCGGTGTAGGTTCTTCTGTTATGATCTCTATCGTTCTAGACCAGGGCAATGCGGATACAGCCAATGATCGCCTTCACCTGTCTTTCCATTGTTATAACCGGTGCAGCAATGGGTGCGGCGCTGTTCTTCGCCTCGCCGCTGATCGTGCGGCTATGAGTGCAGAGTGGGCGCTGGCAGCGCAGGCCGTTATATCATTGTTGATATAAACAGTTTGTCGAACGAGGTCGATACAAATTGTATTGACTGTCCGTCGATTACCTCGATTGTTCGTTGTTTAGGGGAGCAGTTCAGCATTTACCCTGAATATTGTTTGTATTTAAATATGCAGCGTTATTTCCATAAGGGCGCACATTTTACGGAACTTTTCTCAACAAATTTCTACAAAGTTTGAAGTTTGCCGAAAACAGAGTGTTTTAACGCAAAAAAATAAGGACAGTTACTCTATCAAAGTAATCGTCCTTATGTGAAATGGCTCGATAATAATGATACGGCTTCAAATAGTTTCATATGGTTTCACTCAAAAAATGAAACTATTAAACGGGAAGTGAAACTCTCTTTCGGGACTGAAACTATGCTGATCCGTTTATCAAATTGGAATATATTATTCTGCAGTTATCTCTCTGATTTTATT
>JAFSIR010000026.1 GCA_017439715.1 Clostridia bacterium | reverse complement strand
GGTAATTCTCATCTGGGCCATGTATTTGAGAACGATCCGGAATCGCCCAACGGTGTGCGCTACTGTCTCAACAGCGCGTCGCTGAGATTTATCCCCTATGCACACATGGAGGCGGAGGGATACGGGTATCTGAAGGATCTGTTTGATCAGTAAAAAACAGGTGCATTGCACCCATTCCTGCACCCAACCAGGTGCAACCGCCCCTTGTATCAGAATAAACTGGATTAGCCAAAAATCCCGCGCATGAAAATGTGCGGGATTCTTTTATTAACAAAACGCTTTATATGTTCTGTTCTTATACAATAATATGCGGCATAATGGCCTGATAAAGAGATGTTTGAAGGAACTGATGGAATGAACAGCGAAACATAAGAAAGACAGAACTGTGCAGGATTTTTGCTTTCGGATTTTTTTGCTGTATACCGCGCCTTTGTTGCACATCGTTCTTTTCAATGATAGTATATGGCCTACGATGCACTGAAATTGTAAAGCCTTATTTCGGTGGCAAAACTGCTGCTTTTCTGAACGGAAGGGAAAAACATGGTTTATGTTGATTTGCAGGATTTTTATAATAAGGCGGCGGCGTGCAAACGCCTGAGCCGCGAAGAAGAGATTAACTGCGCCAAACGCATGAAGGCCGGGGATGAAGAGGCCAGAGAACAGCTGGTGCAAAGCTATTTGCCTATGATTGCCGGGCATATCAAACACGCTAAGGGAGATTTGCAGAGTTTAGGATGCGCGCTTTACTGTGCGGTGGAGCTGGAAAAGGCAATTGACCGGTTTGATTTTTTGCAGGACAGCGAACCCTTTCTGCACCGAATCAGCTGGATCCTCCGGCAGGGCACAGCCAAGTATTTGACGCGGCAGGCATAATACCACAAACTTTGATAAGGAGCGCGTATGGATGGTTACGCGCCTTTTTCTTTTGGGAACGGCCTTTTTCAGGCGGGCAGCGCGTTTTTGGCAACGGGCATTTTCAGCCATTATTTATAAAAAAGGCAGCGCGTTTCATCATTCAAAATGTCTGCGTGAGCGACAAACTCCATGCACAAAAATCCAATGTTCCGCACAAGCAAAAGTTGTAGCAGAGACGCTGACATGGTATATGGTATAATATTATAAATATATGGGATTATTTTATCCGTTGATACAATCGATGCTGCGCCAGCCTTGCGGGCGACTATCTGCTTACCGTGGAAAATCTTACAAACAGCAATTACAAGCTGGCAAACGATCCTTACACGCAGGAAGTAGCTTCCCGCACACTGAAGATCGGCCTTGGCGAATACACGCCCGGCAGTAACAGTGCGCAAAAGAGCATCGGCTATCTTGACACGGAAGAAAAGAGCTATGATCTCAGCGATGTTTTCGGCATCGACATCCCCGGCACGTTCGAGGTTTTCCTGCTTGAAGAAAACGAGATTCTCGAAAAGCATGCCCTCGCATCCGGCAACGCGACGGTTCAGATCAAAGAGGGCTGCAGCATCGGTGAAACAGCGGCGCTATGCATGCGCCTACCCGCTGATTGACTTTGCCGCTGTGTTTGAGTATAGTTTTAAAAAATGCTGTACAATGGCGTTACAACGGCCTGATGAGGGAGGGATTCCGGGCGCACCGGAAACAAAGATGACGATTTTTGCCACAACGCTGGATCAAATGGTGTTTTTATTCTTGTTGATCGCCATTGGATATATACTCGCCAAATGCAACGTGATTCCCGAAAAAACGGAAACGATCTTGTCCAAGCTGGAAAACTTTGTGTTTATCCCTGCGCTTGTGCTGGGCACGTTTATGAACAATTTCACCATCGCCATGCTGGGCAGCGCGGGTAAGCTGCTGCTGTCAAGCGTTGCGCTGCTGTTGATCGCCCTTGTTGTGTCCGCGCCGGTGGTGCGCCTGCTGGCCAAAGATAAATACACGCAGAACATTTATCTGTACGGGCTGGGCTTTTCCAATTTTGGTTTTATGGGCAATGCGATCGTGGGCACGCTGTTCCCCGATATTTTTGTGGAATACCTGCTGTTTACCATCGTGCTGTGGGCGGGCATTTATATGTACGGTGCGCCGGTGCTGCTCATGTCTGACGGGAACGAGAAAGGCGGCTTTCTTGCGCGCATCAAGGCGATCATCAACCCCATGTTCATTGCCATGGCCATCGGCATGGTGATCGGGCTGCTGGGCGTGCCGATGCCCAATTTTGCCGATAATCTTGTAAGTTCTTTGGGAAACTGCATGTCGCCCGTTGCCATGCTGCTCACGGGGATGACTGTGGCGCGCTATAACCTGTGGGAGATCCTGAAAAACAAAAGCATTTATGCCGTGTCTGCTGTGCGGCTGCTGGTATATCCGATGCTGTTTTTGCTGGTGGCATGGTTTGTGCCCATGTCGCGCACGTTTATGATCTGCGCACTCAGCTCGCTGGCCATGCCCCTGGGGCTGAACACCATTGTGATTCCCGCGGCGTATGGCAAGGACACCAAAACAGCGTCCGGCATGGCCATCGTGTCGCACATATTATCGTGCGTAACCATTCCGTTGATGTACGCGCTGCTGTTTATGATCATCCCCGGATAAAGGGCCGCGGCGCTCAAATGCCTGTTTTCAAAGCGGGACAAACATGATATGATAACAGAACAGTAACTATTGCCGCCCGTTTTGGGCGATGAATAGGAGGAACAACATGAAAAAATCGATCATGCGGGCTTGTTTGCTGATGGCCTGCCTGACTATGTTGATGGTCATGCTGGTGGGCTGCAAACCCAATATAGTAAAACCGACGCCGACGCCTGTGCCCACGCCCACCCCGGCGGCAACGGCAACGCCTGTGCCCACACCGACGCCTGAGCCGACGCCGACACCCACCCCCGTTGCCGTGTTCTACACGGTGAACGCGGCCAGCGCACAGCTGCGCGAAACGGCGTCTGACAGCGGCAAGGTGTTGGCCAAGATGTCCAAAAACGAGCAGGTGGAGTTTGTGGAAGCGTCTGGCGACTGGGCCAAAGTGAAATATAAAACGTTTGAAGGATATGTTAAATCCACAACGCTGACGCTGATCAACAACGAAACGGTGCCTGCCGGTGAGACTTGGTATTACAAGACAAAAGGCAGCGGCGGCGTGCGCATGCGCAGCGATATGTCCACTTCGTCTACGGTGATCACCACGGTCAAAGAAGGCGAGCAGGTAGAGCTTGTGAAGATGATGGGCCTGTGGTATGAGGTTAAGTATATGGGCAAAACGGGGTATATCAGCCGCGATTATCTGACCAAGGTAACGCCGTATACGCCGCCGGCCAACTACACCGTGAACGGCACGGGCATCCGCCTGCGTGCATATCCGACCACGGAAGCCGCCTCACTGGCAACGCTGCCGGCCAACGCGCAGATCCAGCATCTGGCCGTAGAAGGCAACTGGGTGAAGGTTACTTACTCCACGCACACCGGCTATCTGCGCAGCGACTTGCTCAAAGCGATCAACTAACATATAAAAAGAGGGGCTCGGCCCCTCTTTTTGTTTTTGAAAAGCGTTTGCTTGCACAGCGAACGGACAATGCGATACAATAAACAAAAAGCTTTGGGAGGCGACACGGATGGCTGAACAGGTGTATACCGTAACAAAACTGGAAGACGATCTTCTTATGATCGCGGAACGACATGTAAGAATGTTTCTTGTGCTCGGGGAAACGAGCGCTTTGCTGGTTGACACCGGCTTTGGGGATGGCGACCTGGCTGCCTTTGTTAAAACGCTGACAGATCTGCCGTTGACGGTTGTGATCACGCATGCAGACGGCGACCATACCGGCGCCTGCGGCCAGTTTGAAAGCGTGTATATGCATCCGGCGGAGTTTGATCGGTATTATAGCCATGCCGTTGAAACGCAGGCTCTGCCCGTGTGGGAAGGCGATGTGCTGGATGTTGGCGGCCGCGCGTTTGAAGTGATCCATATTCCGGGACACACGCCGGGCAGCATCGCCCTTTTAGACCGCGCCAACCGCTTGATGATCGGGGGCGACAGCCTGCAGGAAGGGCCGATCTTTATGTTTGGCCCGGGCCGCAATATGCGGGCGCTGATCTGTTCCGTTAAAAAGCTGATGAAGATGGACAGCGCGTTTGACCGCATCCTTTCCAGCCACAATCGGTTGGAACTGGGCATCGACCTGCTGCCCGCGCTGGTTGAAGGCGCAGAACTGCAGCTCTCGGGCACGGTGGAAGGCGTGAAGCCGGAGATGGACCGTCCCTGCCTGCAATATAACTGCGGACGCGTTAAATTCTTCTGCAGTTAATTATACCTGAATAACACTTGGCTTACCCCCCGGCCTTTGCTATGCGTATTGGCCGGGGCTTTTTTTATATATAGGGGTTGACGGACAGGAAAACAGATTTATAATTAAGCGAACACTTAATTAAAGAAGCGAAGCGGATGGAAAAAAGCGGCATGCTCAAAGCCGTGGGCGATGAAACAAGGCTTAGAATGATCACGCTGTTGCTGGAAAACCGGTTCTGCATGCGGGCGTTGGCCCGCCAGCTGTCTCTGGGTGAGGCGGCTGTTTCCCAGCACATGAAGGTGCTGCGGGAAGAGGGGCTGGTGCAGGGCACAAAGAAAGGGCGATTTATGCATTATGAGGTGAATCGCCAAGCGCTGTGCGGCTTAGCAAAAACGCTGGAAACGCTCGCTCAAAAAGAGCCGCAGGTTTGTGCTTCGGTTTGCCGGCACGGCGAGGGCGGCTGCGATCCGGCGCAGAAACAGCGGTGCCACGGCGCCGGGAAAGGGCACTGCCATGGCGGTGCGGGAAAAGGGCATGAGAAAGAAGATCTTGTTTGAGCTTATGCTCACGTTTATGAAGATCGGTTTGTTCACGTTCGGCGGCGGATACGCCATGATCGGCACACGGCTGTGGAAGAAAAAGCAGCTTAACCCCATTTTGCTCATTGCGCTGAGCGCAGTGATGGGCATTCTTGCATACGGGATATAAAAAAACAGGGCGTAAGCCCTGTTTTTTATTCAAATTCCGATTGGTCACGCGTGATATTGTGTATCCACAGCCGGGAGCGGTACCGAATGGTGCCCAGAATAAACTTGATCACATCCTCAAAAACAATGAACAGGAACACGGCTGTGATATCCATGCGCAGCACCAGAGCGCTGATAAACGCGGCGGGCACCGCGTAAAGATACATGGTGGATATTTCGATAAACATGGCGCAGCGCGTATCCCCGCCGCCACGCAGCACGCCCACGATGCTCGTGGTGTTATACGAGCGGAAGGGGATGATGCAGGACATAACGATCAGCATAAACCGCGCGATCCGCTGCGCGTTCGCCGTCATAGTGAATACGGTAAACAGGAAAGGCATTGCAAAGAACGTAAAGCCCAGCAGCAGCACGCCGGACACGGCACCGGCGGCAAACGCCATGGTCAACAGCCAGCCGCTCAGGTGATACACGGTGTTTGCATCCGCTCCGCTGCCCGTGGTTTTGCCGATCATAACGGTGGATGCATTGGCCACGCCGAACACAAGCACGGTGATCACGCGCTCAATATTGCCTGACAGGGAGAAAGCGGCCACGATATCAGCCGAGGCGGCCATATGGCCATAGATCACAGGCATAAGGCTGGTGCCGACCCCCCATAGGGTTTCATTGATCAGCACGGGCAAAGCATAGCGGAAAAAATCGCGCAGGATCAGTTTGCCGGGGCAGAAGAAAAAGCGGGGCTGGATGGGCAGCCGTTTATCAATAAAGAGAACATATCCCATGGTAATGATAAACTCGATCACGCGGGAAAGCAGCGTGGCCAGTGCGGCGCCTTCAATGCCCATGGCGGGCAGGCCGAGCCTGCCGAAAATGAGTGCGTAATTGAGCACAACGTTGCAGATGCTGGAGATGCTTAAGATCACGGTGCCGAACATCGGGTTTTCCGCGCAGCGCTGGGCCCCGACAAACACCATGTCTACCGCATGGAACACGCAGGAAAACGCCATAATGCGCCCATACCGCGCGGCGATGAGCATTAGATCATGATTGTTGGTTGTCAGCCCCATAACCCCTTGCGGGAACAGAAACACCACAACCGCAAACAGCAGGGAGATGCCGGCAGCAAAAAAGGTGGACACGCCCATCACGCGGTTGATGGTTTGTTTATCCTGGCGGCCCCAGTATTGGCTGATGAGCACTGCACCGCCTGACTGGATGCCGAACACGAACAACTGCGCGATAAAAAAGGGCGTAGTCGCCAATGACATACCGGCCATTTCGTTTTGCCCGAGCATGCCAACCATCATCGTGTCCGCCAGTGTTAAGGAAGCAGACACAAAATTTTGCAGCATGATAGGGAGCGCGAGCCGAATGAGCATTCGACGCGCTTGGGGGTTTGGTGCTCGCATAACAGGTTACCTCATCCAAAAATATAATAATGGCATGATAGCATGGCACCGGCATTTTCGCAAGACAGGGATTTGCATACACCGGCTGGATACCGTATAATATAACCAGAATATTACGCTGCGTCGGCCCATAGGCCGGCAGGATGCAGGGAGGCAAAAATATGCAGAATCAAGACGGTATCACCAGCCTTACCCTTTCCCCGGATCTGACAGCGGAGCCTGCCGAAGCGGTGCGGGCACCAGAGGCGGAACAGATCGAAGAACCCAATCCGTTGACCGAAGCGGAAATGGAACAGGCGCGTCTTTTTAGCGAGAAGATCGATATCACCAACATGGCCCAGATCATGAGCTACGGCGCGGCTGCGCAGCGCAAGATGGCCGATTTTTCCGAGGGCGCGCTGGAAACGGTGCGTACCAAAGACCTGGGCGAGGTTGGCGCTATGATCACGGATCTTGTGGGCGAGCTGCGCGGGTTTGACGCCGATGAAAAAGAAAAAGGGTTGTTCGGCCGGCTCAAACGCGGGGTTAACAAGATCGCCGCTTTAAAAACGAAATATGACAAAGCGGAAGTAAACGTAGAGCGCATCTGCAACATGCTTGAAGATCATCAGGTGGTGCTGATGAAAGATGTGGCGCTGCTGGACCAGATGTATGAAAAGAACCTGCTCAACTATAAAGAGCTGACCATGTATATCTATGCCGGCAAAGAGCGTTTAAAGCATGAGCGCGCTGTTACGCTCAAAGAGCTGATGGACAAGGCGCAGGCCTCCGGCACGCCGGAAGATGCGCAGGCGGCCAACGATTTTGCGGCCCTGTGCGACCGGTTTGAAAAGAAGCTGCATGATCTTGAACTGACGCGCATGGTAAGCATCCAAATGTCGCCGCAGATTCGCCTGGTGCAGAACAACGACACGCTGATGGCCGAGAAGATCCAGTCCACCCTGGTGAACACCGTGCCGCTGTGGAAGAGCCAGATGGTGCTAGCGCTGGGCGTGGCGCATTCGGAAGAAGCGATGCAGGCGCAGCGCGCCGTGTCTGATATGACCAATGAACTGCTCAAGAAAAACGCGGAAAAACTGAAAATGGCCACGGTGGAAACGGCCCGCGAGAGCGAGCGCGGCGTGGTGGACATTGAAACGCTTGCGCAGACCAACGGCATGCTGATCGAAACACTCAACGATGTGATGACCATTCAAAAAGAAGGCGCGGCCAAGCGGCGTGCGGCCGAGCAGGAACTGCACCGCATGGAAGGCGAACTGAAAGCCAAGCTGCTGGAGCTGAACCGGTAAAACCAAAGCTATGCAAAGTACAATGTGTGTGCTACAATGAGCCGTATAATTTGGGAGGAAACGAAAATGAAACAAGTATACAGCGGAAAAACCAAAGATGTGTTTGCCCTTGATAACGGACACTATCTGTTGAAATTCAAAGATACCGTAACGGGCACGGACGGCGTGTTTGATCCGGGCGCCAACACGGTGGGGCTGAGCATTGAAGGGGTGGGACGCGCCAACCTGCGCATGAGCATCCTGTTCTTTGAAGAGCTGCAGAAACGCGGCATCAAAACCCATTATGTCAGCGCGGATATTGATAACGCGACCATGGAAGTGCTCCCGGCGCGCAACTTTGGCCAGGGCCTTGAAGTGATCTGCCGCCTGCGCGCGGTGGGCAGCTTTATCCGCCGCTACGGCGCTTATATCGAAGAAGGCGCCAAGCTTCCGTATTATGTGGAATGCACGTTTAAAGATGATGCGCGGGAAGATCCGTTGGTCACCATGGAAGCGCTGGATGCGTTGGGTGTGATGACGCCCGCCATGTTCGAGCAGCTGAAAAAACAAACGCAGGATATTGCCGCGGTGGTGGCGCAGGTGTTGGCCGAAAAAGGGCTGGAGCTGTATGACATCAAGTTTGAGTTTGGCTATGTGGGCGATGAAGTGATTCTGATTGACGAGATCGCTTCCGGCAACATGCGCGTATATAAAGACGGCGAAGTGCTTGATCCGCTGGTGCTGTCCGAACTGGTGCTGGGCTGATAGCGGGAGGAACGGATCCGGATGCAATCGATCTCAGCAGGCACATATTTTCGGCGGCGGGCGATCGTTGCGCTGATTGTATTTTTGCTGTGCGTGCTGGTGTTTATCCTCGCAATGCAGGTTGCAGGGGTGCGCATTCTGGCTGATGAAGCCATGCGCGCCCGGGTGCTGTACTGCATCGGTTCAAACACGGAAATGCATACGCAGGCATATTTGGCGCGCTTTTTCACCGATGAGCTGATTGCGACCGGGGAGATCCAGAACCTGCGCGAAATATATAAGGGCATTTCCATTTCCGATTATGCAGCCCTTGTTAAGGTGGAATCGGTTTGGGTATGGCCCTGGGGCGGTTCGGCCACAGTGCGTGTGCATGACACCGTGCGCCAGATCAAAGGGGATGTGATCGAAGCGGGCCTGGAAGAGATCCCCGCCTGGCCGAGCGGCAGCTACAAGCTTAAGCTCGTGCGCCGGCAGGGGAAATGGCTGGTCAAATCCATGCAGTTGATAGAGCCGGAAACTGCGGAGGCCCAATGATACCTCAACCACAAAATATCGAATTTCACAAGCCGCTCGTTCTGGGCGGCCATGCCATTATAGGCGGCACTATGCTGGCCCCCATGGCAGGCATGACGGATGATGTGATGCGCCTGCTGTGCGGCGAATATGGCTGTGGAATGGCCGTGTCTGAAATGGTTAGTGCCAAGGGCCTGCTGATGGGCGAAAAATCATGCGAACTTTTAAGCGTGCTGCCGGGTGAACCGCCGCTGGCGGTGCAGATTTTTGGGCATGAGCCTGAGGTGATGGCACAAGCGGCCCGCTTTGTGTGCCAATACAGAGCGCATATCTGCGCGATTGATATCAATTTTGGCTGCCCGGCGCATAAGATTGTGCGCAATGGCGAGGGCAGCGCGCTTTTGAACAACCTGCCCCTGCTGGGCAGGATCGTGGGCGCTGTGGTAAAAGCAAGCGACAAGCCGGTAACGGTGAAGATCCGCAAAGGGTTTAGGCAGGGCGATAATATAGCCGCGCAGGCGGCCCGCATCGTGCGCGATGAGGGGGCAGCGATGCTGACCGTGCATGGCCGCACCACGGAACAGGGATACAGCGGCAAAGCGGATTGGGCAGCAATCGCTGAAGCCAAACAGGCGGTTGGCAGCAGCCTGATCGTGATCGGCAACGGCGATATCACAGACAGCCGGTCTGCCCGGGCGTGCCGGGCGCAAACCGGGTGCGACGGGGTGATGATCGGCCGGGCGGCCATCGGTGCGCCGTGGGTGTTTGCCGATCGGGTGCCCGATTATAAGGAGCGGTGCGCCGTGGCGGAGCGCCATCTGCGCCTGGAAATAGAAAAAATGGGTGAGCGGTTTGCCTTGCCGTTTATGCGAAAGCATTTGGTTGCCTATGTGAAAGGCTTGAAGGGAGCGGCCAAGGCGCGCGGCATTTTGATGCAGCAAATAAATGCAGAAGCGGTGATCGCCGCGCTGCATAACGTTTTTTCACAAGAGGAGGCAGAATTGAATGAACAGCAGAGATCTTGAAAAACTGATGGGCGGATATATGGTTGCCAACAACTATTTCCCCATCCCGGAAGAAGTGGCCATATCGGCGGACTGTGCAGGCGTTCCACTGTTTGATGAACCGATCGTAGGCGTTTGTGCGGCGGATGATCCGCTGTTTACCGAGTTTTTGAAGCCTGAGGTGATCGGCCCGCATCACACGCTGCCGTCGTTCTGGCTGGAGGGTGCCCGGTCTGTGATCAGCTGTTTTTTTCCGTCTTCCGAGCCTGTGCGCGAGAGCAACCGCGGCGGCGCAGAGCCGAGTAACGAATGGCTGCACGCGCGGTATGAAGGCCAAAAAGCGATCGACCAGGCAGCGTTTTATCTGGTAACGCACCTGCGCATGCAGGGCGGTCAGGCGGTTGCGCCGTCGCTCGACAAACGCTTCAAAGCCGGGCATGAAGGCTTTCCCTTTACCAGCAACTGGAGCGAGCGGCATGCCGCATATGCCTGCAACCTGGGCACATTCTCGCTTACCAAAGGTTTTATCACCGACAGGCGCGGCATGGCCGGCCGGTTCTTCTCCGTGATCACGGATGTGGAGATCACGCCTGATGCCCGCCAGAAACGGGATGCTTATGCCAACTGTACCAAGTGCGGGATCTGCGCGGCTGCGTGTCCGGCAGGTGCCATCTCGCTGGAAAACGGAAAGGATCATGCCTTGTGCTCGGCATATTTGAAAAAGATGGGCGCAAGCTATTCGCCGCGGTACGGCTGCGGCAAATGCCAGTGCGGCACACCCTGCGAAAAAACAGGGAAGATCCGCTGAAAATTGGGCATATCATTGACAGAAAGCGTATAACTTACTATAATATGCGCAGCACATTAGCGGCGCAAGCAACTATTGTGATATTTTTTTGTGAACACAGAGTGTATCCGGAAAGGTGTGGGCTTAAATATGGAAAAAACCGTTTTAACTGCGGCCGGTCGTGCTGAGCTCGAAAAACAGCTGGAGTATTTAAAAACTGTTACGCGCAAAGAGGTGGCAGAGCAGATCCGCATCGCGCGGGAATTTGGCGATCTGTCTGAAAATGCGGAATATGATGAGGCGAAGAACGAGCAGAGCCGCATTGAAGGGGAGATCCTGCACCTGGAACAGCAGCTGCGCAACGCCATTGTGATCGATGAAGATACGATTGATACCAATGTGGTCAGCCTCGGCGCATTTGTAACGGTAATGGAAGCAGAAACCGGCGAAGAATATACGTATTCTATCGTGGGCGCTACGGAAGCCGATCCCATGGAAGGCCGGCTGAGCAACGAATCGCCCGTCGGCGCCGGCTTGCTGGGTCACGCTGTGGATGAAACGGTGGATATCAACACGCCCGGCGGTGTGTGCCGCTATATCATTAAAAGTATTCATAGAGGTTGATCGTGGAAGAGAAGAATACGGTGTTAACCGAAGAGCAGCAAGCGCGTGAGCTCAGCGAACAGCGCGTGATCAGGCGGGACAAGCTGGCGGCGCTGCGCGCGGCCGGGCAGGACCCGTTTGAACAGGTAAAATATGAAAAAACGGCGCTGTCGGATGAGCTTAATGCCTCGTTTGAAGAGCGCGAGGGCAGCGAAGTGAGCGTAGCCGGCCGCATTCTGGCCCGTCGCATCATGGGCAAAGCCTCGTTTGCCACGATCCGCGACGGCGGCGGCAACATCCAGCTGTATTTCAGGCGGGATGATGTGGGCGAAGAAGCCTATGCCCGGTTTAAAGCGTTGGATATTGGCGATATCATCGGCGTAAAAGGCGTGCTGTTCCGCACCAAAACGGGCGAGATCAGCATCCACGTGTATTCGTATGAACTGCTGAGCAAATCGCTGATTCCGCTGCCGGAAAAATTCCATGGCCTGCGCGATGTTGACCTGCGGTATCGCCAGCGGTATCTTGACCTGATCATGAACGAGGAATCCCGCCAAACCTTCAAAATGCGCAGCAAGATGGTCACCGCCCTGCGCGCGTTTATGGATGAAGAAGGGTTTATGGAAGTGGAAACGCCTATCCTGCAAACGGAAGCGGGCGGCGCTACGGCACGGCCCTTCATCACCCACCACAATACGCTGGATATCGATATGTACCTGCGCATTGCAACGGAGCTGCACCTCAAACGCCTGATCATCGGCGGTTTTGAAAAGGTGTACGAGATCGGCCGCATTTTCCGCAACGAAGGCATGGATGCAACCCACAACCCGGAATTCACCACCATTGAGCTGTATCAGGCGTACACCGATGTGTTCGGCATTTTGGAGCTCACGGAGCGCATCGTGCGCCATTTGGCGATTGAAACCTGCGGCACGGCGGTGGTTACCGTTGGCGAAACGGAGATTGACCTTGGCGCCCCGTTCCGCCGCGCCACCATGCGCGAGTTGGTAGCGGAAAAAACCGGCGTGGATGTGTATGGCCTGAGCGATGAAGAGGCCCGCGAAGCGTGTAAAAAACTGGGCATTGAAGAGATCACGGCGGATATGTCGCGCGGCAAGTGCCTTGTGGCGGCGTTTGAAGCCTTTGTGGAAGACACGCTCGTTCAGCCCACGTTCGTGCTGGATCACCCGGTAGAGGTTTCGCCCCTGGCCAAACGCCGGGCGGACGACCCGATGCTCACGCAGCGGTTTGAGCTGTTCATTGACGGGCATGAGATTGCCAACGCCTTCTCTGAGCTCAACGACCCGATCGACCAGTATGACCGCTTTGTTGAACAGGCAAAAGCACGCGCAGCGGGCGATGAAGAAGCGCAAATGATGGATAAAGACTTTGTGACCGCCATGGAATACGGCATGCCGCCCACCGGCGGTATGGGCATGGGCATCGATCGCCTATGCATGCTGTTTACCGGCAGATCCACCATCCGCGATGTTGTGCTGTTCCCAACAATGAAGCCCATTGAGTAATGGCTTGCCGAGAAAGTGCGGCATTGCAGGGTTTTATAAACTCATAAAAAACGATTTGAGATACATGAAAAACACAAAAGGACT